>CAMDFO010000012.1 GCA_945897515.1 Rhodoplanes serenus | reverse complement strand
CGGTTGCAGGCTGCGAGGAATCAGGCTTCGTGGTATTGCTTGTCATGGCGTGGTCTCCAGTCCGGCGCTTCAACGCCGGATGATTCGAGGTTGAACACCCCGGAGACTACGCCACCCTTAATTCCTACCAACCTCGCGACGGCACCAGCCGCGCTATCTGGCATGGCATGCCTCGGCGTAAAGCCGAGAGTATGGAGGGTCTAACCCGCCCTACGGAATTCGCGATTCAGCGAGCGTAGCCCGGATTGAGCGCAGCGAAATCCGGGGCCAACGCATCATTCACCGAAGTCGCCTGTCTGCTGCTCCGCGTCGCCTGCCCAGTCGGCCGGGAGCAATCCATTTCTGACATATCGATGAAACGACGAATATGGCCATTCGCGCACGCGCGCGACAAGACGATGTCTGACCGGATTGAAATGGATGTAATCGACGTGACGCTCAAAGTCGTGATCGCCGCGGATGGTGTGTTCCCAAAACCGCCTCTGCCATAGCGCGATCTCGCCGTTGGGAAATCGGTCGACAGGTGTCCCGGTCTTAACGACCGCCGCTGTGAACCGGCGCTTGATCAGTTGCCATCGGGTCGGGAAATCCGCGTCTCCATTTGGCAACGTCAAAACGACGTGCAGGTGATCGGGGAGGATAACGATGGCGTCGATGGCAAATGGATGGGACCGCCGGGTGGCGCGAAAGGCGTCGCGCAGGGAAGTGATGTGATCCGTCAACGCCTTCGAGCGGCGGTCAGCCAATGTGGCCGTGAAGAAATATGTGCCGCCTGGCACGAGGTTTCGCCGATACCGCACCATGCCTGAGAGGTTAACCCGGATTTCGCTTCGCTCAATCCGGGCTACAGAAGCTACAGCAGCACAGCCGTCGGCTCACCGCTTCCCCAGCGTCTTCCACACGCCGTTGGCCCTCGCCACGATGCGGGTGCCGACCACAAGCTCGCCGGCCATGAAAACGAGCGAGCGCGTGCGGCGCACGACCGTGCACCTGGCCTCGACGAACGCGCCGGCCTGAACCGCGTCGATGACATGCATGTCGAGCTGGACGGCCGCCCGCGGCTGGCGCCCGTTGGCGTAGCAGGCCATGCCCATCGAGCGGCCGGCTAAGGTCATCGGCAAGCCACGATCCCTTTCTCAAGTGGAACCGGCGAAGGGGCGCCTATCTTGAAAAGAGCGATGGCGTTAATGGTGCTTCAAAGCGAAAGGACATGACATGGCGACAGCGAAGAACACGATCTGCGTCTGGTACGACAAGGATGCCGAGGCCGCGGCGCGCTTTTATGCCGCGACCTTTCCCGACAGCGCGGTGGGCGCCATCTGGCGTGCGCCCGCCGACTTCCCGTCCGGCAAGAAGGGCGATGTGCTGGTCGTCGAGTTCACGGTTGCCGGCGTTCCGTGTGTCGGCCTCAACGGCGGCCCCGCGTTCAAGCAAACCGAAGCCTTCTCGTTCCAGATCGCCACCGACGACCAGGCCGAGACCGACCGCTACTGGAACGCCATCGTCGGCAACGGCGGCCGGGAGAGCGCGTGCGGCTGGTGCAAGGACAAGTGGGGCGTGTCGTGGCAGATCACGCCGCGCGTGCTGACCGAGGCGATGGCGGCCGGCGGCGACGAGGCGAGGCGCGCGTTCGAGGCGATGATGGGCATGACGAAGATCGACGTCGCCGCGATCGAGGCGGCGCGGCGCGGCTGAGGGCGCTCACCGCTTCCCCAGCGTCTTCCACACGCCGTAGGCCCGCGCGACGATGCGGGCGCCGACCACCAGCTCGCCGGCCATGAAAACGAGCGAGCGCGTGCGGCGCACGACCGTGCATTTGGCCTCGACGAACTCGCCGACCTGAACCGCGTCGATGAAATGCATGTCGAGCTGGACGGTCGCCTGCGGCTGGCGCTCGTTGGCGTACCAGCAGGTCATGCCCATCGAGCGGTCGGCGAAGGTCATCAGCATGCCGCCCTGCACGACGCCGCGGCGGTTGTGGTGCTTGGGCGCGGCCGTGAAGGCGTATTCGACGCTGTCGCCCATGTCGGTTTTCTTGGGCCGCGACCAGAACGGGCCGACCAGGCCGATGAAGCCCTCGTCGCGGTAGGGCTCCCAGCCTGCGGCGGCGGGATCGAAGGCGGCGGGCGGCGTGGTGTCGGGCATCGGGAAACTCGTATCGGGGATGACGTGCGGGGCTCTTAGCATCGCGCGGCGGAGGGTTCCAGGCGAGGCGGCCGGGTCCGTTACTTTCAATTTTGAGCAGGGCCTCTCTCCGTCATGCCCGGCCTTGTGCCGGGCATCCACGCCTTTGCTTGCTCGTTGCTCCAAAGCAAGGCGTGGATGGCCGGGACAAGCCCGGCCATGACGGTTGATGGGTTGACGCGCAACGGATATGCGCCCCGCGCTTGCATCCCACCCATCATTGTGGAATGTGGCGCGCGCAGCGACAGGACAGGATCATGGCGTTCAAGGAGAAGGTGTTCTCGGGGGTGCAGCCGACCGGCAACCTGCACCTCGGCAATTACCTCGGCGCCATCGTCAAGTTCGTCGAGCTGCAGAACACCCACGACTGCCTGTATTGCGTGGTCGACCTGCACGCCATCACCGTGTGGCAGGACCCCCAGGAGCTGACCAAGGCGATCCGCGAGGTGACCGCGGCGTTCATCGCCTGCGGCATCGACCCGACGAAGCACATCGTGTTCAACCAGAGCCAGGTCGCCGAGCACGCCGAGCTCGCCTGGGTGTTCAACTGCGTGGCGCGGCTGGGCTGGCTCAACCGCATGACCCAGTTCAAGGAGAAGGCCGGCAAGGACCGCGAGAACGCGTCCGTCGGGCTCTACGCCTATCCGAACCTGATGGCCGCCGACATTCTGGTCTATCGCGCGACGCATGTGCCGGTGGGCGAGGACCAGAAGCAGCATCTGGAGCTGGCGCGCGACATCGCGCAGAAATTCAACAACGACTACAGCGCGTCGATCGCCGCGCACGGCTTCGGCGACGCGTTCTTCCCGCTGCCGGAGCCGATCATCCAGGGGCCGGCGACGCGGGTGATGTCACTGCGTGACGGCTCGAAGAAGATGTCGAAGTCGGACGCCTCCGACCAGTCGCGCATCAACCTGACCGACGACGCGGACGCGATCGCGCTCAAGGTCCGCCGCGCCAAGACCGATCCTGATCCGCTGCCGCACGACGAGAAGGCGCTGGAGGCGCGG
Source organism: Rhodoplanes serenus (assembly GCA_945897515.1). Lineage (GTDB taxonomy): Bacteria > Pseudomonadota > Alphaproteobacteria > Rhizobiales > Xanthobacteraceae > Z2-YC6860. Next base: position 87,537 of record CAMDFO010000012.1, on the reverse strand, counting down.
CCCGAGGCCGACAACCTGGTGGGCATCTACGCGGCGCTCTCCGACACCACCAAGGCCGCGGTGCTTGCCCAGTTCGGCGGCGCACAGTTCTCGGCGTTCAAGCCGGCGCTGTCCGATCTCCTGGTCGCCAAGCTCTCGCCGATCACCGCGGAGATGCGGCGGCTCAAGGACGACACCGCCTACATCGATGAGGTTTTGGCCGACGGCTCCACCCGCGCGCAGGCGCTGGCCGCGGAAACCATGAAGGCGGTCAAGGACATCGTCGGCCTCGTGCGGCGGTAGGTTTCTTCTATTCACAGCGGAAAATCGGGCAAATATCGGCTGCGGCCGCGCCACCCGGTCCGGGCTCCGGCCGGCCCGAGTGCAAGCTTGTGCCGCGGCCGAGCGCCGTGGCACCATTGCGCGTTGCTTTTGTGAGGCCAACCGAACATGCCGAACACGCGGCGCCGCCGAAGCTACGAGGCCGGCCACAAGCCGAAATGGCTGGTCGTCATCGACGACACGCCGGAATGCGATCGCGCGGTCTATTTCGCCGCGCGGCGCGCCGCCCGCGTCGGCGCCGGCGTGGTGATGCTGCGCGTGATCGAGACCCATGACCGCAACCAGCAATGGCTCGGCGTCGCCGACATCATGAAGGCGGAGGCGCACGAGGAGGCCAATGCCGCGCTCGACAAGTATTCCACGCGCGCCAACGGCATCGCCGGCGTCACCGCCGAGCGGGTGGTGCGCGAGGGCGCGACCGCGGAGGAGATCCTGGGGCTGATCGAGGACGACGAGGACATCGCCATCCTGGTGCTCGCCGCGGGAACCGGCAAGGACGGGCCGGGGCCGCTGGTCGCCAGCGTCGGCGGCGCGGCCGGGGACTATCCGATTCCGGTCGCCATCGTGCCGGGGCATCTGAGCGACGAAGAGCTCGACGCGATGACGTAGAGGGTGGCGGGCCGCCCTTCGGGAGTTAACGGGCCGATTCGGCCCTCGGTTGACCCGGCCTGCCGCAATAGCCACTTATCTGCTATGGTGATTTGAGCCGCGCGGGCCTTGAACCCGTTGCCGGCGAAGGAGACTGCCCATGTTCATCCAGACCGAAGCCACGCCCAACCCGGCGACCCTGAAGTTCCTGCCCGGACAGGCGGTGCTCGAAACCGGCACGCTCGACCTGCGCGACCCTGCGGACGCCGCGAAGTCCTCGCCGCTGGCGGAGCGGCTGTTCGAGATCAAGGGCATCAACGGCGTGTTCTTCGGCTCCGACTTCATCACCGTCACCAAGTCCGACGGCGAATGGCCGCAGCTCAAGCCGGCGATCCTCGGCGCCATCATGGAGCACTTCATGTCCGGCGCACCGCTGCTCAAGGCGGGCGAGACCGGCGGCAACGACGACGAGAACGAGTTCTTCGAGGCGGCCGACGAGGAGATCGTCACCACCATCAAGGACCTGATCGAGACCCGGGTGCGGCCCGCGGTCGCCAACGACGGCGGCGACATCACCTTCCGCGGCTTCAAGGAAGGCGTGGTCTATCTGCACATGAAGGGCGCCTGCTCCGGCTGTCCGTCGTCCACCGCGACCCTGCGGCACGGTATCCAGAACCTGCTGAAGCACTACGTGCCGGAAGTGGTCGAGGTCCGGCCGGTTTAATTCGACGCAGTCGCGACGCGCACTCACCTTAATCTCCAGCCTGACGGAAAGTGCCGCAGCCATCCCTCCCCCTTGTGGGGAGGGTGGACGCGAGCGTCAGCGAGCGGCCGGGTGGGGTGGATCTGCGTTCGACATACACCCCACCCGACTCACGCTCGGCTATCGCCTCCGCGTGAGCCACCCTCCCCCGAACGGGGGAGGGATGACGTGGCACTGGCGCGCTCAAGTCATCGCGGTGCTAGACTCGCATCATCATGCGTGTTCTCGCCATCGATACCGCGCTTGAGGCCTGCGCCGCCGCCGTGCTCGACACCGAGCACGGCAAGATGGCGAGCGAATCGCTGCCGATGCTGCGCGGCCACGCCGAGGCGCTGATGCCGCTGATCGCCCGGGTCATGGCGCATGCGGACATGCCGTTCTCCGCGCTCGACCGCATCGCCGTCACCACCGGCCCCGGCAGCTTCACCGGGCTGCGGGTCGGAATCTCGGCGGCGCGCGGCATCGCGCTCGCCGCCGCCAAGCCCGCCATTGGGCTGACGACGCTCGCCGCCTACGCCGCGCCCTACATCGCTCATGACGACAAGACCGGGGTCGTGGTCGCGATCGATGCGCGGCATCAGCATGTCTATCTGCAGATCTTCGGCCCCGGCGGGCGCACGCTGGTCGCTCCGCGCATCGCCAGCGTCTCCGATGCGGTGCGCGCGGCGGCGACCGGCCCGGTGCGGATCGTCGGCACCGGCGCGAACATGCTCGCGGCCGCATGGCCGGCGCGCGAAATCCCGCCGGCGCTGGTGGACGACAAGCGCGCGCCCGACATCGTCTGGGTCGGCCGCCTCGCGGCCGCCGCCGACGAGACCATTGAGAGCCCGAAGCCGCTCTATCTCCGCGCGCCCGACGCGCAGCCGCAGGACGCCGCAAGGCTGCCGCGCCGATGATCGGGATGTTCACGCGCCTGTTCGCGCGCCGCGAGCCGGTGCTCACCGAGGCGCGCCCGCGCGACGCCGCCGCGATCGCTGCGATACACGCCGCCTCGTTCCGGCGCGGCTGGAGCGACGGCGAGTTCGAGCGGCTGCTGCTCGAACGCAACACCGTCGCGCATCGCGCCACGGTGGGACGCGCGCTGCACGGCTTCATCCTGTCGCGGCTCGCCGGAGACGAAGCGGAAATCCTCTCGGTTGCGGTCGCGTCCGCATGGCAGGGACGCGGGCTTGCGCGCGCGCTCCTTAACCTGCACCTGCGGCGGCTCGCGGGCCTGGGCGCACGCGCCGTGTTCCTCGAAGTCGACGAGGACAACGAGCCGGCGCGGCGGCTCTACCGGCGGGCCGGCTTCCGCGAGGTCGGGCGGCGTGAGGGCTACTACCAGCAGGACCGCGACCGCGCCGCCGCTGCGCTCGTGCTGCGCCGCGATCTGGTTTAAATCCGCCGTCATTCCGGGCCTGACGGGACACAATGGACGGCCCTCCGGCCCGGTCTTATGATCCGCCTCAAAGAGGAACTCGTGACCGCGCCGAAAACCAACATCGAGGCCCTTTGCGTCGCCAAGGGCATGCGCATGACCGAGCAGCGCCGCGTGATCGCGCGCGTGCTGGCGGATTCCGCCGACCATCCCGACGTCGAGGAACTCTACCGGCGCTGCGCCGAAGTGGACAAGAACATCTCGATCTCGACGGTGTACCGGACGGTGAAGCTGTTCGAGGATTCCGGCATCATCGAGCGCCATGACTTCCGCGAGGGCCGCGCGCGCTACGAGCAGATTCCGGAGTCGCACCACGATCACCTGATCAACCTGCGCACCGGCCAGGTGATCGAGTTCCAGTCCGAGGAGATCGAGAAGCTGCAGGCCGAGGTGGCGCGCAAGCTCGGATACAAGCTGGTCGATCACCGGCTCGAGCTCTACGCCGTGCCGCTCGACGACAAGCCGCGGCGGTGATGCCGAGCCGGTGCCGCAAGTTCTACCTCTCCCCGCTTGCGGGGAGAGGTCGGCGCACGAAGTGCGCCGGGTGAGGGGGTTGGTGCCCATCGAGAGTCACAGACCCCCTCACCCCAACCCTCTCCCCGCACGCGGGGAGAGGGAGCATGCTGCCGCTGTTGCAACCCATTCGATTGAATTTCCGACATGAACGAGCAGATGAAATTCCCCGCCGGCACCGCCTTCGGCTCGATCGGCCATCCGATCCGCCGCAAGGAGGACGCGCGCCTGCTCACCGGCAAGGGCCGCTACACCGACGACTTCAGCCTCGAGCGCCAGACCTACGCCGCGATGGTGCGCTCGCCGCATCCGCATGCGCGCATCGTCCGCATCGAAACGGGCGCGGCCAGGGCGATGCCCGGCGTGCTGCTGGTGCTGACCGGCGCGGACTGCGAGGCCGAAGCGCTCAAGCCCATTCCGCATTCGCCGGTGCCATCGACCCATTTCGATCTGAAGCTCACCGGCCCGCATGGCGCGCCGGTGTTTCCCGGTCGGCACATGCTGCTGCCGGCCGACAAGGCCCGCCACGTCGGCGAGCCGGTGGCGGTGGTGGTCGCCGAGACGCGCGCGCAGGCGATGGACGCCGCGGAAGCCGTCGAGGTCGAGTACGACGTGCTGCCGTTCGTGCTCGCCGCCGAAGACGGCCTCAAGCCCGGCGCCGCCACCGTGTGGGACGAGACGGTGGACAACGTGCTGGTGGACTGCCACTTCGGCGACAAGGAGAAGACCGACCGGGCCTTCGCCGCAGCCGCCCATGTCGTGAAATCGAAATTCAATATCGGCCGCGTCACCGCCGTGACGATGGAATTGCGCTCCGCGCTCGGCGACTACGATGCCGCGTCGGGACGCTACACGCTCACTTGCGGCGGCGGCGGCGCGGTGAAGCAGAAGGCCGAAATGGCCGGCGTGCTGGGCGTGCCGCCCGACAAGATGCGCGTCCTGTCCTATGACATCGGCGGCAACTTCGGCTCGCGCAACCGTCCCTACGTCGAATACGGACTGGTGCTGTGGGCGGCCGGCAAGATCAAGCGCCCAGTGAAATACACCGCGACCCGCTCGGAAGCCTTCCTCACCGACTACCAGGGCCGCGATCTCGTCACCACGGTCGAGCTTGCGTTCGACAAGGACGGCCGCATCCTCGGCATGCGCGCCGACAACGTCAGCAACGTCGGCGCGCACTGCGTCTCGCTGTCGCCACTGTCGAAGGGCTCTGGCCTGATCACCGGCAGCTACGCCATTCCTGCGGCATCGCTGCGCGCGCGCGCCGTGTTCACCAACACCATGCCGACCAACGCCTATCGTTCGTCCGGCCGGCCCGAGGTGACGTTTGCCATCGAGCGGCTCATGGACATGGCGGCCGACCAGCTCGGCATCGACCGGGTCCGGCTGCGCCGCAAGAATCTGGTCCGCGCGAAGGCGATGCCGTACCGCAACGCCGTCGGCATGCTCTACGACAGCGGCACCTACGAGGCCAACATGGACCTGGCCTTCAGGATCGCCAACGTCGACGGCTTCAAGCAGCGCAAGCGCGAGGCGAAGAAGCGCGGCAAGCTGCTCGGCCTCGGCATCGCCAACTATGTCGAGTCCTCGATCGGCGCGCCGAAGGAGCGCACCGAGATCACCGTGAAGCCCGACGGCACGGTCGATTGCGTCATCGGCACGCAGCCGAGCGGCCAGGGCCACGAGACGAGCTTCGCCCAGGTGCTGGCCGACCTGATCGTGGTGCCGCATGCCGTCATCAACGTCATCATGGGCGACACCGATATCGTCAGCGTCGGCGGCGGCTCGCATTCCGGCCGCTCGATGCGCCACGCCGCCACGGTCATCTCCAAGGCGGTGCCGGAGTTGATCGCCAAGGGCAAGGCCATCGCGGCGCTTGCCCTCAATGCGCCCGCCGACAGGATCGAATTCAAAGACGGCCGCTTCTCGTCACCGACCAGCAACCGCAGCTTCGATTTCCTCGAGCTCGCCAAGGAGGCGGCGCGGCTGACGCTGCCGGCCGAGCTGAAGGGCGGCCTCGCCGTCGCCGCCGACAACGAGATGCACGAACCGGTGTTCCCGAACGGCTGCGCGATCTGCGAGATCGAGGTCGATCCCGACACCGGCCTGCCGACGATCACCCGCTATTCCTGTGTCGACGACGTCGGCCGCTGCATCAATCCGATGATTGTCCACGGCCAGACGCATGGCGGCATCGCGCAGGGCGTGGGGCAAGCGATGTGGGAGCAGTGCTACATTGACCCCTCCTCCGGCCAGCCGCTGACCGGCTCATTCATGGATTACGGCATGCCGCACGCGCACACCCTGCCGTCGTTCAAGGCCGAGATCGTCGAGGTGCTGTCGCCGACCAATCCGCTCGGCATCAAGGCCGGCGGCGAAGGCGGGACCACGCCCGCGCTGGCGGTCATCGTCAGCGCCATCGCCGACGCGCTGCGCGACTATGGCATCCGCGACATCGCCATGCCGGCCACGCCGTTTGCGATCTGGCAGGCGATCCAGCAAGCCAAAGCCGCCCGGTCATGATCGGGCGGTCGGTGGCCGCGAACCCGGCGCGCTCCCTCCCCTTGGAAAGGGGAGGGCTGGGGTGGGGATCATTCCTTCGCGAGTCGATCCCCACCCGACGCGCTTCGCGCGTCGACCTCCCCTTTTCAAGGGGAGGTCTATCCGCGGCGCCACCGAATGCACATCCGCCGCCGGGAGCCGTGTAGTCGGGTATGGATGCCGGGGTCCCCATCAGCCAGAGAACATTGACGCACCGCCAGACCATGCTCGTGGTCCTGGGCGTGCTGCTGCCCGTGTTCATGGGCTCGCTCGACAACACCATTCTCGCGAGCGCGCTGCCCACCATCGGCCGCGAGTTCGGCGACGTGCACAACCTGCCCTGGCTGGTGACCGCCTATCTCATTTCCAACACCGCGATCACCGCGCTCTACGGCAAGATCAGCGACATCCGCGGCCGCCGCGTGACGCTGCTGATCGCGATCTCGCTGTACATGGCGGGCTCGATCGTCTGCGCGCTCGCGCCCAACATGGTGGTGCTGATCCTCGGCCGCGTGCTGCACGGGCTCGGCGGCGGCGGGCTCACCTCCACCGGCATGGTGGTGCTGGGCGACATCGCCGCGCCCAAGGAGCGCGGCAAGTACTATGGCTATTTCTCCGCGACCTACACCACCGCCGGCGCCTGCGGCCCGGTGCTCGGCGGGTTCATCGCCGAATACCTGCACTGGTCGGTGATCTTCTGGATGAACATCCCGCTCGGCCTGATCGCCATCGCGCTCACGCTGACGCTGCTGCGCCACTTGCCGCGGCACGAGCGGCCGCACAAGCTCGACTTCCTCGGAGCGGGGCTGATCATGGCCGCGAGCTCGTCCTTCATGCTGGCGCTAAGCATGGGCGGCGTGAACTATCCGTGGGGGTCCATGCCGATCCTCGGGCTGTTCGCCGCGGCGGTCCTACTTGGAATCGCGTTCATCGTGCGGCTGCGCACCGCGCCCGAGCCGCTCATCCCGCTGTCGATCCTGTCGGACCGCGAGGCGCGGCTCGCGGTCGCCGCCAACGCCTTCGGCTGGGGCCCGATCGTCGGCCTTCACATCTTCCTGCCGATGTATCTGCAGAACATCGTCGGCCTTGCGCCGGCAAGCGCGGGGCTCAGCGTGCTGATGCTCGCCGTGACGCTCAACATCAGCGCCGGCATAACCGGAACGATCCTGCCCCGGCGCGAGCGCTACAAGCGGATTCCGATCGTCGGCATGGTGCTTGCGATCGCATCGATGCTGCTGATGGCATGGCGCGCCAAGAGCATGACGCTTCTGGAGTTCGAGGTGCTGCTGTTCCTGATCGGAATAGGCTTCGGCACCATGCCGCCGCTCGCCGCCACCGCGCTGCAAAACAACGTGTCGATCCACACCTTCGGATCGGCGGTCGCCACCATGCAGTTCTCGCGCAACCTGTTCGCGACGATGCTGGTGGCGGTGTTCGGGGTGATCATCCTTTCCGGCGCGGACACCTCCGCCGGCGCGGTCTATTCTGTCGAGGGCTTCGTCGGCGTGTTCCTGGCGGTCGCCGCGAGCTTCGCGGTGTCGCTGGTCGCCGTTGTGCTGATGGACGAGAAGCCGCTCGGAACCAGCCATGTTTGACCTGCTGCCGGGCTGCGGTCTTACGGATTGGCGTTTCCTTTTGCGGCCGAGAAGGGCTAAAACCATATCCAACAGCAGGAACCAAGCATTCGCATCAAAGCGGTATAATAATTTGAAATCTATAGGGAATTCGTCCGCGACGGCATGACAAAAAAGCTCTACGTCAAGTCCTACGGCTGCCAGATGAACGTCTACGATTCGCATCGTATGGCGGACACGCTCGCTCCCGCGGGCTTCGTCGAGACCGCGACGCCGGACGACGCCGACCTCATCATCCTCAACACCTGCAACATCCGCGAGAAGGCCGCCGACAAGGTCTATTCCGAGCTTGGCCGCATCCGCGAACTCAAGGACGCGGCCGCGAGCGGGGGACGCCGCGTGACGGTCGCCGTCGCCGGCTGCGTCGCGCAGGCCGAGGGCAAGGAAATCCTCCGCCGCGAGCGCGCGGTCGATCTCGTGGTCGGGCCGCAGAGCTATCACCGGCTGCCGGAGATGCTGGAACGCGCAGAGCGCGGCAGAGCAATCGAGACGGAGTTTCCGGTCGAGACCAAGTTCGATCATCTGGCGGCGCCGAGCCGCGCGGCCATCGCCAGGCGCGGCGTGTCGGCCTTCATCACTGTGCAGGAGGGCTGCGACAAGTTCTGCACCTTCTGCGTCGTGCCCTACACGCGCGGCATGGAGGTGTCGCGGCCGGCGGCGAAGATCGTCGCGGAGGCGGAGCGCCTGGCCCAGGCCGGCGTCCGCGAGATCACCCTGCTCGGCCAGAACGTCAACGGCTATCACGGCGAAGGCGTGGACGGCCGCGCCTCGACGCTCGGCCGGCTGATGCATCGGCTCGCGGAGATTCCCGGCGTCGCGCGGCTGCGCTACAGCACGAGCCATCCCTGCGACATGGACGACAGCCTGATCGCCGCGCACCGCGACCTGCCGGCGCTGATGCCGCAACTGCATCTGCCGGTGCAGTCCGGCTCCGACCGCATCCTCGAAGCGATGAATCGCCGCCACACCCGCGCCGATTATCTGCGCACCGTCGAGAGGCTGCGCACCGCGCGGCCCGACATCGCATTCTCGTCCGACTTCATCGTCGGCTTCCCGGGCGAGACCGAGGAGGATTTCCGCGATACGCTGCGGCTCATGTCCGAGATCGGCTTTGCCAGCGCCTACTCGTTCAAATATTCGCCGCGACCCGGAACACCGGCCGCCGACATGAATCAACTCCCCGAAGCGGTGAAGAACGAGCGGCTGCAGCGCCTGCAGGACGACATCGAGCGGCATCAGGCGGCGTTCATGGCGCGCTGCCTGGGGCTCACCTTCGACGTGCTGTTCGAGAAGCCCGGCCGCCATCCGGGCCAGATCGTCGGCCGGTCGCCCTATCTGCAGCCGGTGCCGGTCGTGGGACCTCCATCCCTGATCGGCGAGATCGCGCCGGTGACCGTCACCGAAATCAGGGTCAACAGCCTGTTCGGCACGCTGGCCGATGCATCGAGGCAAACCGCCCCCTCGTTCGCGGAGGCCGTGGGAGCCTGATGCCCGTGCGCCCGCTCGAACCCGGCCAGGGACTGGTGCCTTCCACGGAAGGAACGCCGTCGCAGGTCGTGCTGGCCTTCGACGACAACCGCCACGCCTCCGTGCTGTTCGGCCAGTACGGCCAGAACCTCGCGCTGATCGAGCGCCGGCTTGGCGTCGTCGCCGAGCAGCGCGGCAATCACGTGACGCTCGATGGCACGCGCGACGCGGTCGAGCAGGCGCGTCGCGTGCTGGAGGGCCTCTACGAGCAGATCAAGCGCGGCAACGATCTGGTCGCAGGCGACGTCGAAGGCGCGATCCGGCAAGCCATCGCGCAGGGTTCGCTGTTCGACTTCGATCCGGCCACCTCGCGCGCCGGCTTTGAGGAGATCAACCTGCGCAAGCGCCCGGTGCGCGCCCGCACCACCGCGCAGGACGCGTATATCCGCGCGCTGCGTCGTCATGCGCTGGTGTTCGGGATCGGTCCCGCCGGCACCGGCAAGACCTGGCTCGCGGTCGCCTATGCGGTGTCGCTGTTCGAGCGCAAGGAGGTCGACCGCATCATCCTGTCGCGTCCCGCGGTCGAAGCCGGCGAACGCCTTGGCTTCCTGCCTGGCGACATGCGCGAGAAGGTCGACCCGTATCTGCGCCCGGTCTACGACGCGCTGTACGATCTGATGGATGCGCGCATCGTCGAGCGCGCCTTGCAGACCAACGAGATCGAGATCGCCCCGCTGGCCTTCATGCGCGGCCGCACGCTGTCGAACGCTGCCATCATTCTCGACGAGGCGCAGAACACCACGGCGATGCAGATGAAGATGTTTCTGACGCGGCTCGGCGAGAACAGCCGCATGATCGTCACCGGCGACCCGAGCCAGGTGGATCTGCCGTCCGGACAGATCTCGGGACTGGCCGAGGCGACCAAGCTCCTCGCCGGCGTCGACGGCATCGGCATGGCCGAGTTCACCGCCGAGGATGTGGTCCGCCACGAACTGGTCGGGCGCATCGTGGCCGCCTACGACAAGGCCGCGGCGCGCAAGCGCGAGGTCAAGGAATGAAGCGGCCCACGGGCGGCCGCACCAAGGCCGGGCCGCAGATCGACGTTGCGGTCGAGTCGTCGCGATGGAAAGCCGAGCCGCGAGCCGCAGCCGTGGTCCGAAAGGCCATCGCCACCGCGGCAAAAGCGGCCTCAACGCCGCGGGTGCAGCTTGCTATCGTCCTGACCCATGATTCGGCGATCCAGGCGCTCAATCGGCAATGGCGCGGCTTCGACAAGCCGACCAACGTGCTGTCGTTCCCGGCGCAGGCTCCGGGAACGCGCCGCGGCGAACCTCCGCACATCGGCGACATCGTCATCGCGTATCAGACGCTGGCGCGCGAAGCGAAAGCCGAGGGCAAGCGATTTCGCGACCATCTCGCGCACCTCGCCGTGCACGGCTTTCTCCATCTGCTCGGCTACGATCACGAAACCGATCGCGAGGCGAAAAGGATGGAGCGGTTCGAGGCGAGAATTCTCGCCCGGCTCGACGTACCCGATCCCTACGCCGAGCGCGTCGGGATCTGAGGCTGGCCATGAGTGACATTCACGCAACGGATCGCACGGCAGAGCCGGCCGCCGCACCCGGCGAGCAGCGCAACCTGCCGGTTCCGGTCGCGCAACCGATAAACCTGACCGCCGAGAGCGAAAGCTTCTTCGCCCGGATCGCGCGCGCGTTGTTCGGCTGGAAAAGCGGACCGACCCGCGCCGACCTCGAGGTCGTGCTGGAAGCAGCGGTCCCGGGCGAAACCGGCGTCTCGCCGACCGAACGAACCATGCTCCAGAACATCCTGGCGCTGCGCGAGCGCCGGATCGAGGACGTCATGGTGCCGCGCGCCGACATCGTCGCCGTGCAGCAGGAGATATCGCTCGGCGATCTGATGAAGGTGTTCCGGGTCGCGGCGCATTCCCGGCTCGTCGTCTACAACGACACGCTCGACGATCCGATCGGCATGGTGCACATCCGCGACCTGCTTGCGTTCGTGACGACGCGCGCCGAAGCCAGCGCGGAGAAGAACCTCAAACGCAAGAAGCCGCTGCCGGCGGGAATCGATTTGAAGGCAGTCGATCTGCTGCTGCCGCTGCAGGCCGCCAAGATCGTGCGCGAGATTCTGTTCGTGCCGCCCTCGATGCCGGCGCTCGACCTGCTCACCCGGATGCAGACCACCCACATCCACCTGGCGCTGGTGGTCGACGAATACGGCGGCACCGATGGACTCGTTTCCATGGAGGACATCGTCGAGCAGATCGTCGGCGATATTTCCGACGAGCACGACGACGACACGCCGCCCGCCATCGTGCGGCAGCCGGACGGCGCGTTCGTCGCCGACGCGCGGGCCAGCCTCGAAGCCGTGACGGCCGCGGTCGGCCCGGATTTCGATGTCGGTGACGCGGGCAAGGAAGTCGACACGCTCGGCGGTTACCTGGTGGCGCAAGGCGGACGCCTGCCGCTGCGCGGCGAACTGGTCGCCGGTCCGACCGGTTTCGAGATCGAGGTGCTGGATGCCGATCCGCGCCGCGTCAAACGAGTCAGAATCCACCGCAACAAGAACCGTCCGGTCGAGCGCGACCGTGAGGGCCGCCGCCGTTACACGACGCCGGAAGCGACCATCACCCTGGCGCCGCTGGCCGCTCCGGCGGGAGATGAATCGAGCAAGCTTTCGCCCGAAGCTCCTCCGCCAAAAACCCCGCCCGCACCGTGACCGCTGTCGAGACCCAACCGCCGACCATGACGATTACGCGGCTCGCGCACGCCGTCGTTCTGGCCTGGGGTTGGAAGCGCGCCCTGATCGCCTTCGCGGCCGGCGCGCTCTCGGCGCTGGCCCTGGCGCCGACCGACATGTGGCCGCTGCTGTTCTTCACATTTCCAGTGCTGGTGTGGCTGGTCGACGGCTCAGCGGCCGGACGTTTCGGCGGCGTGCTGAGCGCCGGCGCCGCCGGCTGGTGTTTCGGCTTCGGCTATTTCCTCGTGGGACTCTACTGGGTCGGTCACGCCTTCCTGGTCGACGCCAAGACCTTCGGCTGGCTGCTGCCGTTCGCGGTCACCGCGTTGCCGGCCGGGATGGCCGTGTACACCGGCCTCGGCCTCGCGCTGGCGCGGGCGATGTGGACGCGCGGGCCGATCCGCATCGTCGCGCTCGCGGTGGCGCTCACCGCCGCCGAGTGGCTGCGCGGGCATCTGTTCACCGGCTTCCCGTGGAATGCCTACGGCTACGCGCTGACCGGACCACTGGTGCTAGCGCAGGCCGCGTCGCTGATGGGAATCTGGGGCCTGACATTTGTTGCGGTCGCAATCTTTGCGAGCCCTGCCGTACTCGCCGACGAGCGCAGCGATACGCGGCGGCGGTGGCTGCCGCTCGTCATCGGCGTGCTGGTGCTGGCGGCGTTGGCGCTCTACGGCACGCTGCGTCTCGCGCGCAATCCCACGCAGTTCGTCGACAACGTGCGATTGCGGATCATGCAACCCAATCTACAGCAGGATGTGAAGTTCAACTACGCCAACAAGCAGCAGGTGATGAGCCACTACATCGCGCTGTCCGACCGGTCGACCGGTCCACAATCAACGGGTGTGCGCGATGCAACTCATTTGATATGGCCGGAGTCGGCGTTTCCGTTTTTCCTGACGCGCGAAGCCGATGCGCTCGCCCAGATCGCCGACCTGCTTCCACGCGGCACCGTGCTGATTACCGGCGGCGTGCGCGCGCCGGAGATCGCTCCGGGCGCAAGCATTACGCGTGCCTACAACTCCGTCTACGTCGTCGATCACGACGGCTCCATCCTCTCGGTTTACGACAAGGTGCATCTCGTACCGTTCGGCGAATTCCTGCCTTTCCAGAATTTTCTGGAAGCGCTCGGCTTGAAGCAGCTCACCAAGGTGCAAGGCGGCTTCATCGCGGGCGACCGGCGCCGCGCGCTGGAAGTGCCCGGTGCGCCGCGTTTTCTGCCGCTGATCTGCTACGAGATCGTTTTTCCAGGCGAGGCGGTGCCGCGCGGTGAGCGGCCCGGCTGGCTGGTCAATCTTACCAACGACGGCTGGTTCGGGATCAGCACCGGGCCCTATCAGCACTTCCAGCAATCGCGCATCCGCGCGATCGAAGAAGGGCTGCCGCTGGTGCGCGCCGCCAACACCGGCATTTCTGCGGTGATCGATCCGCTCGGACGCGTCATCAAGTCGCTTCCACTCGGAACGGAGGGCGTGCTAGACGCCGCGCTGCCGCGCCGGATCGATCCTCCGATCTACGTGAGGACCGGTGATGGCGTAGTGCTATTATTGATGGGTGCTGGAATAGTTGTGGTCGTCCGCCGCCGGATGAGCGGCCGTTAATAAATTTGCCTTGCGAGCGCCGCAATCGGGGTGTGCTCTGCCGCTGCTTTGAAAAGCTGTTTCACTGCGATGCTTAGATCACTAAAATTGATGTTAGATCACTAAGTTGTTTCGCCGCAGCAATTTCCGACGCATTCAATTCGACGAAAATGGGAGATCAACTTTCACTAATTTTTGACGGTGACAACGAGTGCGTGCATTTCACGGATTGCGCGCGGAGTTGAAGTGTGAGTAATACGCGGAATTAGTAAAGGAGCTTACGAGATCATGATTGCTGCGAAGAAGGCCCCCAATCCAACTGACAAGCACGTTGGTGCTCGAGTGCGCATGCGTCGGATGATGCTGGGGATGAGCCAGGAAAAACTTGGCGACGCCCTCGGCCTGACTTTTCAGCAAGTCCAGAAATACGAGAAGGGCGCGAACCGCATCGGCGCGAGCCGGCTGCAGCAGATCGCGCACATCCTGCAGGTGCCGGTGTCGTTCTTTTTCGACGGCGCGCCGAACGTGCCGGGATTTCAGAATCCCGACGGGATGGCCGAAGCGCCGTCGCCGGCCTACGTGGCCGACTTCCTCGCGACCTCGGACGGGCTTGCGCTGACCAAGGCATTCATGCGGATCAAGGATGCCAAGCTCCGCCGCCGGATCGTCGATCTGGTCGAGCAGATCGTCAGCGACGCCGAGCGCTGAACGCGCCCAAGCCGCAAGGGTCAAATCGTAAAGCCCAAGCCGTAAAGCCAGGCCGCCGCAATGCGACCGGGACGTTCGCCCACGCTCGCCCACATCTTGACCGGGTTCCGGGACACTGCAAGAACACTTCCGCAATCTGACCCGGCGAGGCGCCCAAAGCCCGCCATTCACAGGCTAGGAGTGTCCACGGTGTCCCGCACCAACTATCTCTTCACCAGCGAATCCGTGTCCGAGGGTCATCCGGACAAGGTCTCCGACCAGATTTCCGACGCCATTCTCGATGCGTTCATCGAGAGGGACATCAAGCTCGGCATCGCCGACGACAGCCAGATCAACACCCGGCTCGGCTGCGAAACGCTCTGCACCACCAACAAGATCGTGATCGCCGGCGAAGGCCGCGGCCAGCTCTTCAAGACCATCAACGGCATATCGGTGGTCGACCGCGAGCTGATCACCGAGATTGCGCGCGGCGTGGTCAAGGACATCGGCTACGACCAGAACGGCTTCTCGTTCCACGGCGCCGACGTCGAGGTGCTGCTGCACGGCCAGTCGCCCGACATCGCGATGGGCGTCAACGCCAAGAAGAAGAAGGGCGAGGAGAACGAGGGCGCCGGCGATCAGGGCATGATGTTCGGCTACGCCTGCAACGAGAGCGAAGTGTACGAGAAGGGCTCGTACATGCCGGCTCCGATCTACTTCGCACACAAGATCCTGAAGGTGCTCTCGGAGAAGCGCCGCGCCGGCGCGATCTTCGATCTGCAGCCGGACGCCAAGAGCCAGGTCACGGTGCAGTACGTCGACGGCAAGCCGGTCGGCTGCACCAAGGTCGTGGTCTCGACCCAGCACAACGAGAAGAGCCGCAACGGCAAGAAGTACACGCCGGGCATGGTCAAGGACCTGATCGCCGAGGCGGTCGCGTCGGCGCTGCCGAAGGGCTGGATGCCGAAGAAGGATTCCGATTTCCTGGTCAACCCGACCGGCAACTTCGTGGTCGGCGGACCGGACGGCGACTGCGGCCTCACCGGCCGCAAGATCATCGTCGACACCTACGGCGGCTATGCGCCGCACGGCGGCGGCGCGTTCTCCGGCAAGGACCCGACCAAGGTCGATCGTTCGGCCGCTTACGCCGCGCGCTATCTCGCCAAGAACGTGGTGGCGGCCGGGCTTGCCGACCAGTGCACCATCCAGGTCGCCTACGCGATCGGCGTCGCCGATCCGATGTCGCTCTATGTCGACACCCACGGCACCGGCAAGGCCGACGAGAGGAAGCTCTCGAAGGTGCTGCAGGAAATCTTCCCGCTGCGCCCGACCAACATCCGGCGCTCGCTGAAGCTGAACCGGCCGATCTACAAACGCACCGCCGCCTACGGCCACTTCGGCCGCGCGCCGGACAAGGACGGCGGCTTCTCCTGGGAAAAGACCGATCTGGTCAGCCAGCTCAAGAGCGCGCTGAAGTAAGACGATTGGCAACGCCGGCCGGCGCCCACCGCTGTCATCGCCGGGCTTGACCCGGCGATCCATCTGCTTCGTTAAATGATGGACCCGCGGGTCAAGCCCGCGGGTGACAACGGATAGCGCGGTGAGCGATCAAGCAGAGTCCTCTCGTCACGGCGCATTCTTCGGCCGGCGCAAGGGTCATCCCTTGCGTGCCCGGCAGGCCGCGCTGTTCGATACGCTGCTGCCGCGGCTCGCGCTCGATCTCACGAAACCCGCGCCGGCCGATCTCCGCACGCTGTTCGATGGCGTCGACGACGTGCGTCTGGAGAGCGGCTTCGGCGGCGGCGAGCACCTGATCGCGGAGGCCGAGCGTCATCCGCGCACCGGGTTCATCGGCGTCGAGCCGTTCGTCAACGGCATGGCCAAGGCGCTGGCCGCAATCGAGGAGCGCAAGCTCCGCAACATCCGCCTGCATCACGGCGACGCGACCGACTTGCTGGCGTGGCTCCCCGCCGCCGGTCTCGCGCGCGTCGATCTGCTGTATCCCGATCCGTGGCCGAAACGCCGGCACTGGAAGCGCCGGTTCGTCCAGGACGCCAGCGTTGCGCAGATCGCGCGCATCCTGCGCCGGGACGGAGAATTCCGTTTCGCCAGCGACATTCCCGATTACGTAGCCTGGACGCTGTTGCGGCTGATGCGCTCGCCCGATTTCGGCTGGACCGCGGAGCAGGCGGACGATTGGCGGCTGCCGTGGCCGGGGTTCACCAGCACGCGCTACGAAGCCAAGGCCAAGCGCGAAGGCCGCGTGCCCTGCTATCTGATCTTCCGGCGACGTTGAGGGAGCATGATCCCGAAAAGTGGGAACCGGTTTTCGGAAAAGATCATGCTCAAACGAAAAAGCTACGCGACCGCATCCGGGTCGCGCACCTGCCAGAACCGAACCACGCGCTGGGCGGTCGCCGGCGAAAGCTTCTCGAAATTCGCAAATGCGGCGTCGAGCGAATGGCTCGACGTTCCCTTGGCGCTCGGCCGCGACATGATGATCGCGCGCGCGGTCGGCCAGCCGTAGGCCTTGGCCTTGCAGAGGATCAGGATCGGGTCCGGCCGATCGCCGCCCATCAGGCGGTCTGCCGCCTCGACCGGCACGTCGCTAAGCAGCGAGATCGCGGCAACCATCTCCTCGTATTTGCGGTCCTGCGCGAACTCGACAAGCTCGGGCTCGCCGAGCTTGCCGGCCTGCTGCATCTCGAACACGGTGCGCAGCGCTTCGGAATAGTCGCGCGTGGTTTCCTTGCCGAAGTCCTTGGTGACCTTGTCGAGCGCGCGCCGGACCTCGGTCTGCGTTTCCGGCCGGGCCGAAGCCAGCAGCCGCTGCTGCACCACCGCGGTCGCCCGCACCAGCAGATCGCGGAACAGGTGAGGCGGAATATCGGGCCGCGCGCCGACCTTTTCGGCCAGCGCGCCGTCGGTCTGGGAACGCTGCACCAGCGCGGAAAAGCCGCCATCCGACAAGCGTGCGCTCTGATTCCCCGCGACGCTGTGCACCACCTCGGGATCGCCGCGCCGCACCAGCACATCGGTGACGGACTCGCCGATGCCGTCGCGGCCGGAAATCGCGAACAGGTGCGCCTGTCCTTTGGTCTTGGCGATGTCGACCAGGTCGACGTCCTTGAGCCGCGCCGATTGGGCGAGCACCGGACCGGCGATTATAATATCGTCGTCATGCGCGAGCTTGCGCATCAGCTCGGAGGGCGCATTCGGGATCGGCGCCAGGCTCTGAGACATCTCGGCGAGCGCCTTCGATTCGATCTCGACGACCAGCCGGCACAGCACGTCGTCGAACAAACCGATATGATCTTCGTTGAATTGGGGAGCGCTATCGACGAACAGGTTGGCGATGCGCTGCAGCGTCTTCGCGCGCTTCTCGGCCGAGCCGTGCTGGATGACGTCTTCGAGCTCGGGAATCAGTGACGCGGACGCCGACATACAAAAGCCCTGACGGCCGCGCGCACACCGCAGCCTTCATTCAAACTAAATGGGCTTGGTGAATGAACCGTTAGCCAAACTCTCCCTTGCACCAGATCGCCAAATGGCTATATTCCGCCCGTTCATACAGACCGTCTGTATGGATCCTCATCAGTCAGATCGGCTTGTGAGAGTGGGCCCCCCGGGACCCGCTCTTTTTTGTTAGCCGAACCCCGCCGCGGCGGGCCGCTGATAAAAATACCGCAGGAACAACAACTTACGGCATCAGAAGCGACCGGATGAACGAGACCCAGAACCATGCGCCGGCTGTCGAGCGGCGCCTGATCGTCGAGCCGGGTTTGGCGGCGCGGGTGTCCGCGATCGTCGAGCCGGTGCTCGAAGACCTGGGCTACCGGCTGGTGCGCGTGAAAGTCTCGGGCAGCGAAGGCTGCACCGTGCAGATCATGGCCGAGCGGCCCGACGGCACGATGTCGGTTGGCGACTGCGAGACCGCATCCCGCGCGCTCTCGCCGGTGCTCGACACCGCCGATCCGATCGACCGCGCCTATCGCCTCGAACTGTCCTCGCCCGGCATCGACCGTCCGCTGGTGCGGCGCTCGGATTTCGAGCGCTATGCGAACAACGTCGTCAAAATCGAAATGGAAGTCGCCGCTCATGGACGCAAGCGCTTCCGCGGCATGCTGATCGGCGTCGAAGGCGATTGCGCGCGGGTCCATCGCGACGACGCCAAGCCCGAGGATCAGGCAGACGTGTTGTTGCCGATCGAAGACATGGCGGATGCGAGACTCGTGCTCACCGACGCGCTGATTGCGGAAGCGCTCCGGCGCAGCAAGCAGGCAGAGCGCGAGCTGGCCGATGAGGCTGACTCACCCGGAGCGCAGAACGACAACCAGCCGCCCGCGATGGGCGAAGTCCCGGCGGGCCACGCCCGCCGTCACAACAATTTCCGGCGCACACCCGCAAACAAAAGCGGACGCGCCCATCATGAGGGAGACTGAGCGATGGCCGTCAGCGCCAACCGGCTCGAACTGTTGCAGATTGCCGACGCGGTCGCCCGCGAAAAGTCGATCGACCGCAACATCGTGATCACCGCGATGGAAGACGCGATCGCCAAGGCGGCGCGATCGCGCTACGGCGCCGAGACCGACGTGCATGCCGAGATCAACGCCAAGACCGGAGAGCTTCGGCTGGCGCGCCACCTGCTGGTGGTCGATACGGTCGAGAACACGGCGGCGCAGATCAGCCTCGACGACGCACGCAAGCGGCACAATCCGGCGGCCCAGGTCGGCGACAGCATCGCCGAACCGCTGCCGCCGCTGGAGTACGGCCGGATCGCCGCGCAGTCCGCCAAACAAGTCATCGTGCAGAAGGTGCGCGAGGCCGAACGCGACCGTCAGTACCAGGAGTACAAGGACCGCATCGGCGACATCGTCAACGGCATCGTCAAGCGCGTCGAATACGGCAACGTGGTCGTGGACCTCGGCCGCGGCGAAGCGATCGTGCGGCGCGACGAGATGCTGCCGCGCGAGGTGTTCCGCAACGGCGACCGGGTCCGCGCCTTCATCTACGACGTGCGCCGCGAGCCGCGCGGGCCGCAGATTTTCCTGTCCCGCACGCATCCGCAGTTCATGGCCAAGCTGTTCGCCCAGGAGGTGCCGGAAATCTATGACGGCATCGTCGAGATCAAGGCGGTGGCCCGCGATCCCGGATCGCGCGCGAAAATCGCGGTGATTTCACGCGATTCCTCGGTCGACCCGGTCGGCGCCTGCGTCGGTATGCGGGGTTCTCGTGTGCAAGCCGTCGTGAACGAGCTGCAGGGCGAGAAGATCGACATCATCCCGTGGTCGCAGGACGTCGCGACCTTCGTGGTCAACGCGCTGGCTCCGGCGGAAGTCGCCAAGGTGGTGCTCGACGAGGAGCGCGAGCGCATCGAGGTGGTGGTGCCCGACCAGCAGCTCTCGCTGGCGATCGGCCGCCGCGGACAGAACGTGCGTCTGGCGTCGCAGCTCACCGGCTGGGACATCGACATCCTCACCGAGCAGGAGGAGTCGGAGCGCCGGCAGGCCGAGTTCCAGAATCGCACCAAGATGTTCATGGAAGCGCTCGACGTCGACGAGGTGGTCGGCCAACTGCTCGCGTCCGAAGGCTTCAGCTCGATCGAAGAGCTGGCCATGGTCGACGAGAAGGAGGTCTCCGGCATCGAAGGCTTCGACGAAGACACCGCACGCGAACTGCAGATGCGTGCGCGCGACTATATCGCCAGGCTCGAAGCGGAGCTGGATGCAAAACGTAAGGAACTCGGCGTGGAAGATGCGGTGAAGGAAGTCCCGGGCGTGACCACCGAGATGATGGTCAAGTTCGGCGAGAACGAAATCAAGACGGTCGAGGACCTGGCGGGCTGCGCCACCGACGATCTGATCGGCTGGACCGAGCGCAAGGACGGCGAGACCACGAAGCACGCCGGCTATCTCGACGGCTTCGAGATTTCGCGCGAGGAAGCCGAGGCGATGATCATGCAGGCCCGTCTCAAGGCCGGCTGGATCACCGAGGCCGATCTCGCCAAGCCCCCGGCCGACGAGGCCGCGGCCGAAACCGCCGAGGCGGAAGCTCAAGCGTAGGGCATGATCCGGAAAAGTGGGAACCGGTTTTCCGAAAAGATCATGCCCAAACTTTGAAAGACTAAGCACCACGGCATGCTGGCAACGACGCACGACAACGAGCTCGACACCGGCCCGCGCAGCGGCGCCGTGACGGAGCGATTGTGCGTCGCGACCCGGACGGTGAAGCCGATCGACGAGATGATCCGTTTCGTGGTCGGCCCCGATGGCGTGGTGCCCGACCTCAAATGCAAGCTGCCCGGACGTGGGGTTTGGGTCACCGCGACCAAGGCCGTCCTGACGGAGGCCGTTGCCCGCAAGGCGTTCGCACGCGGCTTCAAGCGCGACGTCAAGGTCCCGGCCGAGCTGGTGGAGTTCACCGGGCAGTTGATGGTCCGGGCCGTGCTCGATGCGCTGGCGATCGCCGGCAAGTCGGGGCAGGTGCCCGCCGGGTTCGGCAAGGTGGAAGCGGCGTTGATGCGGGACAAGGTGGTGGGCCTGCTCCACGCCACCGAGGGCGCGGCGGACGGCGTCCGCAAGCTCGCCGCGGTGCTGCACTCGCGCCCCGACGCCGACCGGATCGTCGTCGTCAAGGAATTCAACTCGGCCCAATTGGATTTGGCATTGGGCCGGTCAAATGTGGTACATGCAGCCCTGCTTGCCGGGCCTGCGACGGACACGTTTTTGGCGCGTTTTGCGCGCCTTCAGCGCTTTCGTACCGGCAACACGGGCGAAAGCGGCCCCGGCCGCGCACCGAACTGAGATGGAACTGGGACCTGAATGGCTGAAACCAAGACCCCTGACGGCAAGACGCTGAGCGTTGGCAAGTCGACGTTGTCGCTGAAGCCGCGCACGGAGACTGGCGTCGTGCGCCAGAGCTTCAGTCATGGCCGCAGCAAGCAGGTCGTCGTCGAGGTCAAGAAGCGCCGCGGCAGCGACGGCAAGCCCGAACCCGCGCCCGCCCCCAAGCGCGCTGCTGCCCCGGTGGCGGCAAAACCCCCGGCCCCGGCCGCGGCGCCGCCCCGAAGCTCAGGCGTCGTGCTGCGAACCCTGACCGACGAGGAGCGCGACCGCCGCGCCCACGCGCTCGGCGATGCACGCCTGCGCGAGGCCGAGGAACGCAAGATCGCCGAGGAAGAGGCGAAGCACCGCGCCATTCGCGAGGCCAGCGAGCGCACCGAGCGCGAAGCCGCGGAATTCCGCAAGCGCGAGGAAGACGAACGCCGCAAGCACGAAGAGGATACCAAGCGCAAAGCCGACGAGGTCGCCAAGAAGCGTTTCGGCGAACCTGAAGGCGCTGCCCCCGCGGCGGCGCTGGTGCGCCCGGGTCCCGGCGGACGGCCCAAGCTCGAAGCCGAAGAGGAAGAAGGACCGCGCATGGTCCGTCGCGGTCCCGGCGGCGGCGCTGCCCGTCCGGCTCCGCCTCCGCAGCGGCCGACACGCGCGGCCAAGACCGCAACCGAACGGCCGCGCGGCCGCCTGACGCTGGTGACGGCGTTGACCGCCGACGAGGTGCGCGAGCGTTCGGATGCGTCGTTCCGTCGCCGCAATCGCCGGCAGATGAAGGACCACAACGAGCCGAAGGAAAAGATCAGCCGCGAGGTGACCATTCCCGAGGCGATCACGATCCAGGAGCTCGCCAACCGCATGGCCGAGCGCGCGGTCGATGTGATCAAGATTCTGATGAAGCAGGGCCAGATGGCGACGATCAACGACGTGATCGATCCCGACACCGCCCAGCTCATCGCCGAGGAGCTTGGCCACACCGTCAAGCGCGTCACCGAAGCCGATGTCGAACAAGGCATGACCGGCCGGCCCGAGGAAGACGATCCGACCCACCTCCAGCCGCGCGCGCCGGTCGTCACCGTGATGGGGCACGTCGATCACGGCAAGACCTCGCTGCTGGATTCGATCCGCGCCACCGACGTGGTGAGCGGCGAAGCCGGCGGCATCACCCAGCACATCGGCGCCTATCAGGTGTCGTCGCCATCGCACGGCAAGATCACCTTCATCGACACGCCCGGCCACGCGGCGTTCACCGCGATGCGCGCCCGCGGGGCCAAGGTCACCGACCTGGTGGTCCTGGTGGTGGCCGCCGACGACGGCGTCATGCCGCAGACGGTCGAGGCCATCAATCACGCCAAGGCGGCGAAGGTCCCGATGATCGTCGCCATCAACAAGATCGACAAGCCGGACGCCAAGCCGGAGCGCGTGCGCACCGAGCTGCTGCAGTATGAGGTTCAAGTCGAATCGCTGGGCGGCGACGTCGTCGACGTCGAAGTCTCGGCTACCAAGAAGACCAATCTCGACCGTCTGCTGGAGATGATCGGGCTGCAGGCCGAAATCCTCGACCTCAAGGCCAATCCTGAGCGCCCCGCCGAAGGCACCGTGATCGAGGCGCGGCTCGACCGCGGCCGCGGCCCGGTGGCAACCGTGCTGGTCCAGCGCGGCACGCTGCGGATCGGCGATCTCATCGTTGCCGGCGCCGAATGGGGCCGGGTGCGCGCGCTGGTCAACGATACCGGCAAGTCCGTGCAGGAGGCCGGCCCATCGGTGCCGGTCGAGGTGCTCGGCTTTGCCGGCACGCCCGAGGCCGGCGATCTGCTTGCCGTGGTCGAGAACGAATCCCGCGCCCGCGAGATCACCGATTATCGCGTCCGCCAGAAGCGCGAGAAGTCGACCGCCCGCAACACCGGCATGCGCGGCTCGCTCGAGCAGATGATGTCGCAGCTCAAGACCACGGGCCGCAAGGAATTCCCGCTCATCATCAAGGCCGACGTGCAGGGCTCGCTCGAAGCCATCGTGGGTTCGCTGGACAAGCTCGGCACCGATGAAGTGGCGGCGCGTGTCATCCATTCCGGCGTGGGCGGCATCACCGAGTCCGACGTGACGCTGTCGCGGTCGTCGAGCGCGGCGATCATCGGCTTCAACGTGCGCGCCCACAAGGAAGCGCGTGCGCTAGCCGAGCAGGAAAGCGTCGACATCCGCTACTACAACATCATCTACGATCTCGTCGACGACGTGAAAAAGGCGATGTCGGGCCTGCTGGCTCCGACCTTGCGCGAGACGCTGCTCGGCAACGCGGCGATCCTCGAAATCTTCAACGTGTCGAAGGTCGGCAAGATCGCCGGCTGCCGCGTCACCGACGGCAAGGTTGAGCGCGGCGCCAACGTGCGCCTGATCCGCGACAACGTCGTGATCCACGACGGCAAGCTGTCGCAGCTCAAGCGCTTCAAGGACGACGCCAGGGAAGTTCCCGCCGGCCAGGAATGCGGCATGGCCTTCGAAGGCTACCAGGACATGCGGGCCGGCGACGTCATCGAATGCTACCGGGTGGAGACGGTGCAACGCTCGCTCTGAGTCCAAATCTCAGACGCGCGATAATGCACTGTCATTGCCGGGCTTGACCCGGCAATCCATCTGCAACGACACGGAATTTGCTCGAAACGATGGATGCCCGGGTCAAGCCCGGGCATGACACCGAACCCATGGCACGCAAAAAACACCGAGAAGGCACAGGCGAGCCATCGCAGCGCGCGCTGCGCGTCGGCGAGCTGATCCGCCACGCCATCTCAGACATGCTGACGCGCGGCGAGGTGCACGACCCGGTGCTCGAAGGCCATCTCATCACCGTGCCGGAAGTGCGCATGAGCGGCGACCTGCGCCTCGCCACGATCTATGTGATGCCGCTCGGCGGCCGCGACGCCGAGGCCGTCGTCGAGGCGCTGGAGAACAACAAGCGCTACCTGCGCGGCGAGATCGCGCATCGCGTTAACTTAAAATTTTCTCCCGACCTTCGATTCCACGTCGACGAACGATTCGCAGAAGCGGAACGGATCGAGAAGCTTTTGAGAACACCGGCGGTACGGCGCGACCTCGAAGACAAATCAGACAAAGAATGACAACCGATTCGCCGGACGTTCCTGTTGTTCCCCCGCCGCAGCCGGCCGCGGAAGCAAAAAACAAAAAACAATTCCGCCGCGAGAAGCGTGCCGTGCATGGCTGGGTCGTGCTCGACAAGCCGGTCGGCATGACCTCGACCCACGCAGTCAGCCAGGTGAAGCGGCTGTTCCAGGCCGCCAGCGCCGGCCATGCCGGCACGCTCGATCCGCTGGCCTCCGGCTGCCTGCCGATCGCGCTCGGCGAAGCCACCAAGACGGTCCCGTTCGTGATGGACGGCCGCAAGTCCTACCGGTTCATGGTGCGCTGGGGCGACGAGCGCGACACCGACGACGCCGACGGCCGCAGCGTGGCCATCAGCGACGCGCGGCCGACCCGCGAGGCGATCGAGGCGCTGCTACCGGCCTACACCGGGTCGATCCAGCAGGTTCCGCCGCAATATTCGGCCATCAAGATCCAGGGCGAGCGGGCCTACGACCTTGCCCGCGACGGCGAAACCGTCGACCTCCAGGCCCGGACCGTGGAAATCTACCGGCTCGCCCTGATCGGCGTCCCCGACCCCGACCATGCCGAATTCGAGGCCGAATGCGGCAAGGGCACCTATGTGCGCTCGCTGGCCCGCGACATGGGGCGGGCCCTGGGCTGCCACGGCCATATCGAGGCGCTGCGGCGCCAGGCGGTGGGCCCATTGGGCCAGGAAACGATGATTTCGCTGGAACAACTGACCACCCTGTGTCATAGAGCGGCCGCCGGTGAGGCTCGCCTCGCCGACGCGCTCATGCCCGTTGAGACCGCGCTGGACGACATCCCGGCGCTGGCCGTTAGCGGTGCAGATGCGGCAAGGCTCCAGAGGGGCCAAGCCGTTTTGTTGCGCGGACGGGATGCTCCCATCTTCCGCGGTACGGTCTACGTCACGGCATCGGGCCGTCTCGTGGCCCTGGCCGAAGTGGATCAAGGTGAGATCGTCCCCAAGCGCGTGTTCAACCTGACCGGTCTGGTGGGAAGCCGCGGTCTACAAAAGGTCATTTGACGATGTCGCTATCCACCGGCCGCAAGGCTGAAGTTATCAAGTCGTATGCGACGAAGACCGGCGACACCGGTTCGCCCGAAGTCCAGGTCGCAATCCTGACCGAACGGATCACCACCCTGACCGAGCACTTCAAGGCTCACGTCAAGGACAACCATTCGCGTCGCGGGCTGCTGAAGATGGTGTCCCAGCGCCGCCAGTTGCTCGATTACCTCCGGCGCAAGGATGAAGCCCGTTACCGGACGCTGATCGAAAAGCTCGGCATTCGCCGCTAAGCAATTCGCGCGCGGCGTTTCCGCGCGCGCAGTAAGACGGATGCTTATGTATCGTCCGTCATTTCCTCCGGCAGCGAGGATGCTGCCGATTTTGAACCGGGCGCAATGTGCGCCGGTTCGCCTCAACGGAGGCACGAAGGCCATGGCAGGATCGCCGGATGCTGTTTCAGATCGCGCCGCGCGCGACAGCGTCTCGCCGTCTTGCTCATGGCGTTCGCCCCTTCGCGAAAACCATGAAAGACAATCGCAATGTTCGATATCCATCGTGTTGAACTCGACTGGGGTGGCCGCAAGCTAACCCTGGAAACCGGAAAAGTCGCACGCCAGGCC
This sequence comes from Rhodoplanes serenus, assembly GCA_945897515.1. Lineage (GTDB taxonomy): Bacteria > Pseudomonadota > Alphaproteobacteria > Rhizobiales > Xanthobacteraceae > Z2-YC6860. The sequence continues at coordinate 61,693 of CAMDFO010000012.1, read as the reverse complement.
GACGGCGCCGTCATCGCCACCTATGGCGAGACCACCGTCATCGCCACCGTCGTGGCGGCCAAGCAGCCGAAGCCCGGCATCGACTTCCTGCCGCTCACCGTCAACTACACCGAGAAGTACTACGCGGCCGGCCGCATTCCCGGCGGCTATTTCAAGCGCGAGCGCGGTCCGACCGAAAAGGACACGCTGACCTCGCGCCTGATCGACCGCCCGGTCCGTCCGCTGTTCGCCGACGGCTGGCGCTGCGACACCCAGGTGATCATCACCGTGCTGTCGCACGACCAGGAGAACGATCCTGACATCGTGGCGATGATCGGCGCGTCCGCCGCGCTCACGCTCTCCGGCGCGCCCTTCATGGGCCCGATCGGCGGCGCGCGCGTCGGCTTCGCCAACAACGAATACGTGCTCAACCCGACCATCGACGAGATGAAGGAGAGCCAGCTCGACCTCGTGGTCGCCGGCACCCAGGACGCCGTGCTGATGGTGGAGTCGGAGGCCAAGGAGCTGTCCGAGGAAATCATGCTCGGCGCGGTGATGTTCGGCCACCGGCACTTCCAGCCGGTGATCCAGGCCATCATCCAGCTCGCCGAGAAGGCCGCGAAGGAGCCACGCGATTTCGCGGTCGCCGACACCGCCGCGATCGAGAAGGACATGCTCGGCATCGTCGAGAAGGACCTGCGCGCGGCCTATGCGATCCCGAAGAAGGCCGAACGCCAGAACGCCGTCGCCGCCGTCAAGAAGAAGGCGATGGAGCACTACTTCCCAGACGGGAAAGACAATCCGGAGCGGCCGATGCAAACGGTCGCCGGCGTGTTCAAGGAGCTCGAAGGCAAGATCGTTCGCTGGAACATTCTCGACACCAGCAAGCGCATCGACGGCCGCGACCTCACCACCGTCCGTCCGATCGTTTCCGAAGTCGGTATCCTGCCGCGCACCCACGGCTCGGCGCTGTTCACCCGCGGCGAGACCCAGGCGATCGTGGTCACCACGCTCGGCACCGGCGAGGACGAGCAGTGGATCGACGCGCTGTCGGGCACCTACAAAGAAGCGTTCATGCTGCACTACAATTTCCCGCCGTTCTCGGTCGGTGAGACCGGCCGCACCGGCGCGCCGGGCCGCCGCGAGATCGGCCACGGCAAGCTCGCATGGCGCGCGATCCGCCCGATCCTGCCGTCGAAGGAAGACTTCCCCTACACCATCCGCGTGGTGTCGGAGATCACCGAGTCGAACGGCTCGTCGTCGATGGCTTCGGTCTGCGGCGCTTCGCTTGCGCTGATGGACGCCGGCGTGCCGCTGAAGCGGCCGACCGCCGGTATCGCGATGGGTCTGATCCTGGAAGACAAGCGCTTCGCCGTGCTGTCCGACATCCTCGGCGACGAGGATCATCTCGGCGACATGGACTTCAAGGTGGCCGGCACCGAGGAGGGCATCACCGCTCTCCAGATGGACATCAAGATCGCCGGCATCACCGAAGAGATCATGAAGGTCGCGCTTGGCCAGGCCAAGGGCGGGCGTCTGCACATTCTCGGCGAGATGGCGAAGGCGCTCAACACCGCCCGCGCCGAGCTCGGCGAGTACGCGCCGCGCATCGAGACCTTCAAGATCGCCACCGACAAGATCCGCGAAGTGATCGGCACCGGCGGCAAGGTGATCCGCGAGATCGTCGAGAAGACCGGCGCCAAGATCAACGTCGAGGACGACGGCACCGTGAAGGTGGCCTCGGCCGACGGCGAGTCGATCCGCGCCGCGGTCAACTGGATCAAGTCGATCGCCTCCGATCCGGAGATCGGCATGATCTACGAAGGCACCGTGGTCAAGGTCATGGACTTCGGCGCATTCGTGAACTTCTTCGGCGCCAAGGACGGCCTGGTCCACATCAGCCAGCTCGCGGCGAACCGCGTCGCGAACACCAAGGACGTCGTCAAGGAAGGCGACAAGGTCAAGGTCAAGCTGCTCGGCTTCGACGAGCGCGGCAAGACCCGGCTTTCGATGAAGGTCGTCGACCAGGCGACCGGCGAGGACCTCGAGGCCAAGAAGGGCGATCAGCAGCCCGCGGCCGAGTAACGGCGTCACTTACGATAACTGCAAAGGGCGGCCGCGAGGCCGCCCTTTTTGTTTGCGCGAGCAGGCTCCGCTGCGCCCGCCTCAATGCGGCCGGTGCAGCACCGTCGCCCACGCGCCGGCCAGGTTCTCCAGCGAGAACGGCGCATAACGAAACACCACGCGGCGGGTACCCGCCGGCACTTCGAGCCCGCGGAACAGAACGTCGGCGCGCAGGATGCGGGACCGCTTGCCGTCGATTTCCGCGATCCAGCCCGGATAGAACGTCTCGTGCAGCGCCAGCATGCCGCCATGCGGCGACTCTGCCTCGATTTCGATCCGGTCCGGCCGCCATGACACAATGCGCGCCGAGCCGCCCTGACCCGGCGGCAGCGACCAGTAAGCGCCGAGCGGCGGCGTGTCGTCGTCAAACAGCACGCGATCCGACGACGGGCTGACCAGGAGCTCGCCGGCGCGGCCCACGCCGTCGGCATCGGCGACCTGGAAACGCGTGGCGAACGCCAGCCGCGGCATCGGGTTGCGCATCCGATAGATCCACACCCGCGGGCCGCCGTGCAGAAGATCGGCGGCCGGACGCTTGGCGAGATGCGGGACCTTTTCGATCGGCCGGTCGAGCACGACGTATTCCAGTCCCAGCGCGCGCGCCATCGCGCAATCGTAGCCGTCGAACGATGCCGGGAAGCTGCGCTGCTCCGAGAGATACGTGGTCTCGCCCGGCGCGATCAGCTTGTCGTAGATGCCGATGCGCAGCGGGTTGTAGCCGTTGATCGCTTCCAGGCCGCGCACCACCGCCAGATTCTGCCAGGGCCCGCCGACACCCATGATCTCAACGCGCGGGCGCTCGCCGTTGCGGTGCCGCTCGTTGATCTCGCGCTCCAGAACTTCGAGCGCGGCGGCATCGAACGGCGCGGGCTGTTCGAGCACGGCATAATGATCGCGGGCTTCGGCATTCATCCGCGACGCCGCGTTCCACCACAGCAATTCCGCGATCGCGATGGTTGCAACTCCGGCCGCGGCCCACCGCCGGGCCGGGGCGCCGCGCGCCAGCGCCAGCAGCGCGACCGCCAGCACCGGGATCGGAGCCATCCGCAGGACTTCAAACGCCGCAGCGGCGGCGCGGCCGCTGCGCGCCGAAAAGATCACCGCCCATGCGACGATCGCGAGCGCGGAGGCCACAGTCACGGCGCCGAGCAGCAGCCGGCGGCGCGGCAGGCCCTGGCGGATGTAGTCCGTGAGCAGCGTGCCGGTCAGGATCGCCAGCGCCGCCAGGAACACGAAGCTGCCGTCCACCGGGCGGCGGAACAGGCTGACGCCCGGCACCCAGGCGAACGCCCAGCCGAACAGCGGCGTGTAGCGGCCGAGCATGTACAGCAGCGCGACCGCCAGCACGGATGCGATCAGCACGCGGCCGGGCCGCCACGCCCATCCGCCAACGATCCCGAACCAGAGCAGCAGCACGACCGGCACCGAACCGACAAACATGTAGTTGAACGATTCGTCGACCGCTGCGACCTCCGGCGCAGTCTGGTAGTTCGGTCCCCACGGCGGGAATTCGTGCGAGCCGAAAATGTTCGGCACCGCCAGCGTCGCGAGATTGGCGGGATAGAGCGATGCTTCGAGCGCACGTTCGATGACGACGTGCGGACGGTTCGACAGCGCTGCGAACTGCATCGTCAGCAGCATCGGCGCGGCGATGAGCACGACGCCGGCGATCGCCATGACGGCCAGCACGGGCACGCGCGCGGCGAGATAGCGGAGCGGCCGCTCGTCGCTCACGATTTCCGCCACCGCCGCCGCGGCCAGCACGAAGCAGAACAACAGCGCGACCTGGTTGCGTCCCAGCGCCAGCGCCGAGGCGACCACGGCAAAGCCGAGCGCGATCGGAATCGAACGCCGTTGCAACGCAAGCTGCAGCAGCAGCAACGCCGGCGGAAACAGCGCATAGGTGACGATGACGCCGGTATGATGCAGGCGGCCCGACGCACCGGCGCCGAACATGAACACCACCGCCGCGAGCACGCAGGCCACCGGCGGCCAGCCGGCACGCCAGCCGAACACGCCGAGCGCGAGGCCGCCGGCGAGCAGGTGCGCGTAGACGATCAGATCGAACGCCAGCATCGAAGGCGCGGCGTCGAACAGCGCCCACAGCACGAACAGCGGCGCAAACACCAGCGACTGCGGATCGGCCACGCCCGGGTGGCCGCCGTAGTGGTACGGATTCCAGAACGGCGTCGCGCCGGAATGGATGCTCGACGCCAGGAAACGGAAGAACGCGTAAAACTGGTTCTTGGAATCCCAAGGCGCGACGGCATCCAGAAACACCCGCCACGTCACGGCGACGAGCCAGATCGCGCCGATCGCGCCGCTTGCAGTGAGAAGCTGCTGGATCGAGGGATCGCGTTCGGACACGGCCGTGTCGGCCTGCGCAGGGCTTGCCGCCTGCGAAGCTGCCTCTCCAGCGCCAGCCGCGAACATGCCTCGCTGCATGCCGGACGACCCCTCCCCCGACCGATGGCCGGTCGGCGCATGTCTTGCGCGCCAATCCGGACCCCGATCTCCCGGACGCAGCCTAGTTCATCCAGCCGGCCGAGGCTTCCGCTTTTTCGGATAGCCGGGTGCGGCCGAACTGCCGCCAGCCGCGGTCCGGGTGCGGCGTGGCGCCTCCCCTACTCCCAGCGTCTCGGTGATGAGCTGGCCCAGAGCCATGAAATCCACCTTGCGCGGCGATGTGCGCCGCCACGCCAGGCCGACGGTGCGGCCAGGCGCGGGTTCGGAGAACCGCAGCAGCTTCACCCGCTCATCCCGGACCTCGACGTCGACCGCGACGCGCGGCAGCAGGGTGATACCGTAACCATTGGCAACCATCTGCATGACGGTTGCAAGACTGGTCGCGCCCAGGCTGACGTCGCGGCGCGAGCTGGAGCAGACGGCGAGCGCCTGATCGCGCAGGCAGTGGCCCTCCTCCAGCAGGATGAGCCGCTGCGTGTCGATGTCTTGCTCGCTGACGCGGACGCTCTCCGGGCGATTGTCGGTCGATGGCACCGCGAGCAGGAACGGATCGTCGAACAGGCGGATGCTTTCGATCTCGGCGTTGTCGACCGGCAGTGCCAGCATGATGACATCGAGCGCGCCGCGGTGCAGCTCGTCGATCAGCGCGTGCGTCTGCGTCTCGCGGAGTTCGACGCGCAGGTCCGGATAGCGCCGCTGCAGCGCCGGCAGGATTTTCGGCAGCACATAGGGCGCGATCGAGGGGATCACGCCGAACTGCATCCGCCCTGTGAGCGGCCGCCCGCGGTGGCGCGCGAAGTCGGCAAGATCGCGCGTCGCCGCCAGCACCCGCTCGGCGCGGCGCGCCACCTCGAGACCAATGTCGGTGAATGCCACCTCGCCAGGCCGCCGCTCGACCAGCGGCACGCCGAGCTCCGCCTCTAGAGCCTGGATCTGCATGGACAGCGCCGGTTGCGTCACCGCACAGGCCTTGGCGGCCTTGCCGAAGTGCCGGTGCTCTGCGAGCGTGCCGAGATATCTCAACTGTCTCAAGGTGATCACCTTCATAAGATATTCTTATCGATATGCTTAAGCAATCGAATTAGACTTATCTAACTCAAAGTTCTTAGATCGCCGCAAAGTGCGCGCCCGAACACCAGGGAGAGAACCATGGACGCAAAGACTGACGACAAGAGCGCGGGCAAGTGCCCGTTCACCGGCGGACACAGGAACCGCGATTGGTGGCCGGATGCGCTGGACATCGAGATGCTCCATCGCAACTCGTCGCTGTCCGATCCGATGGGCAAGGCGTTCGACTACGCCAAGGAATTCAAAACGCTCGACCTCAACGCGGTGATCAAGGACCTGACTGCCTTGATGACGGACTCGCAGGAGTGGTGGCCGGCCGACTTCGGCCACTACGGCGGACTGATGGTCCGCCTGGCGTGGCACGCCGCAGGCACGTACCGCATCACCGACGGCCGCGGCGGCGCCGGCACCGGACAGCAGCGCTTCGCGCCGCTGAACTCGTGGCCGGACAACGCGAACCTCGACAAGGCGCGCCGGTTGCTGTGGCCGATCAAGCAGAAGTACGGAAAGAAACTCTCCTGGGCCGATCTGTTGGTTCTCTCCGGCAACGTCGCGCTGGAGTCGATGGGCTTCAAGACGTTCGGTTTCGCCGGCGGCCGTGCCGACGTGTGGGAACCGGAAGAACTGTTCTGGGGTCCCGAGGGCACGTGGCTTGGCGACGAGCGCTACAGCGGCGAGCGCCAGCTTTCGGAGCCGCTTGGCGCGGTGCAGATGGGCCTGATCTACGTCAATCCGGAAGGACCGGGCGGCAACCCGGACCCGATCGCGGCGGCTAAGGACATCCGCGAGACGTTCTTCCGCATGGCGATGAACGACGAGGAGACTGTCGCGCTGATCGCCGGCGGCCACACCTTCGGCAAGACCCACGGCGCCGGCGATCCGTCGCTGGTCGGACCGGCCCCGGAGAGCGGCGCGCTCGAGGATCAGGGCCTCGGCTGGAAGAGCAAATTCGAGACCGGCATCGGGTGTCACGCGATCACCGGCGGTCCTGAAGTCACCTGGACGCAGACGCCGACCAAGTGGAGCAACCACTTCTTCAAGAACCTGTTCGAAAACGAATGGGAGCTGACCAAGAGCCCGGCCGGCGCGAAACAGTGGAAGGCGAAAGGCGCGGCAGCCACCATCCCGGACGCCTTCGACACGTCGAAGAAGCATGTGCCGACGATGCTGACGACGGACCTCTCGCTACGGATGGATCCGGCCTACGAGAAGATCTCGCGGCGCTTCTACGAGCATCCGGAACAGTTCGCGGACGCGTTTGCCCGCGCGTGGTTCAAGCTCACGCACCGCGACATGGGTCCGATCCAGCGCTATCTCGGCCCGCTCGTACCGAAAGAAACGCTGATCTGGCAGGACCCGATCCCGGCCGGCGACGCATCGCTCAGCGATGCGGACGCTACAGCGCTCAAGACGAAGATTCTTGCGTCCGGTCTCACGGTGCCGCAGCTCGTCTCGACCGCCTGGGCGTCGGCATCGACGTTCCGCGGCTCCGACAAGCGGGGTGGCGCAAACGGCGCGCGCATTCGTCTCGCGCCGCAGAAGGACTGGGAGGTCAACCAGCCGGCCCAGCTCAAGACGGTGCTTGCCAAGCTCGAGGAAATTCAGAAGGGCTTCGGCAAGAAGGTTTCGCTGGCCGATCTCATCGTTCTCGGCGGCAACGCCGCGGTCGAGAAGGCCGCGAAGGATGCCGGCGTCGATGTGAAGGTGCCCTTCTCACCGGGTCGCGGGGACGCATCGCAGGAGCAGACCGACGTGGAGTCGTTTGCTCCGCTCGAGCCGCGGGCCGACGGCTTCCGCAACTATGTCAACAGCAAGAAGCTTCAGTTCCTGGGACCCGTGGAGGCGTTGGTGGACCGGGCCGCTTTGCTACGGCTGACGGGACCGGAGATGACCGCCCTCATCGGCGGCCTGCGCGTGCTCGGTGCAAATGCCGGAGATTCCAAGCACGGCGTCTTCACCAAGCAGCCCGGAAAGCTGACCAACGACTTCTTCCTCAACCTGCTCGACATGAGCACGGAGTGGCAGCCGGCCGGCGACAACGTGTACGAGGGCCGCGATCGCAAGACCAAGGCGGTCAAGTGGACCGGCACCTCGGTCGACCTGATCTTCGGTTCGCACTCGCAGCTCCGCGCGTTTGCGGAAGTGTACGGATGCTCGGACTCGAAGGAGAAGTTCGCGAAGGACTTCGTGGCGGCGTGGACCAAGGTGATGAACGCCGATCGGTTCGACCGTCAGTAGCCGATGCTGCAGGCCGCGGAGTGACCCGAGGCTAAGAACCGCGCGGCCTGTCGCGCCTGAACCCGCGATAGGCCGCAGCGAGAGGCCGGGATGCGCAAGCATCCCGGCCTTTGTTTTTTTGAACATGGCCTGGGGCGACCTCTTTCGATTGTCATTGCCGGGCTTGACCCGGCAATCCATGAACACTCGCCGCAAACGCACCTCGTAAGGATGCCTTCGCCGCACCATCTCATGGATGCCCGGGTCAAGCCCGGGCATGACAGCGGAGTGTGTGGCAATGGCGGCGCGCGTTACACCACCTTCTCCAACGCCTCCCGCGCATCCCACGGCTGCCACCACAGCTTCAGCCCGAGATCGCGCGCAATCACCCCCGCGCTGATATAGCCGCCGCCGCCGGAGATCGCGCCGCCGGGATGCGTCGCCGATCCCGCCATGTACAGCCGCTCGACCGGCGTGCGGTAGCCGAAGTGGTTGTACATCACCTGCTCGGCGTTGAACGCGCCCATGAAAATGTCGCCACCGCGCATCTGCGGAAACTGCGCAACGTATTCGCGCGCCGTATAGACATGCTGCGCGACGATGTTCTTGCGCGTCATGTTCGACGCGTAGCGCGACCACTTCTCGATGATCCGGTCGGCGAACTCGCGCTTGAAATCCTCGTAGTCCTGCTCACCGATATCCGGATCGAGCGGCATCACGTGCCATGCGTATTGCGTGTGCTTGCCGGGCGGCGCCTGGGTCGGATCGAGCACGCTCAACGGCCCCGCGCCGAACTGCACGATCTCCGGCACTCGGCCTGCCATCACGTCCTTATGCGCCGCCATCAGGTCGTCCATGGTCTCGGCGCCGAGGCTCCATTTCATGGTGCGATGGATGTTCGGGTCGAATTTTTCCGCATGCAAACGGACCGGCTCATTCAATGCCAGGTGCAGACCGAAGATCGACCACTTGGTGTACTGGAAATCGTCGATCTTCTTGCGGTAAGCCGCCGGCAATTGCTCGCGGCCGATCAGATTCTCGAACGTCTGGTGCACATCGAGCGTGCTCGCGACGAACTGTTTGGCCCGCACCGTGCGGCCGTCCGCCAGAACGATCCCGGTGGCCTTGCCTCCCTCGATCAGGATTCGCTCGATGTTGACCTGCGGCTGGTATCGCCCGCCCGCGGCGATGAACGTCTCCATCAGCCCGCGCGCCAGATTGAACGAGCCGCCCTGGCAGAGCTGGTAGCCACTCTCCAGGTCGAACGCCCGGATTACCGAGCCCATCGGGCTGGTCTTCGACATGGTGTCGACCAACCAGGTGCCGAACAGCGACACCTTGAACAGGAACAGCAGTTGCACGTGCTCGTTTTCGAACAGTTCCTTCACCACGTCGAACGGCTGGCGGGCGCATACTTCGAGGAACTCGCGGCCGATCGCGCTCTTGGATAACAGCGATTCGCGCTCGGCCTGCGGCAGCGGCTCGGCATAGCGCTCCGGCAGGAAGATGCGGCGCGTGATCTCCTCAGCCTTGCGGTTCCAGTCGCGAAAAGTCTGCGCGTCTTTCTTGGAAAACCGCGCGACGTTGGCGAGCGTTTCCTCGAGATCACGGCCAAATACCAGCACGCTGCCGTCGAGATGCGGCTGGCCGAGTTCATAGCGCGGCGTGAGATAGGTGACGCGTTCGCCGAGGTTCAGGTCCTTGAACCAGGGGGTTTCGGTGATGTGGAAATGATTGATCGAATGCAGATTGTGGTGGAAGCCCGGCGCCGTGACCTCCTGGGTCGACAGCCCGCCGCCGTAGTGCAGCCGCCGATCGACCAGCAGAATGTCGAGCCCGGACTTGGCAAGGTACGAGCCCAGCACCATGCCATGGTGCCCGGCGCCGATGACAATCCCGTCGTAGCTTTTGTCGAGGGCTGCGGGCATGGCGTGATCCTCAGCGATTCAGCAATTCTCAGCGATTCGGCACCAAGCGAGCCACCCCACCGCTTGTCATCGCCGGGCTTGACCCGGCAATCCAGGAGCGCTGTCCGCGGGCGATTATCGTACGAGCAGGAGCGTCGCGCCATCGTATGGATGCCCGGGTCAAGCCCGGGCATGACAGTTGAGAGTGTAGCGGCGGCCTCGCATGGCAGCGAATTACTTCGCGCCGTTCCCCTCGGCATCCGCCTTCAGCGCATCCGGCTGCGGCATGGCGATGACGTTGTAGCCGGAATCCACGAAATGGATTTCGCCGGTGACGCCGGTCGAGAGGTCGGAGCACAGGTAAAGCCCCGCGCCGCCGAGCTCCTCCAGCGTCACGCCACGGCCGAGCGGCGAGTGGCGCTGCTGGAACGCAAACATATAGCGCGCGTCGTTGATGCCGGCGCCGGCCAGCGTGCGGATCGGACCCGCCGAGATCGCGTTGACGCGGATTTTCTGCGCGCCGAAATCGACCGCGAGATAGCGCACCGAGGCTTCGAGCCCGGCCTTGGCCACGCCCATGACGTTGTAGTTCGGCATGGCGCGGTCGCCGCCGTTATAGGTCAGCGTGATCATGCTGCCGCCGTTCGGCATCAGCTCTGCTGCGCGCCGCGCGGCTTCGGTGAACGCGAAGCACGAGATCACCATGGTGCGCTGGAAATTCGCGCGCGTGGAATCGGCGTAGCGGCCCTTCAGCTCGCTCTTGTCCGAGAACGCGACGGCATGCACGAGGAAATCCATCGTGCCCCATTGCTGCTTGATCTCGGCGAACACGGCATCGACCGTCGCGATGTCCTCGACGTCGCACGGCAGGACGATCTTCGCCCCGACCGACTCGGCCAGCGGCTTGACGCGCTTGGCCAGCGCGTCGCCCTGGTAGGTAAAGGCCAGCTCCGCGCCTTGCGCCGCCAGCGCCTGGGCGATGCCCCACGCGATCGAGTGGTCGTTGGCGACCCCCATGATCAGGCCGCGTTTTCCCTGCATCAGTCCCGGCATGTTCGCCCTTTTCTTCTCGTCATTCCGGGGCACGGGCAAAGCCCGTGAACCCGGAATCCACCTACTTGCGTCCGCGTCTGGATTCCGGGTCCGCGCCTTTGGCGCGTCCCGGAATGACGCCGGAAGTTATGGAGGTCCTAAGCATCCAGTCGCTTGAACACGACGGAGGCGTTGGTGCCGCCGAAGCCGAACGAGTTCGACAGCACGCAATTCAGTTTGGCGTCGTCGACACGCTGCCGCACGATCGGCATGCCTTCCATCGCGGGATCGAGGTTCTCGATGTTGGCGCTCTCGCAGATGAAGCCGTTCTGCATCATCAGCAGCGAATAGATCGCCTCCTGCGCGCCGGCCGCGCCGAGCGAGTGGCCGGTGAGCGATTTGGTCGCCGAGATCGGCGGACATTTTGCGCCGAACACCTCGCGGATCGCCTCGATCTCCTTGATGTCGCCGATCGGCGTCGAGGTGGCGTGCGGGTTGATGTAATCGACCGGCGGCTTGACGGTCTGCAGCGCCATTTTCATGCAGCGCATCGCGCCCTCGCCCGAGGGCGCCACCATGTCGGCGCCGTCCGAGGTCGCACCGTAGCCCGCCACCTCGGCGTAGATTTTCGCACCGCGCGCCTTCGCGTGCTCAAGCTCTTCGAGCACCAGCACACCCGCGCCGCCGGCGATCACGAAACCGTCGCGGTCGCGGTCATAAGCGCGCGACGCGCGCTCCGGCGTGTCGTTGTACTTCGACGACATCGCACCCATGGCATCGAACAGCACCGAGAGCGTCCAGTCGAGCTCCTCGCAGCCGCCGGCGAAGACCATATCCTGCTTGCCCCACTGGATGGTCTCGGCAGCGTTGCCGATGCAGTGGTTCGAGGTCGCGCAGGCCGACGAGATCGAATAGTTCACGCCCTTGATCTTGAACCAGGTGGCGAGCGTGGCGGACGCCGTCGACGACATCGCCTTGGGCACCGCGAACGGACCGACCCGCTTGGGTCCTTTCTCGCGCGTGATGTCGGCCGCGTCGACGATGGCGCGCGCCGAAGGACCGCCCGAGCCCATGATGATGCCGGTGCGCTCGTTGGAGACTTCGTTTCCCTCGAGGCCGGCGTCGCGGATCGCCTGCTCCATCGCGACGTGGTTCCATGCGGCGCCTTCGCCGAGAAACCGCATGGCGCGGCGATCGACCGCTTCAGCCGGATCGAGCGTCGGCGCGCCCTGCACCTGACAGCGGAACCCGAGCCTGACGTGATCCTCAGCGCGCGAAATCCCGGATTTCGCCTCCCGCAAGCTTGCCAACACCTCCTGGGTGTTGTTGCCGATGGACGAAACGATGCCCATCCCGGTGACGACGACCCGCCTCATTCTTGCCTCGCACGCATCTGCTGCGGCTTCGCGCGGCCGCCATCACGGTGTTGGTAGGCTAAATCTGGCCCGCCCAAGGGCTTATCGCAAGGGTGTCACGCCTGCGTCGGCTGCATCACCGCCACGTCGCGGAACAGCCCGACCTTCAGGTCGGAGGCCTTGTAGATGACCGTGCCGTCGGCTTCGAGCCAACCATCGGCGATGCCCAGGACAAGCTTGGAGCGCATCACCCGCTTGAGGTCGATGCCGTACACCACCTTTTTCATGGTCGGCAGCACCTGACCGGAGAACTTCACCTCGCCCATGCCAAGCGCGCGGCCCTTGCCGGGCGATCCCAGCCAGCCGAGGAAGAAACCCAGCATCTGCCACAGCGCATCGAGGCCGAGGCAGCCCGGCATCACCGGATCGCCCTTGAAGTGGCAGGCGAAGAACCAGAGCTCCGGCTTCACCGCAAGCTCCGCCCGGATGAACCCCTTGCCGTGCGGACCGCCGGTTTCGGAGATTTCGGAGATGCGGTCGAACATCAGCATCGGCGGCAGCGGAAGCTGCGGACCCTCGGGGAACATCTCACCGCGGCCGCAGGCCAACAGGTCCTCGTACTCGAAATGATTCCGCCGCGTTTCCATTGCCGCCTCAATAAACTGCCACCAGTATCGGTTCCTAACATAGCGCATGATCCGGAAAAAGCCGGGGCCCGGCTCGCGCAGGCTGCCGGAGGACAGGGACAACTGCCCGCATCCACTTCCCGGCAAAGGCCGTCGCGGCTCCCTATATCTTCCGAATGCGGGCATCTCGTCCGAGTGCTGCATGGCAGCCCTGTTGCGAAACAGTTGCATGAGCCTCCTGAAGCAGATATGATTGCAAATGCAACAATTTAGAAGCGTTCTCAGGTAATCGGGCGTAGTCAAATGACCCAGACGCGGACCATGGTAATCTCGAGCGCGGTGGAGCCGGCCAACGCGATTTCGGCCGATGTCCGACGCGGCGAGCTCAACGGCTGCCCCTGGCACGACGTGAAGTCGATGCTGCGGGACGTCGGTCTGCGGCCCACCCGTCAGCGCATGGCGCTGGGCTGGATCCTGTTCGCCAAGGGCGACCGGCACCTGACTGCCGAAATGCTGTACGAGGAAGCCTCCAAGGCCAAGGTCCCGGTTTCGCTGGCGACCGTCTACAACACGCTGCACCAGTTCACCGACGTGGGTCTGCTGCGCCAGGTGGCCGTGGACGGCTCGAAGACCTACTTCGATACCAACACCACGATGCATCACCACTTCTTCGTCGAGGGCGAGAACGCGCTGGTCGATATCCCGGGCGCCGAAGAGATCGTCGGCCGGATGCCGGTGGCCCCCGAGGGCTACGACATCGCCCGCATCGACGTCGTGGTCCGGCTGCGCCGCAAGGGCAAGTAAGCCCGCCGGTTTTTCGAATTGACGCGATGGCCGGGCTTTGTCCCGGCCATTTGCTTTTTTGCACATTCCTCAAGCCTATCCACGTCGGTGCTTCAATCATTTCCGGCCGGCTCTCAGGATGATGGCGGAGGACGTATCCACCTGGGTCGTCCGCCTTCGCGGACGATGACACCTGTGTCCCGCTTGCACCCGGCACGCCGCTGTCATCAACTGGCGGTAACGGTCCGTAGAACCCCACCGGGAGGAATTGCCCATGGCCCCGAAACTCACCCGCCATCTCCTGCTCGCCGCCGCCGTCGCGCTGACCGCGACGCCCGCGCTCGGCCAGGCGCTGGAGGACAAGCTCGTCATCGTCACGTCGTTCTCCAAGGACCTGACCGTGCCGTTCCAGCAGGCGTTCGAGAAGAAGCACCCCGGCACCAAGGTCGAGGTCCAGAACCGCAACAGTGCGGCGGCCATCGCCTTCATCCGGGAAACTCGGTCGAGCCCGCCGGACCTTTTCTGGGCCTCGTCGCCGGACGCCTTCGAGGTGCTGAAGAAGAATTCGCTGCTGCAGAAATACCAATCGAAGGCGCAGGGCGTCGCGGCGAAGGTCGGATCGTATCCAATCAACGATCCTGACGGCTTCTACACCGGCTTCGCGGCCTCGGGCTACGGCATCATGTACAACACGCGCTACACGCGCGCGAACAACCTGCCCGCGCCGAAAGAGTGGGACGACCTCAAGAAGCCGATCTACTTCGGTCACGTCGGATTTTCGGCGCCGTCGCGCTCCGGCACCTCGCACCTCACGGTCGAGACGATCTTGCAGGGCGAAGGCTGGGACAAGGGCTGGGCGACGCTGCTCGAGATCGGCGGCAATTTCCAGCAGGTGTCTGACCGCTCGTTCGGCGTGCCGGACGCGGTCAACAGCGGGCAGTACGGCGTCGGCATCGTGATCGACTTCTTCGGACTGTCCGCCAAGGCCTCGGGCTTCCCGGTCGAGTTCGTCTATCCGACCGTGACCGCGATCGTGCCGGCCAACGTCGGCATTATCGCCAACGCCAAGAACCAGAAGGCCGCCGTGGCCTTCGTCGAGTTCCTGCTGTCGGAGGAAGGCCAGCAGATCCTGCTCGATCCCAAGATCCAGCGCCTGCCGGTGCGCGCCTCGACCTACGAGAAAGCGCCGGCCGGTTATCCGAATCCGTTCAAGAACACCCAGCTCGGCGCGCGGGTGAATTTCAACGCCGACACCTCGGAAGGCCGCTACGAACTGGTCAACTCGCTGTTCGACCGGCTGGTCACCTTCCGGCTGAAGGAGCTCAACGCCGCCTGGAAGGCGATCCACGACACCGAGAAGAAGCTCGGCACCGGCGCCAATGCCGCGGCAAAGAAGATGCTCGCGGAGGCGCGCAAGCTGGCCACCTCGGTTCCGATCACCGACAAGGAAGCGAGCGACACGGCGATCGCCGGCTCGTTCCAGGAGGTGAAGAAGGGCCAGAAGGTCGCCGGCCGCCAGGCCGAGTTCGAGGAAAAGTGGGACTCGTTCGCGGTGAAGAACTACGCCGAGGCCAAGTCGCTGGCGGAAAAGGCGGCGAGCGCGAAGTAGCTGCGATGAGCTGCGCGCTCACTCCACCCACCGCTGTCATGCCCCGCGCAGGCGGGGCATCCAACAGCCAAAGCCCCAACGGATGCAAAGCACGGGGTCGCCCGCCTTCGCGGGCGATGACATCCCGGGTGTAAGCGATGGCTGACATCGCAGTCGCACGCGGCCCAACCCGCACCCCATTCCTCGCCCGCTACAACGCGAGCGCGGCGCAGGCGCTGGCGCTCGTGGCCGTCGCGCTATTCCTCCTCGCCTTCATGGTGGTGCCGCTGATCCGCGTCATCATGGTGGCGTTCGCCGATCCCGGCGGCGGCTTCAGCCTGGTGCACTTCGGCGATTTCTTCCGCACCTCGCTCTTACGCGAGGCGTTCTGGAACTCGATCTACGTCGCCGCCATGACGGTGGTGGTCGCGAGCCTGATCGCGGTGCCGCTCGCCACCATCCTGGCGCGCTTTCGCTTCCGCGGCGCGGCGCTGATCCACACGCTTGGCGTGGTGCCGCTGGTGATGCCGCCGTTCGTCGGCGCGGTGGCGATGCAGCTCATTTATGGGCGCAACGGCGCGATCAACCTGCTGCTGATGGACTGGTTCGGCTTCCGCATCCCGTTCATGGAAGGCCTCAACGGCGTGATCTTCGTCGAGGCGCTGCACTATTTTCCGTTCATCCTGCTCAACCTGTCGGCCTCGCTGTCCAACATCGATTCCGCGATGGAGGAATCGGCGCAGAACCTCGGCGCGCGCGGCTTCACGCTGTTCTCGCGCATCGTGTTTCCGCTGGCGCTGCCGGGCTATGTCGCGGGCGCCGCGCTGGTGTTCGTCAAGGTGTTCGACGATCTCGCCACGCCGCTGCTGCTCAACGTCAACGCCATGCTGGCGCCGCAGGCCTATCTGAAGATCACCACCGTCGGGCTCGCCGATCCGATGGGCTACGTCATCTCGGTCATCATGATCGGCTGCTCGCTCGGCGCGATGGCGCTGTCCGCCCTGGTGCTGCGTGGCCGCGACTTCGCCACCAGCCAGCGCGGCGGCGGCGGGCTGTCGCGCCGGCGTCTCGGCAAATGGGGCACCGCGGGCGCGGCCGCATTCGTCACGCTGGCGCTGGCGATCTCGCTGTCGCCGCACATTGGAATTTTCCTGCTGTCGCTCGCCACGGTGTGGTCGTTCGCCGTGCTGCCCGACGCCTACACGATGGCGCATTACGTCACGATCTATCGCGAAGCCGGACCGCTGATCGGCAACACCATCCTGTATTGCGGGCTCGCCGGTTTGATCGACGTGGTGCTCGGCGCCACGCTCGCCTACGTGGTGCTGCGCACCCGGCTGCCCGGCCGCAAGCTGGTCGAGCAGGTCGCGATGGCGGCGGTGGCAATCCCGGGCCTCGTACTCGGCATCGGGTTGCTGCGCACCTACTACGACGTGAAGCTGCCGTTCTCCGGCGAGTCGCTGGCCACATTCTGGTTCATGCTGGTGATTGCCTACGCGATCCGCCGCCTGCCCTACGCGCTGTCGGCCGCCACCGCAGCGATCCAGCAGCTTCACATCAGCCTGGAGGAAGCCGCGGAAAACCTCGGCGCCCGCAAGCTGAGCGTGCTGTCGCGCATCGTGGTGCCACTGATGACCGGCGGGCTGCTGGCGGGCTTCGTCACCAGTTTCGCCACCGCCGCGGTCGAGCTCTCGGCGACGCTGCTGCTGGTCGCACGCGCGCCGGACGCGCCGCTGTCCTACGGCATCTACGTCTACATGCAATCCGCCGCCGGGCGCGGCCCCGGTGCAGCGCTCGGCGTGGTCGCGGTCGTGGTGGTGGCGATCGCGACCTACATCGCGTTCAAGATCGCCGAGCGCGAGCGCGGCCTGAAATCGCGGGAGCTGTTTTGATGGGCGGGCCTTTGCCACACACACAATTGTCATCGTCCGCGAAGGCGGACGATCCAGTCGCTCGCCAACCGCCCTGGTTGCTGGATGCCCCGCCTTCGCGGAGCATGACAGGGTGGGGTATGCGGCATGATAGAGCAGGGTTGGCATGACCCGCGGCGTCACCATCGAGCACGTGTCGTTCGGCTACGGCGCGACCGCCGTGCTCGAAGACGTCAGCCTCGACGTCGCGCAGGGCGAGTTCTTCGCGTTCCTCGGCCCATCCGGCTCGGGCAAGACCACGCTGCTGCGCCTGATCGCCGGCTTCGGCACGCCGAGCCGGGGCCGCATCCTGATCGGCGAGCGCGACGTCACCGGCCTGCCGCCGTGGAGCCGCAGCGCCGGCATGGTGTTCCAGAGCTACGCGCTGTGGCCGCACATGACCGTGGCGAAAAATGTCGCGTTCGGCCTGGAGCGCCGCAAGCTGCCGCGCGCCGATATCGCGCGCCGGGTTGCGGCCGCGCTCGATCTCGTCGGCCTCTCGGCCTATGCCGACCGGCGACCGGCGCAATTGTCTGGCG
The DNA here is from genome assembly GCA_945897515.1 of Rhodoplanes serenus. Lineage (GTDB taxonomy): Bacteria > Pseudomonadota > Alphaproteobacteria > Rhizobiales > Xanthobacteraceae > Z2-YC6860. The sequence goes on along the minus strand of CAMDFO010000012.1, from coordinate 44,099 downwards.
GGCAGCAACAGCGCGTCGCGCTGGCCCGCACCATCGTGATCGAGCCGGAGGTGCTGCTGCTCGACGAACCGCTGTCCAATCTCGACGCCAAATTGCGGGTCGAGATGCGCTCGGAGTTGAAATCCCTGCAACGCAAGCTCGGCCTCACCGCGATCTACGTCACCCACGACCAGGAGGAGGCGAACGCCATCGCCGACCGGATCGCGGTGCTCGACCAGGGCCGCATCCAGCAGATCGGCGCGCCGACCGAGCTTTACGACCACCCGGCCAACCGCTTCGTCGCGACCTTCCTCGGCACCGCCAATCTGATCGAAGGCCGCATCGCGAACGGCCGCTTCGTCGGCGACAATTTTCAGCTCGACGGCGTCGGCGGACCGGACGGCCCCGCCTGCATCTCGTTCCGCCCGCAGGACATCGCGCTCGGCTCCGCCGCCAGCGGCACCGCCGCGACCGTGACGGCGCGAGAGTTCCTGGGCAGCGTGGTGCGCTACGAGCTTGCCATGAGCAACCAGCGCATCACCGTCGACGTGCCGCATCGCCGCGACAGCGAACCGCACGCGGTGGATGCTTTGGTCGGGCTGATCGTCGATCCGAAGCAGATGACGGTGCTGAGGTGATTCTCCGCTGTCATTCCGGGACGCGCGAAGCGCGGGCCCGCTTCGCTTACGCCCCGGAATGACGGAGAGAAGCCTTGACGCGGCAGCGACCGCCGGGCTGACTCCCTCTTAGGGAGAAATACATTGGCCGACCATTACGTCCATCGACTGCAAGTCTCGATGCCGCTTGCGACCGCGGAAAAAATCGCCGACGCCGCGTTCAAAGCGGGCGCCGATGCCAAGCTGCTTCCGCTGACCGTGGCCGTGCTCGACACTGGCGGCAACATCGTGCTGCTCAAGCGGCAGGACGGCTCCGGCAACCTGCGCGCCGACATCGCCATCGGCAAGGCGGCGGGCGCACTCGGCATGGGGATTTCCACCCGCACCATTCGCGACCGGCTGAAGGACCGCCCTGCGTTCCAGAGCGCGCTCGCCGCCGCATCCGACGGCCGCTTCATTCCGGTACCGGGCGGCGTGCTGGCGCTCAACGCCGACAACGAGGTGATCGGCGCGGTCGGCGTCAGCGGCGACGCCTCCGACAAGGACGAATACGCCGCGATCATGGGCGTGCACGCCGCGGGCCTCGCCTCGCATCCCGAGCAGCCGGCCGACAACTGGCGCGACGCCGGTCTTTAGATCGCATCACCTATGCCCGAGCTTCCCGAAGTCGAAACCGTCCGCCGCGGCCTTGCGCCGGTGATGGAGGGTGCGCGCATTGTCGAAGCCGTGGCGCACCGCGGTGACCTGCGCTGGCCGTTCCCGAAGGACTTCGCGGCGCGGCTGAAGGGGCAGACCGTGATCGGGCTCGGACGGCGCGCCAAGTATCTGCTCGCCGACTTGTCGTCAGGCGAGGTGCTGCTGATGCATCTCGGCATGTCGGGCTCGTTCCGCGTCATCCTCGATGGCGATGCGAAGACACCCGGCGTGTTCCACCATCAGCGCTCGGAATATGGTAAGCACGACCACGTCGTGTTCAGGATGTCGTCCGGCGCCACCGTGGCGTTCAACGATCCGCGCCGCTTCGGCTGCATGAAGCTGTTTCCACGCGACAAGATGGAGGACGAGCCGCTGCTGCGTGCGCTTGGACCGGAGCCATTGGGCAACGCGTTCGACGCCGCGATGCTGGCGACCGCCTGCGCGGGGAAGAAGACCAGCGTGAAGGCTGCGCTGCTCGACCAGCGCATCGTCGCCGGCCTCGGCAACATCTACGTCTGCGAGGCGCTCAACCGCTCGCACATTTCGCCCAAGCGCATGGCCTCGACGCTCGCGACCCGCTCCGGCGCGCCGCACGAGCGCACGGAACTCCTGGTGCCGGCGATCAAGACCGTGCTCGCCGACGCCATCGCGGCCGGCGGCTCGTCGCTGCGCGATCACCGCCAGACCTCCGGCGAGCTCGGCTATTTCCAGCACCGGTTCCGGGTCTACGACCGCGAGGGCAAGGCCTGCCCGACCAAGGCCTGCGGCGGCACCATCAAGCGCATCGTGCAAAGCGGGCGCTCGACGTTCTTCTGTCCGGTGTGCCAGAAGTAGGAATACGCAAGGAGAGCCGCGATGCCGGAGACCATCATCGTCGAAACCAAGGGCCGGGTCGGCGTCATCCGCCTCAACCGGCCGCAGGCGCTCAACGCACTCAATTCCGCGCTGATCGGCGAATTGAACACCGCGGTCGCGGCGTTCGAGGCCGACGCCAACATCGGCTGTATCGTTGTCACCGGATCGGAAAAGGCGTTCGCCGCCGGCGCCGATATCAAGGAGATGGCGAACAAATCCTACATGGACGTGTTCCTCGGCGACTTCGCCGGCGACCAGGATCACATCGCGCGGGCGCGCAAGCCGGTGATCGCGGCGGTCGCGGGTTTTGCGCTCGGCGGCGGCTGCGAGCTGGCGATGCAATGCGACATGATCATCGCGGCGGACAACGCAAAATTCGGCCAGCCGGAAATCAAGCTCGGCGTCATTCCGGGCATCGGCGGCACGCAACGGCTGACCCGCGCGGTCGGCAAGTCGAAGGCGATGGACCTCGTCCTCACCGGCCGGATGATGGATGCGGCCGAGGCCGAGCGCTCCGGACTGGTGACGCGCGTGGTCCCGGTCGAGCGTCTGATGGACGAGGCGATGAAGATGGCCGAGACCATCGCGTCGATGGGATTGCCGTCGGTGCTGGCCGCCAAGGAGGCGGTGAACGCCGCGTTCGAGACCACGCTCGCCCAAGGCGTCCGTTTCGAACGCCGCGTATTCCATGCGCTGTTCGCCACCGACGATCAGAAGGAAGGCATGGCGGCCTTCGTCGAGAAGCGGCCGGCGAAATTCACCAACAAATGACGCAGCGATGCTGACCCCCGACGAGCTGGAGCGCTACGCGCGCCACATCGTGCTGCGCGAGGTCGGCGGTCCCGGTCAGGCCAAGCTGAAGGCTGCGCGGGTGCTGGTAATCGGCGCCGGCGGGCTCGGTGCGCCGGTGCTGCTTTATCTCGCGGCGGCGGGTATCGGCACGCTGGGCGTGATCGACGACGACACGGTCGCGCTGTCCAACTTGCAGCGGCAGGTGATCCACGGCACGCCGGAGATCGGACACCCCAAGGTCGAGAGCGCGGCCGCCGCGATCCGCCGGATCAACCCGAACGTCGTCGTGAACCAGCATGCCGAACGCCTGACCGCGGCGAACGCGCTGGCGATCCTCAAGGATTACGACATCGTCGCCGATGGCTCGGACAATTTCGCCACGCGCTATCTGATTTCCGATGCCTGCTACTTCGCCAAGAAGCCGCTGGTGACCGGCGCGGTCGGCACCTTCGACGGCACGCTCACCACGCTGCGTCCGCATGAGCGCGGCAAGGACGGCAAGTCCAATCCGACCTACCGCTGCCTGTTTCCCGAAGCGCCGCCGCCCGGCACGGTGCCGGCGTGTTCCGAGGCGGGAATTCTCGGCGCGCTGCCGGGCATCCTCGGCTCGATGATGGCGCTGGAGACGATGCGCGAGATCGTCGGCTTCGGCGAAGGACTGGTCGGGCGGCTGCTGATGGTCGATGCGCGCTCGATGCGATTCGAGACGCTGAATTATGGGTGGGACCCGGGCAATCCGCTCAGCGGCGAAGCGCCAACAATCCGGGATCTGTCGGGGCACGGGTGAGGCTGCCGTAGCCCGCATGGAGCGAAGCGCAATGCGGGACCGGTGCGGCCGCTAGAGCGGCTCCCGGATTACGCTTCGCTCCATGCGGGCTACGACGCTCCACAACCGGTGTCATGCCCGGGCTTGACCCGGGCATCCATGAGATCGCGCGGCAAACAAAGCTCGTACGAATTTCGCTTGCCGAGCGCGTTCATGGATCGCCGGGTCAAGCCCGGCGATGACAACGGAGTGTGCGATGACAGCGGAATGTGTGGGGCCGCTTGCATCGCGCTCGAATTCGATTTCAGATAGCGGGACGTTGCGATCGGGGAGTGACTGGACATGAGCAATGGCGGCAGCGAGCGGAAAAAGCGCGCCGACGTCGACATGCGGGCTTTCGCCAAGGGCACCGGCGCCACGCTCAAGGTGCAGGCGGGCGCCACCATTTTCAATCGGGGTGACAGCGGGGAGTGCATGTATATCGTCCAATCCGGAACGATCGACATGCTGATCGGCGATACGGTGATCGAAACCATCGCCGCCAACGAGGCGCTTGGCTTCATGTCGATGATCGACGATCAGCCGCGCTCGTCCACGGCTCGCGCCCGTGAGGACTGCGAACTGTCGCAGATCGACGCGCGCACCTTCCGCTTCATGCTCGACGAGGTGCCGAACTTCGCGCCGTATATCCTGGGGGTGTTGGCTCGCCGCATCCGCGGCATGAGCAAGGCGATGTAGTCCGGATTGGAGGCGGCGGGCGCAGCCTCACACCGTCGACGGCAGCACGCCGCCGTAGCCCCACAACCGGTGTCATGCCCGGGCTTGTCCGGGCATCCCGATTCATTGAACACAGTGCCTCACGAATCGAGATGGCCGGGACAAGCCCGGCCATGACGGAGAGAGAGCGAAGCCCGTAGCCTCACAACATGCTCGGCAACACCCGGTCCGGCGGCTTATGCCCGTCCATGAACGTGCGGATGTTCACGATCACCTTCTCGCCCATGTCGATGCGGCCTTCGAGCGTGGCCGAGCCCATGTGCGGCAGCAGCACGACCTTGCCCTCGCGCGCCAGCCGGGCCAGCTTGGGATTCACCGCCGGCTCGTGCTCGAACACGTCCAGCCCTGCGCCGGCGAGTTCGTCCGCCGCGATCATGCGGATCAGCGCGTTCTCGTCGATCACCTCGCCGCGCGCGGTGTTCACCACATAGGCCTGCGGGCGAAGCTGCTTGAGGCGGCGCGCCGAAAGCAGGTGATAGGTCGCCGGCGTGTGCGGGCAGTTGATCGAGATGATGTCCATGCGGGCGAGCATCTGGTCGAGGCTCTCCCAATAGGTCGCCTGCAGCTCCTCCTCGATCTTCGGCGCGACGCGGCGGCGGTTGTGATAATGGATCTGCAAGCCGAAGGCCGCGGCGCGCCGCGCCACCGCCTGGCCGATCCGCCCCATGCCGACGATGCCGAGCCGCTTGCCCCAGATGCGCTTGCCGAGCATCCAGGTCGGCGACCAGCCCGCCCATTCCTTGTCGCCGGTCAGCGTGGCGGCGCCTTCGGTCAGCCGGCGCGGCACCGCGAGGATCAGCGCCATGGTCATGTCGGCGGTGTCTTCGGTCAGCACGCCGGGCGTGTTGGTCACGGTGATGCCGCGCGCCACCGCGGCGGCGACGTCGATGTTGTCGACGCCGTTGCCAAAATTGGCGATCAGCTTGAGCCGCTCGCCGGCCTCCTTGAGCACCGGGGCGTCGATCCGGTCGGTCACGGTCGGAACCAGGACATCGGCGGTCCTTAGGGCCGCGGCGAGCTGGGCCGGGGTCATCGGCTTGTCGTCGAGGTTGAGCCGGGTGTCGAACAGCTCGCGCATGCGCGTCTCGACGCTGTCGGGCAGCTTGCGGGTGACTATGACCAGCGGTTTCTTGGATTTCGGCATGCTCTCGCCCCTCGGCGGCTGCTTTCGGCTTGTTCAGCCCTCCTTAACCGCGCTGGGCGACACTCTGAGCGCCCGTCTCGGTGCTGATGGGGTCGTCCCTCTGTATCAGATGGGCGTTTCAAGACAAAGCGCTGGGGCTTCAGTCCGTCACTCCCATCCAGGTTCCATTTGCGTCGCGCATGAGACACGCCATTCGTGCCCTTTCAGTGGTCATTCTTGTGACTTTCGCCGGCGTGACGACGACGCGGGCGGAGCAGCTCGGCACGGCGAGCGGCCTGCCGGTGCCGCGGTTCGTCAGCCTGAAGACCGACAAGGTCGCGGTGCGCGCCGGCCCCAACAAGACCCACGAGATCAAGTGGCTCTACCAGCGGGTCGGCCTGCCGGTGGAGATCACCGCCGAATTCGAGAACTGGCGGCGTATCCGCGATTCCGACGGCACCGAGGGCTGGGTCTATCATTCGCTGCTGTCGGGCCGCCGCACCGGCGTGGTCGCGGCCAAGTCGAAGGAGGACCTCGTCCCGGTCCATCAGACCGGCGATGCCAAGAGTTCCGTGGTGGCGCAGCTCCAGCCCGGCGTAATGGGTTCGGTGAAACGTTGCGACGCCGTCTGGTGCCGGCTCCAGGGCCAGGGTTTCGACGGCTGGGTGCAGCAGACCCGGCTGTGGGGCGTCTATCCGAACGAGCGGGTGGAGTAGGGCCTTCCCGAGACGCGGGCGCATCTTTCACACCCGTGTCATCCCCTCAAACCGGTGTCATCCCAGCGAAGGCGGGGATCCCGTGCTACCGCAGCACACTGCCGGTGGAGATGGACTGGGTCCCCGCCTTCGCGGGGACGACAACGGTATGTGGCTCCACGCCTCACTCGCTCATGATATTCGCGGCCTTGATCACCGGCCCCCACAGCTCGGTCTCGGCCTTCGCGTCGGCTGCCAGTTGCTCGGGCGTCGAGCTTGCGGCCTCGATGCCGAGCGGCGCCAGCCGCGACTTGATCGCGGGCTCGGCCAGGATCGTGACCATGTCGGCGTTGATCTTCCGAACGATGTCCGGCGGCGTCTTGAGCGGCATGAACAGCCCGTACCATGACGAGATATCGAAACCGGCCACGCCGGATTCCGCCATCGTCGGAAATTCCGGCGCCAGCCCCGAACGCTTCGCCGAAGTCACCGCGAGTCCCCGCACGTTTCCGCTGCGCGCGGCCTGCAGCAGCGAGCCGGTGGTGTTGATCATCGCATCGATGCGGTTGGCCAGCAGGTCGCTCATCGCGCCGGCGGCGACGCCGCGATAGGGCACGTGCGTCATCTCGAAGCCGGCCTTGGCCTTGAGGTGCTCGGCGGTCAGGTGCGACGGCGTGCCGACGCCGGGCGAGGCGAACGTGACCTTGCCGGGATTGGCTTTGGCGCGGGCAATGAACTCCTCCATCGTCTTCGCCGGGTGGTCCTTCGGCACCACCAGCAGATGCGTGTAGGTGCCGATCCGCGACACCGGCGCGAAGGCGTCGGGATCGTAGCTCAATTTGGAAAACAGGAAGCGGCTCAGGCCCGGCGCGCGGACCGACATGACGATCGTGTAGCCGTCCGGCGCCGCGTTGGCGACGTTGTCGAGCGCCAGGTTGCTGCCGGCACCGGGCTTGTTCTCGACCACGACCTGCTGGCCCCACAACTCCGACAGCCGGTTGGCGATGATGCGCGAAACCGAGTCGGCTCCGCCGCCCGGCGGAAATCCGACCACCAGTTTCACGATGCGGGTCGGATAGGCCTGCGCGCTCGCGATGCGCGGCAACGATGAAGCCGCGGCGGCGCCCGCCGCCAGTTGCAGGAATCGACGGCGTACCAGCTTCATGACGTCCCCTCGGCTTCCAATCTGCCCCCCGGCAAATTCAGGTTTAAATTTTCTAACCGACGATCGTCGCTTCCATCGTGCCGAAGCCTTCGAATTCGCCTTTGACCGGCTGATTCAATTCGACCGGATGGAAGCCCGTGAACGAGCCGGTCACCACCAGCCAGCCGGCTTTCAACCCCGTGCTGCTGCGCTGCATGTTGGCGAGCACCACCGCTGGAATCGCCGGGTTGCCGGTCGGGTGGCCGCCGGTCTTTTCGACGATGGTGCGCGTGCCCTGCTTGAGCGAGACCCTGGTCTTGGTGAAATCGAAGTTCTGCCAGTCCTTGCGGAACGGTCCGTACACCATGGCGCCGGCGGCGATGTGGTCGGCGTAGAAATCGTACGGCGTCTTCGCCATGGTGGCCGCGAGGTCCTTGAAGCGGCTGTCGACCGCCTCGAACGCGACGCAGGCCTCCAGCGCGTCGAACACCTCCGGCTCGGAATAGGGCTCCTTGCGCGGCGGCAGGTCGCGCGTCAGCCGGAAGCTGATCTCGCACTCCATGTACCGGCTCGGCACCAGCGCCAGCGGAATGCGGGCCGGGCTTTCGAAATTGCGGCCGGCGTGCAGCGTCGTAAACACCACCTCGGCGCCCGGCTTGGCGGCGATCTTGGTGCCGGTGATCGTGTCTCCGACCATCCGGTCGACCGCTTCCATGATGGCGCGGGAGTCCGCGAAGTTCGCCGGCTTGAGGTGCGGGGGCAGCGCGTCCATCCGCTCGCCGGTCTCGCGCGCGCGAATGAAAAGCTTTGCAGCATCGTCGGCAGCGGCTTTTTCCATGGCGGCCAAAACATAGCGTCCCGCGCGCCACCGCGCTATGGTCCTGCCCGAAAAGGACGATTTCCGATGCCCAAGGGCGCTTCCGACACCGATTTCGGCTTTCGCCGGGTGCCGCTTGCCGACAAGCAGGCGCTGGTGGATGACGTTTTCCATTCGGTGGCGCGGCGCTACGACCTGATGAACGACCTGATGTCGGGCGGCCTGCACCGCGCCTGGAAGGACGCGCTGGTCGCGGCGGTCAACCCTCCCAAATCCGAACGGGCGTTCGCCCACCTCGACATCGCGGGCGGCACCGGCGACGTGGCGTTCCGCATTGCCGACGCCGGTGGGCCGGGCACGGCGGTCACCGTCGCCGACATCAACACCGAGATGCTGGCGGTCGGCCGCGAGCGCGCCGAGAAAACCGGCCGCGACGTCACCTTCATCGAGGGCAATGCCGAGGCGCTGCCGTTCCCGGATCGCTCGTTCGACGCCGCCACCATCGCGTTCGGCATCCGCAACGTACCGCGCATCGAGGTGGCGCTCGCCGAGGCGCATCGCGTGCTGCGGCATGGCGGGCGATTCCTCTGCCTGGAATTTTCATCGGTCGACGTGCCGGGCCTCGACCGGCTGTACGACCTGTATTCGTTCAACGTCATCCCGGCGGTCGGCCGCGCCGTGACCGGCGACGCCGAGGCGTATCGCTATCTCGTCGAATCGATCCGCAAGTTTCCCAAGCCCGCGGCGTTCGCCGACATGATGCGCACGGCCGGCTTCCGCCGCGTGTCGTTCCAGCCGCTGACCGGCGGCGTGGTGGCGCTGCATTCCGGCTGGCGGTTATGAATTCGCGCGCGCTGCTGATGTGGTGGTCCCCTCTCCCGCTTGCGGGGGAGGGACAGGGAGGGGGCACGCCACGAGCGCCGGCGTATGCGTCAGCCCCCACCCCAACCCTCCCCCGCAAGCGGGAGAGGGAGCCGACCGAGTCTGCCGCACGCATTGCGATCCACGTCATGCAATGCAGAGACGCATTCCCGTGATCTCCTCCCTCTCCCATCTCATCCGTCTCGGCCGCGCCGGATACGTGATGGCGCGCGAGGGCGTGCTCGGCATTGCCGATCCCGCGCCGCTGCCGCTGCCGGCGCGCGCCGCGCTGAAACTGGCGCGGCTGATCGAGCGGCCGACCGGCACCAGCGTGAGCAACCGGCTCTCCATCGCGCTCACCAAGCTCGGCCCGACCTACGTTAAGCTCGGCCAGTTCATGGCGACGCGCCCGGATGTGGTCGGCATCGCGCTCGCGCGCGATCTTGAATCGTTGCAAGACAAGATGCCGCCGTTCCCACAGGCGCTGGCCGAAGCCCAGGTCGAGGCCGCGCTCGGCAAGCCGCTGTCGCAAGCGTACGCATCGTTCGGACCGGCGGTCGCCGCCGCCTCGATCGCGCAAGTCCATAAAGCGGAAGTCGACACGCCGGACGGCCGCAAGCCGGTCGCCGTCAAGGTGCTCCGTCCCGGCGTCGAGCGCCGCGCCGCGATCGACCTCGAAGCCTTCACCTTCGCGGCGCGCCGCGCCGAGGCGATATCGCTGGAGGCCCAGCGCCTGCGGCTGATGGAAACCGTCGCCACCTTGCGCCGCTCGGTCGCGATCGAGATGGACCTGCGCCTCGAAGCCGCCGCGCTCTCCGAGATGGCGGAGAACACCAAGGCCGATCCGGATTTCCGCGTGCCGACGGTGGACTGGGACCGCACCGCCAAGGACGTGCTGACCCTGGAATGGATCGACGGCACGCCGCTCAACAATCTCGCGCAGCTTCGCGCCAAGGGCTTCGACCTGCCGAAGCTCGGCCACGCGGTGATCCAGAGCTTCCTGCGCCACGCGCTGCGCGACGGTTTCTTCCACGCCGACATGCACCCCGGCAATCTGTTCGTCGACGACGAGGGGAAACTGATCGCCGTCGACTTCGGCATCATGGGCCGGCTCGGGCCGAAGGAGCGGCGCTTCCTCGCCGAGATCCTGTACGGCTTCATCACCCGCAACTATCGCCGCACCGCCGAGGTGCATTTCGAAGCCGGCTACGTACCCTCGCATCATTCCGTGGAAAATTTCGCGCAGGCGATCCGCGCCATCGGCGAGCCGATCCACAACCGCCCCGCCGACGAAATCTCGATGGCGAAGCTGCTCATGCTGCTGTTCGAAGTCACCGGCCTGTTCGACATGCGCACGCGTCCCGAGCTGCTGCTGCTGCAGAAGACCATGGTGGTGGTCGAGGGCGTGGCCCGCACGCTCGATCCCAAGCTCGACATGTGGACGGTGTCGGAGCCGGTGGTGCGCGAATGGGTCGAGCGCCATCTCGGGCCGGCCGGCCGGATCGAGGACGCGGCCGAGGGCGCCGCCTCTTTCCTCTCCGGCGTGCCAGGACTGATGACGCGCGGCGCCGCGATGATGGAGCATCTCGACGCCATCACCCGCGACGGCCTGGTGCTGGCGCCGGAGACGGTCGCGGCGATCGGTCAGGCCGAGGCGCGGCGTGGCCGCTGGACCGCGGCGGCGCTGTGGGTGATTGCGGGATTGCTGGCGTGGATCGTGTGGCTGATTTTCTGACGGCCAAGCCGCCCGCTCACTCGATGGAACGCCGCATGAGCTGCGCGCCGTAGCGCCACGCTACGACGACCGTGAACACCAGTCCGATCGCGGTGTAGATCGTCACGGTGGCGCGGAAGCCGATCCGTTCGATCAGTCCGCCCGAGATCAGCAGTCCGACCGGCAGGCTGTAGATCATCAGCATGCGCAGGCCCATGATCCGGCCGCGGAAGCGCTGGCTGGAGGATTGCAGCAGGATCACGGTGTGCGCCACCATAGTCACGCTCTGCGTCACGCCCACGACCAGCAACACGGCGATGCCCCCCGCCAGGCTCTCCATCTGCGCGAACAGCATCAGCAGGCCGTGCCAGACCAGCGCCGTTACGAACATCACGCGCGGCAAAAGTCTCGCCGAACCGACCACGGTCAGCAGCAGCGAGCCGATCATCGCGCCGACCGCGATGCTCGCCACCATGTAGCCGAGGCCGGTCTGGTCGGTGAGATAGATCTCCTTGGCAACATAGGGAAACAGGCCGGTGGTGATCGAGAACGCCGTGAAATTGTAGATCAGCGCGAGCCAGACCAGGGCCAGCAGGTTCGGCGTGTGCCAGATGTGGACGATGCCGTCCTTCAGATCGCGCCAGGGCGATGAAGCAATCCTGGGAACCTCGGCGTGCGTCACGACCGGCGGCGCGTCGGACCGCTGCGGCACCGCGAGCAGGATCAACGCCGCGCCGAGCAGATAGAACGTCGCGATCGCGATATAGGACGGCCCCATACCGAACGCCGCGAACAGCCCGGCGCCCGCGAGCGCACCCATGATGCGGGCGGAATCGGAGGTGGTGCGCGACACGCCCATCGCGGCGGTGAGAAATGGCGCCGGCATGGTCTCGGCGATCAGCGCGCCGCGTAGCCCCAAGTCCGATGGCCGCACCAGCCCCGAGACCGCCGCCATGCAAAGCACCACGATGGGGTTGAGCAGACCGGAAAACGAAAGCGTCATCGCAGTCAGCGCGACCGCGCCGTAGATCAGCCGCATCACGCAGAGCAGCCGGCGGTGGCCGACGCGGTCGCTCGCGACGCCGAGCATCGGCGCAATCAGCGTGCCGACCGACAGCAGCGCGCCGTAGAGCGTCAGCATCAGCACCGAGCCGGTCTCGACGAACACGTACCAGCCGAGGATCAGCATCTCCATCTCGAACGCCCACGAGGTCAGGAGATCGGCCGGCCACTGGAAGCGGTAGCTGCGGATGCTGAACGGTGCGAGCGCCGAAGGGCGGGACATGGGGGCGGTTTTTCTTGTCGTTGGCGGTCGCGAGTGGGCGCGGGATCATAGGATTGCCGGAGGGCGAGCGAAACCCACCACAGCCTCGGCAACGGCCGCCCATCCCTCCCCGTCATGGCCGTGCACAGCCGTCCGAAGGACGGCGCGCTTCGCTCGCCTATGTCACGGCCATCCACGCCTTACTTCCATGGGGACAAGACGTGGATGCCCGGCACAAGGCCGGGCATGACGACTCTGATTGGCCATGACGCCAGAAGCAGCCCGGTCCTTCTCGCTTTCGGTTAGTGCCTTTCGCACGTCAGTGCGGCGACCTCTATTGTCGCTGCTTTCAAAAAAATCTCCTCGGCCATGAGCCTGAGGTCCCTCGCCGTTCCGAGATCCATGCAGCTTCGCGAGAGGCGGTGACAGCGATCCGCTTGCAGACGCAAGTAAGCCGTGCAGAGAGCGTTCTCAGCTATCGCGGCCATGGCGCAACTCCAATGCTCAACCCGTTCGATATTCCCCTTGGATGGAAGCAGAGCGGCCAACGGCCGCCCCGCGTCGCATCGACAAAATGCCGTTGCCGAATGTTGAACGGCTCAGCGCCACTTGCAGTGGCGGAGACCCTGGCGATCGCGCCAGCAGTGTCGCTGACCGCGAGCGTAGTGCCGCGGGCGCAGGTTCGGACCGCCGACCACCGCACCGACCACGCCGCCGACCACCGCGCCGACAGGTCCGGCAACGATGGCTCCCGAGCCCGCGCCGATGGCGACGCCTTCCAGCGTTCCGGCATGGGCCGCGATCGGCATCACCGACAGCGTCAACACCAGCATTCCGGCCTTGATCACAGAGCGCATGACAATCTCCTTGGGTTTTATTGAGAAGCGAATATCGATTTGGTGAAGGCAGACCGACTGCTTTGCACCCGCAAGAAATAGCGCTGAGTCGGGCTCAGTAAATGTTGGACACGCGCAGGTCGTAAGACGCTGGAGCAGCAAGGCGTGTGCGCGCGACCGACGCCGCGATCGGCGCATCGTTGTTGCGATTGGGAAGCACGACGATCTTGGTGCCGACGTTGACGCGGTCGTACAGGTCGATCACGTCCGCATTGAGCATCCGGATGCAGCCGCTCGAAACCTTCTGGCCGATCGTCTCCGGCATGTTGGTGCCGTGAATGCGATAGACCGTGCTGCCGAGATAGATCGCGCGGGCGCCGAGCGGGTTGCCCTCACCACCGGCCATCCAGCGCGGCAGGTAGGGCTGTCGCTCGATCATCTCCTGCGGCGGCGTCCAATCAGGCCACTCGGCCTTGCGCGTCACGGACTGCGCGCCGGACCAGGTGAAGCCATCGCGGCCGACGCCGATGCCGTAGCGGATCGCCTTGCCGTCGCCGAGGACGTAGTAGAGATAGGTCTGTGCGGTATCGATGACGATGGTGCCGGCCGCCGCATTGGTCGGATAGGTGACCATCTGACGCCGCAGATCGCCCGTCAGGCCCGCATCGGTTTCGGCTTCCGCCGCCGGCGCCTGGCCGTTCATCACCGCATCGAACAATGCCCGCGAATTGCTGGGATAGACCGACGGGAGCGGCGCCGCGATTGCCGATCCGATCCACAGCGCCGCGCTGGCGGCGAGGACCGTGGCGGACTTGAGCGCGGACATCTGGACGTTCATGACATACCCCCGTTGTGTGCCGGGATAAGTCATTGCAAAGGATATGGTTCCTAGAAATCGTATCGCGTTCAATATTACTTCAATTTTAACACTGCGTTATCTTTTGAAGACTGGCTGAATTATTGGAGACAACGATGTATTTGCTTAGGAAAAACATAGAATTTCAGCGATTTTATTGCCTAAGCAAGATCAAAACATGGAACTTTGCATCACAATGACCGTTGTCCGCGGGAGACGCCGATCGCGCGTCCAGGGGGCTCTCGCAATGCTCAAATCCGTCACCGCCCAGTCGATAGCCGCCGTGGCCGCTGCCGCCCTTGTGGCAAGCCTCACGGTTTTCTTCACGCCGGTTGCCCCGGAGGCGAAGGCGGAGCCGCAGAGCAAGGGCGCGATGCAGCAGCCTCACGCCACGGCCGGTCTCAAGGGTGATCGCCTGAGTTCCGCCGACCTTCCCGCTCGCGCGACGGGAGCCACATGCTCGTTGCGCTCCTGGCCGGACTACGACCGGAACTGTCAGTTCGATCTCCGAGGACCCGTCGGCGAGGCGCGGATCGTTCGAGTCATCGCGCTTCGCTAGCTCGAGCTGGCATATCGAGCTTGGCCTTCGATCCGAGCCCATGCCTCGCGGAACTTTCCCCGGCTGCTCTTTACATCCGACCATTCGGCTGGTTTCTGGTAAGTCCGGTAACGTACCGAACTCGCTGCGCAAGCGAGAATGGTCATGGCGACTGAAGCGACCAGTCTCAAGGAGGATGCTCTCGAAGCGGAAAACGCCGGTCTCCGCGACCTGCTGACCCAAGCCGGGATCGACGCCGCGCGCCTTCTGGCGCAGGCCGGCATCGACGCCACCGAGAACGAGACCGCCAAGCGCTTGCAGCGCCTGCTTTTGGAAGAGCTGCATCATCGCGTGAAGAACACGCTGGCGACGGTCATCGCGATCACTTCGCAGAGCCTGCGGACCGCGGCGACCCTGGACCAGGGCCGCCTGGCCGTGGAAAGCCGATTGATTGCGCTTGGCCGGGCGCACGATCTGCTGCTGCAAGCAAACTGGACCAGCGCAAAACTGGCCGATGTCATTCACGCCGCAATCGAGCCGTTCAACAGCCATTCGATCCGGCGGTTTGTCGTTGCCGACACCGCAATCGAGATCGGCGCCGGCGCCGTGTTGCCGCTCACCATGTCGCTCAACGAGCTGTGCACGAACGCGGTCAAGTACGGCGCGCTGTCGAAGCCGGAGGGGCGGATCGCGATTGCATCGACGCTCGATGGACCGACACAGCGGCTCAAGCTGACATGGACCGAGACTGGCGGCCCGCCGGTTGTCGAGCCGACGCGGCGCAGTTTTGGCACGCGCCTGATCAATCGCCTGGCCGATCAGCTTCATGGCGAGGTTCGGCTGAAATACGAGCCCGCGGGGGTGGCGTACGAGCTCGACGTTCCCCTGACCGCCTTGCAACCCCATCGCGCGAATTGACGCGATTCAAAGCGGTTTCTGCGAGGGCGATCGTACTGGGCCGCTGTGCGACATCACGTCATTCACGAAAAGACACCGCGCCCGCACGATCAGCCGCCGCCCCTACTTTGAAAACGACTCACTTACGGCTGGTGATCGGCTCGCGGTCGGTCATCAGAGCTGCAAAGAACAGCAGGACGAACGCCACGCCAATGATCTCGAAAGCAACCATCTATTCCTCCGTCGTCCCAGGACTCTGCAAGTCGCCGCGCGTGCAATCGTTCCGTGGTCCGGCGAAGCAAGCCGCCGAGAGGGCTAACGTTGCAGCACTGCCATGCCGTTTCCGACGCGGTTGACGGACGGCGATTCCGGCATCTTCGAGCGAAAGTAGTCGAGCACGAAAAGCCGGATGGCCGACGAAAGGTTGCCTTGCTGTAAACGCCCTGTGTCGATGTCGGCGATGAGATTTGAAAGCGTCGCCTTGCGGCCTATTCCTATCTCCTTCAGCCCATTCCAGAACGCATCTTCGAGACTAACGCTGGTCTTGTGGCCGCCGATGACGACAGACCGCTTGATGACCATGGATTGCATAGTCGTCTCCTCCGATAATGGATATGAGGACTCAACAGCTACTGGCGTTCGGTTAGCTTGTCGGAAGCATCTCGGATCGCGCCGCAGTCAATCGGCCTTCCGACACTTCCTTGGCTGTGGCGTCACACCGAAGCTGCTCGGCCGTCTCTTGGGCCTCCACAACAGCCATATCTAAAATGTACGCTGATAGTGTCAGCCCGCTTTTCCGCGCATGGGTGGCCAAAGTTGCCGCCCTCTTGGAAATGTATTGAGCGACCGTGTGCGGATCACCCGTCATGTCATCTCCTTGCTTACTGCCCCTCATGGCAGAATCACTCTGCTCCAACGGCAGAATCGTGGAGTTGTATAAATTTTACGATACAACTTTGTTGTTCAAAATTGCTCACTTTTGCAGTTTTTTTGGGGAGGTATCCAAAGGCCGGCGTAAGTGCCCCGCAAGACAGTCAACATCGTGACGCCACGGCCACGCGTCTTTAGTGCGACACCAATCGGAGAGTTTTGTTCATTGCAATTTGAGCAAGCAAGCGGTCGACAGCGGATACGATGCTTTGTCGGTGCCGAGCCATCATTTGACGATGACCGACTGGAGAGCCGCCGCGCCGCAAATTAGTTTGCAATATCCCAACTCGACTAGCAGCTGTCCGCACGTACCGAGGCGGCGGCGAGAGTCATGGGGTCGAACGGCTTTGATATGACACGCTGGTGGCGGAGTGCCGGCGGCAGGCGGCCGGTGTAGGAGCGAAGAAACGACAGGCCCGTGATTTACGCCTAATGGAACGTCCCGTCTCTGAAGTTTTCCATCGCAATCCGAATGGAGATGCTGGGCTGAGAAATGCTGAACTGTTCAGCAACAGCAGCAATCATCCAACTGGCTTCCTCAAATGAATCGGTCGTCTCCTGACCCCAGGCGCTCTCTCTAGTTTCAAGGTGATTGACGAGGCTAATGCTTACCGTAAGCACGCCTGCCTCTTGGAGAATGCTTGCCCGAAGCCGCGTAAAGTTGGCGCCGGGACGGTTGCGAAAATTCATGAGCGGTGCATCTCCGGTTTCGAGTTAGCGACCGGAATGCGGCGGCGCAGGGTCGCCGGCGTTTTCGTTTGTCGCCTTGCTTCGATTGCGCGCGCACTCAGGAAGCCGCGTTATGCGACTATTTCATCGTCTTTGGGTCTGGTTTGATCGCGTCAGTTGAGAGGGCGCCGCACGACGGACACTTGTAATCATGCACTCGTGTCACTTCCTGGCCGCCTATTTTCGGAGGAGGGACGAGCGCCATCGGAAGCAAACATTTGGGGCACGATGGCCATGGCTTATACACTACGGCAACGCAGTGCCCGCGATCGTGTGGTGATCCTCGGTGATGAAATCGACATCGCAACGGCTGCACGCGAACACGTTAACGTCCGGCATTTCCAGCTTGCGGATCGTTCGGACCTCCCGCATCGGGCGGCCGCAATTCGGGCATAGTGGCCATAGGGGTTTCATTTTTCCTGCTGACGGGACGCGCTGGTCCTCAGCCGGATAACAACGCCCGAGCGCCAATGGTTCAAATATGGATCGCTCGCCCTGCATCCATACGCTTTGCCAGAAGCGACGGGTGTGTCGTTGAACCACAGACAACCATCGCGCTAAGCCATATACTGTACATAGTGGCCGGTTTCGAAGCGAAGGGGCAGGATTTTAGAAAAGCTCCTGTTTCTACAATGAGTTTACTTGGAACGACTTTCAGAGCCGCCGCGATCGGCCCCGCCTACCCATTGCAAGGAGCTGATGATGAGCGAACGGAGCACAAGGCGCCAAGCAACGAAGGGGCATCCGCGAGCAAAAAAAAGCAGTCCGTTTGATCCTGCAGTGTTTTTGGAGACGGCGGCCAAGGGCCGCATCGTTTCGACCCATCGAAAGAAGCAGGTGATCTTTGCACAGGGCGAGGCCGCGAACGCGGTTTACTACATCAAAAAAGGCAAGATCAAAGTCACCGTCGTGTCCAAGCAGGGCAAGGAGGCCGTGGTCGCAATCCTGGGGACGGACGAGTTTCTCGGCGAGGGCTGCCTCATTGGACAACCAAAGCGCCTGGCCACTGCGACGGCGATGACCGAATGCGTGACCATGCGGGTGGATAAGATCGAGATCCTGCGGGTTCTCAAGGATGAGCCGGCATTTTCGCTGATGTTCGTCTCGCACGTCCTCGCCAGGAATGCCCGGGTCGAGGAAGACCTGGTCGACCAGCTTTTCAATTCAACCGAGAAGAGGCTTGCCCGTCTGCTGCTGCTGCTGGCCAATTTCGGCAAGGAGGGCCGGCCGGAGCCCGTTGTCGCAAAGATCAGCCAGGAAACGCTCGCGGAGATGATCGGTACCACCCGGTCGCGCGTCAGCCATTTCATGAACAAGTTTCGCCACTTGGGCTTCATCGACTACAACGGCCATCTTGAGGTCCATAGCTCGTTGTTGAGCGTGATGCTGACGGATCCGCCGAACACCGTGAACCCGCCGCACGACATCTCGTAAGCGGTTGCTTCGCATTTGAAGCATAAGCGACGTGCCTCTTTAACCGGATACTGCGGGCACTTCGGCTTTTTTCCGTTTGTGAGCAATTTTGAACAGTTTGGACGCCGGTACGATGGTGTCCTACCCACTGCGGGATGACGACTGCCCGCAAATTGCAAGCCTAAATGGCCGCTTCTCCTTCGGCCTAGTCCGGACGCGAAGCCCCTCGCGCAATCCGGGCGCTGCGCCCGCCGGCACCCCCCGGCGGGCGCAATGTCCAGATCGGGTCGCGAGAGCGACTGAAGAGAAGGCCATGAGCGTCGCCAAAACCGAATTCCTGTTTCCCTCGCGGCTCGTGCTCGGACTCGATACGCGCGAGCAGAAGGAGCGCGAGACGCTGACAGCGGAATTGCGGGGCGTTCTGGCGCGCGAGCAGACGCTGCTGCGGGAGAAGCGCGACCTGTCGCAGCGTCAGCTCATGCTGACCCAGGAGTTCGAGCATCGGCTCATCAACAGCCTGCAGCTGATCGTAAGCCTGCTGTCGTTGCAAAGCCGGACCGCAACGCCGGAAGCGGCCGAGCAATTGACGATCGCGGCTCGCCGCGTCGCCGCATTGGGACGCGTGCACCGCCGACTGCACCTTCTCGATCATCAAGACAATGTGGAATTCAAGCCTTACCTCGAACACCTGTGCGAGGACCTTTCGGGCCTGCTGTTTGAGGACGGGAGCGGCTGCGCCATCGTGGTGGAAGCCGTGCAAGCCGAGATACCGACGGCGTTCGCGATCCCGCTCGGCTTTATCGTCAACGAGCTGATCACCAATTCGGCGAAGCACGCCAGTGGCCATGTCACCGTCCGGTTTGAAACGACGGCGCCTGACCGTCATTCGCTGTCAGTGTTGGACGACGGGCCAGGATTGCCGGTGGGATTCGATCCCGCGAACAGCAACGGACTCGGAATGAAGATCGTCCGGTCGCTGGTGCAGCAGATTGGTGGCGAGCTCCAAATCGGCGCCGGCAACAACGGCGGCGGGGTACACTTTGCGGTTACGTTCTCGGCACTCCAGCCCAGGATCGATGGAGCCTAATTCGTCCGCATGTGTTGCCTGCTAGGCGCGCGGCGGCCGGCGCCGCTCGTGAAGCCACACGCGGTACTTCGTCATCTTGGCGCGCTGCGCCGATGGCGCATACCGCTTGCAGGTCGACGCCTCTTCGCTCTTGGCCGGCGCGCCCCACCGCAGCTCGACGCAATCGTTCGGGTTGTACGCCATCTCAAGGTCGGCCGCGCGAGCGACCACGTCCCCGAGCGCAAGCGTCCACGGCGAGCCATCGCTGCGCGGATAGGACACCTTGCGCGACGCAAACTCCGACGCAAGCACGCTCTGCAATTCGGCCTTCACGTCCGCGACGCTCCTCCCCTGCGGCATCGCGTAGCGCTCGGGCCGCCGCGCGACGCGATCCGGGAATCCGCGGACCACATCGATCGCGATCAGCAGGCGCAGATCCCGCGACGGCGTCGAGAAATCCTCCCATGGGCCGGTGGTTTCGAAGATTGCCGGGCCGTCCGGCATGCTCGCCTCG
Organism: Rhodoplanes serenus; assembly: GCA_945897515.1. GTDB lineage: Bacteria > Pseudomonadota > Alphaproteobacteria > Rhizobiales > Xanthobacteraceae > Z2-YC6860. The sequence goes on along the minus strand of CAMDFO010000012.1, from coordinate 24,220 downwards.
CCCTTCCCGCTGTTCTGGAATTTCCGGCCGTTCTCGACTGAGGTCACGCGGGTTTTCACCTGCTCTTCGAGCGAAGTGATCGCCTCCTTCATGGCGCGCAACGGATCGAGCGGCTGCGGCGACATCACGTCGTCCATCCGGTCGTAGAAATCCTCGACACCGAGTTTCGCCTGATCGAGCGCGAAATCGGCATAGTGCGGGTTCTTCGCGATCTGGTCGTTGGACAGCCGCCGCAAGATGCCGTCGGTCCCGCGCACGATCGGCCGGAAGCGCTTGAATCCGGGGCCGCCGAGCGCGGGATCCTGGGCGAACAGGAAGTTGCCGCGCCAGAACCGCTTGCGCGCAACCGTCCCGTCGGGCTGCCCGTCGACCGCGAGAATGACGCCGGCCGCGTCGTCGGTCTGCGACACGCGCCGCACGATCATCAGAATGTGCCCGTACGGATCGGCGTACACGGTTCCCGGGCGCAGCGTCTCCTGCTTGAGCGACACCGGATAGTAATCGGTGTTGTTGTCGGCAATCGCGGTCCGCGCCGATCCGGAATGGACGGTGTCGGCGACGGTCCGCATGTAAACGCCGAATGCGCCTGCGAGCCCCAGCGGCCGCGCCGGAGGTGCGCTCGCCGGCGCCGGAGTACCCGGCACCGGCGGCGGGTCGGGCGGCCGCAACGCGTCGGCGCTCTGAATGCTGGCCCATCCGACGCACACCGGCGGCCGGCCCCCGCCGCCGCGCGAGCACTTCGAGAACCCGAACGGCAGCCCCATCTTGAACGCGAAATACGCGCGCAGAAAATACGGAAGGTCGGCGCAGTCGGGGCGAAGCACCATCTTCATCTCGTCCTCGCCGAGACCCAGATGGTTGAACAGCACATTGCGCGCCGGATCGCGCAGCCCGACATGCAGCGCCGGCCACGACAGCTCTGCGTCAAGCGGCGCGTCGAACAGCTTCTCGATCCACGCCGAGAACAGGTTTTCGGTCTGGCGATTCCAGGCGTTGCGCAGCGGCCAGACGCTGCCCGCCACCGAACTCGGCGACGGCGGCCTGTCGGCGCGCACCGCGATGTCGCGCGTGATGGCGCCGCACCCGGCCGATGCGCGGTCGCGCGTCAGCGATACGCGCCAGGTCCCGGCGGCCGGCGACTTCACCTCGGCGAGCCAGAAATACGGCGGCCCGCCGCGCCGCTCGCGGGAACGGACCGCGACGCTGCCGTCGGGCGCGATCAGCGAAAGCTCGCCGTCGAACGATTTCTCCGCGGCGACGATGACGCGCAGCGGCGCACCCTTCCACGGCGCGACCGGCGACGGCATGACCGCGATGTCGGCGGCGTCTTCGCAGGCGTCGGACGAACCTTGCGCCCGCGTCTCCGCAACCGGGAACAGCAGCAGCAATGCCGTGGCCGCGGCAGCCACCGCCCCCAACGAACGAAGTGAATTTCCGCGAACCGGGATCATGGTCTCAACCATTGTTGCGAAAGCTCCGGCTGAATCATGGCAGAAATCCATCGCCGGGCGAAGCGCCCGCCGGGCCGCACCTCACCGCACCTGCAACAGCACGAACCATTTCCTGTCGTTGAGCGAGCATGGGACCGGCCCCTGCGCCGTATCGGCCGCGGGCTGGGGCAAGGTCCAGCCGCCGCAATGGCCCTTTTGCGAAGCCGAAAACTTCAGGCCGCGGCGCAGGTTCAGCTTCCGGGCGCTGACCGCCTGATTGACGTTGCCGCCGATGGTATAAACCTTGCGCGCCCGCGCATCGATGTGCGCCACCACCTCGCAATGGGTGCGCCGCACCGAGCGCGTGCCGGCGCCGCCGTCGAGCTCGGCCCGGATGCGCTCGCGCACCGCGCCGTCGCTCGCACCGGACAGCGTGGGCTCGCGCTGCTGGCAGATCAGATCGCCGGCGCGAGGCCGGGTCGCGGTGAGCGGACACGCGCGATAGACCCGCTCGTCCGGCTGCTTGGCCCGTTCGGCCGCGCTGGTCGCGAACGCGTCGTAGATGTAGGCGCGATGTGCGTTGGAGAACCGGAACGCATTCTCGGCAACGCCCGACTGCCGCACCACATAGCTGACAAACGCCGCCGACCAGGCGGTGTCGACGACCGCGGCGCGCAACGCCGACTCGCGCAGCATCTCGCGCTGCTCCGGATCGGACACACTCTCGACCAGACGCAGGAGCGCGGCGGCGCTGGTCCGCAGCAGCGCCGCTTCCTGCGCCTCCTGCGTCGCGCTCGAGGCGTCGCGATAGCCGCGCACCTCGAGCTTGTCCGCGGTGCTGTCGTCGCCGAACAGCGCCCGCCAGTATTTCATCACCTGCCACCAACCGAGATCGCCGAGCTTGACCGGCCGGTCGCCGCCGTCGTCCGCGCCGTGCTCCGCCTCGGTCAGGCCGAAGCGAAACAGCCTGCCGTCGGAATCGATCCGATGGCCGCCGAACCGGTTGAACTCATCGAGCGCGGTCTGCGCGATGCGCCGGCCGAGTGCGCCCGCGGGCTTCGCCGCGGTGGCGTCGCACGCGCCTTGCACGGTCTTCCAGAACGCCGCCGCGGTGCGGTCGCCCTGCGCGAACGCCGGATGCGCGAGCAAGCCGATCGCCGCAACAAGGACGCAGACAGCGGCACGCATGATCTCTCCCGGACAGGTGGCGGCAGCCGAGTATAGCGCGGCGCACGGACGCGCTGCACGGCGATCGACAGGTGGGGAATTCGCTCCGCTCAAGCCGGGCCACGCCTGCTGCTTGAGGGATCGGTCGAAACAGCCCGCCCCTTCCGAAAAACACCTGGTTTGATATAGATTCAGAAATACTGGGCGCGGTTCGTGCGCCCGGCGGGCTGGGGGCGGGCTATGGCAAAAGGTGGCGGTCGTTTGCTGGCGATTGTGCGCCGGTCTTTCGCAACCCTGCTTTTTGGACTCACCCTCCTCGCCTCCCCGCAGCAATCCGAGGCGGCCTGCTACCGCCTGCTGAAGCCGAACGGCTGGCAATACGAGACGGTCTGCAACAACAGCGGCGGAGGCGGACGCGGCTACTCGGGCGGCGGAGGCGGAGGCTTTAATTACGGCGCCGCGGCTGGGTTCGCGGGTGCGGCCGCCGGTTTTCTGCAGGGTCTCGCAAACACTCAGTCGGAACAGCCTTCGGGTGGTTCCAGTGGGGCTCCTCGTCCTCCCTCCTGCCAGTCCGGCTTCAGGCTTCTCAGCAGCGGCGGATGCGCGCCGATGAGCGCAGTCGACTGCGGCCGCAACACATATTGCCCGTCGGGTCATGTCTGCAGACCCGACGGCAAGTGTGAAAGCTATGCATCAATTGAAACGACTAAGCGGTTCGAGCGGGAATGGGCGGAGAAGGAACGGCAAAAGGAGGACGCGGCCGTTCAGGAGTTGAATGAAATTAAGCGCCAGATTGCACGGCAGCAATCCGGTCAGCAAAGCGAACCTTCGAGCGTTGCGCCCGGCTTGCTGCCGCGGCAGGCCAATCCGTTCGCGACATCGCGGAGCGGCGCCTCCGGGGAGCCTGAAGCAAAGCCTTCGACCGCGCGTGAGCGGTGGTCCGGCTCCGGCGAAAAAGCGGATTGCGAGAGAGCCGGCCGGCTCGAAAGGAACACAGCGGCCTGGGACGCCATGTGCGGGCCCGATGCCGGCAAGAAAGCTCCGCCGGTCTATCGCTCTCCCATTGACGCACAGAATCTTGCGATCAAGGCCAAAGCCCAATGCGGTTCGGCCCCGGCCGAGCAGATGAACACCTGCGTGATGAATGCCAAAGCCGGGATTATCCTGGCCGACGATTCTTTCGTGCGCGGGAAATGCCTGTCGGAGACCGGCGCCGAACGGACGAAGTGTATCGAGCTGGCGTATCTCTATGGCCCGTCGGGCCCGTCCAAAGACGATCTCCGCAGATATCTCAGAGAAGATATCCGCGACCGCATCGCCCGGATGTCAGGCACCCCCAAAGAGTCGACCGAATACAAGGCCACCCCCATCTCAGCTCCGCCCACCGGCTGCGAACCGGGCTTCGGGATGAAGCCGACGCCGGGCGCGTTCGGCGAATGGTCGTGCCAGAAGCTCGGCGTGCTGTTCTTTGCGCCCGACCGGAAGACGGTCCTCTCATCCGACTCGCCCGAAGCGGTGGAGAACGTCCGGCAGTTCGAGGATGGAATCGACAGGACCGCCGCCATGGCGACCGAGGTGGCGATGAAGGCGCTGGGCGGGGACCTGAGCGAGGAGGACCGCCAGATTTGCATCGCCGCGACCTTTGCCGCCGTGCGCGGCGTGCTCAAGGGCGGCGCCGCGAGCGTGCCGGAGCGTTGCTTCGCGATTGCAAATGCCGCGCAGGCAGAACTGCCTTACATTGCGGACAACGGGATTCCAGTGAGCGCAGGCGTCCAGGTTCTGCTCGCCGAATATCTTCAGGGCGTCAACCCGCCTCCCGCTGTCCCCGCGTCAGAACTCGCGGGATTGGAGCCGACGGAGGAAATGCGCCGGGATGGCGCCTGCATGCGAGGCACGGGGGATGGCTGCAATGGATCGAGCACGCCGGCTCCAGCAGTTCGCGCCGCCGATGCCGGCTGCGCCGAGGCGGCGGCGCATTGGAAAGCGGTCGAGGAGATCAGGACGATTCCCGTCTATCAGGATCACCTCAATCGGTTTCCGGCTTGCGCCTTCGCCACGCTTGCGGCCGCCCGGATCGAACAGTTGAGGACGAAGTAGCGGCACGATCTCCCGTCACCCATCATGCTCAGCCGAAATTCTCGGAATCAGAAAGAACAACCATGTGTCTGCGGGGGACGGCCTTCACGCGCAGTTTCTTTGGGCTGGCGTTTGCGACTTGTCTGTTCGCCACCTCGGTGCCTGCCAGGGCGCAATTGTTCGAAGCACTTATTCTCCTGAATCGAGTCTCCGAATGCGGTGACAAGGACAACAAACTAGGTGCAAGAAACGACAAGGAAGTGAACGCGTGGCGCAAGAAGATCAAGAACGTCGATGAGAACGCTTTGCAAAAAAGCAATCCGCAGAAGTATTGCAAGTGGTTGAAAGAAACCGTTCTCCCGATAAGGGAGCGTCTCTTGGCAAGATTGGAAGCGCGCATGACCGACAAATGCGGCCCCAATGGTCAGGTGACCGGTTGGCGGGATTCGTACCTTCGAGATTTGATACATCTGAAGCGGCGGATGAGCGGCCCATGCTTGGGCTTGCGAGACGAGTGAGTTTGCATGTCCCTTTAGATGAAAACACGCCGTTGCTTGTGGATCGCGCTCGCGGCCGTTCGTTCCTGTGAGATTTCAAGGAACTGATGCGGCGCATGAGCAGCGCTGCCATGATGGGCAGGGGAAAAGGAAAAGCATGCCACGCCATTCGAATGCGCCAATCAGGGCTTTGCGCTCGCTGGTATTCATCTTTGCCGCCGTGTTGCTGGCGACGATAAATGTCGGTGCGGGCGCCGCCCGTGCGCAGGGCAATGCACCCGCGGCCGATGCAGCTCTGACCGCCGACCGCACCAAGTCCGACGCGCTGACGCCCGACCAGCGCGCCCAGGCGCAAAGACTGTTCGAGCTGGCGTTCGAGCTCTTGCAATCGGGCGACTTGGAGTCGGCGCGGCTGGGGTTCGACCGTGGTTTGGCCATCGACCCCGCCAACGCTATGGCGAACTTCTACCTGGCGGGGACGCTGCTTCGGCAAGGCAACAGGGACCGGGCGAGAATCCTCTACAACAAGGTGATCGCGCTCGATCCGAAGGCGGCGATCGCGCTGCAGGCCGAGGTGGCGCTCAAGACCTTGGCAGGATCGAGTCCGCAGACAGCACCAGCTCAAGCGGACGCCACGCCCGCGCCGTTGTCGCCGGCGCGCGAACAGGCGCTCCGAGCGAAAGAAAGCTTCAAGGAATGCGCCGACTGTCCGGAGATGGTGGTCATGCCGGCAGGCTCGTTCACCATGGGCGCGCCCGATGACGAATGGGGCCGAAAAAACGACGAACAGCCCATGCATCAGGTCACGTTCTCGCGCCCGTTCGCGGTCGGAAAGTTTGCTGTCACCTTCGGCGAATGGGATGCCTGCGCTGCGGACGGCGGATGCAACGGCTACAGGCCTCCGGACAACGGCTGGGGCCGCGGGCGGCAGCCGGTGATCTTCGTGTCCTGGAACGACGCGAAGAACTATCTAGCTTGGCTTTCGCGCAAGACCGGCAAGACCTATCGGCTGTTGAGCGAATCCGAGCGGGAATATGTCACGCGCGCCGGCACCAGCACGGCGTTCTGGTGGGGCGCTCAGCTGTCGGCGGAGCTCGCCAATTACAACGGCAACTACGCCTTCAAGGAGGGACCCAAAGGACCGTTCCGCGGAAGAACGATGCCTGTCGAAAGCTTTGCCCCCAATCCGTGGGGCCTCTATCAGGTCCATGGCAACGTCGCGGAGTGGATCGAAGACTGCATTCCGACGGAGAGCTACGCCGGCGCACCGTCGGATGGCTCGCCGTGGGTTTCCGGCAGATGCGACATTCGGATCTTACGGGGAGGATCCTGGGACGAGATACCGGCCTTTGTCCGCGCGGCCGCGGAATTACCTTTCGCAACCACGCATTCGGCTTTCGTGTCGCGCGGGACATTTCCCGTTAGAGGCGCGAGGTCCAGAGAAGCCGCCAACGCTGCTATGAGCGAGGCGCAAGTTCGTTCAGTCGGAAGCTACGGCACGCAGATCGGCTTGGCCGAGGACTTGGCCTTAGTCCAACGTGCCAACAGATCGGTAAAAGCGCTATGATTGCATTGATTGCAACGCAATCAGTGCTATAATAACCTCATGCCCTCGCTCACCGTCCGCCAGCTCGACGAAAAGCTCAAACAGCGCTTGCGGCTGCGCGCGGCCAAGCACGGCCGCTCGGTCGAGGACGAGGTCCGCACCATCCTGCGTGCCGCCGCGGCCGACACGGACAGCTTCGTCCGGGATGAACCAAGCCATGATCCGGCGCTTGCCCATGATCGCCCGGCATCGTCCAAACGCGTATTGCTGGTCATCGGCGGCGGCATCGCGGCCTACAAGTCGCTCGACCTGATCCGGCGGCTGCGCGAGCGCGGGCTCGTCGTGCGCGTGGTGATGACCAAGGCGGCGCAGCAGTTCGTCACGCCGCTCGCGGCCGGCGCGCTCAGCGGCGAGCGCGCGTTCACCGAGCTGTTCGATCCGGCGAGCGAGTTCGACGTCGGCCACATCCGGCTGGCGCGCGAGTGCGACCTCGTGGTGGTGGCGCCGGCGACCGCCGACCTGATGGCGAAGATGGCGAACGGCTTGGCCTCCGATCTCGCGACCGCGGTGCTGCTCGCGACCGACAAGCGCATCCTGCTGGCGCCGGCGATGAACCCGCGGATGTGGGCGCACAAGGCGACGCGGCGCAATCTCGCGCAGCTTGTCGCCGACGGCGTGGCGATCGTAGGTCCCAACGCCGGCGAGATGGCGGAGAACAACGAGGCAGGCTTGGGCCGGATGGCCGAGCCGCTCGAGATCGCGGACGCGGCGGGCGCGCTGCTCGCGGGCGCGACCGGGGCGCTGAAGGGCAGGCGCGTCGTGGTCACGTCCGGGCCGACGCACGAGCCGATCGATCCGGTGCGCTACATCGCCAACCGCTCGTCCGGCAAGCAGGGCCACGCCATCGCGGCGGCGGCGGCGGCGGCGGGCGCGCAGGTGACGCTGGTGTCGGGGCCGGTGAATCTGCCCGATCCGCCTGGGGTTTGCGTGGTCCGGGTCGAGAGCGCGCGCGACATGCAGGCGGCGGTCGAGGCGGCGCTGCCAGCCGACGTCGCGGTGTTCGTCGCCGCGGTGGCGGACTGGCGCACCGCGTCGGTGAGCGGCGAGAAGATCAAGAAGGGCGGCGCCAGGGCGCCGACGCTGGCGCTCACGGAGAACCCGGACATTCTCGCGAGTGTGGCGCAGCGGAAGGCGCGGCGGCCGAAGCTGGTGATCGGATTCGCCGCCGAGACCGAGAAGGTGGTCGAGCACGCCAAGGCCAAGCTCGCGCGCAAAGGCTGCGACTGGATCGTCGCGAACGATGTGTCGGCGGAGTCGGGCGTGATGGGCGGCGACGACAACGCCGTGCATCTGGTCACCGCGGCCGGCGTCGAGTCGTGGCCGGCGCAGAGCAAGGATGCGGTGGCGGCGGCGCTGGTGGCGAGGATCGCGGAAGCGGTGGCGGGGGATGGGCGATGAGCAGGGTCGAGGTCAAGGTGATGCGGCTGCCGCACGGCAAGGACCTGCCGCTGCCGAGCTATCAGACCGCCGGTTCCGCCGGGCTCGACCTGTACGCCGCAGTCCCCGCCGACGCGCCCGTCACGATCCCACCGGGCGGTCGCGCCATGATCCCAACCGGCATCGCCATCGCCCTGCCCGACATGACCGAAGGCCAGGTTCGCCCCCGCTCCGGCCTAGCCGCCCGCCACGCCCTCACCGTCCTGAATACCCCCGGTACGGTGGATGCAGATTATCGTGGAGAAATACACGTTATTCTTGTTAATTTTGGCAGCGAATCATTTGTGGTTGCGCGCGGCTCACGAATTGCCCAATTGGTCATCGCGCCTACGCTGCATGCACAGCTTTCGGAAACGGAGAATCTCCAGGAAACAACGCGTGGGACAGGGGGCTTTGGATCCACAGGCGAAGGCATGATTGACAAGAACGGTTAGATATTACCGTAATATGCCACCGTTATATCACATAACGTCGGCCGAGCGCATTTCATGCCACTGCTGTCCCGCAAAGGCCTTCTCGCCATCGCTGCCGTCATTGATGTGGCGATGCATGGGAGGGGGAGGCCGGTGTCGGCCAAAAACCTGGCCGTCCGTCATGAACTTCCGGCGCGCCACCTGGAGCCCGTGCTGCAGGCGCTGGTGCGCGAGGGAATCCTCAAAGGCATCCGCGGACCGCGCGGCGGCTACGAGCTGGCGCGCGAGCGCAAGCGCATCACCGCCGACGATATCCTTCGTGCTGCCGGCAATATCGACGAGGACGGCGAGCCGGCGAGCTCCGGCTCCAAGCTGCTCACCGAGGTGGTGAAGCCCGCCGTGGCGCAGGCCGAGAAGGCATTCTCGGCGGCGCTCGCCCGCATCACGGTCGAGGATCTGGTTCGCCAAGCCGAGCCGTTCAAAGATTCAGACGCATAAACATCCGCCGGCTGGCCGGTCCGCCGTTCACGATCTGGACTCTTACGGGACGATTCCCGTTCCGGGTACAGTCCGCTTGATTCGCGGGCGATTGGGCGCACGTCGCCGGCGCAGGGGCAATCGGGCATGCCGGAGACCATCCGGGCGAGGAGCGGGAGTCCGTATGCTCGTCCGCGGCGAGACGGATTCCGCGCGAGCGCGGCGACCTTCATGCTCGGCAGCATGGCCGCGCCGGCGCATGCCCAAAGCTTCGCGGCGGCCCAAACCTTCCCGGCAGTCCAAGACCTCGCGCTGGATTCGCTCAACCACTTCATCGCCACCTTCGTCGCGCTCGAACAGCATGAGTATGTGGCGATCTCGCTGACGCTTGGCGTGTTGTTCTTCGCCGTCACCACCGCCATCGTTCTGGTCCGCACGCGATTGCGAGCGACCTCCGCGGAGGCCGCCTTCCGCGACCAGATCGTCGCGCTGAAAGCCGAGAGCGACCGCGTCAACGCGCTGCTGCTGTCGGAGCCGCAGATCATCGTGTCGTGGGCCGCGGCGAACAACGAGCCTGAAATTCTCGGCGACACCACGCTGGTGACCACCGCCTCGATGCCGCAACGCGTGCTCGCATTCGGCACCTGGCTGGAGCCGGACAAGGCGCAGGCCATGGAGCGCTCGACCGACGCGCTGCGGTCGCGCGGCGAAGGCTTCGCCATGCAGCTCATGACGCTGTCGGGCCACGCCATCGAAGCCGAGGGCCGCGCCATCGGCGGCAGCGCGGTGCTGCGATTGCGAGACGTCAGCGGGCTCAAGCGCGAGCTGGCCGAGCTCAACGCCCGCCACGAAAAGGTCCAGGGCGATATCGAATCGCTGCGCATGCTGATCGACGCGCTGCCTCAGCCGGTCTGGGCGCGCGACATCGCCGGAGCGCTGGTGTTCGTGAACGCAGCGTTTGTCCGCGCCGTGGAAGCGAAGGACGCCACCGAAGCACTCGCCCGCGGCGCCGAGCTGCTCGACCGCTCGGCTCGCGAGGAGGCGAGCCGCGCCCGCGCCGCCGGCAAGCCCTACGCCGGCCGCGTCCCCGCCATTGTTGCGGGCAGCCGGCGAACCTTCGACGTGCTCGATGTTCCGACGCGCAAGGGCAGCGCTGGCCTGGGCATCGACGCCACTGAAATCGAGGCCATGCGCTCCGAGCTCAAGCGCCTCGGCGACGCCCACCGCCGCACCCTCGACCAGTTGGCCACCGGCGTCGCCATCTTCGGCGCCGACCAGAAGCTGGCGTTCTACAACACCGCGTATCGTTCGCTGTGGGAGTTGGAGCCGGCCTTCCTCGACCAGGGCCCGAGCGATTCCGCGGTGCTCAACCAGTTGCGCGCTGCGCGCAAGCTGCCTGAGGAAAAAGATTTCCGCGAATGGAAGGCCGCGCTGCACGAGTCCGCCTACCGCGCGACCGAAGCCAAGGAGCGGCTCTGGCATCTGCCCGACGGCCGCACCGTGCGGGTCGTCACCACGCCCAATCCGCAGGGCGGCGTGACCTATCTGTTCGAGGACACCACCGAGCGGCTCGACATGGAGCGGCGCTACGACGCCGTGCTGCGCGTGCAGGGCGAGACGCTCGACAACCTCGGCGAAGCCGTCGCGGTGTTCGGTAGCGACGGCCGCATCCGGCTGCACAATCCGGCGTTCTCCTCGATGTGGAAGCTCGATCCGAACGTGCTGGCGGAGCGTCCGCACATCGAGAACGTGATCGACTGGTGCCGCGCGCTTTACGGTGACGAAGCGCTCTGGAGAAAGCTGCGCAGCACGGCGACCGCCATCGAGGACCGCGGCACCGTAAGCGGACGGCTGGAACGGCGCGACGGCAGCGTGATCGACCTGTGCACCGTGCCGCTACCCGACGGCGCGACGCTGGTCACGTTCCAGGACGTCACCGACACCGTGAACGTCGAGCGCGCGCTGCGCGAGCGCAACGAGGCGCTCGAGGAGGCCGACAAGGTCAAGGTCGATTTCGTGCACCACGTGTCCTACGAGCTGCGCTCGCCGCTGACCAACATCATCGGCTTCTCGCATTTCCTCGGCGAGCCGAGCGTCGGCCCACTGAACGAAAAACAGCACGAGTATCTGGGCTACATCAACGCCTCGACCCACGCGCTGCTTGCGATCATCAACGACATTCTCGATCTCGCCACCATCGACGCCGGGGCCATGAAGCTCAATCTCGGTGAGGTCGACATCCGCAAGACCATGGACGCAGCCGCCGAAGGCGTCCGCGACCGGCTGGCCAAGGACGGGCTGCGGCTGGACATCCGCACGGCGTCGAACATCGGCGCTTTCACGGCCGACGAGCGGCGGGTCCGGCAGGTGCTGTTCAACCTGCTCGCCAACGCCGTCGGCTTCTCGCCGCCGGGCGGGACCGTGACGCTCTCGGCCGAGCGGCGGCCCGACGCCATCGTGCTCTCGGTCACCGACAACGGCCCCGGCATCCCGTCCGACATGAAGGACCGGGTGTTCGATATGTTCCAGACTCACGCGCTCGGCTCGCATCACCGCGGCGCCGGTCTTGGGCTCTCGATCGTGCGCTCGTTCGTCGAATTGCACGGCGGCGAGGTGACGCTCGATTCCGAGGTCGGAAACGGAACGACGGTGACCTGCACGTTCCCGCTGGAGCATGTGGCGGAGCGGAGGGTGGCGTAGCGCGTATCTCCGTGCAGAGCCTTTTGGCGACCCTTCGAGACGCGCGCACCGAGGCCAAGTGTACGCCGCTGTCCTTGCGATGGCGCGCTCCTCAGGATGAGGGCGAATTGTGTGGCTGCAACCCTCCGACCTCATGGTGAGGAGCATCGCGAAAGCGATGCGTCTCGAACCATGGGCAACGAATTCAAGATCGGCGAGTCCAACTCGCGCGACGCTGTGCAGCAAGGTCGAGCGAAAAAAACAAAAGACTGGGATAAAAAACATCGCGACTGCGACATGCTTCCTGGACGAGGCGATCGCATAGGCTGCGGCACCGTTCCATAAGCTCGGAACCTGTCCCGCTGAATATGCGTTCACTCAGCAAGGGAGACGAACGATGCAAACGCCCAGGGATGTCCTGCCGGGCCATAAGATCGACCACCTCAGTCCGCCAATGGCAGCAATAGCTTGCGGGCTGCGGAAAGTTTTCAAGGTCGAGAACCTGGATGCCGCGGACCGACGCATTCATCAACTGCTGAATGAACTCAACAAGAAGAAGCAGTGATTGCGTGCGTCGCGATCCAGGACGGCGATCCTACGGAACGGCATCGTTCACGGCAGATATCGCAAATCCGTGATCTCGGTGGCGCGCATCGGAGCGGCGAACGCGCCGAGCCGGTGTTGCAGGTCGATCGCCAGATCGAGCCCGGCCATGTCGACGACGCACTCGTGGTGCAGGTCGGTGCGCTCGCGCTCCATCGAGCGGAGCATCGTCGCCTTGTCGATGCCGTAGTGCCCGGCGCCGAATTCCGCGAACTCGTCGTCGTGTTCGGCGCTGTACTGGTAGCTGCGCTTGCAGCCTCGCAGCACGGCAGCAACCAGGGCCGGCTCGTGCTCGATCACGTCGCAATTGGCGACCGTCACGCTCCATTGCATCGACGGACAGAATTCCGGCTCGCTCAACGCCTTCATCATGCGAAACGCGCCGCGATACTCGCCGATCGAAACCGTCGGCTCGGAGAGCACGCCGGCCTGCAACTCGCCGGATTCGAACAGCTCGACAACCTGGGCATGACGCGAGCCGAGGCCGACGATGCGCGCGTCGCGGTCGGGGTCCATGCCGTGGCCTTCAAGCACCAGGCGCGCAAACCAGTAGCTGCAGCTTCCCTTGGACAGCACGCCGATGTTCTTGCCCTTGAGATCGGGCCAGCTCTTGATGTCGTCGTTCGCCACCAGGTATTGCAGCGCGCGCCGGCGGATTCCGCTTCCGACGATCTTGAACCGTGCGCCGTTGGCGAGCGCGGTGGTGGCGGGCGGCGTGCCCATCTCGCCGATTTTCAGCTCGCCTGAGTCGTAGCAGCGCGCGATCTCCGGTCCGCCGAACACCACGCGCAGATTAAGGTCCAGGCCTTCGTCGCGGAAAAATCCCTTGGCGATCCCGAACCGCAGATGGGTCGCGCCCTTGTCCTGCGGGATGCCGTATTCCAGCTTTATCATGTTGGTTCTCAATCGACCTTGATGCCGGCAGCGATCACCAGCGCCTGGTTGATCGTCATCTCGTCGCTCACCAGCTTGGAAAACTGCTCCATCGAAAGGTCCATCGGATCGACGCCGAATTTGGCGAGCTTGGCCCGCACCTCCGGATTGACGAGCGCGATGCGGGTCTCGGCGTGCAGCCGGGTTCTGATCTCGTCCGGCGTCTTGGCCGGCACGAACATGCCGATCCAGAAATTGTAATAGGAGTTCTTGAAGCCCAGTTCCTCGGTGGTCTGAATCTCCGGCATGGCGCTGGCGCGATCCTGGCCGCTGACCGCAAGCGCCGTGAGCTTGCCATCCTTGATGAACGGCATGGTGGTGGTGAGAGTCGTAAACAGGAAGTCGGCGCGGCCGGCCAGCACCTCGGTCACCGCCTCAGGCGCACCCTTGAACGGGATATGGACGGCCTTGAAGCCCGCGCTCAGGCGAAAGCGCTCGGCATTGAGATGCGACGAGTTTCCGGCGCCGGTGGATGAATAATTCATCGCGCCGTCCTTGGCCTTCGCGTCGGCCACCAGATCGTGGATCGTCTTGTAGCCCCTGGCCGGCTGCACCACGAGAACGGTCGGTACGTTGCCGAGCGGAATCACCGGCAACAGGTCGCGCGCGGTGTCGAAGGCAAGATTGGGATAGATCGCCTTCTGCTTCATGGTGTGCGCGGCGGAATTGACCAGGATCGTGTAGCCGTCGGGATCGGACTTCGCGACCAGGTTCATCGCGATGGTGTTGGCGGCGCCGGTGCGGTTCTCGACGATGATCGGCTGGCCGATCTGCCGGGAGACCTGTTCGAGCACGGTGCGCGCCACCACATCGGTGGCGCTGCCGGCGCTGAGCGGAACGATGGCGCGGATCGTCTTCGTCGGCCAGGTTTGCGCCGATACGGCTGAGCATCCGCCGGCGAGGATCAGCGCTGCCATACCCAGCCCGCGCCACAATCGCATCATGACTTCGATCCTTCGATGAGTTCCGGAACCGCATCGACGGTAGCAGGCGGCGCAGGACCCCGGAAGCACTCGCCGGCTGCGCAATCCGACGGGACACCTTGAGCCTTTCCCCGCGCCATGCCATCAAAGCCGCCGCCGGGGGGCGATAGGTGCTGGATATGACCAGACTGCTGGCCGGCCTGCTTTTCTTCGCCCTCCTCGCCGCACCCGCCCGCGCCGCGCAATGCGGCGGCGATTTCAACGCCTTCATCGCCGCCATGTCGCGCGAGGCCGCCGCGGCCGGCGTGTCGCGCCAGGTCATCGCCGCGGCGTTCGAGGGCGTCACCCAGGATCAGGCGGTGCTGGCGTTCGACCGGCGCCAGCGCGGCACCTTCCGCAAGAGCTTCGAGGATTACGTGGCGACGCGCGTCAGCGCGGGCCGGATCAAGCGCGGCGCGCAACTGATGCAGCGGCACGCCGCGCTGCTGTCGCGGATCGAGCGGCAGTTCGGCGTGCCGGGCGCGATCCTGGTCTCGATCTGGGGACTGGAGACGACCTTCGGCGGCGACCACGGCAAGCTTCCGGTGGTGCGCGTGCTGGCGACCATGGCGCACGACTGCCGCCGCACCGAGCTGTTCCAGAAGGAGTTGCTGGCGGCGCTGCAGATCCTCCAGCGCGGCGACCTCACGCTCGCCGAGCTGAAGGGCGCTTATGCGGGCGAGCTTGGGCAGACCCAGTTCCTGCCGTCGTCGTATTATCGTTTCGCCATCGACTACGACGGCAACGGCCGCGCCGACCTGATCCGCAGCGTGCCGGACGTGCTGGCCTCCACCGCGAACTTCCTCAAGGGCCACGGCTGGAAGCCGGGCCAGCCCTGGAACGAGGGCTCGGCGAACTTCGAGGTGCTGCGCGAGTGGAACCGGGCGCTGGTGTATCGCAAGACCATCGGCTATTTCGCCGACCGGCTGAACGAGGCGGCGCGGTAGCGCCCGCAGCGGATTTCCGGCAAATCGGCTATCAAAGGTCCGCGCGAATCAAAAGCGAAAGGGCCGATGCTCCCTCTCACCTCCGGCGGATCGAGCCATAGCGTCGCGCTGGCGGACGAGCGGGCGACGGAGCGGCTTGTCGTGGACATCGCCGCGATGCTGGAGCCGGGCGATCTGGTCACGCTGTCCGGCGATCTGGGGGCCGGCAAGACCACCTTCGCCCGCGCCATGATCCGCCATCTGGCCGGCGATCCCAGCCTATCGGTGCCGAGCCCCTCGTTCACGCTGATGCAGACCTACGAGCTGCCGCGGCTGACCGTGGTGCACGCCGACCTGTACCGGCTGGACGGTCCGGGCGAGCTCGCCGAGCTCGGCTTCGACGACCTGCCGAAGGACGCCATCGTGCTGCTGGAATGGCCCGACCGGGCGGCGGGCTTCCTGCCGGCCAGCCGGCTCGACGTGGCGTTCAGCCTGGCGCCGCAGCGCGGGCCGGAATACCGCAACGCGCGCGTCACCGGCTATGGCGCGTTCGCGGCACGCGCCGAGCGGATCGCCGCGATCCGGCGGTTTCTCGATTCCACCGGCTACGCCACCGCCGAGCGCAAGCGCATCCAGGGCGACGCCTCGACCCGGTCCTACGAGCGGCTCAAGGTCGGCGACCACATCGCGATCCTGATGAATTCGCCGCGCCGCCCGGACGGCCCGCCGGTGCGCGACGGCAAGCCGTACAGCGCGATCGCGCATCTCGCCGAGGACGTGAAGGCGTTCGTCGCGATGGCGCACGGGCTGCGGCATTACAGCTTTTCGGCGCCACACATCTACGAGGCCGATGTCGAAGAGGGACTGCTGATCATCGAGGATCTCGGCAACGGCCTGGTGGTCGAGGGCGAGCCGCCGGAGCCGATCGAGGCGCGCTATCGGGCCGCGACCGACGTGCTGGTCGAGCTGCACAGCCAGGCGCTGCCCGACACGCTGCCGGTATCGCCGCACGTCGAGCACAAGCTGCCGCGTTACGACATGGACGCGCTGCTGATCGAGGTCGAGCTGCTGCTCGACTGGTACCTGCCGTCGCTCGGCGCGGCGATTCCGGAATCGACGCGCGCCGCGTATGTGGCGCTGTGGCGCGAGGCGCTCGACGTCATCAAGGACAACAACCTGAGCTGGGTGCTGCGCGATTATCATTCGCCCAACCTGCTGTGGCTGCCCGACCGCCACGGCAGCGCGCGGATCGGCCTGCTGGATTTCCAGGACGCGGTGATGGGCCCCGCCGCCTACGATCTCGCCTCGCTGCTGCAGGATGCCCGCGTCGACGTGCCGGAAGACCTGGAGGTCTCGCTGCTGAGCCACTACGTACGCACCCGGATCAGCATGGACACCGATTTCGACGCACCGGCGTTCATCCGGGCCTACGCCACGCTCGCGGCGCAGCGCGCGTCGAAAATTCTCGGCATTTTCGCGCGGCTCGACCGCCGCGACGGCAAGCCGCAATATCTGCGACACATGCCGCGCGTATGGAACTACCTGCAGCGCTCGCTGGCGCATCCGTCGCTGGGATCGCTCAACGCCTGGTACATCGCCAATGTGCCGGGCATGAAGCCGTGAGAGAGACCGCAATGCCCCGCCACGCCATGGTGCTCGCCGCCGGAAAGGGCGAGCGCATGCGCCCGCTCACCGAGCGGATGCCCAAGCCGATGGTGCCGGTCGCCGGCAAGCCGCTGATCGACCATGTGCTGGATCGCCTGGCCGCTGCCGGAGTCGAGCATGCCGTGGTCAACGTGCATTATCTCGCCGACCTGCTGGAGCGGCACCTGAGCCGCCGCCAGCGGCCGCGAATCGCGATCTCCGACGAGCGCGGGCAACTGCTCGACACCGGCGGCGGCGTGGTCAAGGCGCTCGGCCAATTGGGCGGCGAACCATTCTTTCACGTCAACTCGGACACGCTGTGGATCGATGGCGCGAAACCCAATCTCGAACGACTCGATGCGGCGTTCGATCCGGCGCGCATGGATGCGCTACTGCTGCTCGCGCCGGTCGCCACCAGCATCGGTTATGACGGCCGCGGCGATTTCACCATGGACGCCGACGGCCGCTTGCAGCGACGGCGCGAGAACGAAGTGACGCCATTCGTCTATGCCGGCGCTGCCATTCTCTCTCCCGCGATGTTCGCCGGCGCGCCGCAGGGCGCATTCTCCCTGACCCGGCTGTTCGACCGCGCCATCGAAGCCGGACGGCTGCACGGACTGCGGCTTGAGGGCGTGTGGATGCATGTCGGCACGCCCGACGCGATCGCGCAGGCCGAAGCGGCGATCGCAGCGAGCACGGGGTGATGCCTGCATCGGTCTTCACCATTCCGGCGTCCGCGCCGTTCCTCCGCACGCTGATCGACGCACTGGTTGCGGGCCGTCTCGTGAAAGGCTTCCCCGGGGCGGGCGATCCGCTGGCGTTGGCGTCGGCCACGCTCTACTTGCCGACCCGCCGCGCCTGCCGGCAGGCTCGCCTCATCTTTCTTGAGGCGCTCAAGACCGACGCCGCGATCCTGCCGCGCATTATTCCGATCGGCGATGTCGACGAGGACGAAATCGCGTTTGCCGAATTTGCCAACGCAGGTGCCGCAACCCTCGACCTGCCGGAAGCGCTCGGTGGCTTCGAGCGAAACGCATTGCTGGCCGAGCTGATCCTGAAATGGGCGACCCAGCCGGGCATGCGAACCGGCGAGGACGTTTCGCTGGTGGCGCAGACTCCGGCGGCGGCGCTGGCGCTCGCCTCCGACCTCGCGCGCCTGATGGACGACATGACCACCCGGCAGGTGCCGTGGGACGCGCTCGACACGCTGGTGCCCGACGCGCTTGATGTCTATTGGCAGAAGACGATGGCGTTCCTGAACATCGTCGCGCGCCAGCAATGGCCGGCGCACCTCAACGAGCAAGGCAAGATCGAGCCGGCGGACCGGCGCGACCGGCTGATCGAAGCCGAAAGCGCGCGGCTCGCCAACACGCGGGCGCCGGTGATCGCTGCGGGCTCCACCGGTTCGATGCCGGCCACTGCGAAGCTGCTTGCGACCATCGCGAAGCTGCCGCATGGCGCGGTGGTGCTGCCTGGCCTCGACATTGATCTCGACAAAGCGTCCTGGGAGCAGATCGCGGGCGACGGCGAGAAGGACGAACCGAGCCACGGCCATCCGCAGTACGCCATGCACGCACTGCTCAAACGGATCGGTATTCTGCGCGAAACTGTCACCGTACTGGCGGAACCCGCGCCGCACGGCCGGGAACGGCTGCTCTCGGAGGCGCTTCGTCCCGCAGCCACCACCGAACGCTGGCAGCAAGGTCTCGCCGCGCCGGATTTTTCCACCCACGCGGACACAGCGCTCGAGGGCATCGCGGTGGTCGAGGCCGCCAACGCCGAAGAAGAAGCGCTGGCGATTGCGGTCGCGCTACGCGAGGCGGTGGAGACGCCGGGCAAGACCGCGGCGCTGGTCACGCCCGACCGCGCGCTGGCCCGCCGCGTGCTCGCGGCGCTGGCCCGTTGGAACATCGCGGCTGACGATTCCGGCGGCGACCGGCTCGCCGACACCGAGGCCGGCGTGTTCGCAAGACTGGCCGCCGAGGCCGCACTGAAGGGGCTTGAGCCGGTGACGCTGCTGGCGCTGCTCAAGCACCCGATATGCCGGTTCGAGAGGCGCGCGGTGGCGGCGCTTGAGCGAGCGATCCTGCGCGGCAACCGGCCGCGCGAGGGGGTAGAGGGGCTCGAACAAGCGCTTGCGGCGTTTCGCGGCGAGCTTGCAAAATTCCGCCGCCGCGAAGCAACCTCGCTGCATCGTTCCGATCCACGCACCGAGCTGACCGACGCCGAGCTGGACGCCGCCGCTGCTCTCGTCGCGACACTCCGCTCGGCGTTTGCTCCGCTTGAAGCCATCAAGGCGAAGCCGCTGCCGGTCGCCGCAATCGCCAGGCTGCATCGCGACGTCGTCCGCACGCTCGGCGGCGAAACCGAGGAACTGGCCAAGGCGTTCGACGAGATCGAAGCCTACGGCCGGCTCACCATCGCGCCGGCGCATTACGGCGAGTTCTTTCACGCCGCCATCGCCGAGCACGTGGTGCGGCTGCGAGAGGAACAGGACGTGCGGGTGCGCATCTTCGGCTCGCTCGAAGCGCGCTTGCAGAACGTCGACCGCATGGTGCTCGGCGGCATGGTCGAGGGCGTCTGGCCGCCGCAGACCCGGGCCGATCCCTGGCTCAACCGGCCGATGCGGCACCGGCTCAAGCTCGATCTGCCGGAGCGGCGCATCGGGCTGTCGGCGCACGACTTCGCGCAGGCGCTGGGCGCGCATGAGGTGATATTGACCCGCGCGGCCAAGCTCGCGGGCGCGCCGACGGTGGCGTCACGGTTCGTGCAGCGACTCGCGGCGGTCGCGGGCGACGAGCGATGGAAGGTCGCGTTAGAACGCGGCGCGCATTACGTCACGCTGGCGCGGGCGCTCGATCAACCAGCGCAGCGCGCCCGGCCGGTCGCCCGGCCGGAACCGAGGCCGCCGCGCGACGCACGTCCGAGTTCACTGACGGTCACCGAGATCGAAACGTGGCTGCGCGATCCCTATTCGATCTATGCCCGCCGCATCCTGCGGCTCCAGCCGCTCGACGCCGTCGATACGCCGCCCGGCGCGCGCGACCGCGGCACCGTAATCCACAACGCCATCGGCGCGTTCGCCGAAACGTACAAGGCGGGGCTGCCGGACGATGCGGTGGGCGAGCTGCTCAAGCTGGGCAAGCAGCATTTCTCCACGCTCGCCGAGTTCCCCGATGCGCAGGCGTTCTGGTGGCCGCGGTTCGAGCGGATCGCCGGATGGTTTGCCGCGACGTTCGAGCCGGAGCGGCGCGCCAACATTCGCAAGCTCGACGTCGAGGTCGCGGGCGGCGTCGAGATCGCGGTCGGCGACCGCACCTTCACGCTGCGCGCCCGCGCCGACCGCATCGAGCATCTGGCCGATGGCCGCTACGCCATCCTGGACTACAAGACCGGACAGGTCCCGACGCCGCCGCAGGTGAAATCGGGCCTGTCGCCGCAGCTCACACTGGAAGGCGCGATCCTGCGTGCGGGACGCTTCGGCGACATTCCGCCGGGCGCCTCGATTGCCGAATTCATCTACATCTCGATCCGCGGCGGCGAGCCGCCGGGCGAGTCGAAGCCGGTGGTGTGGAAGGACAGCACGCCCGATCTCGAAGCCGACATGGCGTTGAAACGGCTGTCCGCCGTGATCGCAAAATTCGAGGACCCGGATACACCGTACCGCTCGCGCGAGCGGCCGATGTTCATGAGGCGCGGCGGCGGCGACTACGATCATCTGTCGCGGGTACGGGAATGGTCGCTGTCGGGGGGCGCTGAAGACGCGGAGGGCAGCGCCGAATGAACGAGCGCGCCATCCCGCCCGCCGTCATCGCCGACCAGCACGCGGCGTCGGACCCGTCCGCGTCGGTGTGGGTGTCGGCCAACGCTGGCGCCGGCAAGACGCATGTGCTGGCGCAACGCGTGATCCGGCTGCTGCTCGACGGCACCGATCCGGCAAAGATCCTGTGCCTGACATTCACCAAGGCGGCGTCCGCCAACATGGCGAACCGCGTGTTCAACATTCTGAGCCACTGGACCACGCTCGACGATGCCGCGCTCGACAAGGCCATCGCCAGCACCGGCGCAAAAGCCAAGGGAGACAAATGGCGGGCTCGCGCGAGACAACTGTTCGCGCTGGCACTGGAGACGCCGGGCGGACTGAAGGTGCAGACCATCCACGGTTTCTGCACGCGCCTTCTCCAACAATTTCCGTTCGAGGCCAATGTCGCGGCGCGCTTCCGCGTGCTGGAGGACGTGCAGCAGAAGCAGATGCTGGAGCGGATCAGGCGCGACGTCCTGCTGGAGGCTGCCAACAATCCGAGCGGACCTATCGGACAGGCGCTTGCGGCGATCATTCCGGTGGTGAGCGATTTCGGCTTCCAGGAGGGGCTGAACGAGGCGATCGCCAAGCGCGAGCCGATCGCTGAATGGCTCGATCACGCGGGCGGCCTGGACCCGGCGATGGCTGGACTGTCGGCGGCGTTCGGGATCGCGCCGGGCGACACGCTGGATGCGGTCGAGGCGGAAATCCTCGACGGACCGCATCTGCCATCGAGCGAATGGCGGTCGGTGGCGGCCTTCTGCGCCGCAAGCTCCAGCAACGACCAGAAGCAGGGCCGGCGGCTGGCCGATGCGGCGGCGGCATCGGGCCGAACGCGGATCGGGGCCTATCTGTCGGTGTTCCTCACGGACGGGAGCGAGTTCCGCAAGAGCATCATCACCGGGGGACTGGCGAAGAAGCATCCCGAGCTTGCACAACGCATCGTCGCCGAACAGGCGCGCATGGAAATGCTGTGCGGGCGGCGGCGCGCCATCATGATCCGCGACCGCACCCGGGCGCTGCTGACGGTCGCGACCGAAGTCAGCGGGCGCTACGCGGCGGAAAAAGACCAGCGTGGGCTGCTGGACTACAACGACCTGATCGCGCGCACCCGCGATTTGTTGGGGCGCTACGAAGCGCGGTGGGTGCACTACAAGCTCGACCTCGGCATCGACCACGTGCTGATCGACGAAGCCCAGGATACCAGCCCGGACCAGTGGGACATCATCAAGAAATTCGTCGCGGAGTTCACCGCGGGCGCTGGCGCGCGCAGCACGTTGCGGCGCTCGATTTTCGCGGTCGGCGACGACAAGCAGTCGATCTTCTCATTCCAGGGCGCGGCGCCCGAGGCGTTCGCCGGCATGCGCAGCTTTTTCGAGGGCATGCACGCCGGCGCCGAGCAGGCGTTCCGCACCATCCCGTTCAAGTATTCGTTCCGCTCGGTGCCGACCGTGCTCGAAGCGGTCGACATCGTGTTCCGGCAGCCGGCCGCGCATGCGGGCCTGACCGTCGATCCGGTGCCGACCGTGCACGAGGCGGTGCGCGCCTTAGCGCCCGGTCTGGTCGAGCTGTGGAAGCTGATCGAGCCGGACAAGAAGGATCCGATCGATCCCTGGGACGCGCCGTTCGACAAGACGACGGAGACCAATCCGCGGGTCAAACTGGCGCGGCAGATCGCCGTGGCGGTGAAAACATGGATCGCGCGCGGCGACATGGTCGGCGACGGAGCGGAGCGCCATCCGTTGCGTGCGGGCGACGTGCTCATTCTGGTGCGCCAGCGCGGCGTGCTGTTCGAGTCGGTGATCCGCGCGCTGAAGAACGAAGGCGTGCCGGTGGCCGGCGCCGACCGCCTGATCCTGACGGATCATATCGCGGTGATGGATTTGCTGGTGCTCGCCGACGCGGTGCTCTTGCCCGAGGACGATCTGGCGCTGGCGACGGTGCTAAAAAGTCCGCTGGTCGGCTTGTCGGAGGATGAGCTGTTTGCGCTGGCGTTCGGCCGCAAGGGTTCGCTGCACGCTACGCTTCGCGAGCAGCGGGCCGATCTGTCGGCACGGCTCGATGCGATGGCCGACGACGCCCACACGCTGAGCCCGTTTGCATTCTACGCGCGGCTGCTGAGCGCGCAGGGCGGACGGAAAGCGTTTCTCTCGCGGCTCGGACCCGAGGCGAACGACGCGCTCGACGAATTCCTTAACCTGGCGCTCGACTACGAGAGCCGCGAGACGCCGTCGCTGCAAGGGTTCGTGAGCTGGATGCGGACCGCCTCGGCGGAGATCAAGCGCGACATGGAGATCGCACGCGACGAGGTGCGGGTCATGACCGTGCATGGCGCGAAGGGACTCGAAGCGCCGGTCGTCGTTCTGGCGGATACCACGACGGTGCCGGCCGGGCCGGCGCCGTACCAGCCGCGCCTGCTGGCGCTCCCGGTGCGCGACGTGGCGCCAGGAACGCCGGACAGCCTCGCCTGGATGCCGAACAAGCGCGACGACATCGCGCCGACCGCCGCGGCACGCGCGTTGTCGATCGAAGCGGCGGAGAACGAGCACAGCCGGCTGTTGTATGTCGCGATGACGCGCGCCGCCGACCGGCTGGTGGTGTGCGGCGCGGTCGGCGAGAACACGATGCCGCCGGGCTGCTGGTACGATCTGGTGAGCCGCGGGCTTGAGGCATCGGGGGTGCTGGTCGAGGAGCCCTCCGACTTCGGCACCGAGACGGTGTTGCGCTTTCGCAAATCGCCGCCCGAACCGGCGGGCCAGCCTCCCGTCGCGGCGAGCGCGCCGCAGGTGACCGCCCTGCCGGCCTGGCTCACGCAGGACGCGCCGCCGGAGCCGCTGCGAACAAAAAAGATCACGCCGTCACGCGCGATCGATCACGCCGCGTCCGGACCGAGCGGTATCGAGCGGGAGAAGGCGCTGGCGCGCGGCACCATCGTGCACCGACTGATGCAGTCGCTGCCCGACATCCCGCCCGAGCGCCGGAAGGATGCGGCGCTGAAATATCTCGCGCGCCAGAAAAATCTCACCGACGCCGAACGCGATGCAATTGCGAACCAGGCGCTGACCGTGCTGGTCGACCTGCGGTTCGCGGCGCTGTTCGAGCCCGGCAGCCGGGCCGAGGTTCCGATGGTCGGCCGGCTCGGCGACAGCCCGATTCCGGGGGGCGTGGTGGATCGGCTGGTCGTCACTCCCGCCGAGGTGCTGATCGCCGACTACAAGACCAACCACCCGGCCCCCAGGAGCCTCGCCGAGGTGCCGCCGGCCTACCTCGCCCAGCTCGCGATCTACTGCGCCGTGCTGCGCCAGTTGTACCCAGACCGGCCGGTCCGGGCTGCGCTGCTATGGACGGATGTGCCTGATTTGATGGAGATTCCAGCCGCGTCCCTGGATACCGCGCTGGCTGGCCTCACCTCCCCGTGAGGGCGCTTGACGCTCCCACGCCGCGTTCATAGGTTCGTTTTCCCCTGGGTCTCGCTTTCCCCGCGATTCGAACGAGGTGCTCTATGGCCGTTGGCAAGGTTTCCGACGCGAATTTCGATGCCGAGGTGCTCAAGAGCGCCGAACCGGTG
>CAMDFO010000011.1 GCA_945897515.1 Rhodoplanes serenus | reverse complement strand
CTTCTTCTCCACGTGTCACTCCCTTGAGGGTAGGCTTGGTGTATCCGCTGAATTCATTCGCCGATCTTGCGATCGTCCGGCATCATAGGCGGGGCGCGTTCGGAGGGGCAACCGGACGTGACGGTTCGGCAGACTTTGCGTATGCGCATGAACAGGGAGATCGGCTTCGATGCAAGACCTCATTCCACGGGCGGAAAAAGCTGCGGCGCTGCTGAAAGCCCGCAGGGAAACCATCGTGATCGCCGAATCCTCGACCGGCGGCCTGATCTCGGCGGCGCTGCTCGCGCTGCCGGGCGCGTCGGCCTATTTCCTCGGCGGTGCGGTGGTCTACACGCAGACCGCGCGCACGGCGCTGCTCGACATCGGCGATCTCAAGCCGCTCGGCTTGCGCGCATCGACGGAGGCCTACGCGCTGCTGGGTGCGCGCACGGCGCGGCAGCGGTTCGCGGCGACCTGGGCGCTGTCGGAGACCGGCGCGACCGGGCCGACCGGCAACCGCTACGGCGACGCCGCCGGGCATAGCTGCATCGCGGTGGTCGGCCCAACCGAGCAGGCCATCACAATCGAAACCGGCAGCGGCGATCGGGTCGCCAACATGCGGGCGTTCTCGGCCGCGGCGCTCGATCTGCTGGCGAAGGTGCTGGCCGATGCCAGGTGAGCTTGACCTATCCGCGTCATGGCCGGGCTTGTCCCGGCCATCCACGTCTTCCTTTCGGGGCCAAGACGTGGATGCCCGGCACTAGGCCGGGCATGACGGGGTGAGATTGCGCGCCCGCTCAATACGACTTCGGCAATCCCAGCGCGCGCTCGGCGAGGTAGCACAGGATCAGCTCGCGCGACACCGGCGCGAGGCGGAGCGCGATGGCCTCCCGGAAATAGCGTTCGACGTTGAACTCGCTCGCATAGCCCATGCCGCCGTGCGTGCGAACCGCGCGGTCGCAGGCGTCGAACGCGGCGTCGGCGGCGAGATATTTCGCGGCGTTGGCCTCCGTGCCGCATGGCTGGCCGCTGTCGTAGAGCTGCGCCGCGCGCAGCGTGGTCAGCTCGGCGGCGAGAAGCTCTGCCCAGCTCTCGGCCAGCGGATGCTGGATCGCCTGGTTCTGGCCGATCGGCCGGCCGAACACCACGCGCTCCTTGGCGTAGGCCGTGGCCTTGGCGAGCGCGCGCCGGCCGATGCCGATGGCTTCGGCGGCCACCAGAATGCGCTCCGGGTTGAGGCTGTCGAGAATGTAGCGGAAGCCTTTGCCCTCTTCGCCGATGCGATCCTCGATCGGAACCGGCAGCCCGTCGATGAACACCGAATTGGAATCGACGGCGGCGCGGCCCATCTTGCGGATTTCCTGGACCTCGCAAAATTTCCGGTCGAGGTCGGTGTAGAACAGCGACAGTCCGTCGGACGGCCGCGCGCATTGTTCGAGCGGCGTGGTGCGCGCCAGCAGCACGATCTTCTGCGCGACCTGGGCGGTGCTGGTCCACACCTTGCGGCCGTCGACGATGTAGCGGTTGCCGTCGCGCACGGCGCGGGTCTTCAGGTGCGTGGTATCGAGACCGGCGTCCGGCTCGGTCACGCCGAAGCAGGCGCGCACCTCGCCGCGGATCAGCGGCCTGAGCATCCGCTCCTTCTGCTCGGGGGTGCCGTGCACGACGATGGCGTGCGGCCCGAAGATGTTGATGTGGATGGTCGAGCAGGCCGCGAACGCGCCGCCCGAATTGGCGACGGTCTGCATCAGGATCGCGGCTTCGGTCACGCCCAAACCCGCGCCGCCGTATTCCTCGGGCATGGCGATGCCGAGCCAGCCGGCTTGCGCGACGGCCTTGTGAAACGCTTCCGGGAAGGTGGCGGTGCGATCGAGCTCGGACCAGTAGTCGTCGCCGAAGCGCTCGCACAAAGCACGAGCGGCATCGCGGATCGCCTGGCGTTCCGGCGTATCGGCGAGGGCTTCCATGGCGTGTTCCATCACGCCGACACTAAAGCATGATGGACGCGAGTCAGGAACGCCTGATGCGATAGAGTCCGACGTCGATGGCGCCGAGCCGGAAGCCCGCCTCGCAATAGGCCAGGTAGTATTCCCACATCCGCTTGAAGCTGTCGCCGAAACCGAAGTGCTGGATGTCCGGCCACGCGCGCTGGAAGCGATGCTGCCATGCGGCCAGCGTGCGGGCATAGCTGTGGCCGAAGGTTTCCAGCGAGCCGAGCGCCAGTCCGGCGCGCTCGATCTCCTGGCGCATCGCCGTGATGGTCGGCAGCATGCCTCCCGGGAAGATGTAGCGCTGGATGAAGTCCGGCGTGCGGCGGTAGGCCTCGAACCGCTGCTCCTCGATGGTGATGCCTTGCAGCACGGCGATGCCGCCCGGCTTGAGGCAGGCATTCAGCTTCGAGAAGAACGCCGGCCAGTAGTCCTGGCCGACCGCTTCCAGCATCTCGATGGAGACGATGCGGTCGAACTGTTCGCTGACGTCGCGGTAATCCTGCAAACGAAGATCGGCGCGGGCGTCGAGGCCCTGCGCCTGCAACCGGCGTTGCGCGTAGGCCAGTTGCTCCGCCGACAGCGTCAGTCCGGTGACGGTGCAGCCGTGCCGGGCAATCAGCCGCTCGGCCATCCCGCCCCAGCCGCAGCCGATTTCGAGCACGCGTTCGCCACCGGTGATCTCCATCAGCTCGATGGCGCGGTCGATCTTGGCCTGCTGCGCCTCTTCGAGCGATTGGTCGGGCGCGAGAAACAACGCCGACGAATAGGTCATGCTGCGGTCGAGCCAGCGCGCATAGAATTCGTTGCCGAGATCGTAGTGCGCCGCGATGTTGCGGCGGCTGCC
The DNA here is from genome assembly GCA_945897515.1 of Rhodoplanes serenus. GTDB lineage: Bacteria > Pseudomonadota > Alphaproteobacteria > Rhizobiales > Xanthobacteraceae > Z2-YC6860. Next base: position 88,821 of record CAMDFO010000011.1, on the reverse strand, counting down.
GCGTTTGGTGTTGGCGCGGCGGCGGTGCTGGAGACGGTTCAGCCATTGAAACGCCCGGCTGCCGGCGCTGGCGCGTTGCAGGCATTCGCCGTTCTGCACGCCAAGATCGAGCAGCGACACGATGTCGGGCGTCGACCAGTCGCCGGCCATGTAGCCTTCGGCGAAACCCATCTCTCCGCTGACGATGCAGCGCCACAATCCGTTCCAGCGATGCAGGATCACGACGCCCTGCGGCCCGGATTGCTGTCCGGTCGTGGCAACGCGCTCGCCCGAAGGCGTCTCGACCACGAGCTGGCCGCACTCCAGCGGCGGCAGCATCCGGCCGAGAATGCGTGTGAGCAGGCGATGCTGCACGGGACCGTCGGCGGCGTCGGCTTGCGCCACCGCGGTGCTGATTGCGTCGTGAGACTTGGATGAAGTCATCGATGACCTCAATCGAGTTCGATCACACGGGCTTTCAGGCATAAAGATAATCAAGGATTCGGGTCCTGCAAAAGCAAAAATCGACGTGCGGCAACATGATGCCAAAAGACCGCCAGGGCGGTGGCTCGTGCAGGCTGCCGCCGACGGGTATCATTCCCAATTGGTCTCGCGGCGAGGAGCGGCTTGGAGATGGCAAATCAGGTTACGGTTGGGGTTATCGGCATCGGCCTGATGGGCGAGGTCCTGGCGCGGCGGCTGCTTAATGCGGGTTTCGCGGGCGTGGGCTTCGATGTCGACCCGGCCAAGAATGCCCGGTTTCAGAGCTTGGGCGGACAGGCGGCGTCCTCGATCGCCGAAGTCGCCCGCGGCAGTTCGCCGATCGTGCTGGCGGTGTTCAGCACCGATCAGGTCGAGCAGGTTGTCGAGCAGGAAATCCTCCCCGCGCTCGGCGAAGGCTCCGGCAGGATCGTCATGTGCACCAGCACCTGCGATCCCGACCGGATCGCCGCGCTTGCTGCACGCGTCGCGCCGCGCGGGATACGGTTTCTCGAAACGCCGGTGTCGGGAACCAGCGAGCAGGTCCGGCAGGGCGACGGGGTCGGACTGATCGGCGGCGATCCGGCGACGGCGGCGGAGGTCGCGTCCGTGCTCGATGCGGTTTTCCCGACGCGCTTCCACATCGGCAAGGCGGGCGACGGTGGGCGCGCCAAGCTCGCGGTCAATCTCATCCTCGGGCTCAATCGTGCCGCGCTGGCCGAGGGGCTGGTGTTCGCGACCCGGCTCGGGCTCGATCCCGAAGCGTTCCTCAAGGTGGCGCAGACCTCGGCCGCTTCGTCCCAGGTCATGGGCACCAAGGGCATGAAGATGATCCGCAGCGATTTCGCCCCCGAAGGCCGTGCGCGCCAGACCCTGAAGGACGTGCACCTGATGCTCGATCAGGGACGCAAGGCCGGTCAGCGGCTGCCGCTGCTCGAGATCCATGCCGATATCCTGGAAGCCTGTGTGCGCCAGGGCGAAGGCGAATCCGACAACAGCGTCGTGGTCGCGGAAATCCGCCGGCGCACGACGTGACATAAGGAACGAGGAACAACATGAGCGACGGCGAAGTTCGCACTGAACGCAAGCAAGACGTGGTGCACGTCACGTTCGACCGCCCGGCGGCGCGGAACGCGATGACCTGGCAGATGTACGAACAGCTCGGCGAGATCTGCGCGAAGCTTCAAGGCGACGGCGGCGTGCGCGCAGTGGTGTTTCGCGGCGCCGGCGGCAAGTCGTTCATTGCCGGGACCGACATCGCACAATTCAAGACCTTCACCTCGGGTGAGGACGGCGTGGCCTACGAGGCGACCATGGAGCGCTATCTCTCGGGCCTCGAAGCCTTGCCGATGCCGACGCTCGCGGTGATCGAGGGCTTTGCGATCGGCGGCGGGCTCGCCATCGCGGCCTGCTGCGACCTGCGCATCGCGACGCCGGGCACGCGCTTCGGCGTGCCGATTGCGCGCACATTGGGCAATTGTCTCTCGGTCGCGAATTACGCCCGCGTAATTGCGGCGCTCGGCATGGCGCGCGCCAAGAAGATGCTGCTGCTGGCCGAGAACCTGTCGGCCGAGGAGGCGCTCGCCGGCGGCTTCCTCGCCGAAATCGTCCAGCCCGCCGACGTCGACAAGCGGGTCGCCGAACTCACCGACCGGCTGGTGCATCATGCGCCGATCACCATGCGCGTGACCAAGGAAGCGATGCGGCGGCTGTTGCATGCCGGCTTCCAGGATGGCGACGATCTGGTGCGGCAAGCCTTCGGCAGCGAGGACTTCCGCGAAGGCGTCAAGGCGTTCGTCGAGAAGAAGGAGCCGCAGTGGCGCGGGCGCTAGATCAGCTCGCCTTGGGCGGGATCGTGTGGCCGCTGACGCCCGCGCCGGCGTCCGATCGAAGCGACAGGAAGCAGAACACGCCCGCCAGCGCCATGACGGCCGCGCCCGCGAACGCGACCTGAAAGTCGAAGCGGGTCAACTCGGTCGCCTCGCGCCAGGCCAGCGACATCTGCAACAACGCGGCCACGAAGGCGATGCCAAAGCCGCGGCTCAATTGCTGGGCCATGCTGGAGATGCTGGTGGCCGTGCTCATCTGGACCTGACTCACATCCGAATAGCCGATAGCCTGCGTTGCGGTGAATTGCAGCGACTGGAAGAAGCCCGCCATCAGCAACAGCGCGAAGATCAGCAGTGCCGGCATCGAGGGCGTAAAAATCGCGCACATCGCTATGGTGGCGGCGCTGATGAATCCGTTCACGATCAGCGCCGTCCGAAAGCCGTATCGCCGCAGGATCGGGCCGGCGGTCAATTTCATCGACAGCGAGCCCGCGGCGCTTGCGAAGGTTAAAATTCCCGATGCAAACGCGGTCATCCCGAACACGACCTGAAGCAGCAGCGGCAGCAGGAATACCAACGTTCCGGCGCCGACGCGAAACAGCGATCCTCCGGCGATGCCGGCGCGGAATGTGGGAATCCGGAACACCGACAGGTCCAGCAGCGGATGCGCGATGCGCCGGAAATGGGCGAGCGCCAGCGCCCCAATGACAAAGCCCGCGGCCAGGAACGCGGCAGCCTCGGGCAAGCCGCTGGCTCCGTGCCGCACCATCTCGACGCCGAACATGATGGAGCACAGCGAGCTGCCGCATAGCAGGAATCCGAGCCAGTCGAGCGGACGCCGCTGCTCCTCCTTCGGATTGTCGAAGAACAAGGTCACCAGCACGATCCCGAGGATGCCGAGCGGCACGTTGATCCAGAAAATCCAGCGCCATGAAAAGTACGTGGTGATGAAGCCGCCGAGCGGCGGCCCAAGCACCGGCCCAAGCTGCGCCGGAACCTGCAGATAGGCCATGATCATTACCAGCGAAGCTCTTTCGACGCTGCGAAACAGGACCAGGCGGCCGACCGGCACCATCATCGCGCCGCCGATGCCCTGAAGCACGCGCGCGGCGGTCAGCTCGGCCGCGCTGCTGCACAACCCACACAGGATCGAGCCCAGCGTGAACAGTGCGATGGCGGCGCGGAATATGGTGCGCCCACCGAACCGGTCGGCGGCCCACCCGCTGACCGGAATGAACACGGCGAGGCTCAACAGATAGGCGGTGATCGCGATGCTGAGGCTGACCGGGTCGGTCCCCAGCGAGATCGCCATCTGCGGCAGCGCCGTGGTGATGACGGTGGAATCGATTTGCTGCATGATGATCGCCGACGCGACGATGATGGCGACGATCTTCGGCTGCGCGGCTTGGGGCATCTCGTGACGAAGCGCTCATTCCTGGGGGTGGGCGACCTATCTATCCCATCCCGCCTGCAAAAGATCACCGCATAAGATTAAAAGGAGTTCATGAATGCCTGTGATCGATTGTCATCATCATATCTGGTGGCTGGACAAGCATCCGCATCAGTTTCCGCCCTCATGGGGCACCAGCCTCAATCGCGATTTCACGCCTGACGATCTCAAACTGGAGCTGGATGCCGCCGGGATCGACGGCACCATCCTGGTGCAGTCGCTCGATAATTATGACGAGACGCTGCATTACCTCGAGGTCGCGGATCGGGTCGATTTCATCCGCGCGGTGATCGGTTGGGTCCCGCTGGCCGATCCGGCAGCCTGCGCCCGTGCGCTCGACGCGCTCAAGCCGCGGAGGAAATTTGTCGGCATGCGTCATCTCATTGTGTACGAGAAAGACCCGCGCTGGCTGCTCTGGCCCAAGGTGCAGGAGGGCGTCGAGCAGCTCCGCCGGGCAGGGCTGGCCTTCGAAGCGATCACCAACACCGAGGAACAGATGGAAACGGTGCTGGAAACCGCGCGGCGCATGCCGGACCTGAACATCGTGCTCAACCATCTCGGCCGTCCGCCAATCCCGGAGCAGGGCTGGGAGCCCTGGGCGTCGCAGATCGTGCAGGCGGCGGCCTTCCCGAACATCAGCGTGAAGCTGTCGATCGGCGGCGATGTGGCTTGGCGCTGGAAGTGGTCGACCGAACAGGTCCGCCGCTATTCCGATCACACGATCCAGCATTTCGGTGCGAGCCGCGTGATGGCGGGAAGCAACTGGCCGGTGGTGCTGTTGAGCGGCGGCTTCCAGGAGGTTTGGAGTGGCATCAAGAATCTGATCTCGGGCCTTTCGGAGTCCGAGCGCGCCGATGTGCTCGGCAACGCATCCGAACGGATCTACAAGTTACCGAGATAGGGGAGTGCAACGATGTTCCGCCACATGGCGATCCTGAAGTTCAAGCCCGACGCCAAGGCGGCCGACATCGAGGCCTACTTCAAGGCGTTCCCCGGCCTGATGGCGAGCCAGCCGACCATCCGCTCATGGAAGATCGGCCGCAACGAAGGCGCCGGTGGCGAGACCCACGTCCGCAAGGGCAGCTTCGCCGGCAACTACGACGTCGGGCTCACCATGGTGTTCGACAACCCGCAGGGCTACCTGGACTACGCAGAGTCGGCGGGGCACCAGACGTTCTTCGCCCGATATTGCACCCCGATCCTCGCGGAACGCGTGGTCGTGCAATTCCACGAGGATTGACGCGGTTCGCTACTTCACAAGCTCCGACGTGCGGATCAGCTCGGCGATCTGCTCCTTGGTCAGTTGCGCCTGCAGGAACTTGTTCTGGATCGCCTCGGTCATGATCTGCTCGATGCCGACGACGCGATCCGGAGCCAGGGCGTCCTTCGGCATCAGCACGCGCACGCGGACCACCACCTTTTCCGGCACTTTGGAGAACTCGCTGTATTGCTTGAGCGCGGCCGGATCGTTGTACATCCACTCGATGGTTTCCTTGTAGGCCTGGTGGAACCGGATGAGCGCAGGCTTGCGGTTCTGCAGCGTCGCGAGATTGGTCAGGTTCACGCGGCCGCTGCGGGTCTTCAGGGCGGCCACGTCGTTGCCGGTCACGATGATGCGGATTCTGCCGTCGTCCGCCATGTCGAGCCCGTAGGGGACCGCGCCGAAGCCGACGTCGACCTGGCCGGTCATGGTCTGCGTGATGGTCGCCGGGATGTTGCCGGTCGATGTCGGCTTGACCTTGAGATTGTGCTGCGCGATCAGCGCCAGCAGCCCCGAGTGACTCGACGAGCCGGTCAGCGAATAGGCCACCGTCTTGTCGGTGAAATCATTGAGCGTGCGGATCGGTGAATTCGCCCGGACGTACCAGTACAGATCCGGCGATCCGATGATTTCGTTCGACATGATGCGGATCGGTGCACCCTTGGCGAAGGTGCCGAACGCGGCTCCGACGCCCGCGGCGGTGGCGATGTCCACGCCGCCGCCGATCAGCGCCTGGATCGATTCCGGGCCGGCCTGGGTGTAGAGGATTTCGAGATTGAGCCCGTGCTTCTGGAAGATGCCGGCTCGCATGCCGAGTTCCGGGATTCCGGCGTCCCAGACGCCGCGCTGCGGCACCGCGACTTTCAGCGTCTCCTGGGCCGTGGCCGTCACAAGCGAACTGGCAAGAGCGGCCAGTGCAAACAGCGAAGATACAAGACGTGTCCTGTCCATCTTTCCCTCCCTTGGCCTTGCGATACGCTACCAGATTATCGGCGCCGGAAGCGGGCATTTGAGCGACAAAGGCGGGCCGAAAATCCCGTTACGCCTTCTTCACCTCCTCCATGACATCGACCGCCGCGCGGTGCGCTTCGTTCGCCGCCGGGATGCCGCAGTAGAGCGCGACCAGCAGCAGGATCTCGCGGATTTCCTCCGGGGTGCAGCCGTTCTGCAGCGCGCCTTTGAGATGGACGCGCAGCTCGGCCGGACGATTGGCCGCCGCCATCATCGCGATCATCGCCAGGCTCTTGGTTTCGAGCGTGACCGCGGAGCGGCTCCAGACGTCGCCATAAGCGTAGGCGTTGATGATGTTCTGCAGCGGCTCGCCGAACTCGCCGAATGCGTTCATGCGTTTCTCCACTGCTTCGTCGCCGAACAGCTCCTTGCGGAGCTTCAGCCCGCGATCGTGCAGTTCCTTGGTGTCCATTGCCGTCCCTCCGTTTGCCGGGCAGCGTAGCGCAACGCGTCAATTCGCGCTTGTGCTGGGCGGCGTGCGGTCCATACAATCGCTCAACCATCGAGAGAGAACACGAAAAGTGTTCCACGGATTCGCGGCCCAGGGAGGAAAGCGTCTATGCGATATTTTGGCTGGATTCTAAGCTTGGCATGGCTCGCGCTCGGCGCGGCCGCGGCATCGGCGCAGCAGGCGCCCTATCCGAACAAGCCGATCAGGGTGCTCGTACCCTACGCTCCCGGTGGCCTGACCGACGTGGTGGCCCGGCGCTATGGCGAGGAGTTGCGAAAAGCGCTCGGGCAGAACCTGGTGATCGAGAACAAGCCCGGCGCCTCCGGCATCATCGCGATCGAGGAGATGGCCCGCGCCAAGCCGGATGGCTACACCATCATGATCGGCAATATCTCGACCAACGCGCTCACGCCGGTGCTGCTGGGCCACAAGATGCGGGTCAACTACGACCGCGACGTGCAGATCGTCGCGCGCCTCGCCGAAGCGCCGGTGTTCTTCATGTCGACGACCACGAACTTCCCGCCCACGACCTTCGCGGAGTTCATCGAATACGCCAAGGCGCGTCCCGGCGAGCTGCGCTATGCGAGCGCCGGCATCGGCGCCTATCAGCACGTCAATACTGAGATTTTGGCGAAGCGCGCCGGACTCAAGCTGGTGCATAGCCCGTTCAAGGATGGCGGGTCGGGCATCCTGCGCGACGTTGCCGGCGGCGACACCCATGTGTCTTGGTTCAACGTCACCAACCCGGTCGGCATGATCAAAGCGGGAAAGGTGCGTCCGCTCGCGGTGGCGGCGCCGGCGCGGCTTGCGGCGTGGCCGGATGTTCCGACGCTCGACGAGGTGGGCTTCGCCGGCTTCCGCGCCTCGCAATGGTCGGCGGCGTTCGCGCCGGCCGGCGTGCCGCGCGAGATCATCGAGACGCTGCACAAGGCATTCGTTGCTGCGGCAAAAACGCCGGAGATGCAGGCCACCTTCGAGCGGGGCGGCATGGCTGCGCCGTCGCAGAAATCGGTGGACGATGCGAGGGCGTGGTTGAAGGACGAGATGGAGACATGGCGTCGCGACATCGCCGCGGTCGGAATCAAGGTGGATGAGTAAAAAAGGAACTGAATTTTGAAACTTGGAATTCTGCCCGGCGACGACATCGGCTTCGAGGTCGTTCCGGAAGCCGTCAAGGTGATGAAGGCCGCTGCCGCGCATTCGGGGCTCGCGATCGAATGGCACCAACTGCCGATCGGCAAGGCCGGCCACGATGAGCACGGTAAGACGTTTCCCGAGGTGACCGAAAAGGCGCTGCACGGACTCGACGGCTGGATCATGGGCCCGATCGGCCACAACGCCTATCCACGCGGTGACGCCACCTGGGTGATGCCGCCGGTGCGCAAGCGTTTCGACCTGTTCGCGGCGCTGCGGCCGTCGCTGTCGCACGCCACCATTCCCTCGATCCACAAGAACGTCGATATCGCGTTCTTCCGCGAACTCACCGAGGGCATGCTTTATTCCGAGACTGTGGTTGCAGGCGCGCCGGAGTTCCGGCCCAATGACGACATCACCATCGGGATGCGCGTCATCACCCGCAAGGGATCGAACCGCGTCGCGCGCGAGGCGTTCGAACTGGCGCGCACCCGCCCGCGCAAGAAGGTCACAGCCGCACACAAGGAGCCGGTCTACCGGTTGGCCTGCGGCATGTTCGCGGAGGAATGCCGCAAGGTCGCCAAAGAATATCCGGATGTGGCGTTCGACGAGATGATGATCGACTCGATCGCGATGAAGCTCGTCACCGATCCGCAGCGCTTCGATGTGGTGGTCACCACCAATCAGTTCGGCGATATCCTGACCGACATCGGCGCCGGTCTGGTCGGCGGCCTGGGGCTCGCGCCCGGCCTTTGCGTCGGCGAGAAGCAGGCGATGGCGCAGGCCACCCACGGCTCGGCGCCGGACATCTATGGCCAGAACATCGCCAACCCCTATGCCATGATCATGTCGGGACAAATGCTGCTGGCCTGGCTCGGGCGCAAGCACAAGGAGCCGAAGGCGAGCGCCGCCGCGGAGCGCATCCAGGCGGCGGTGACGAAGGTTATCGCTGAGGCCAAGCATCTGACGCGCGACCTTGGCGGCAAAGCCAGCACCCAGGAAATGGGCGACGCCATCGCCGCGGCACTCTGAATGGGACGACCGTCAAACTGAAAAAATAAACAGGGGAGGGATGACAATGCGAAGCTTCTTGATGAAATCCGCAGCCGTGCTCGGCTTCATCTGCGTACTGCCGGCGATCGCGGCGGCGCAGACATCAACGCAGGCTTGGCCGCAGCGGCAGATCAAGGCGATCGTGCCGTTCCCGGCGGGCGGCGGCACCGACCTCATGGGCCGCCTCGTTGCCAAGCACCTGAGCGACAAGCTCGGCCAGCAGGTCTTTGTCGAGAACATCGGCGGCGCCAACGGTTCGATCGGTGTGCAGGCGGTGATGCGGGCGGATCCCGACGGCTATACCATCGGCGTCCTCTCCGACGGCCCGATGATCGTCAACCCGGCGCTCTATCCGAACAACCCGTATCAGACATTGCGCGACTTCATCCCGGTCGCGATGGTGAATCGGTTCCCGTCGCTGCTGACCGCGCATCCGTCGACGGGTATCAAGTCGGTGGCCGATCTGATCCGGGTCGCCAAGGAGAAGCCCGGTACGCTGAACTATTCCTCCGGCGGCATCGGCAATTTCAGCCACATGGGGCTGGAACTGCTTGCCAACCAGACCGGCATCAAGATCGTCCACGTACCGTATCGTGGCATCGGTCCGGCTACCCAGGCGATCCTCACCGGCGAAGTGCAACTGCTCTACAACAACGTCACGACCTCGCTGGAGCACGTGAAGGCCGGGAAGAGCAATGCACTCGCCATCGGCGAATCCAAGCGCCTGCCGGGCCTGCCGGAGATTGCAACCATCGCCGAGACCGTGCCGGGCTACGACTTCTCGGCCTGGATCGGCATCTACGTGCCGGCCAAGACTCCGGCCGCGATCGTGGACAAGCTCTCCAAGGCGGTCTCCGATTTCCTGGAGGAGCCTTCGGTGAAGAAATACTTTGCCGACCAGTTCATCACGGCGAGCTACAAGAAGCCCGACGAGTTCCCGGCCTACATCAAGGCCGAGCTCACCAAGTGGGACGACGTGGTGAAAAAGGCCGGCATCAAGGTGCAATGAACGGCACGCACAGCACAGCAGGTTGATCGATATGTACAGTCTTCAGCTCAGCGCGGAACAACTGGAGTTCCGCGACACGGTCCGCGATTTCGTCAACGGCACGATCAAGCCGGTGACGCTCAAGGCGGATCGCCTGGATGCGGCCGACCGCAGCCTGCCGATGGACGTGCTGCGCCAAGCCTCGCAACTGGGGCTACGCACGCTGGCGCTCGCCGAGGAATGGGGCGGGGTGGGCGCGGACGCGCTCACCTGCTGCCTCGTCATCGAGGAGCTTGCGGCCGGCGACACCGATATCGCCGCGGTGCTGGCGGAAACGTCGGCGCTGGCGCGGTCGTTGTTTGCTTCGATGACGCCGCAGCAGCGGGAGCGTTTCCTCCCGCAATTCCTGGAGGACGACGACTATCATTTGGCTCGCGCCGGCCGCGAGCCGGACAGCGATACGTCGCTCGGCATCAACTATCATCGTCAGCCTGGAACCGAGCGGCGGGTGGCGACGACCGCGACGCGGGACGGCAACGACTGGGTCATCAGGGGCACCAAGGATTGCGTTGCCAACGCGCCGGTCGCGAAGCTGATCGCCGTCGAGGCGCAGACCGACAAGGGCGCAGCGGTTTTCCTGGTGCCGCGCGATACGCCGGGCCTGACCGTGACGCAGCAGCCGGAGCCGCGCTGGTATCACGGCGCATGCGGGCAGGTCGCGCTCAAGGATTGCCGGGTGCCGGCCGAAAACCTGCTCGGTATCGGCGGCGATGCGGACACTGGACGGGGCGTCCCGCTATTCCAGGCGCTCAACCTCGGCATTGGCCGCGCCGCCTACGAGGCCGCACTGGATTACGCGCGCATCCGCGTCCAGGGCGGACGTCCTATCATCGAGCATCAGGCGATCGGCTTTAAGCTGGCCGACATCGCGATCCGACTCGACGTCGCCCGCGGCACGATCTGGCGCGCCGCCTGGGCCGCCGACCATCCGGAAGCCTATGCCGACCGCAGCCTGCCGGACCTGCCGCTGACCACGATCGCGACCGTGTTCACCGCGGAGGCGATCTACAAGGCCACCAAGGATGCGGCGGAATGCTTCGGCGCCATGGGCGTGATGCGCGACATGCCGCTGCAGAAATACATCCACGATGCGCGGGTCTGCCTGCACACCGGCGACGGTGCCACCGACGCCCGGCTGCGGATCGCCGAGGCGCTGGCCCATCATCGGCGTGGCCCTGCCATGCTCGCCGCGGAATAAAGAGGCACACTTATGGACTTTTCACTGAGCAACGAGCAGCGCGCCTGGCAGATGACCGCGCGCAAGTTCGCCGAGGAAGAGATCAAGCCGATCACGCTTTCGCTCGACGAGGCGCCGGACGCGCACGGCACCTTCGACTGGGACATCGTGGAGAAGGGCTCGAAGCTTGGGCTTCGCACCATGGCGGTGCCGAAGGAATACGGCGGCGAGGGCACCGATTACGTGACCCAGGCGCTGGTGATGGCGGAGCTCGCCCGCGGCGACAGCGCGATCTCGAAGACCTTCAGCCAGAACTGGAAGTGGAGTCACTTGATATCGGCGGCCTGCAACGACGAGCAGAAGGAGCGTTTCCTCCGGCCGTTCGTCGCCGATCATCGCTTTCTGTTGGGCAAAGGCATTACCGAGCCGAGCGCGGGGTCCGATAACCGCCTGCCGGTGAAGGAAGCGCCCAAGTCGGGCTTGAAGCTGCGCGCCGAGCGCCAGGGCGACGAATGGATTCTCAACGGCGAGAAATGCTTTATCGCCAACGCGCCGGTCGGCAAGCTGTTCTTCATCGACGCGCGGACCAATCCGAATGCCCCGCTGCGCGAAGGCACCACCATGTTCCTGGTGCCGTCCGACACGCCGGGCTTCCGCATCGGCAAGGTGTTCAACAAGAGCGGCTGGCGGTTCTACCGCAACGGCGAGATGATCTTCGAAAACGCGCGCGTGCCGCACGCCAACGTGGTCGGCAACGTCAACACCTCGGATATGAAAACGGCGGCGGCCGGCGACCGTACCGGCGGCGACCTGTTCGGCGACCTGGAACTGGCCGCCAATGCGCTCGGCGTCTGCGATGACGCCTGCGAGCAAGCGATGAAGCACGCCAAGACCGCGACACAGGGCGGTCAGCCACTGTTCGAGCAACAGACCGTGCAGCTCAAGATCAACAAGATGAACATGTGGACCGAGGCGTTGCGCGCGCTGGTGATGCGGGTGGCCTGGGAGCATGACCACAAGGTCCACTCGGCCAACGCCGGCCTCGTCATGAACCTCTCCACCGACGTGATCCAGGAGGTCACCGAGCTGAACCTGGAAATCCACGGCGGCGCCGGCGCCAGGATGGCGCGCCACGCCGAGAAGCTGGTGCGCGACAGCTTCATCTGGAGTCACTTGGCGGGCGATACTGTGCAGCGTATGAAGGTGGTGCGACGCCTCGCCAAGTAGACATTCAGCAGGACGACGATGATCAAGGCCAAACGACTCGGATACGCCTATTTCGAAACTGCGGATCTGGAGCAGCAGATCGACTATTTCCAGAACGTGGTGGGCCTGACGGTCGCCGCGCGCGACGGGAACCGCGTATTCCTCGCCACCAACACCGGGCTGCTTTCTGTCGTGCTGCAAAAGGCAGCCGAGCAACGCTGCGCCCGGCTCGGGTTCGAGGTTTCGCCGGAGCTGAGCTTCGAGGATATGAAGAAGCGCCTGCTGGCGGACGGTTTTCCGAGCGACATCCGCAGCGATGCGCTACCGGGCACGCCGAAGTCGCTGACCTTCACCGATCCCAAGGGCACGCAGGTCGACCTGTTTTCGGAATGGAGCTTCCTGCCGGTGACGCCGGTCACGAGCGGCGCGGGCCCCAACAAGCTCGGGCATCTGGCGTGGGTCTGCCAGGACCCGAAGGCGATCTCGGATTTCTACGTGAACGTGCTGGGCTTCCGGGTGTCGGACTGGATCGGCGACTACTTCGGCTTCCTGCGCTGCGGCGTCGACCACCACACGGTGAACTTCATCCGTGGCCCGCAGGAGAGGATGCACCACTTCGCGTTCGAGCTGCGCGACCCGACCCACCTGCACAACGCCTGCGACCTGCTCGGCCGCAAGAAGCTCGAGATCGTCTGGGGACCGGTGCGTCACGGCCCCGGCCACAACGTCGCGGCCTATCACCGCAATCCGGACGACCAGATGGTCGAGTTCTTCATCGATCTCGACAAGATGCTGGACGAGGAGCTTGGGTATTTCGACCCGCGCCCATGGCATGGCGACCGGCCGCAGAAGCCGAAGGTCTGGAGCCCGAACGAGCCGCGCGACAAGTGGGGCCTGCCGCCGGGGCCTAACTGGGTCAGGCAGAATAAGTAGGCGCGAGCCGTGGAATCTTTGTTGCTCGGCCCTCTATCTCTCGGTTGTCATTGCCGGGCTTGACCCGGCAATCCATACGATTTTTCGCCGAACACCATTCATACGTTTTTTTCACGCAGCGCCATCTCATGGATGCCCGGGTCAAGCCCGGGCATGACAGCGGAGGGTGTTGCGGGACCGGTGGATGGACGGGGGCGGGCCTTTAGCCGCAAGCTCTACTCCACATCCGCGAACAATTCCTCCGGCGTCACCACCCGCGGCGCCAAGCCTTGCTCGTGCAGGTATTGCCCGATCGCCGCGAACGCCGGGCGATTCGGCGCCAGCCCGTAGGCGAAGAAATCCGGTCCGAGCACTCCGCGAGTCTCCTCGATGTGGTCGATCAGCCACGGCAGCGACACCCGCAACGCATCGGTGTCGTACAGCCCGTCCACCGCCAGATTGCGCGCGTCGCAGAACGCCTTGTAAAGGCTTCGTGCCACGAACGGATATTCGCGGTGCACGTCCTCGCGGATCGCCACCACGTGCATCACCGGAAAAATCCCGGTGCGACGGACATAGCTCTGCTCGACCGATTTATAATCGGGGAACAGCCGGCGGATTTGCGGCGACCCGCGCTCGAAAATTTTCGGGATGTACAGCGCGAACAGCGCGTCCAGTTCGCCGGCCTCGAACAGCCCTTCGAGCGTGGTCCTGCCGTCGTACAGAAACTCGACCGCGACACCGGGCGCGGTCTGCGGCATCGCGGGCGGCTTGTGCGCCGGCGCATCGAGCCCGCCGATGAACCAGCGCATGTCGGATTGATGCACGCCGTATTCGTGCTGGAGCATGCCCTTGATGAACACCACGCCGGTCGAGGCAAACTGCGTGGCGCCGACCCGTTTGCCTTTGAGGTCGGCCGGCGTGCGGATGCCGGAACCCTCCCGCACATAGATGCAGGAATGCCGGAACATCTTGGACAGCGTCACTGGAATGGCGACGAACGGGCATTCGCCGCGCGCCTTCAGTGTCACGTAGGACGCCAGCGAAATTTCCGACGCCGCGAATTCCTTCTCCGTCAGCATACGCTGGAACGCTTGCTGCGGCCGCATGAGCTGGACGTCCAGGTCGATGCCCTCGGCCGTCACGCGGCCGTCGATCAAAGGCCGGGTGCGGTCGTAGTCCCAGCACGCCAGCGACAGCGGTAGACTGGTCATGGTTAGTGCGCGCCGATCTTGGCGCTGGCCACAACGCCCTTCCATTTCACGATGTCGGCGGCGATGCGCGCCGCGACCGCTTCCGGCGTGCCCGGTTCAGGGTCAACGCCTTGCTTTTGCAGCGCGCCTCGGACTTCGGCGGTGTCCATCACCGCGAGCGCGGTCTGGTTGAGCTTGCGCACGATGTCCGCCGGCACGCCTGCCGGCACCATCAGCGCGGTCCAGAGGCCGGCCTCGCAACCCGGAACGCCGGCCTCGCCGACGGTCGGGGTCTCCGGGAGCATCACGTTGCGCTTTTCGCTCATGGTGGCGAGCGCACGCAGCTTGCCCTCGCGGATGTGCTGCAACGACGGCGGAATCGTGCTAACCGACAGCTCGATGCGGCCCTGCATCAGGTCGACCACCGACTGCGCAGTGCCCCGATAGGGCACATGGGTGACGTCGATCGCTGCCTTAACCTTGAACAGTTCACCCGCGAGGTGCGCGAGCGTGCCGGTGCCGGCGGAGGCGTAGCTGAGCTTCCCAGGCGAAGCCTTCGCCAGCGCGACGAAGTCCTTCAGCGTTGTGGCCGACACCTGCGGTGCGGCGACCAGCACGAACGGCGAGCTTCCGATCATGGCGATCGGCGTGAAATCCTTTACCGGATCGAACGGCAGGTTCGGCACGAGCGCGGCGCTCGCCGCGTGCGTCGTGGTGTTGGCGAGGCCCAGCGTGTAGCCATCCGGCGCGGCCTTAGCGACGGCGTCGGTGCCGATCACGGTCGAGCCGCCGACCCGGTTCTCCACCACGATCTGCTGGCCGAGCCGCTCGCCCATCTTCGCCGCGATGATGCGCGCGATGATGTCGGAGCTCGATCCCGCGCTGAACGGAACGATCAGCCGCATCGGCCGGTCCGGCCATTGCTGCGCCGATGCTTCGGCCGCAACGCCGATGGCGGCGATCGCGATGGACAGGAACGCCAGTGCCAGTCGAAGCATGACAACCTCCGCCGGAATTCAGGGAATCTGTTCGGCCTCGCGTAAGCTTTCGATCAGCGAGGTCCGAAGCAGGAACTTGCGCGCCAGCTCGGGGTCTTCCGCCGACCGTCTCAGTTCGTCGTGATTGCGCTTGCGCACCGCCGGATCGCGCTCTTCCAGAAGCCGCTTGTTCCGGATCGTCTGGGCCTGGGTGTGCTTCACCGCGATCTGCCGGCGCTGCCGGTCGTAGCGGTCGAGTTCGGTTTCATCGGTTTCGCCATGCAGGATGCGGGCCAGCTTGTCCGCCAAGTTGAAGGCATCGTGCACGCCGCTGTTCAGTCCCATGCCACCGATCGGGCTGTTCACGTGCGCGGAGTCGCCGGCCAGGATGCCGCGGCCGGCGCGAAATGTCTTCGCCACGCGCTGGTGCACCGCATAGAGATTGCTGCCGCAGATTTCGAAGTCGCGATCGAGCTTGAGGAAGCCCTTGAGTCGCGCCTGCATCGCCTCCGGCCGGGTCAGCGCCTTCTCGTCCTCGTTCGGATCGGTCGGGAAGTGAATGCGCCAGCGGTCCGGCGGTCCCTTCCAGTGGAACAGGTTGGAGTATTCGACCGGATCGGAGATGTAGTTGCGCTCGGTGTAGCCGTGCTGCTTGAAGTCGTAGGCGACCTCGATGTTGAGCGTGCGCTCCGGATAGGTAAAACCCTCGAATTCGATGTCGAGGTCCTTGCGCACGACGCTGCGCGCGCCCTCCGCGCTGACGATGTAGCTGCCGCGGATCGTCTCGACCTCGCCGGCGGCGTTGGTGACGCGCGCGAGCACGCCGTCGGCGGTCTGCTCGAAGCCGGTGAGCGTGGTCGACATGCGCACCGTCACCCGCGGATGCGCTTTGGCCATCGCCAGCGCCTCCTCGATGATCTTGATGCGCTCGCACTGGAGTACGAATGGAAATTTGGTGTCGTCCTTAAGCAGTGCGTGGTCGAACTCGGCGATCAGCGCGCCTTCCTGCCGGTCCCAGTAATGAAATTTCGGCGCGACGATGCCGCGCGGCTCGATCTTGTCGTACAGGCCGATCCGGTCGAACATTTCGAGTGTGGCAGGGTGGTTGCTGCCGGCGCGCGGCACTTGGTCAAGGAATGTGTCGTCAGACAAAGTTTCGATCAGCGTGACCGCCACGTCCTGCTGGGCGAGCGCCAGCGCCAAGCACAGGCCGACCGGGCCTGCACCCACCACAATCACGGGATTCGATGTCGCCATCGGCGGCTCGAAGACTCGAAAATCTGCGACGGCGGTCTAGCTTTTCGGGACCACGTCCTTCACCGCGCCAGCCCAGCCGGTGTGGGTGAGGTCGAACACCAGGCCGGTGGGGGCTTTGTACTTGGCCTCATAAAAGGAGTTCGGCGAGGTCGGCCGTCCCGCGAGATACTTGCCGCCGGCGTTGACCACTTTCTTCTCGGCCGCGTCGAGATCGTCGACCCACATGCCGAAGTGATAGAGACCGAGCTCCTCGTCCTCGGTTTCCTTCTTGAGCAGGGCGACGTTAAAAATGCCGTCCGACATGTAGATGCCGCGCCGGGCCTTGCCCGCGCGCTTCATGTCGAAGGCCTCCTCGAAAAACTTCGCGGAGGCTTCCGGGTCTTCGACGATGATCGCGATGTGGCGGAGCTTGGCCATGGTTGTTCCTTTCCGAATTGCTGTCGGCCCATGATGGAGCGAAACGCGGGCAGGGCGCAACCACTCCGCCTGTGTCCCGGACGCGATGCAATGCGAAGCGGTGCATCGCTGATCCGGGACCCCGGTTAAGAGAGGAAAGCGGGATCCCGGGTCTCGCTTCGCTCGCCCAGGACACCAATTCGAAATCAATCGTAAACCGTGTCCACGTAATGGTCGGAATCCACCACGGCCTCGATCACGGTCGGGCCTTTCGCCGCCAGCGCCTTTCGCACGGCGTCCTCCAGCGCGGTGGGGCTGCGCACGCCGACAGCTGGCACGCCGAAATAATGCTGCGGCGGCTCGGTGTATTCTTCTGCTTGCAATTCGGTGCCATAGAGCGGGAATTGCCGGCGAATCTGCTTGACCTTGATTAAAGCCAGCCACTTGTCGTCTAGCACCACGACCGGAAGCGTGATGCCCATACGCTTGGCGACCGCGACCTCGCCGCAGGTCATCTGGAAGCAGCCGTCGCCCAGCATGCAGACCACCGGCAGGTCGGGCCGCGCCAGCTTGGCGGCGATGGCGCCGGGCAGGCCGAAGCCCATCGACGACCAGCCGTTGGTGATGTGGAAGGTTTTTGGCGCGTGCGCGGTCCACTGGCTTGCGATCTGGTGAGTGTGCGCTCCGACGTCGAACGACAGCAATCCCTCGCGCGGCAGCGCGCGCCGCACCGCGTCGATTGCGGCATGGGCGGTGAAGGTCTTGGTTGCGGGCCGTAGCGCCGCGTGGAACGCGCGGCGGTGCTCGGCCAGCGCCTCATGGGTCCATGTGTTCTTGCTGGCGGGCAGGGCGGCGATCTTCGCCAGCGAGACATCGAGATCGCCGGTCACCTGATGTGCGACCGTGACGGAAGCCGCCACGTCCACCGGCTCGATGTCGATCTGCAACAGCAGCACCTCGGCGATCCAGGCCTCGTATTCCACTTCGATGGTGTCGTAGCCAAGGCCCACGATGAGATCGGCCGAGCGCAGCAGCTTGCGCTGAACCTGCCGGCACGAACGCTCGATAACGCCGACGGAGAGCGGATGATCCTCGTCGATCATGCCCTTCGCCATCGTGGTCGTGGCGAATGGCAGGTTGTGGCGCTCGATCACCTGCCGCAGCAGTTCAGGCTTGGCCATCCGCATCGCCGACGAGCCGAGCACCGCAATCGGGCGCTTGGCCTTGGCGATCAGTTCGGCGGCGCTGACGATGGCCGACTCCGAAGGCGCGGCCAGCTTGGCGGCCGCTCCGGCTTGGGCCGCATCCTCGCGCGCAGGCGCCAGCGCCACGTCCTCCGGCAGGTCGAGATGCACCGGACCCTTGGGTTCGCTCATGGCGATACGGATCGCCTCATTCACCTGCTCGGCGATCCTGCCCTTCTCCAGGCGGATGCTCGCCTTGGTAATCGGCTTGAACAGCGCGTGGTGGTCGATCCACATCTGGATGCGCCGGCCGAGCTGATCGGTGTTGAGGTTGCAGGTGATCGCGATCATCGGCGAGCGGTCGAGCCAGGCGTTGCCGACGCCGGTGGCGAGATTGGTGGCGCCCGGACCGAGGGTGGCGATGCACAGCCCCGGCGCGCCGGTCATGCGGCCGGTGACGTCGGCGGCAAAACCTGCGGAGCCTTCGTGCGCCGTGAGCACGAAATCGATGCCGCCCGCGCGCATCGCCTCCATCAGCGGCAGCACGTTGCCGCTCGGAATCCCGAAGCCGCGATCGATGCCTGCCGCCTTCAGGGTGGCAATGATGAGGTCCGCGTTGTTCATGCTGTGGTTCGCCGGGGAATGAGAGACGCCTGGGGCGAACTAAGGCGAGTGTGGGCCGTTCCGCAAGCGACTTTTGGTGGTAGCTGGCTTCACGTCGGGCTCGGCGTGCCCATCTTGCGCTTGAGGCCGGCGACGATGGCCTTCAATCCGCTGTTCGCGGTCGGGCGCCGCCGCCAGTCCTTCGCGTGAATGCGGTCGTGGATGAAGGTCAGCTTCATGATGACCGAAGGCGACAAGACGAACGGATACAGGTCCGGCTGGCCCATGCTGCGGTTGATCGAGTTGACCGCGAACGTCAACGGCAGCCAGGCGTCGATGATGCGCTCCATCTCGGCGTTGTGCGGGTCGAAGTCGATGGTGACGGCGAGCTCCGCGCCCTTGCTGACCTTCGGACGCACGCTTAGCCCGAAGCCGCGCGCGGTCTCCAGCGTGTCGACCGTGTGAAAGTAATGCGCCCAGGTCTCGGCGAAATCCTCCCATGGGTGCGCGCTGGCATAGGCCGTCACGAAACGCTCCGGCCAGTCGGCCGGTGGCCCGTCGGCATAGTGCTGCTGGAGCGCGGCGGCGTAGTCGATGCGCTCGTCGCCGAAGACATTGCGGAAGTCGTCGAGGCAGGACGAGTTGGCGATCAGCCGGTCCCAGTAATAGTGCGCGATCTCGTGCCGGAAATGACCGAGCAGCGTGCGGTAGGGCTCGCCCATCTGGCTGCGCGTGCGCTCGCGCTTGGCGTCGTCGGCTTCGGCGAGATTGATCGTGATCAGTCCGCTGGCGTGGCCGGTCATGGCCGCGGCATTGCCGCCGTGCGGCGACTGCGCTCCCTCCACGACGAAATCGAACGCCAGCCCGTTGTCAGGGTCTTCCGTCCTGGTTTTGTGCGGAAGCTGCAGCTTGAGCAGCGTGTAGAACAGCCGGTGCTTGGCGGACTCGATCTTCTTCCAATGCGCCAGATTTTCGGGAATGGACAGATCGGGGATGGTGCGGTTGTGCCGGCACGCCTCGCAATAAGTCTCCGGCTGGTCCGACCGGATCAGCCAGTTGCAGGTGTCATGCGCGGCGTTGGCGCACAGGCGATAGCGCGCCCGTGGCTCCGCCAGCGCGCGCCACAAGCCCGACTCCCTGGCCTCCTTGAGCGCGGTGACGGTTTCCCGGGACGGCAGATAGCCCAGCCGGAAGCCGCAACTTTCGCAGCGCGTGTTCTCGAAATACAGCAACTGCCCGCAATTCTGGCATTCGAAAAGCTTCATAAGGACCTTCGGCCTGATGGCAATGCGCAGCGATTTTAGGCTTGGCCAGCGACAACGGCGGCGCAAGGCAAAAGTTTCGGCTGGCGGGGCGGATTTGGCAAACCGGGCGGTTGCCATGGCGAGGATGTCCGGATCATGATTGCCGGATGAGCCGTGAATCCGCCATCGCCCGCGCCGCGCAATATTTCGACGGCGGCACCTTCAAAACCGACCTGGCGCGCCGGGTCGCGATCCCGACCGAGAGCCAGAACCCGGAGCGCGCCGCCGACCTCGCGCGCTATGTCGAGGTCGAGATGAAGGCTGCGTTCGAGGCGCTCGGCATGACATGCCGGGTGCTGCGCCACCCGAAGGCGCGGGGCCCGTTTCTGTTCGGCGAGCGCTTCGAGGGCGAAGGGCTGCCGACCGTGCTGGGCTACGGCCATGGCGACGTGATCCGCGGGTTCGATGCGAACTGGAAGCCGGGGCTCAAGCCCTGGGAGATCGTCGAGACCGATGGCCGGTACTACGGCCGCGGCACCGCCGACAACAAGGGCCAGCATACCGTCAATCTCGCGGCGCTCGGCGCGGTGCTAAAGACGCGCGGCCGGCTCGGCTTCAACCTCAAATGGCTGATCGAGATGGGCGAGGAGGTCGGATCGCCCGGACTGCGTGAAGTCTGCGCCGAGCACAAAGACCTGTTCGCCGCCGACGTGCTGATCGCCTCGGACGGGCCGCGCCTTTCCATCGAACGCGCCACCATCAAGGGTGGCAGCCGCGGCGCCTATCCGGTCGACCTGTGGATCGACGCACGCGAGGGCGGCCACCATTCGGGAAATTGGGGCGGGCTGCTTTCCAGTCCGTCTGTGCAGCTCGTGAATGCGATCTCGACGATCGTCAGCCCGACCGGTCAGATCCGAATTCCGGAATGGCTGCCGGGCGCGATTCCGGACTCGGTGAAGCGCGCGCTCGCCACCTGCGACGTGGAGTCCGGCCCAGGCGATCCCATCATCGACCCGAACTGGGGCGAGCCGGGGTTGAGCGCGGCGGAAAAGGTCTTCGCCTGGTGCAGCTTCGATATTCTGGCGATGACCGCGGGCAATCCCGAAAGCCCGGTCAACGCCGTGCCGCCGCGGGCCTGGGCGCGCGGGCAGTTGCGTTTCGTCGTGGGTGTTAATCCGGACGGCATCCTGCCGGCGTTGCGCCGGCACCTCGACCGCCATGGCTTCCCGATGGTGCAGATCGCCCAGGGCCGCGACGAAATTTTTCAGGCGACGCGCCTTGACCCCGATCATCCCTGGGCGCAATGGGCCAAGGCCTCGATCGCGCGCACCACCAATGCTCCGCCCGCGATGCTGCCGAACTCCGGCGGCTCGTTGCCGAACGACATTTTCTCGGAAGGGCTCGGCCTGCCGACGATCTGGGTGCCGCATTCCTATCCGGGCTGCTCGCAGCACGCGCCGAACGAGCACTTGCCGCTGTCGGTTGCGCGCGAAGGCTTGCAGGTGATGGCGGGGCTGTATTGGGATTTGGGTGAGGCCGGCGTGCCGAAATAGATGTTGTCATTCCGGGCTTGCGCCTGCGGCGCGCCCCGGAATGACGGCGAGCTAGATGAGCTTGAACAACTCCGCGCCGTACATCTTGCGTGCATCGTCGAGCAGCGGCTGCACCGCTTTCGCGAATGCCTGATGCTGATCTGCTGTCAATTCGACCACCTCGCAGCCCTGCGCCTCGATCGCCTTACGGGCGTCCTTTTCCTCCTGTTCGTGCAAATTGCGCTGGAACGCGACCGCTTCGGTCACGGCTTTTTGCATGGCGGCTTGCAGATCGGCGGGCCAGCTCTCGAACGTCGGCCGGTGCAGGAAGATCGGCCGGGAAATGTAGAAGTGGTTGCTGAGCGTGTGGAATTTGTGAAACTTGTGCACCCCGTAGGTGACGGTGTTGGTCAGCGGGTTTTCCTGGGCGTCGATCTCGCCGGCGGTGACCATCCGGATCGCATCGGTCAGGTCCATGATCATCGGCGTGGCGCCGAGCAGCTCGAAGGTCCGCTTCTGGATCTGACTCGGCAGCACTCGGGTTTGCAGGCCCACAAGGTCGGAGGGTGTGCGAACCGGCCGCACTCGGTTGGAGATGTGGCGGAAGCCGTTCTCGAACCAGCCGAGGATTTTGTAGTTCATCTTGGCTTCGGTCGCTTTGGTGAGAACGCGACCAAGCTCGCCGTCCATCGCGCGCCGCGCGGTTTCCGTGCTGTCGAACAGGAACGGAAGATCGACGAAACCTAGCTCCGGCACGCGGTCGGTCAGGTAGCTCGACGACTGGTAGCCGAGCGTCAGGATTCCGTCCTCGACCAGCCAGACGATCTCCTCGGCCTTGTAGCCGAAATCCATGATGTTCCAGCAATACTTGACGTCGATACGGTCGCCGAACTCCGCCGCGAGCTTGTCGCCGATGAATTTCATCGAACGGGAAAAGCCGGTTGTCGGCGGGCCGTAACCGCCCATGCGGATCGGGATTGGTTTGGTCATCGTCGTTGCCTACTTCATGTTGTCGCTAAGCCAGTCGGCGGCGAAGTCGATGCCGATCTGGCGATTGTCGACGTGGGCGTGCTCGGCACCGCCCTCTTCGGTGGTGAATATCTTGATGGTTTTGTTCTTCGAGCCGACCGCGTCGTAGAGCTTCTGCGCGTTCTCGACCGGCACCACGCGGTCGTTGCCGGCGTGCGTCACCAGGAACGGACAGGTGATGTTCTTCGCCACGTCCTTGAGCGAGAACTTCCTGGCGATCTCGATGCCGCCATCTTCATCGTCGGCGCCGGCGACCCAGCGCCACTGGAAGTTCGATTGCGCCACGGAACCTGGCTTGTCCTTGTTGGCGTCCTTGATCTTCTGCTGCCAGGCGGCGAGGTCCCAGTGCAGTGCGGAGAGCGCGACGCATGCGGCATAGCGCTTCTCGAACGCCGCGATCCGCGAAGAATAGTAACCGCCGAAGCTGTAGCCCATGATGGCGACGCGCTTGCCGTCGACCTCCGGCCGCTTGAGCAGATATTCGAGCGCTGCAGTGCCCGGAACCTCGTAATCGTAGCGGCTCGGCATGTCGCGCATGCGCCGCATTTCGCCCATGCCGGGGCCGTCGAGACAGAGCGTGTTGTATCCGCGTCGCGCGAACTCCAGGCCACAGAAGAAGATGCTCATCTCCTTGGCGTTGTCCATGCCGTTGACCACGACCACGGTCGGCTTCGGCCCATCGCCGGGCGCCTTCATGAACAGTGCGGGCAGGGTGGTGCCTTCATACGGCACCTCGACGAACTCGACGTTGTGGTGGCGCAGCCGGATGCCCTGGTGCCAGACCTTGTAGGCGTGCGCGCACTGCGCCTTCTTCTCCGGGCCGGGAACGATGAAGCGCTCGGCGTTGTAGTGGTAGATGCCGGCGCGCAGATAATAGTCGCCGGCGGTGATCTTGTGGCCCTTGGCGAGCGCGTCGTCGCCGCGCTTCTCGATCTGGTCGCCGAGCGCGCGCCACTCCTCGAACCACGCCTTGCCGCGATCCGCCTCGTTCCAGCGCGGGCGCAGCTTTTCGCAGGCGCGATCCATTTCCTCCAGCGACACCACGCCGTAGGGCGCCATGCCCTTGAGGATCAGTGTTGCGTTCGACCACAGGAAGTTGTCGCCGAAGTGGTCGATCCAAGGGCCGCGAGAGGGCATTCGCACTTCCTTCCAAAGCGTTTCGATACATATTCCGTCATGCCCGGCCCTGTGCCGGGCATCCACGTCTTGCCTTTCTACGAAGCAAGACGTGGATGGCCGGGTCAAGCCCGGCCATGACGCGGAGAGAGGTGGCGCAAAAAAAACCTACTGCGGCTTGATGTTCGCGTCCTTGACGATCTTGCTGTAGAGCGCGAATTCCGACTGCATGTATTTCGCGAAGTCGGCGGGCTGGGTGGCGCGCGGCTCCATGCCCTGCGACGCCAGCTTCTCGACCACATCCTTCGGCGACACCGCCTTCACCACCTCGTCGCGCAGCTTCTGGACGATCGCCGGCGGGGTGCCGGGTGGCGCGAGCAGGCCGTACCAGCCGGTGATCTCGTATTTCAGGCCGGCCTCCTGGACGGTCGCCACATTGGGCAGCACCGGCGAGCGCTTGGTTCCGGTGACCGCGATCGGCGTCACCTTGCCCTCCTTGGCCTGCACCGACATCATCGGCATGGCGTCGAACATCAGGTCGATGTGCCCGCCGAGCAGATCGTTGAGCGCCGGCGCGGAGCCGCGATACGGCACGATGTTGATCTTGATGTCGGTCGTGGCCTTGAGGAACTCGGTCGCCAGATAGAGCGAGCTTCCGGTCCCTCCGCCAGTGCCGAACTTGAGCGTGCCGGGACTCTTTTTGGCGAGATCGAGCACCTCGGGCATGGTTTTCACGCCGAGACCGTTGCGTGCGACCAGGATCAGCGGTCCGGTCGACACTTCGCTGACGGCGGCGAACTTCAACAGGTCGATCGGATGATCCGGATGCAGCGCCTGGGTGATCAGCGAGCTCGACGAGATGAAGTACAGCGTGTGGCCGTCGGCCGGGGAGTTCATGACCTCGCGCGCTGCGATGACGAAGTTGCCGCCGGGCTTGTTCTCGACCAGCACGGTGGTCTTCAGGTTCTCGCTCATCTTCTGCGCCACCAGCCGCGCCGTAATGTCGGTGCCGCCACCGGCCGCCAGCCCCACGATCATGCGGATCGGCTTGCCGGCTTGAAGCTCCTGGGCCTGTCCGGGCATGAACGCGGTCGCGAGCAGCAGCCCGGCCGCGCCGATCGCGCGCGCAAAGGACATCATGGAATCCTCCCTGGTCGTCTGTCAGTTCCGCCATGACCGGTAACAAGCCGGCCATGATGCCAAGAAAGCCATTACGGCTTGATATTCGAGTCCTTGATGATCTTGCTGTAGACGTCCAGCTCGGACTGCAGATACTTCGCCCACTCGCCGGGTTGTGTGGCGAGCGGCTCCATGCCCTGCGAGTCCAGGATCTTGATAGCGCCCGCATCGGCGACTGCTTTCGCCACCTCGTTCCGCAGTCTCTGTGCAATCGCCGGAGGCGTGCCGGCGGGCGCCAGGATGCCGAACCAGCCGGACATTTCGTAGTCGGGATAGCCCGACTCCTGGATGGTCGGCACGTTGGGCAGTGCTGCGGAGCGTTTGGCGCTGGTGACCGCGAGCGCCGTCACCTTTCCTTCCTTGGCCTGCGGCGCCATCACCGGCATGGCGTCGAACATGCCGTCGATGTGCCCGCCGAGCAGGTCGTTGAGTGCAGGGCCTGCGCCCTTGTAGCTGACGACCCTGATATCGATGCCGGCCTTCGACTTGAGCAGCTCGGTCGCGAAATAAAGCGAGCTGCCGGTGCCGCCGCCGACACCGAAGCTCAGTTTGCCTGGATCTTTCTTGGCGTGGTCGATCAGCTCCTTCAGCGTCTTGATGCCGAGCTGGTTCTTCACCACCAGGATCAGCGGCCCGGTCGCAACCTGCGTGATCGGCGTGAGCTTGGTCAGGTCGAACGGATAACCCGGCTGGTGCAGCGGCTGGGTGATCAGCGTCGAGGTCGAGATGAAGAACAGGGTGTGACCGTCCGCCGGCGAGCCGGTCAACTCGCGCAGGGCCGGGATGAAGTTGCCACCGGCCTTGTTCTCGACGATGACGTTCATGCCCATGTTCTGGCCCATCTTCTGAGCCACCAGGCGCGCCATGACGTCGGTGCCGCCGCCGGCCGCGAGGCCGACGATCATCCGGATCGGCTTGCCGGACTGCAGCTCCTGCGCCTGGCCGATGTTCGATACCAGCAGCGCGGAGCCCGCGAGCAATGCCGCCGCGGCGGCGCGTCCCAGAAACCTCATGGTGTCCTCCCTTTAAGGCTTGTTATTCGGCCAGCAGCGTAGCCGCGATCCGGTCGCGCGTCAGTGGTAAATCGCGGATGCGTTTGCCGAGCGCTCGGGCCACGGCGTTGCCGATGGCGGCGCCGGTCGGCCCGACCGAGGCTTCGCCGAGCCCCAGCGTCGGCTCGTTCGGATTGTCGATCAGCTCGATGTCGATCTCGGGAATGTCGGAGAACCGCAGGATCGGATAGTCGGCCCAGGTCGCAGTCGCCACCTTGCCGCCCTCGAAGCGGACGCGCTCGCGCATCGCGAAGCTCGCACCCTGGATGATGCCGCCTTCGATCTGGTTCTTTGCGCCGTCCGGCGAGATCACCAGGCCGGCATCGGCCGCGCACCAGATCCGCTTGAGGCGGACATCCTGGTCGACCTCGACTTCGGCCACTACGGCGGCGAACGAGGCGATGTTCTTGTAGCGGGCGAAGCCGAAGCCGAGCGCGCGGCCTTCGCCGAGATTGCGCTTGTCGAACCAGCCGCTCATCTGTGCCGCGGTCTCGACCACCCGATGCGGCCGCGGATCGGAGAGCAGCGCCAGCCGATAGCTCACCGGGTCTTCGCCCGCAGCTTCGGCGAGCTCGTCGATGAACGATTCGATGGCATAGACATTGGCCCAGGCGCCGAGCCCGCGCAGCGACGAGGTGCGCAACGGCGCGCCCGGGATCATGTGGTGGATCAGCCTATGGCGCGGCAGGTCGTAGATCGCCACGCCGTTGCGGGTGGCGCCGCCGCCGCGATCGTCGCCGATGTCGTTGAGTTCTTTCTGCGGTGGCGGGTTCGGCAGCGCTTCGGCGCCGGTGAAATTGGAATTGCCGTTCATGCCGGGACGCTGGGCGTGCGGCGGGCTCCAGATTTCGATGGTCCAGTCGGCGGGCTTATTTTCGTCGTCGAGCACGGCACGCAGCTTGATCGCCATGGCGGTGCTGATCGGAGCGGCCAGGAACTCGTCCTCGCGCGGCCATTGCACGCGGATCGTTCGCCCGGGCATCCGGGTCGCGATGTAACAGGCGTCGAACGCGGCATCGTCGGCGGTGTTGTGGCCGTAGGCGCCCGCGCCCTGGCGGTGGAACACGGTGACTTGTTTTGTCTCCATGCCGAGCGCACGGGCCAGCCAGTCGCGCTGGATGGAGGGGCCTTGGGTGTGCGACCACACCTTGAGCGCACCGTCCTTGAATTCGGCCAGCGCGCAGGCCGGACCGATCGAACCGTATGTCAGGAACGGCCGCGAATATTCCGCCTCGACCACGCGGCCCTGCGCGCGGCCGGGAAGACCGTTCTCGACCGTGCGCGATTTCGCGGGCTGCGCTTTGAGCCATTCGCGGTCGCCGATGTTGTCCGGCGCGGGCATGCCGCCCTCCCAGCGCGCCGAGGCGCGGGCGGCTTCGGCGGCGCGCGAAACGGCCAGCTCGCTCGCGCCGGTGAACGCCACGAAATCGCCTTCGCGGAGGGTGTCGACCGGCGCTTTCGCCGCCTTGCGCACCGCAGCTTCGTCGAACGCAACGAGCCGCGCGTGCCGCCATGGCCGACGCAGCACGCGGGCGTGCACCACATCCTCCGGCGCGATATCGTGGATGAAGGCCGCGCCCGCGACTTTGGCCGGCAGATCGAGCCGCGGCAGGCTCTTGCCGACGATGCGGTAGGTCGACGGCAGCTTGGTCGGCGCGGTGCCGCTCGCACGCCGGTCGAGCTTGATCTCTCCCGACATCGACCAGTAGTCGCGGCCGGTGTCCTTGCCGGCGCGCAGGAATTTCCCGCCTTCGACCGAAAGCTCGCTCGCCTTGCAGCCCAGCGCCTCCGCGGCGCGATCGAGGAACAGCGAGCGCACCTCGGCGCAGACCAGCCGGATCGCAGCGCCGCCGACCGCGACCGAATAGCTGCCCGAGGTGAAATATTCCGCCGGGCTGACGTCGGTCTCGCCGGACACCATCCGCACCTGTTCGGGCGTCACGTCCAACTCTTCGGCCGCGATCTGCGTCATCGCGGTGAGGATGCCCTGGCCGATCTCGACCTTGCCGGTGGCGATGCGGACGCGACCCTTTTCCTCGAACGCGATCCATTGCGACAGGATCGGATTGTCGGTGAGGCTGAGCGGCAGCGTGTTGGAGATCATGTGCTACCTCCTGCCGCCGCGCGCTGCACCGCACGGATCACCCGGTTGTGCATGCCGCAGCGACAGAGATGTGGATCGAGCGCGGTCACGATCTCGGCCCGGCTCGGGTTGGGATTTTTCGCGAGCAACGCCGATGCCGACACCAGAATGCCGGAGAGGCAGTAGCCGCACTGGCCGGCCTGCTCGTCGAGGAATGCCTGCTGCAACGGGCTCAGCGCGCCGTTGCTGGACAAACCTTCGACCGTGGTAACGCGGCGTCCCGCAACCGACGCGGTATCGCGCGTGCAGGAATAGGCCGGCACGCCGTCGATCAGCACCATGCAAGCGCCGCACTGCTCGGTGCCGCAGCCGTAGCGGCTGCCGCGCAGGTTCAACTCGTCGCGCAGCACCGAGAGGAGGGGGGCCGTGCCGTCGGCTGTGACTTCGGCCGGGTACCCGTTGACTACAAACGAAAATCGCTCAGTCATTCCATTTTCCGTGCCGCTTTCCTTGACATTGCGGCTGCGCCCCGCCGGGACCGTCACGGTTCGGCGGAGTAGATCTTTTTTTTGCATACCCGGTCACCGCATGGCCATGTCCGGAGCAGGTATTTTCCGGATCACGCCTAGTTGGAAACCTTGATGCCTTTGGCGTTGATGAAGGTGGTCCAGTTCTTGATCTCGTTTTCGAGCTTGGCGTGCAGCGCCTTGCCGGGAATGAAATCGGTGATGTTGTCGACCTTGAGAAGACGCTCCTTCACCTTGGGGTCGGTCATCACGGTCTGGAACACCCTCTCGATCTTGGCGCGCACCGGCTCCGGAATGCCCTTCGGGCCGAAGATGCCCCACCAGAAGCGCATGTCCACGTCGGCGTGCTTGACGCCGGATTCCTTGAGCGTCGGCACATTCGGCAACGCGGGCGAGCGCACATCGCCGGTGACCGCGAACGTTTTGATCTTGCCGCCTTCCACCAGGGTCTTGGCAACGCCGATCCCGGCCATGTTGGCGGCGACATGTCCGGCGATGACGTCGGCCATCGCCGGCCCGCCGCCCTTGTAGGGCACGTGGACGAACGGCATGCCGGCGCCGTCGATAACGACCTCCATCGTCAGATGCGCGACGCTGCCGGTGCCGGCAGAGGCATAGTTCAGTTTCTGCGGCACCGACTTCGCGTGGGCGATGAATTCCTGCATCGTGTTAGCGGGGATGTTGTTGGCGACCGCGAGCGCCAGCGGCGAGTTCGCAAGGCCGGCGATGGCGTCGTACTGCTTGCGCGGATCGAACCCAGACGAATGTCCCTGGTACAACGCTTGGCTGATGCCGAGCGCGTTCTCCGCCACCAGCAGCGTGTAGCCGTCCGGCGGCGAATTCGCGACCTGCTGCCAGGCGATATAGCCGCCGCCTCCGCCGCGGTTCTCGATAACGACCGATTGGCCCAGCGCCGTCTGGATGTCGTTGGTAAGCTGCCGGATGAACGTGTCGGTCGCGCCGCCGGGCGGAAACGCGACGATCAGCCGGACCGGCCGGTCCGGGTAGCTGCCCTGAGCCTGCGCGGCGGCCGGAACGACGAAGAGCGCACAGGCGATCGAAAGCCATCCAATAAAACGCTGCATCACAATTCTTCCCCTCGATTGCATTGGTCGTCCACGCGGCGCTTTTACGGCTGAACTTTGATGCTTTTGGCGTCGATGAACCGCGACCAGTTCTTGATCTCGTTCTCAAGCTTGACCTTCAGTGCCGGTCCAGGTGCGAACGACGGATCGGTGTCGACCCTGGTGAGCCGCTCGCGCACGGCCGGGTTCGCCATGGTGGCTTGCAGTGCGTTTTCGAGCTTGGCCCGGATCGGCTCCGGCGTGCCCTTCGGGACGAACAGACCCCACCAGAATTCGAGGTCCACGTCGGCGACCTGGACCCCAAGCTCCTTCAGTGTCGGCACGCTCGGCATGGCCGGCGAGCGTTTGGCGCCTGTCACGAACAGATTCTTGACGAGCTTGCCCTCCATCTGGGTCTTGGCGACCGGCACCGACGACGCGACCACGGCGACGTGCCCGCCCGCAACCGCCTGCGCGGCCGGGCCGCCGCCCCGGAAAGGCACGGGGACGGCTTGCAGGCCGGCGCCATCGAGAATGACCTCGGGTACAAGGTGCGACACGCTGCCGGGACCGGCATGGCCGTAGTTGAACTTCCCGACCACCGTCTTCGACCAGGACACGAACTCGGCCCAGGTGTTGGCGGGAACGTTGTTGGCGACGCTCCACGCCAGCGGCGTGCTCGCCATCGCGCCGACGGCGTCATAATCCTTCAGCGGGTTGAAGCCCGAAGGATGCGTCTTGTACAGCGCCTGATTGATGCCGATGGCGTTTTCCGCGACCAGCACCGTGTAGCCGTCGTTTGGTGAGGCCGCGACCATCTGCCAGGCGATGTAGCCGCCCGCGCCGCCCTTGTTTTCGATCACGATCGACGCTCCGAGCGCAGTCGCAAGGTCGTTCGAGATCAGCCGGAAGAATGTGTCGGTCGCGCCGCCGGGCGGGAACGCGATCACGAACTTGATGGGTCTGTCGGGATACGAGCCCTGCGCCTTCGCCAGGACCGGGACGCCCAGCAGTGTCAGAACGACGAAGCACCAGCGAACGAGATGGAGCATGACGTGTTCCCCAAGGATTGGCCATGACCGGCAACCCTATTCGACCACGGGCGGCGGATGCCGTCGATAGGCATCAGGTCCCGTGGATGCGGCACTTCGCCGTTCCGCCGGCCTGTTGTTCGAGCATGATCTGATCCGAAAATCGGTTACCACTTTTCGGGATCATGCTTATTGCGGCTTGATCCCTTTGGCGTCGATGAAGCGTGTCCAGCTTTGAATTTCGGTGGCGAGTTTGGTTTGCAGCGCGGGGCCGGGAACGAAGTCCGGCGAGATGTCGAGCCTGGCGAGCCGGTCGCGCAGGCTCTGCTTGGTCAGCATGGTGGACACCACATTTTCGATCTTCGCCTTGATCGGCTCCGGCAGCCCTTTGGGAGCGAAAAGTGCGAACCAGAAGCGCATGTCCATGGGCGGCGGGCGCATGCCGGCCTCGACCAGTGTCGGCACGTTCGGTAGCGCGGGCGAGCGCGCGGAGCTGGTCACGCCGAGACCTTTCACCTTGCCGGTCTCCACCAATCCTTTCGACGCCTGGATTGAGTTCAGCGTCATTGGAACATGGCCGGCGACCACGTCGTTGATCGATTGGCCGCCGCCCTTGTACGGGATGTGGATCGCGTCCATGCCGACGCCGTCCTTGAACACCTCGAAGATCAGGTGCGAGACGCTGCCGACGCCGGCGGAGGCGAAGTTCAATTTCGTCGAGACGGTTTTCGAGTAGGCCACAAGCTCGGCCACCGAGTTGACCGGCACGTTGTTGGAAACCAGCAGCACCGACGGCGAGGTCGCGATCCCGGCGATGCCGACGTACTGCGTCAGCGGATCGAACGGCGACGTCGCCTTTTTGTGCAACGCCTGGCTGATCGCCAGCGCGTTCTCGGCCAGCAGCAGCGTATAGCCGTCCGGCTCGGCGGCGGCGACGTGGTTCCAGGCGAGATAGCCGTTTGCGCCGGGCCGGTTCTCGATGATCACCGACTGGCCGAGCCCCTCCGCCAGATCGTTGATGATCTGCCGTCCCAATGTGTCGGTGGCGCCGCCCGGCACGAACGCCACGATCAAGCGGATCGGGCGGTCCGGATAGGAGGATTGGGCGTGAGCGGCTGCGAATGGGAGGAGCAGCGCGGTGAGAGCAAGCGACGAGCGAAGCCAGTTCCGCATGACGTGTCTCCCTAAGAATTCTTTTGCCTTTTGTACCATCTCGCTGCGGGTTTGAACCTCGTGTCCCGGCGAGCGAAGCGAGACCCGGGACCCCGGTTGGTTGGCAGGAAAGAAAGCTGGGTCCCGGGTCTGCAGCGCACCACTTCGTGCTGCGCTGCGCCCGGGACACGCGCGGCTACATATTCTTCAGCAGCCAGTCCCCGATGTAGTCCACGCCAAGCTGGCGGTGGTCGACCTGGCAATGCTCGGCGCCACCTTCCTCGGCGGTGAAGACGCGCAGCTCCTTGTTCTTGGAGCCGAGCTTTTCGTAGAGGATATGAGCGGCCTCCATCGGCACGATCTGGTCGTTCTCGCCGTGCAGGATCAGGAACGGGCATTCGACCTTCTGCGCCACGCCCTCCAGGTCGAAGGTCTTGGCGATCTCCAGGGCGGTCTCGTTGTCCGGCGCGCCGACCACCCAGCGGAACTGGAAGATCGAGGTCGAGCTGGTGCGTTCGTCCTGCGCGAGCAGCTTCTTGTTGCCTGCGACCCAGTCGTAGATCGGCCAATGCATGGCGCCCAGCGCCACGCCAGCGGCGTAGCGCTTGTCGAAGGCGCAGATGCGCGGTCCGTGATAGCCGCCGAAGCTGTAGCCGCCGACCGCGACGCGCTTGGGGTCGACCTCGGGGCGCGACGCCACGTAGTCATAGGCCGGGATGCCGGAGGCTTCGTAGTCGTAGCGGCTCGGGATGTTGCGCAGACGCAGCGGCTCGGACTGGCCGGGGCCGTCGATTGCGAGCACGTTGATGCCGCGCTTGGCGAGATCGATGCCGGCGAAGATGACGCTCATCTCCTTGGCGTTGTCCATGCCGTCGTACAGCACCAGCGTCGGGCGCTTGCCTTCGCCTTTGCCCTTCACGAAATACGCCGGCAGCGTCAGCCCCTTCTCGTACGGCACCTCGACCCGCTCGATGTCGGGATGAAGCCGCATCATCGCTCCCTGGTAGCGGCTCAGCGCCTTGCGATACATCGCGATCTTCTCTTCGCCCGGCGGGATGAAGCGTTCGGCGCTGTAATAGTAGTTGCCCGCCCGCATGTATTGATTGCCGGCGGTGATGGTGCGGCCCTCGGCGTCGGCCTTGTCGCCATAGGCGGCGACGCGGTCTGCCTCCTTCGCCCATTCCTCTTTCCAAGCCTTGTCCAGATCGGCTTCACCGGCGCGCCCGTTTAGCCGTATCCGGATGTTGTCGATCTCGGCCATGTTCGACGCGCCATAAGGCACCATGCCTTTGACGATCTGCATGGCGTTGCTCCAGCGCAGATTGCCCGGAAAGGTGTTGGCGAAGGTATGTTCAGTCATCGCTTCCGTGTCCTTGGTTACATCAGTTTTTGATAGGCCCATTGGGCGCAGGCGAACAGCTTGCGGTCGTCGTGGCGTTTCGCAATCAGCATTGCGCCGATCGGCATGCCGGCCGGTCCCTTGAACACCGGCAGCGAGATTTGCGGCACGTGCAGGATGGTCCAAAGCTGGAACAGGGGAACGCCGGCGAACGCCCAGTCTCCGACCGTCGCCTCGCCGAATGCCGCCGGGGTCAGCAGCGCGTCGACGTCGCCCCATAGCGAGTCGAATCGCGTGCGGCATTCCTGCGCCAGTTCCTTCGAAGCAATGTAGCGCTCGAAACTGCCGTCAATGCCGTCGTGCAGCCGGCCACCGCGCAGCGTGTCGCTGATCTCGTCCCAGTGGTTCTCGATCTCGAACGTGAACGTTCGTGCGAACTCGAAGCTCGAAATCCAGCGATGGGCGTCGTTCAATCGGGCGAAGTCCGCTGGCAGTTCGAATTCGGTGATCCGGGCGCCCGCGCGTGCGAGCCGCAACGCTGCGTCCTCGACCAGCGTACGGGTGGTGGGCTCGAACTGGTCCCAGATGTGGCTGCGGCACAGTGCGATATGCGGCGGACGGTCGAGCGTCATCATCGGCTCGGGTGGAATGCCGAGCAGCACGTTACGATAGAGCGCAACGTCGGGGACCGAGCGCGCCAGGATGCCGAGCGTGTCGAGCGAGCCGGACGCCTCCATCACGCCGTGCAGCCGATGCTCGCCATAGGTCGGGCGATAGCCAACCACGCCGCAGAACGAAGCTGGACGGATGGTCGACCCGGTGGTCTGCGTTCCGATCGCGATCGGGACCATGAAGTCCGCAACCGCCGCTGCCGAGCCACTCGACGAGCCGGCCGGGCTGCGGTCGAGGTCATGCGGGTTGCGCGTCGGCCCGGGATGCAGATTGGCGAATTCGGTGGTGACGCATTTGCCAAGCAGCACACCTCCCGCCTTGCGGCTGAGTGCGACACAGGCCGCGTCACGCTCGGGCTGGCGGCCCTTGTGGATCGGGGTACCCCACTCGGTCGGCATGTCGAAGGTGTCGATGATGTCCTTGGCTCCGAACGGCACGCCGCCGAGCGGCCCGCGCTTGCCTCCGCGGTCGAACGCCTGCGCCGCCGCGATCGCCTGCGCGGGATCGATGTAGCTCCAGGCCCGCACGTCGGGTTCACGGGCCGCGACCCGCTCCAGGCAGGAGCGCACCACGGCTTCGCAGGTCGTGCGGCCGCCTTCGATCGCGGACACGATCTCCGTCGCGGTTATTTCGTTGAGCGGTTTGATCGGTGGACCTCGAACTCGAAACTGGCCGCGCCGGGCTGACGGGCAGGGCTGACGGATAGGCCGGAAGGGGACTATTCTCCCGGCCCGGACATTCGACAGCAAGGACGCAAGCGATGCAATTGCCGAAGGGCGCCCCCGCGTTGGACGAAATCCTAATCGACGCCGAGGCCATGCCGTGGCGCGAGAAGTCGTTAAGGGGCATTTCGGAAAAGATGCTGTGGCGCGACGATACAACCGGTGCTTCGATCGCGCTGATCAAGTTCGACAAGGGTTCGGGGATTCCGCAGCCGCATTACCATGCGTCAAACCAGTTCATGTTCTGTCTGAAGGGCCGCTACGAATACACCGCGACCAAAACGGTGCTGACCGCCGGCAGCTTCTATTGCAACCCCAAGGGCAACGTGCACGGCCCAGCGATCGCACACGAGGAAACCGTGGTGCTCGAAGTCTATGATGGCCCGCACTACCCGGAAAAGCCGTCGTGGTACACCGACGAACGCGACGCGCACTAACGAAAATCAGAGGAACGACATGCCCAAGAAGCAGATCGTATCGCCGAAGCTGCGCCAGCCGAGCGGCCACTTCTCGCACGCCACCATGGTCGAGGCGCGGGGCCGCATGGTGTTCATTTCCGGCATGACCTCGCGCCGCGCCGACGGCTCGATCGCCGGCATCGGCGACATCGAGGCGCAGACCCGCCAAGTCTGCGAGAACCTCAAGGCCGCGGTCGAGGAGGCGGGCGGCACGATGGACGACATCTGCCGGGTCGACTGCTACGTGCGAAACATGGAGCACTTCGACATCATCCACAAAGTGCGGCGCGAGTATTTCAAGGCTCCGGCACCGGCGTCGACGATGGTCGAGATCACCAAGATGACCTCGCCGGACTATCTGATCGAGATCAACGCCATCGCGGTGCTGGATTGAGCGCCATGAAACGCCTGCTCGCCGGACTGATCGTTGTTGCAGGCGCCGTCGTATCGCCGGCCCATGCGCAGGAATGGCCGAGCAAGCCGGTCCGCGTCGTCGTGGCCTATGCGGCCGGCGGGGCCAACGATCTGCTGGGCCGGGTGTTCGCCGAACGGCTGAGCAAGGCGTTCGGGCAGCAATTCTTTGTCGAGAACCGGACCGGCGGTGGTGGACTGATCGGCACCGAGGCGGTGGCGCGCGCCGAGCCTGACGGCCATACGCTGATCATCTCCGGGATTCCGTCCCACGTGCTGGCGCCGGCGATGAATCGTAATGCCGGTTTCGATCCGATGCGGGACTTCACTCACATCGCCTATCTCGGCGGGCCGCCGAACGTGTTCGTGGTCCACGAGTCGTCGGAGGTGAGGGACTTCAAAGGGCTCATGGCGCTGATGCGCGCGACCAAGGACGGCGTGCAGTACGTCTCACCCAGCATCGGCTCGGTCGGCAATATGGTCGCGGAATATCTGGCTGCGAAGGAAAAGGTGAAGCTCAGCCACGTCACCTATCGCGGCGGCGGCGCGGCGATCCTCGACTTGGTTGCGGGTCACGTGAAGGTCGGCAGCATGACGCTTTCGACCACGCAGGCGCACATCCTCTCCGGCAAGCTGCGTCCGGTCGCGGTATCCTCGGCGCAGCGGGTGAGGGAGTTCCCCGACCTGCCGACGCTGACCGAGCTCGGCTATCCCGATCTGGTCGTCACCACCTGGTACGGCCTGTCCGGCCCCGCGAAACTTCCTCCGGCAATCGTCGAGCGGCTCAATCGCGAGGTCAACGCTGCGATGCAGCAGCCGGAGGTGCGCGGGCTTCTCGAGCGGGAAATGGTGCAGACCAAGGCGATGTCGTCCGCCGAGTTCACGGCGTACATGCAGGCCGAGGTCGACAAGTGGGTGCCGGCGGTACGCCGCGTGATCGACGCGAAGTGAGGCGCTATTCCGCGGGCGCCTTGTGCCCGCCCAGCCCCGGCCGGTACTTGCCCTCCAGGAAATCGCCGATTCCCTCGCTGCGCCATGAATCCTTTTGCCGCATCGAGAGCTGGTCGGATTTGGCGGCGGCGAAATTGAGCGCGGCCTCGGCGCTCATCTCCAGCGAGAAGCGATAGCCATCCTTGGTGGCCGCCAGCGCGTCCGGATCCTTCGATGCGATTTCCTGCGCCAGCGCCATTACCTCCTTTTTGAGGTCGGCGAGCGGATAGGCTGCATTGACGAAGCCGATTTCCGCCGCGCGGTCGCCGTTGAAGGTGCGGCCGGTCATGGCATAGAATAGCGCGTCGCGTGGCCGTAGCAGGTTGGCCAGCGCCTTGCTCACGCTGCCGCCGGGATAGTGCTTGAAGTTGATCTCGGACAACCCGAGCGTTGCCTCTTTCGCGGCGAATGCCAGATCGCAGCCCTCGACGATCGCGAATGCGCCGCCAAAGCAATAACCGTTGACCATGGCGATGGTCGGCTTCGGATAGTAGCGCAGCGTGCGCGACCGCCATTCGGTGGCGACGCGGAAGATGCGGTCGAATTCCGGCGGATTGTCCTTCAGCTCGACGAAGAACTGTTTCAGGTCCATGCCGGCGCAGAACGACTCGCCCGCGCCGGTGATGACCACCACCCGCGCGCTCTTCTCGTAGCGCAGCTTTTCCAGCGCGTCTGCCATTTCGATATGCAGTGTTGGGCTCATAGCGTTGCGCTTGGCTGGCCGATTGAGCGTGACGGTGGCGATGGCGTTCTCGATCGAAACGGTAACGGTGTTGGACTCGGACATGGGGACCCCGGTGAATGAAGTTCAATGACGATGCTTGCACACAGGCCGCGGTCCAGCAATCGCGACGCTCAGTAGTACGGCTGGCGCGGGTCGCGGGGCAGGCCCAGTTCCATGCGGCCGAAATGCGAGAAATGGCCTTCGGTTTGAAGACTGATGTGCATCGATGAGAAATGGATATCGCGCCAAGCTCGCTGGATCGGATTGGAGGAGGCAAATCCGGCCGTGCCGCTCATCGAGATCAGCGTATCGATCGACGCCACGACCAGCTCCGAAGTGCGCGCATAGTCGCGCATGCAGCGGGCCCGCAACTCCAGGGTCGGAGGCGAGGGCGCCTGCGATACCTCCACGATGCGGCGCAGCAGCAGTTCGGCGGCGTCGAGATCGGCAGCGGTTCGGGCCAGCCGCACCTGGATGCTGGTGGTTTCGGCAATCGAGGAGGCATCGCGCCCTTTGCGCGTTTTGGTCCATTCCCGAAAGTATTCATACGCACCCTGCGCAGCGCCCAGCATCGGCGTGATGAACGTCAGCGGGGCGTAGGTGACGAATGCGGTCCGGAAGATCGGTCCATCGTGGAGCGGGCTGCCCGGTCCTTTGCCCTCCCTGATATCGAAAAGCCGGACCGATAGGCCTTCCGGCACGAAGACATTGTCGGTGACGATGGTGTTGCTGCCGGTGCCGCACATGCCGGCGGTGAACCAGGTGTCGACCACCGTGTAGTCCCCCGGCGGGATCAGGAAGAGCCGCCATTCCGGACCGCCTGCCGTCTCGGCCATGCCGCCGACGAAAACCCACGTGCTGTTGCCGACGCCGCTGGCGAACGGCGACTGACCCGAGACGCGATAGCCGCCATCGACCGAAGCGACCTTGGCCATCGGAGCGAACGACGCCGCGATGGCGACGTCCGGGCCGTCCGCCCACACGGTTTTCTGCGCCTCCTCCGGACACTGGGCGAGACAATGCGGGTGATGGACCCAGAGGCTCGCGCACCAGCCGTGCGCCGCGTCGGCTTTGCTGATCTCCCGGATCACATCAAACCAGGTGTCGAAGCCGAGCCCGTAGCCTCCGAACCGAGCCGGCATCAGGATTCGCGCGAT
This sequence comes from Rhodoplanes serenus, assembly GCA_945897515.1. GTDB lineage: Bacteria > Pseudomonadota > Alphaproteobacteria > Rhizobiales > Xanthobacteraceae > Z2-YC6860. Next base: position 50,738 of record CAMDFO010000011.1, on the reverse strand, counting down.
GCCGGCGTCCAGAAGCTCCTTGGCGGATTCCGGCGGAATCCGCCGTGCCTGCTCCGCCGCCTCGGCACGTTTCCGAAAGCCCGGGGCCAGTCCTTTAAAGCGGTCGATGAGTTCCTGCTTGGTCGCCATGCGGCCAAGCCTCGCAAAGTTCGGCGTCCCGCGCCAGTCGCGGGACTCAGCGCGCCGCGATGTTCTCGAAGCTCTTGTCCTTGAGGAACTGGTCGAGGTTCCAGCGCTTGACCTGGTCCATCACCTCGTCGAATTCCGAATGCGGGATGGTCTTGTAGACGAAGCGCTCGCCCCGTCCGAATTTGGTGAAGTCCCATGGATGGTAATCCTGGAATTCGGCCGGCACCGCGAGCTTCCACAGCGGATAGTATTTCGCCATGTCGGCATCCATCGCCTTCTCGGCGCGGTCGAGGGCGCGCAGATAGGCTCGGGTGTTCTCCGGATCGAAGCCCTGCGGCACCCACCACAGCGTATGGAAGGTGTCTTCCATGACCTTGCGCAGGCCAAGCTGCTCCGCCATCGCGATCTGCGGCGGCAGCAGTGACGCGGCCTCGACCTCGCCATCCAGCAGCGCCTTCAGTCGGGCGCCGAAGCCGCCGGTGTTGACCGTCTTGATATTCTCCAGCGGGAGATATTTCTCCAGCCGATAGGGCACGTTGAAGTGGCTGCCGGCGCGCATGCCGACGGAAATCGGAATGTCCTTCAAATCTTTCGGCTCGCGGATTTTGGAATCCGGCCGCACGAAAATCGCCCAGGGTGAATCGCCGTAGGCCTCCGGCACGAACTTGCCCATGCCGGCGGACGCGTTGCAGATCGAGCCCCAGACGCAGGCGCCCTGGATGATCTCGGCATTGTCCTTGGTGTAGGGCCGGTCCTGTGGCCGCTCGAAATACTTCAGGTCCTTCCAGCTCGACTGCGTGCCGGCGAAGGTTTTCCAGTCGAGCGTGACGTCGAGTCCTTCGGCGGCGAAGAAGCCTTCCTGGTGCGCGACGAAATCGTTGAGGCCCATGCCCTTCGGGGCGACCGTGACCTGTTTCATGGCGTGTCCTCCGGCATCGCCGCCGATGCGGCGACCTTCATTCCGCAAAAGATATCATCTTTTGAAAGCGGCTGAAGCCTGGTTTTCACCATCCCGCCGGTGCGCCGGCCTTGGCCGCCGCAGCGGCCGGATCGAGCGCAGGGTCCCATTGCTTGGCGATGAAGCGCCGGCCGGTCACCCCGTCGGAGGCCGCCGACATCAGCCAGGCGATCGGCGCCATCATCACCTCGGGTTGGATCAGCGTGGAGCGGTCCGGCACGTCCGCCTGTGGGATCATGCGGGTGTTTCCCGCTCCGCCGGGCAGCAGCGCGTTGACCGTGACGCCGGTGCCGGCGAGGTCCTTGGCCCAGATCACGGTTGCGGCTTCCATCGCGGCCTTGGTCGGGCCGTAGGGCGAGAACGACTGCGCCACCATGGTCGAATGGCTGGTGGTGATGTTGACGATTCGGCCCCAGCCCTGCGCGACCAGCACCGGCGCGACGGCCTTCGCCATCTGGAACGGGCCGACGATGTTGGTTTCCACAACGCGGCGCCAGGTTTCGGTGTCGTGCTCGTAGAATCTTCCATGCCGGCCGCCCTTCGTAAGGTCCGCGTCCAGAACCCTGATGCCGGCGTTGTTGACGAGTCCGTGGACCGCGCCGAAGCGGTCGATGGCTGCCTGCACCGCCTTGGCGCAGTCCTCCCAGCGCGTCACGTCGCAATCGACCGGAAACACATTGTCCGCCACGCCCTGCCGGCGGGCGGTGTCGAGCAACTCGTCCATCTCGGCACGACTCGACGGCAGGTCGGCGGCGGCGACGCGCACGCCCGCAGCCGCGAGCCCGAGCGTCATCGCGCGACCCATGCCGCGCGCGGCGCCGGTGACGATCGCTGTGACGTGTCGGGGCGCGTGGACTGCAGGTTGTATTTCAGTTGCCGTCACCATGTTTCTCCCGGTTTCACTGTGCCGCGGCATGGCGGCACGGCGGCTTGTTATGCAGGCCACGCAATCTATCATGGCGGTCGCAATCGCCGTGAAGGCACGGCAGGCATGAAGTGAGGCAGTGCGATGACTTCCGGCACATCCCAGGGCGACTATACCGCCCGTGCGCGGCTGTTCGGCGGCAACCGCATGAAGCTCGGCGTCATGGCGTTCAATTGCAGTCTTGGCTCGACCATCACCACCGTACCGGAGGCGTGGAAGCTGAATTGGGCCGATACCGTCGAGATCGCCCAGGCGGTCGACCGCTCCGGAATGGAAACGCTGCTGCCGGTCGGACGATGGCGCGGTTATGGCGGTCCGTCGGATTTCAACAGCACGACGTTCGAGAGCTTCACCTGGGCGTCGGCGCTCGGCGCGCTGACGAAATACGTCACGGTGCTGGCGACCTGCCATGTGCCGTTGGTGCATCCGCTGATGGTCGCGAAGATGTCGTCCACCATCGATCACGTGACCAACGGGCGCTTCGCGCTCAACGTGGTGTGCGGCTGGTTCAAGAACGAGTTCGACATGTTCGGCGCGCACATGCGTCCGCACGACGACCGCTACAAATACGCCACCGAGTGGCTGGATTTCCTCAAGCAGGCCTGGACCCGTGAGGAGGAGTTCGATTTCGACAGCGAGAGCTTCCACGCGCAAAATGTTTGGAGCCAGCCCAAGCCGTTGCAGAAGCCACACCCGCCGGTGATGAACGCCGGCGGCTCGCCCGCAGCGCAGGACTTCACCACCCGCTACTGCGACATGAACTTCGTCATCCTCAAGGACCGCACCGTCCTCGAAGGCGCGCAGAAGCAGATCGCAAACCTCAAGAACATGGCGCGCGCGCACGGCCGCGAAACCCGCATCTGGATCCACGTCTATGTGGTCTGCCGCGAGACCGAGAAGGAGGCCAAGGACTACCTGCACCACTACGTGCACGAGAAGGGCGACTGGGAGGCGGCCGGCAATCTCCTTCGCATTTTCGGCATGCAGACCGAAACGCTCGATCCCAAGACGCTGGAGGGCCACAAGGCGCACTTCATCGCGGGTCACGGCGGCTATCCGCTGGTCGGGACAGCCGAGCAGATCGTCGACGAACTCGGCAAGCTCGCCGACATCGGCGTCGACGGCTGTCTGATCTCGTGGGTCGACTACAAGAACGAGCTCAAGCAGTGGAACCAGGACGTGCTGCCGCTGATGGTTCAGGCCGGATTGCGCGAGCCGTTCGCGCCGGCGCAGCGGGTCGAGGTGATCGCGGAATCGATGCTGGCGGGTGTGTGACGCCAATCGCCGACACAACAGTCGAGGGGAGGGTCGAATGAAGCGGATCGTATCGGCGGCCGTGGCCGCGGCATTTGCGATGCTGTCCATTGCAGCCGGCGGGGAGCAGGCCCGTGCCCAGGGCGATGACTATCCCTCGCGGCCGGTCAAGCTGATCCTGCCGCAGCCGGCGGGCGGCGCGGTGGATTTGATCGCGCGCACGCTCGGCGAGCGGCTCGCCGAGCAGCTTAAGCAGCCGGTGATCGTGGAGAACATGCCGGGCGCCAACGGCAGCCTCGCCGGTGGCGCGGTCGCGCGCGCGAACCCGGACGGGTACACGCTGATGATGGCGGTCGACAGCAACCTCGTGGTCAACCCCAGCCTGTACAACAATCTCACCTACGAGCCGTCCCGCGACTTCGCGCCGATCAGCGTGATCGCCAAGCTCCACATGGTGCTGGTCGCCAATCCCAAGGTCCCGGTCAACAACGTCGGCGAACTGATCGCCTACGCCAGGGCCAACCCGAACAAGCTCAACTACGCCGGCATCGGCATCGGCAGCGCCATGCACATGGGCATGGAGCTGTTCAAGTTCACCACCAAGACCGAGATCAATCACGTATCGTATCGCGGCACCGCGCCGGCGATTACCGACGTGGTCGGAGGCGTGGTCGAGATCATGTTCACCGGTCCGCCGTCGGCAAAATCGATGTCGGAGGGCGGCAAGCTCAAGCTGCTGGCGGTGGCTTCACCGAAACGCATGCCGCTGATGCCGGACGTGCCAACCGTCCAGGAGGCGGGCGTTGCCGGCTATGAGATGGGAAGCTGGTTCGGTCTGCTGGCGCCGTCCAAGACGCCCACGGCCATCGTCGACCGGCTGTCGCGCGAGGTGAACAAGGCGGTCAACGACCCGCGCTTCAGCGACCGGATGAAGGCGCAGGGGCTGGAGGTGGTCGGCAGCACGCCGGAGCAGATGCTCGCGACCATGCAGGCTGACACAAAGAAGTGGGCCGAGCTGATCAAGGCGACGGGGATCAAGATTCCGCAATAGCAAGGAGCGATGAATGGCCCAAGGCATAACCGGATGGCGGCTGCACGTCGGGGTGATCTTTCCGACGCCGGTGCCGCCGCGTCCGATCCGCGAGTGGTACCAGGTCGTGCCGGAAGGCATCGACATCACCACGGTCTCGCTCTCCATCCAGCAGTTGACCGACGACAACATGGAGGACGCGATCAAGGGAATGGAGCGGGCGGCAAAGCAGCTCTCGAACTTCGACGTCGACGTAATCTTCCAGTCCGGCGTGCCGCCGGTGGTTGCGAACGGCAAGCCGGGCTACGCCAACGAGTTGCAGGAGCGGCTGGAGCAGGCCTCCGGCCTGCCGTGCATCACCGACATGGCGGGCGTGATCGATGCGATGCACACCTCCAAGCTCCGCACCGTGGCGATGGCGACGCCGTTCCGGCAGTTCATCAATGACCGGCTGGTGAAGTATCTCGCGACTGAGCAGATCACGGTGTCGCACAACAAGGCGCTCGGCATCGAACGCAACACCGAGATCCGCAGGCTGCCGATCCCGGTGGAATACCAGACCGCGCGCAAGGCGTTCGAGGACGCGCCGGCAAAGCCGGACGGGCTCTACATTCCGTGCGGCGGCTGGGGCTCGATGCACAACATCGACGTGCTGGAGCGCGATCTCGACACCACGGTCATCACCTGGATGAACGTGATGATCTGGGCCTCGATGAAGCGCGGCAAAGTGGGTGGTCCGATTGATGGCTTCGGCAAGCTGCTCGCGTCGTTGTAGGGCGAGTGGTCGTAATCGAGGCTGATCGCCTCCACCTCCGGTGTCATCGCCCGCGAAAGCGGGCGATCCAGTGCTGGATGCCCCGCCTTCGCGGGGCATGACAGGTCAGTGCTTATGACAGATCAGCGCCTCGGACGTTTTTGCTTGGCAGAAGCGTTCGAGGCGAAGGGCGTTTTCGCCCCGCCCTTAATCGCATCACCCCACTTGCCCTCGATCTCTTTCACCTCCTCGGCCGTCAGCGCCGACGTTGGCGGATAGGTGTCCTTCCACGCAAACGGCCGCACCGCCTCGATGATCGCCTTGGAATGCGAGGTGACACCCGCATTCTTCGCTTCAAGCGGGATGCGCGGATCGAGCGCCGAGCTCCAGGCGTTGCGCACGATGTCGATCTGCTCCGACGGTTCGCAGCGAGTCGTCACCGCCCACATCACGTCGGCCAGGTTGGATGGATCGACGTCCTCGTCCACCACGACCACAAGCCGTCCCATGTAGCTGTTGGCGGCGGCGATCAGGCCCGCGCGCTTGGCGTGGCCGGCGTAGCGCTGCTTGAGCGCGACCACGGTCATGAGTTGCGCCACGTGCTGCCACACGCCGACCACGTCGGTGACGCCGACGCTTTCCAGGTTGCTCCAGATGCCGGCGGCGCGGAACGGCAGGCCGAAATGAAAGCGCGGCGGCTTCATCGGCGGCGAGCCAAGCAGAATGGGATTGTCGCGATGGTGGATCGCCTTCACCGCCATCACCGGGCAGGGCCGGGCGTCGGCGGCGTAATAGCCGGTGAATTCGCCGAACGGCCCCTCCGGCAACGTCATTTCGCTCGCCGGCAGAAGCTCGCCCTCCAGAATGATCTCGGCCTGCGCTGGCAGCGGCAGCCCGGTTACCGGTCCGGCCATCACGTCGATCGGCGCGCCCTTGATGCTGCCCGCGAAGTCGTACTCCGACTGGCCGTCGGGCAGATATTCGAAGCCCGCGATGAACAGGGCCGGGTCCTCGCCGTTCACCACCGCCACCGGACAGGCTTTGCCTCTGTCCCAGTATTTCCTGGCGATGATCGCGCCGTGCCGGCCCTGGTGGTCGAACTGGATCGTCACCTTGTCCTTGCCGTGAACCTGCACGCGGTAGATCGAGGCGTTGATCCAGCCACCGTCCGGGTCGCGCATGATGACCAGCGAGCCCGAGCCGATGAACGGCCCGCCGTCCTTGCGGTGCCAGTATGGCGCGGGCAGTGCGCGCATATCGACCTTTCGGCCGGTCACGGAGTTTTCCATGAAGGCTGCGTCCTTCACATCCACCGGCTTCTGCGGCTTCAAAGTCTTGCGCTTCTCCATCCAGGCTTTCAGCGCATCGAGCGGTTTCAGGGACGGGTCGATGCCGAGCGCCAGCGCCGCGCGCTGCGGCGTGGTGGTGGCGTTGGTGAACACCCGGAAGCCCGGCGTGAAGCCCTTGATGCGGTCGAACAGGATCGCCGGGCATTCCGGGGTGCCGGCCGCCACTTCGGTGATGCCGCCGATCTCGAATTTCTGGTCGGCGCCATTGATGCGCCGCAGCGCGCCCAGCTCGTCCACCTGCTTGATGAAGCCGCGCAAGTCCTTATAGATCACGAGCCCACCCCGCGTTTTTCCCGCCTGCGAGCTTATCGACGGAGTCCGACATGCGCTACATCGACGCCTTCAATCACTTCAACCCGAAGCGCTACTTCGACGAGCTCCTGGAATCTCCGGCGGGGCAGAAGGACATCGGCAAGCGGGTCCGGGGCATTCCCGCGCTCTACGATCTCGACCTGCGGCTCAAACTGGTCGAGCAGTTCCCGGATTACACCCAGGTGCTTTCGCTCGGCCTGCCGATGGTCGAGCGGCTGTGGGGGCCCGAGAAGTCCGTCGAGATGGCAAAGATCGCCAACGACGGCCTGGCCGAGGTTGTTGCCAAGCATCCCAAGCATTTCGCCGGCTATTCCGCTGCGCTGCCGATGAACGCGCCGGAGGCGGCAGCCCGGGAGGCCGAGCGCGCCTTGAAAAACGGCGCGCACGCGATCCAGATCGGCACTAACGCCAATGGCGGGCCGATCGACGGCAAGGAGTTCTGGCCGATCTACGAGGTCGTCGAGAAATCCGGCAAGCCGATCCTGCTGCACCCCGCGCGCTCGCGCGAAATGATCGACTATGCGGGCGAAGCCAAATCGAAATACGAAATCTGCTCGGTGCTGGGCTGGCCCTACGAAACCGGCGTCGCGCTGTCGCGCTTCATCTTCTCCAAGATCATGGACACCTATCCCGACCTCAAGATCGTGTCGCACCATCTCGGCGGCATCATCCCATATCTCGACGGTCGCATCGCGCACTCGTTCGATCAGATGGGCGTGCGGACCTCGGACGAGGATTACGAGGCGCTGCGTAAAAGCCTGAAGAAGCGCCCGTACGACTACTTCAAGGGCTTTTACGGCGACACCGCGATCGAAGGCACCCGCGCGCCGATGGTCTGCGGCATCGACTTCTTCGGCGCCGACCACGTGCTGTTCGCGTCGGATGCTCCGTTCGACAAGGAGAAAGGGCCGGGCTACATCCGCTCGACTATCGCGGTGCTCAACGAGATCAACCTGTCGAACGAGGACAGGGAAAAGATCTGTTTCCGCAATGCGCAGAAAATGTTCGGGGTGAAATAAGCCCCGTGGTTATCGCGCCGGCTTGGCTGGCGTTGACGGGCGGATATTGGCCCAAGGGTCCACCGTGGCCGGGGTGCCGCCTTTCGATGTCTGCCTGACCACTTCCTGGTAGCGTTTGTCAGCCTCCGCGTCGTTTTTCAGCTTCTGCTGATATTGCTTCTCAACGGGGCTGTCCTCTTTGGCGTTCATCGAGACCTGCGCGGTGGCGGGCACTGCCAGAATCGCAATTGCCGCTGCGGCTATGACAAGTTTCATGGTGCTCTCCCGGTCGATGGCAGGGGGACATGTCTTACCCCTGGCTGCCGCCCCCATCTTTCATCGCAAATTCTAATGAAAAATTGAAAAGCGGGCAATTGAGGCTGGTTTGCGGCGTTATGGCCCCTCACCGCTCGTGCGGCACCACATTCTGCAGGTCTTTGAGCCGCCCCTCGACGAATGCCCGCAGGTTCGGCTCCACCACCGCCAGGGACTGGGCGACGAACTTGTCGCTGTGACCGCCGATATTCGGCGTGATGATGACATTGGGCATGGTCCAGAGCGGGTTGTCCGGCGGCAGTGGCTGCCTGGAGAAAATGTCGAGCCCGGCGCCTGCGATCTTGCCGGCTTGCAGATGCGCGATCAGCGCGGCTTCGTCCAGCACGCCGCCGCGCGCGATGTTGATCAGGAACGCCGAAGGCTTCATCGCAGTCAGCACGTCGGCGTTCACCAGATGGTGGGTCGCCTGGGAGTAGGGCACCAGCAGCAGCAGGAAATCCGCGCGCGCCGCAACCTCACGCAACTTCTCGCGCGGCACCACCTCGTCGAAGTGCGGCGCCTCGCTGCGTCCGCTGCTCACACCGATCACATGCATACCGAACAGTTTGCATCGCTCGGCCAGATGCTCCGCCAGGATGCCGAGGCCGACGATCACGATGGTCTTGTCCTCCAGGATCGGCTGGTTCCAGCGCTCCCATTTCGCCTCGGCCTGGTTGGCGCGCATCTTCAGGAAATTGCGGCTGAGCGCGATCATGTGCAGGAACGCAAGCTCGCTCATCTGCGGCCGGTGGATGCCGCGCGTTGAGGTCAGCAGGATATGTGGCGGCAGGACGCCCGGCGCGGTCAGCGTATCCGTGCCGGTGGTGAGCGCCTGGATCCATTTGAGTTGCGGCGCGGCGGCGATCATCTCGCGCGACACGCCATGGGCGAGCGCGACCATCACGTCGACGTCCGGAAGCAGGTGGCCGGCCTGCCCGGGCTCGGTCAAGGCATGGAATTCCACCTCCGGAAATCGCGGTGCGAGAAAATCGCGGTATTCTTGCGCGTGTTGATACAGAATGAGAACCTTCGTCACGCCGAAACCCCTAAGCTGATCGTCCGGCGGCATTAGACCGCGCGGACCGCAACAAAGCCAGCCGGAGCACCGACATGACCACCGAACGAGTGAGCGTCCGCGTCTCCGATGCCGAGATGGAGCGCCGCTGGGCTGCCGTGCGCAAGCTGATGAGGGAGCGCGGCATCCAGGCGCTGATCGCCTACGGCACCGAGGATTGGCTTGGCGGCCATGCACGCTGGTTCACTGATGTGCCGACCCACAACGGCTACGGCCGCACCGTGGTGTTCCACGCCGATGACCTGATGACGGTGATCGACCAGGGATCGTTCGGCAAGCGCCGGGAGATGGCGGGAAAGGACATCCACCACCGCGGCGTCGGCGAGATGATCTATACGTCGTTCTTTTCCTCGGTTCACTACACCACCGCCTACCAGGGCGAGATCGTCCGCGATGTGATCAGGAAGCGCGGCTACAAGACCATTGGCTTTGTGGTGCCCGGCACGATGCCGCAAGGTCTGGTCCAGGCGGTGACCAGGGACTTCGACGGGCTGACGGTCGTCGACATCACCGACGCCATCGACCGCCTGATCGCGATCAAAAGCGACGAGGAACTCAAGCTGCTGCGCACCTGCGCTGCGATGCAGGACGCGATCTTCGACAAGGTGGTGAACACCATCAAGCCCGGCATGCGCGACGTCGACATCACGGCCATGGCCTATGGCGAAGGCTGGATGCTCGGCTCATCGCAGGGCATTTATCTCGGCGGCTCGGCCCCGATGGGCCGGCCATCGTATCTCATGGGCCGGCATTTCCAGGATCGCGTGCTGCAGAAGGGCGACAACCTGAGCTTCCTGGTCGAGGTCAACGGGCCCGGCGGCTACTTCACCGAGGTCGGCCGCACCATCGTTCTGGGCAAGGCATCGCAGGAGCTGCTCGACAACTTCGCCGCCGCCAAGGAGGCGCAGGACTATTCGGCCAATCTCATCAAGCCGGGCGTTGCCTGCCGCGACGTGGCGAAGGCGCACGACGACCACATGGTTGCGCGCGGGCTGCCGCCGGAGTTGCGGCTTTACGCCCACGGCCAGGGTTACGACATGGTGGAGCGGCCGCTGATCCGCGCCGACGAGCCGATGGCGATCGAGGAGGGCATGTGCCTCGCGGTGCATCCGAACTACGAATTGCCGAACCTGTTCATGATCATCTGCGACAATTACATCGTCGGTGCGAACGGTACGGATCGGATTCACAAGACGGAACGGAAGGTGTTCGAGGTGGGGTAGTCTGTCGCGCTAACCTTTCAGCCACTCCGCAATCGCAGCGCGGTTCTCACCCAGATACTTCCGGAACCACACCGTATACGCCTCCGGCCGAGCTTTGAGATCGGCCTCCAGCGCATCGAGCGTCATCCATTTCCACTCGCCGACCTCGGCCGGATCGGGCGTAATCGCGCCGTCATGCGTGCCGCCGAACACATGGACCAGTTCGTTCTCGATCAGCCCGCCGGACACGTCGGCACGGTAATGCACCAGGAACATGGGATCGAGCCGGCAGGCGACGCCCATTTCCTCCCGCAGCCGGCGATGAGCGGCGTCGCCCGGGCTCTCGTCCGGCCGCGGATGGCTGCAGCAGGCGTTGGTCCACAGTCCGCCGGAGTGATATTTGCCGAGTGCGCGCCGCTGCAGCAGGAATTCGCCCGCGGCGTTCCGCACCAGCGCCGAGATCGCGCGATGCCTCAGTCCCCGCCGGTGCGCGTCGAGCTTGTCCGCGGTACCCATCGCTGCGTCGCTCGCATCGACCAGCACGACGAGATCGTTGTCGGTGGTCATCCCTGCGGGCGTCCACCGAACAGGCCGCGCAGCCAGTTCATGAATACAGTCGCCATCAGCGCGAAGCCGGAAATCGGTTTGGCCGGCGGAGGCGGAGGGACAGGCGCGATGGATGGCGCGATCGGCGGGGCGTCGGCGGCGACCGTTGGGACTGGCGCAGCCGCGATCGGCGTTTCGCTCTGTGCCAGATGCGCCTTCAGATTGTTGGCGAACTGGTTCATCAGCGCAGCGGCGGTGGCCTGGATCATCCCAGCGCCACGGCCGTATTGGGCGACCGCCCCGGACAGCGTGAGATCGGTGTGCACCAGCACCTTGGAGCCCGCGCCGGCCGGCTCCAGCCGGAAGGTCGAGCTCGCGTTGGCCGAGCCGCGGCCCTTGGCGTCGTTGCCCTGCGCCTTGACCCGCGCCTTGAAATTCGCGTTGTCGATTTCTTCGAACCTCACCAAGCCGGCAAATGTCAGCGCAACCGGTCCAAGCCGCACCGAAATGTTGCCCTTGTAGGTGGTGTCATCGACGACTTCGGCGAGTTGCGCACCTGGCATGCACGGCGCAATGCGCCTGATGTCCATCAGCACGGCCCAGGCCTGCGCGGGCGGCAGCGGCACCTCGAACGAATTGTCGAACTCCATCGCAACACTCCCACGCGACGCAAACTTACTCGGCCGCCACCGACACGCCGCCGTGCGCCTTCGACCAGCCGGCGGGGTCGTGCAGGAATTTTTCGATTTCGTCGAGCTTGATTGGATCGAATTGCCCGCAGGTCTTGGCGAACTCCAGCACGTCCCACCAGGTGCACAGGTGATGCAGCTTGATGCCGAGATCGGCCATGATCTTCGTGCTCTCGGGATAGATGCCGTAGAAGAAGATGACGAAGATGTGCTCGACGATGGCGCCGGCATCGCGCAACGCGTTGCAGAACGTCACCTTGCTGCGGCCGTCGGTGGTCAGGTCCTCGACCAGAAGCACGCGCTGCCCTGGCTCCAGGTGGCCCTCGATCTGCGCGTTGCGGCCGAACCCCTTCGGCTTCTTGCGCACATACTGCATCGGCAGTTCGAGCCGGTCGGACATCCACGCCGCGAACGGAATGCCCGCGGTCTCGCCGCCGACCACGGTGTCGAACTGCTCGAAACCGGCGTCGCGCAGCACGGTCGAGGCGCCGAAGTCGATCAGCGTCTTGCGCACGCGCGGAAACGAGATCAGGCGGCGGCAGTCGGTGTAGACCGGACTGGCCCAGCCGGAGGTGAAGATGAACGGCTTGTCGTCCATGAAGCGGACGGCCTCCACCTCCAAAAGCATCTTGGCCGTCAGCTCAGCCATCACCTTGCGGTCGGGAAATCCAAGGCCCGTCGTCATGATCGATCCGTTACCTTATGCGAGCATGATCTTATCACGCGCTCTGCTCGATAAGCGCGAACCGTACCGCCGTCAAACGCGGAACTCTTCGCCCCGCTTGCGACCCTGGAACACGCTGGTGAACAGCTCGTCCGGCGTCCACTTCCGCCGGGTCAGGCCCTGCTCGTGGGAATAGCCGGCGACCGTTTCCAGGGTGTGGCGGTTCTTGTCGGTCAGCCCGTATTCCCAGGGGTCGGGCCCCAGAATGTCTTCCTGCTCCTCCCAGGCCTCGCGATACCACGCCAGTGGCACGATCCGCGGGTTGTTCATCCGCCGCATGCCGATCGCCTTGGCCTTCTGGAAGGCCTGGAACATGTTGATCGGCACCCACGGATGGCGGTCCACGATCTCCTGCTTGATGCCCATCACATGCATGATCGGGAAGATGCCGGTCTTTTTGTAATAGGCCATCTCCTCCGACTTGAAGTCCGGCCACAGCCGGCCGACGCGCGGGTCCTTCTGCATGATCGGCTTGATGATGCTGGAGTGGATCACGGCGTCGAGCTCGCCCTCCGCCAGCATGGTCTCGACCGACCGGTCGTGCGGCAGCCGCGTGATGTTCAGGTCCTTGTGCGGCGTAAACTCGATATCCTCGTCGAGCTCGGCGAACCACTGGACCGATTTGTGCGGCACGCCGTATTCGTGCTCGAGGATGCCGCGCATCCAGTGCCCGGCCGACACCAGGAACGACTTGATGCCGATCTTCTTGCCGATCAGGTCCTTCGGCTGCTTGATGCCCTTCGTGGTGTTGATGAATACGAAACCGTGGCGGAACCGCCGGTGCAGGAACACCGGGATCGCCGTCACCGGGAAATCCTGGTCCCGCGCCACGATGTAGGCGGAGCCCGAGGTCTCCGCCATGTCGAAATCGCGGTTGCGGATGAACCGCCAGTGCCGCGTGGTCGAGTCCATGTCGGTCAGGATGGTGAGGTCGATGCCGTCGGGCTCGACCTCGCCTTCCTTGAGAGCGCGCACGATTTCGTAGTCGCCGCACGCCAGAGTCAGGGGGATTTTTGTGGGCATCTGCGCTCTTTTGAGTTCGGCGCAGTGAAGCCGGGATCGGCCACAAAATCCAGTCAGTCGATCCGTATTCCCGTCTTTTGTGCCACCTCTTTCCACACCGCCAGCTCGCGTTTGATCTCGTCGGCGAACTGCGCGGGCGTGCCGCCGGACTGCTCGGCCCCCTGGCTCGCAAGCAGGCCCTTCAGGTCCGGTGCGGCCAGTGCCTCGGCGACGGCGGCGCTCAGGCGATCGACGATCGCTTTCGGCGTGCCCGTCGGCGCCAGCAGGCCGGTCCACAGGCCGGTGGCGTAGCCCGGAACTCCGCTCTCCTGGATGGTCGGGACGTCCGGCAGCGCCGAGGCACGCTTCGCGGTCGAGACCGCAAGCAACCGGACCTTGCCGCCCTTGGCGTGCGGCAGCACCGCCGACATGGTCGGGATCGCCATTTGCAAATTGCCGGCGATCAGATCGGTAACGACCGGCGCGCTGCCGCGATACGGCACGTGGGTCATCTGCGTGCCGGTCATGTTGTTGAACAGCGCCACCGCAAGATGCGTGGTCGAGCCGGGTCCGGCCGAGCCGAAGTTGAGCTTTCCTGGATTGGCTTTGGCGTGCGCGATCAGTTCCTGCGTGGTCTTGGCCGGCAGGCCGTCGGTGACGGTGAGCACCAGCGGCACCGTCGCGATCAAGGCGATCGGGACGAAATCGCGCACCGAGTCGTACGCCACGTTTGAGGCCACGTTGGGATACTGCGCAATTTCCGAGCTCGATCCGAGCAGCAGCGTATAGCCGTCCGGCGTGGCGCGCGCGGCTTGCGTGGCGCCGAGGCTGCCGCCCGCGCCGGTGCGGTTCTCCACCACGAAGGACTGCCCGAGCTTGTCGCTGAGCTTGAGCGCGATAGCGCGGCCGACCACGTCCGAGCCGCCGCCGGCTGCGAACGGCACGATGATACGCACCGGCCGGTCGGGGTAGGTCTGTGCGATGGCGCCGGCCGGCAAGGTTGCGGCAAATGCGACAGCGATCAGCAAGCATTTCATCGTCGTCTCCCAAAGTCTCACGGAGCGTACACCCAAAGGTCGAGCTGTACCGTGCAGCCCGGCACGATCAGCGGCGCCGGAACCCGCGCCGCGCTGATCGGCAGCGGCATGTCCGGGAAGCGCCGCTGCCACACGCGACATGCCGGCGCCAACTCGGCGAGATCGGTGTGCACTTGCAGGATGCGCGTTGCGTTGCGCAAGGTTGTGCCGGCCTGCGCGCAGGCATCCTCGGCGACGTCGATCAGGTATTCCATCTGGGCCTCGATGCCGCCGCGCTTCGCGGCCGCGATCAGTCCGTTGCGGTCGGCGGCCTCGAGCCCTGAGAACAGCAGCAGGTCGCCCGCTCGCAGCGCGACCGGATGGCCGTCGCACACTGCAAGCGCGCCGCGCTCGCTGTCGATGCGCTTCACGCTCTTTCGCTCGGTCGAGGCGACCAGGTTGATCTCGATCCTGGAATCCTCGATGGCGAAGCCGGGATTGCTGGTCGGCGTGATCGAGGTCGCGGGGATGTCGCCGCCGAACGCCTCAGCCCAGACCTGATTGAATGCCGGCACGTCGTCGATGTCCCGCAGGAACACGTTGGCTTTGACCGTGTCCTTCAATTCGAGCCCGGCCCCCGCCAGCGCCGGGATCAGCTTTTCCTTGATGACGTAGCGCGCCTCGAGCTGGATGCGGTTGCCCTTCCAGAGATGGCCTTCCGGCACCTTGGCCTCTTTGGCCACGCCGTCGAGATCGCCCGGCCCGCTCGCTGCCAGGAAGCCCGCCACGAACACGAGGTTGCCGGCCCGGACCACCGGCACGAACGACGAAGTCGACGGCGTGTCGAGCCCCTTCGGAAAAATCGGCTCGATCGCAGGCCCGTCGCTCGCCACGGCGATCATGTCGGTCATCATGTCGGCACCCGGCACCAGGGTTTCCGGCTGCAGGATCGACGTGCTGGGCGCGATGTAGTTGCCGCAGGCCGCGCGCCGCGCCTGGTGGAAGAACGGCACCGCGCGCCAGTCGGTGAAGAACTGGTCGCAGCGCACGATCCGCGACACGTCCGCGCCGCCGGTCTTGAGCACGTCGGCTGCGCCTTGCCATACCGATTTGGCCTGCGTCAGCCACGGCGGTTCGCCCGAGCGCGGGCGTTGCGCATTGCCGAGGTCGCGCGGCAGCAGGCCCGAGACGAACACCCAAGGCCCGGCTCGCACGCCACCGGCGAGTGAAACGCCGGACGCGCTCTGCGTGAGCGAAAGGGCTTGGGTTTTGGGTCGGGAAGACATGGGATCGGGCACCGTGACGACGGCGTCAAGCATCCCACTGGAAAGCGTCAATTACAACGCAGCGCGAGTGGTGTCGGCCGAAGCCTACACCGCGACCTTGCTCAGGAAGCTCTCGACTTCGCCGCGCAGGTTGTCGACCGCGCTCTCGACCGAATGCGAGGCGTGCAGCACCGTCTCCGCTGACGCGCGCGTCGCGGTTGCGGCGCCTGCGAGCTGCACCAGTGCGGAGGCCACCGTATGCGTGCCTTGCGCGGCGCCGGTCACGTTGTGAGAAATCTCGCTGGTGGCTGCGTTCTGTTCCTCGACCGAGGCGGCGACAGCCGATGTGTAGGCGCTGATCTCGTTCATCCGCGCGGTGATGCCGCGGATCGCGTCGACCGCGCCGGTGCTCGAAGCCTGTACCGCCAGGATCTGGGCGGCAATGTCCTCGGTGGCCTTGGCGGTCTGTACCGCGAGCGACTTGACCTCCGAGGCGACGACCGCAAAGCCGCGGCCGGCTTCGCCCGCGCGCGCGGCCTCGATCGTGGCATTGAGTGCAAGCAGGTTGGTCTGGCCCGCGATATCGCGGATCAGCTTGACCACGTCGCCGATCTTCTGTGCCGCTTCGGCTAGTCCCGAAATCCGGCTGTTGGTAGCTTCGGCTTCGCGCACGGCGTCGCGCACCACGTCGGTGGTCCTGGTCAATTGCTCGGCGATCTCGGCGATCGAGCTGGACATTTCTCCGGCGGCCGCAGCCGCGGTCTCGACGTTGACCGATGCCTCGTTTGAGCTGTCGACAGCTCCCTCGGCGCGTTGCGAGGTCTGGTCGGAGGAGGTGAGCAGGTTCGCCGCCGTGACCTTCATGGCGCTGGCGCCGTCGCTCACGACCTTGAGGACACTCTCCATCCGCTCGCGGAATACGGTCAGCGCACCCTCGACCACGGTGCGCCGGCTGTCCTGCTCACGGAGCGAGACCCGCTGCCGGTCGGCGAGGCGCCGCTCGGTGATGTCCTCGTGGGTCGCGACCCAGCCGCCGTCCGGCAGTGGCTGGTTGACGATGACCATGTAGCGCCCTTCGTGCTCGCGCACGTTGGTGACGGTCTTGCCTTTCTTGATGCCGCTCAACAGGTCGGCGATGTACTGGTCCCGGCTGCCGCTGAAGGTCCCGTTTTTGATCCGGTAATCGAGCAACTCGCGCAACTCGCTTCCCGGCGTGCTGAGATGACGCGGCATGTCGTACATCTCGGCGTAGCGCTTGTTGCAGAGGGTGAGCACCGCCGTGGGCGACCACATGCACAAGCCCTGCGACATGTTGTCGAGCGCCAGATGAAGCTGCGCGTTGCTGCGCCGGAGCCGGTGCCCGTACCAGAGCGCGCCGCCCGCAACGCTTGCGGCGGCCGCGAGCATGAGCGCTTGCCAGCCGTGCTGATTCACGAGCTCGATGAATGCTTGCAGCATGACGCCAAATTTGCCGGAGTTCCGTCGGTCACCATGACGCCACAAGGTTTACCGGAGGTTAACGGTTGCGTTCAGCAACCGTGCCATTCGTTAAAAATGGGTTACTATCGTTCATCGGACGGCACAGTCCGGATGCGGGATGGAAACGATGACTCGGTCGAAGCTGGTCACGGTCGGTTTGGCGTTGGGGATCGCTGTCTGGGGTGGGATTGCCACGGCCAAGGCCCAGGAGCGGCCCGAAAGCTATCCCAGCCGGCCGATCCGGGTGTTCGTCGGCTTCGGGCCAGGGGCGGTGGCGGACGTGCTGGCGCGCGTGCTCGCGGGGCGCATGAGCCAGGCGCTCGGCCAGCAGGTGGTGATCGAGAACCGGCCGGGCGCCGGCTCCAATCTCGCAGCCGAGCATGTCGCCCGCTCGCCAAAGGATGGCTACACGCTCTTGATGGCCACCGTCGCCAACTCGATCAATCCGGCGATCAACACTCTGAGCTTCGATTTCGGCAAGGATCTCGCGCCGATTACGCTGGTGGCGAACGCGCCGCAGATCCTGGTGGCGCATCCCGCGTTTCCCGTGAACAACATCCAGGAGCTGATCGCGCTCGCGAAAGCCACGCCGCACGCACCGCCCCAGTATGCCTCGTCCGGCGCCGGCACCATGAGCCATCTGTCAGGGGTGCTGCTCAGCCGCGCCGCCGGCATCACGTTGCAGCAGGTGCCGTATCCCGGCAGCGCGCAGAGCATGAACGACGTGCTCGCCGGCCGCGTACCGATGATGTTCGGCCCCGCTGCCACGGTATGGTCGAACGTGCAGGCCGGCAAGCTCAAGGCGCTTGCGGTCACGCAGCCGACGCGCGCCGCAATCGCCCCCGACGTGCCGACCATGATCGAGTCGGGCGTACCGGGTTATTCAGCGGGCATCTGGATGGGTCTTCTCGCGCCGGGCGGCACGCCGCCTGCGATCGTCGAGAAGCTGTCGCTCGCCGTCAACGAGGCGCTGAAGTCAAAGGAGGCGTTGGCAATGATGCAGGCCCAGGGTGTCGATCCGATCGGAGGAACGCCGGCGGAATTCGCGCGCTTTGTCGACGATGAATTGAAGAAATGGGCTCGTGTCGTGACCGAATCTGGATTCAAGAAACCTTGAAATGGAACTGGGAGGAATGGAAATGCTGACCGGATTGAAGCGCGCCGTCCTGGCCGCCGCAGCCTTGGCCGTTGCGGCCTTGTCGATGCCGCCCGCGGCGCAGGCGCAGAGCGATTACCCGAACCGGCCGGTCCGCCTGATCGTCGGCTTCCCGCCGGGCTCCTCCGCGGATATCGCCGCGCGCGTGATCGGCAACCGCATGACGCAGCTCCTCGGCCAGCAGGTCGTGGTCGAGAGCAAGCCGGGCGCTGCGTCGAGCATCGCGGCGGCCGAGGTCGCGCGCGCCGAGAAGGACGGCTACACGCTGTTCATGCTGTCGGCGGCCAACGCCATCAACGAGCAGATCAATCCCAACCTCACCTTCAACATAGCCAGGGATTTCGCGCCGGTTGCGATGGTGAACACCACCGCCATCCTTCTCGCGGTGCATCCGTCGACCGGCGTGAATGACGTGAAGGGGCTGATCGCGCTGGCCAAATCGAAGCCCGGCGAACTGAATTACGCCTCGACCGGCCCTGGTACGGTGCCGCATCTCGCGGGCGAGTTGTTCGCCGTCCGTACCGGCATCAAGATCCAGCATGTCCCCTACAAGGGCAGTCCGGAAGCGGCGACCGACCTGCTGGCCGGGCGCGTGTCGATGATGTTCTCGCCGGCTTCGGCCGTGATCGCGCATGCCAAGGACGGCAAGCTGAAACTCCTGGCCACCGCCACCGGCGTGCGGCTCGGCGTGCTGCCCGACCTGCCGACCATGGTGCAGGCGGGCGTGCCAGACTTCGAGACCTCGATCTGGTTCGGCCTTGTGGTGCCCACCGGCACGCCGCGCGTGGTGATCGACAAGCTCGGCAAAGCCGCGATGGAAGCGACCGCCGCGCCGGAGGTGGCCAAGGCCTGGGAGCCGCAGGGCATCCTTCCGCTCAAGGGCGGTCCGGACGATTTTGCGCGTTTCGTCGCCGCGGAGACCAAGCGCTGGAGCGAGGCCGCCGCAGCGGCCGGGCTGAAGAAGTAACGGCGAGGTCTGCGTCATGGCAAAGCTGCGCGTGGCCGCGTGCCGCGAATTCATCAAGGCTGTGATCGAGAAGGCCGAGGAAATCGGCGCGCCGGTGTCGATCGCGGTGGTCAATTCCGAGGGCCATTTGCTTGCATTGGAGCGGATGGACGAGGCCGGCTTCATCACGCCGGAGATCGCCTGGGGCAAGGCATTCACCGTGGCGGCGTTCCGCTCGATGAGCCCGCGCTTTCCGGACGGGCTCGTGATCCAGCAATGGTTCAAGGAGCGCAATCCGCAGATGATGATGAACGCCTCGGTGTTCACCGGCGGCAAGATCGTAGTGTCCGGCGGCTGCGCGCCGATCTTCCAGGGCAACGAGATGGTGGGCTGTTACGGCATCAGCGGCGGCACCTCGGACCAGGACGAGATCATGGGCCGCTATGCGCGCGAGAAGGTCGGATGGCAGCACGCGCCGCTGGTCGACGACGCGCCGCCGGAGGTGCGAAAGCACATCAACGAGCTGTACGACAAGGTCGGGCTGTCGGACCGGAAGGTGTGAGGTGACGCTCTATCCACGTCATGGCCGGGCTTGACCGGGCCATCCACGTCTTGGCCTCACGCAAGGCGTGGATGCCCGGCATATAGGCGGAGCGAAGCGACGCCGTCCTTTCGGACGGCTATGGCCGGGCATGACGTTGAGAGATCAGCGCAGGCCTAATTGATCTGCACGCCCGACGCCTTCACCAGCATGGCGTTGACGTCGATCTCCTTCTTCACGAACGCCTCGAACTGCGCCGAACTCATCGGTAGCGGGTCGCCGCCGATGCCTTTGAGCTTCTCCATCACCGCCGGATCCTTCAGCGCCTTCACGGTCTCGGCGTTGAGCCTGTCGACGATAGCCTTCGGCGTTCCGGCCGGCGCCCAGAAGCCGACCCAGAAATCGTACTCGGAGTCCGGAAAGCCAGCCTCGACCGTGGTCGGCACGTCGGGCAGCGATGCCGAGCGCTGCGAGCCCGACACCGCCAGGATCGCGAGCTTGCCGGTCGCGACCGGGCCGCGTGCCGCCGGCAGCGGGATGAAGTAGAAGTCGGTCTCTCCCGCCATCACCGAGGTGACGCCCTCCGGGCCGCCCTTGTAGGGGATGTGCTGGTACTTTGTTCCGGTGGCGATTGCGAAGCGTTCGCCGTTGAGATGCGCCGCGCTGCCGGCTCCGGCGGAGGCGTAGTTCATCTTGCCGGGATTGGCTTTGGCGGCAGCCACGAAATCCTTGAGTGTCTTGTACTTGTTGGCCTGCACGATCATCACATTCGGCAGGCTGACCAAGGCGGTGATCGGCGCGAAATCCTTGATCGCGTCGTAACCGGGCTTGGAATAGGTCGTGGCGACCACCGCGAACGAGGTCGACTGGATCAACAACGTGTAGCCGTCCGGATCGGCCTTGGCGACCTGGCCGATGCCGATGGTGCCGCCGGCGCCGACGCGGTTCTCGACGATGATCGGCTGCCCGAGCTGCCGGGACAACGCATCCATGATGGTGCGGGCCACGATGTCGGTGCCCGAGCCTGCGGAGAACGGCACCACCACGCGGATCGTCTTGTTCGGGTAGGCCTGTGCAAAGGCCGCCGTGCCGATCAGGCAGAGCGCAGCGGTCAGAAGCCAGCGTTTCATGATGTTCCTCCCTGGATCGGCTCGTGTCCCGGGCGAGCGAAGCGAGACCCGGGACCCAGCTTGTTTCTTTGTTTAACCGGGGTCCCGGATCGCGTTGGCGCTTGCGCGCTCACTTGTCCGGAACACGCGGGTCTTTCACTCCACGCGAATATTGGCGGCCTTTGCGACCTGCGAGTTGTTCTCGATCTCTTTCTTCACGATCGCGTCGAACTGCGCCGACGTCACCGGGAACGGATCGGCGCCGAGGTTCTTGAGCCGGTCGCGCACGACCGGGGCGTCGAGCGCCTTCTTGACCTCGGCGTAGAGCTTTTCCTTGATAGCGGCCGGCGTTTTCACCGGCAGGAACACGCCGGCCCAGAAATTGTATTCCGATTGCGGATAGCCGGCCTGGGCGACGGTCGGCAGGTCCGGCAGCGCGGAGGCGCGGGAGGCGTTGCTCACCGCGAGCGCTTGGAGCTGGCCGTCCCTCATCAGCGGCAGCGCGTTGACCAGCGGCGAGAAGTAGAAATC
The DNA here is from genome assembly GCA_945897515.1 of Rhodoplanes serenus. Taxonomy (GTDB): domain Bacteria; phylum Pseudomonadota; class Alphaproteobacteria; order Rhizobiales; family Xanthobacteraceae; genus Z2-YC6860. Next base: position 29,433 of record CAMDFO010000011.1, on the reverse strand, counting down.
CGAGCGGCCGGCGATCACTTCGGTCATCGCCTCCGGCGCGCCCTTGAACGGCAGGTGCACGGCATCGAAGCCGCCCGCCTTCTTGAACAGTTCGCCGTTGAGATGCGAGGAGTTGCCGGCGCCGGCCGACGAGTAGTTCGCCTTGCCCGGATTGGCCTTCGCCCAGTTCACGAAGTCCGAGAGCTGCTTGTAGCCCTTCTTCGAGTTGAACAGGATCACCACCGGCATGTTGCCGAGCGGGATGATGGCGGAGAGGTCGTTGGCGGTGTCGAGCGGCATGGTCGCGCGCACCGCAGGCGACACGGTGTGCGTCGAGGAATTCGCCAGGATCGTGTAGCCGTCGGGCTCGGCCTTTGCGACCGCGTTCATGCCGATTGAGTTGCCGGCGCCCGGCCGGTTCTCGATCACGAACGACTGGCCGAGCTGCTTTGACACCTCGTCGAACACGATGCGCGCCATCACGTCGGTTGCGCTGCCCGCCGTGAGCGGAATCACCACCTTGACCGCCTTGGTCGGCCAGGCTTGGGACAGAGCGGGGCTCGCGCTCGCGAACGCTGCAACACCGACAGCAAGAGCCAGCAACAGACGACGCATCATGTCCTCCCCAGGGTCGACGTTTGAGTGCAAGTGTAACTGTCGCGCGAGGCGCCGCAACCGGCAAAGCGCCTCACGCAGTCACTTCCGGGACGCGCCGAGGGCGCGACCCGGAACGACGGGTGTTCCGCTCACGCCATCTTGTTGACCAGCGTGCCGACGTTCTCGACCCACACCTTGGTCACATCCCCGGCTTTGAGGAACTCCCGCCGCGCCGCGCCGACGCCGGCCGGAGTTCCGGTCAGGATGATGTCGCCTGGATGTAGCGTGATCCGCGAGGAAAGCTGCTCGATCTGCTCGGCCAGCGTGAAGATCATGTCGCTGGTGTTGGAATCCTGCTTGATGACGTCGTTGACCCAGAGCTTGATGCCGAGCTTCTGCGGGTCCTTGATGTCGCTCGCCGGAATGATCGACGGCCCGAGCGGACAGGCGTTGTCGAAGCATTTTTGGCCGACCCAGTCCCACTTGAACGGCGACGAATCCGGAAGCTGATTGCGCTTGCCGAGGTCGCGGGCCGACAATTCGTTGGCGACCGTGTAGCCCGCGACGTAATCCAGGGCCTTGGCCAGCGGCACGTTCTTGGCGGTGCGGCCGATCACGGCGCCCAGTTCGGCCTCCCAGTCGATCGCCTTCGACGATGACGGCAGCTTCACCGTGGTGTTCGGTCCCGTCACCGAGCGCGATGCCTTGATGAAGTGCCAGGGCTTGAGTCCGACCTCGTGCGGGTCCGGCGCCGGCGGGATGCCTTGCAGGTTCGCCATTTCCAGCATGTGGTCGCTGTAGTTGGCGCCGGCGCAATAGATCGCCGACGGCCACAGCACCGGCGCCAGCAGCTTGGCCTTGGCGAACGGCTGGCTCTTGAGCTTGCTCTTGCCGGCGGCGGCCGATGCCGCCTTGAGGGCGGCCTTGGCCTTCTGCCAGTCGTTGAGGATGTCGAGCATGGTGACGTAACGCGCGTTGCGCGTCAGCGCGGCCGCATCGAACAGCTTGTCGCCGACGGCGACGCCCGCGCGAGGGCCTTTGTCGGATTGGTAGGTCACGAGTTGGTAGCTGGCCATCGTCATATGCTCCTTGGACTAAGTGTGCGGACGGCTTGATCGGGAAGGGGTGGCAGGGAAGGCGTTGCCGTCTCCGGGCGGGCTCCGGCTAGAATACCGAAATCGCCGGAACCGAACAGGCATGCTTTGTCTTTAATCACGGCAGGGCAGAAGTCAGGGGGCGCGCATGAAAAAGCGAAAGACCAGGCGGCCCCGGCCGCCGGCGCCCGACAAGCTCCCCGGCCCGATCAAGTATCGGCCGCCGAGAGGCGATCAGTCTTTGGAGAATGCGCCCGCATTCAGGACCAAGAGAGCATCCAAGGGTGCAGCCAAGAGCGCCCGCAAGCGGCGCTCCTGAGGGCCGCGCCCGCGGTCAGCTCGCGACCGCCGCGAGCTTCGGTCGCTTGTTCGGCTGCCCGGTCAGCTCGGCATAGTCCTCGATCGGGCGCGGCTTGCCGATCAGATAACCCTGGACCTCGTCGCTTTTTTCGGCGGCGAGGAACGCGAGCTGACCCTTGGTCTCCACGCCCTCGGCGATCACCGGCAGGCTGAGACCGCGCGCCAAGCCGATGACGGCCCGAATGATCGTCGCCGACTGTTCGTTGCTTTCCAGATTGGAGATGAAAGCCTGGTCGATCTTGATCTTGTCGAACGGGAACGATTGCAGATAGGACAGCGAGGAATAGCCGGTGCCGAAGTCGTCCATCGCGATTTTCACGCCGAGCCCCTTGAGCCGGCGCAGGATCGACACCGCCCGCGAGAAGTCGCCGATCAGGACGCCTTCGGTGATTTCGAGCTCCAGCCGCGACGGCGCGAGGCCGGTTTCCAGCAGCACCGAATGCACCAGAGCCACCAGGTCGCCGTGACGGAACTGCACCGGCGATAGGTTGACCGCGATGCCGAGCGGCTTCGGCCAGGATGCGGCCTGCCGGCACGCTTCGCGCAGGATCCATTCGCCCAGCGGGACGATGAGGGCGCTTTCCTCGGCGAGCGGAATGAACGTGCCGGGGGAAATGACGCCGCGCGTCGGATGCCGCCAGCGCACCAGCGCCTCGAACCCGGTGATGTCGCCGGAAATCTTGGCCTGCGGCTGGTAATTGAGGGTGAGCTCTTCGCGTTCGACGGCCAGGCTCAGCTCCTGCTGGAGCACGCGCCGCTCGCGCAGCCGCTCGTCCATGCCGGCCTCGAAGAACCGATACGCGCCGCGGCCCTCCGCCTTGGAGCGGTAGAGCGCCGCGTCCGCATTGGCGACCAGGGTTTCGGCATCCCCGCCATCGACCGGATAGACTGCAACGCCGATGCTCAAGCCGCTGCGCAGCCGTTGCACGTCGATGGTGAACTCGTCCGCCACTGCCGCCAGCAGGCGGTCCGCCAGCGCTTCGGCTGCGGCCGGCTGCTTGCCGTCGGTTGCAATAATCATGAATTCGTCGCCGCCCAGCCGTGCCAGGAATGCACCGCCGACGGCCTCCTGCAAGCGGCGCGACATCTCGCGCAGCAGTCCGTCGCCGACCGAATGGCCGAACACGTCGTTGATTTCCTTGAAGCGGTCGAGGTCGAGGCTCAGCAGCGCAAACGACTCTTCGCCCTTTGCCGCCGCCTCGATCGTCGAGTTGAGGCACTCCATGAATGCCACCCGGTTGGGCAGGCCGGTCAGCGAATCGTGGTGCGCCATGTGCGCGATCTGGGCTTCGGCGCGCTGCCGATGGGTGCGGTCCTCGACCACCGTGAGCAGGTACTGGATGTCGCCCTTGGGATTGCGGATCGGGGTCCGGACCGTTGTGATGATGCGATCCTCGCCGCTCGGCGTCTTGGACGGGTGCTCGTCCATGAATATAGGTTCGCCGGTTCGCAGCAGGTCCTCGTCATGCCCTGCGATCATGTCGGCAAGCCGTTTCGGGAAAATGTCGTAGCCGGTCTTCCCGATCATCTGTTCGCGGGTGATGTTGTAATATTTTTCGCCGGCGCGATTGATCAACACGTAGCGCAGATCGCGTGCGTCCTTGACGATGATGGTGGCCGGGACGTTCTCGATCACAGTCGATGCGAAGGCCTGGCTGCGGTCGCGTTCGGTTTCCGCGCGGCGGCGGTCGGTGATGTCTTCGTGCGTCACCACCCAGCCGTGGCTATCGGGCGTCGGACGCCCGATGATGACGATGGTGCGGCCGTCCGGCAGATCCTTGGTCGAGTTGGTAGGTTCGCGCCGATGCATCGTCCGCATGAGCTCGGCGACGTATTGGTCCGGTTCCGTGTCGAAGAACGTTCCGGCTTCGATGCGGGCCTGCACGAGATCGCGAACGGTCGCGCCGGCTTTAACCCGGTCGGGCGACAGGCGATACATCTCGAGATAGCGCTCGTTCCAGACCACCAGCCGCCCGTCTGAGTCGAACAAATTCAGACCCTGGCTCATGTTGTTGAGCGCGGTATCGAGCTGGAGCTTCTGCTTGCGCAACTGCTCGTCGGCCCTGCGCCCTTCGGTGATATCTTCGTGGGTGGACACCCAGCCGCCGCCGGGCATCGGCTGGTTGGCGACCGAGATGACCCGTCCGTCGGATAGCTCGGTATTCAGGTAGAAGCTCTTGCCCGCGGCCAGGACTTCCTTCAATTCCGCTATGTAGCTTTGCGCGTCGCGTGAGAACGTACCTTGCTCCTGGCGGAGTGTGAGCAGGTCCCACAGCAGGATGCCGGGCTTCACTTGGTCCGCCGACAGCCCGTACATCTCCAGATAGCGCTTGTTGCAGAGGATCAGCCGGGTGTTCCCGTCGAACATCACCAGGCCGTGGGTCATGTTGGCGAGCGCGGTATCGAGCTGGAACTTCTGGTCGCGGACCTGCTCCTCAGCCCGGCGCTGCTCGGTGATGTCTTCGTGGGTCGTGACCCAGCCGCCGTCAGCCATCGGCTGATGCTGGGCGCGGGTGATGCGGCCGTCGGTGGACGGGATGATCCAGGTTTCCGTCCGGCCCTGCGCCACGCTGGCGAGAATCTTTTTCGCGTGTTCCTCAGGGTCCGCGTCGAGAAGGCCTGCCGCCCTCCGAAGCTTCATCAGTTCGAGGAAGGTGGTGCCCGGCGTCACTTGGTCCGCGGACAGATTGTACATCTCCAGGTAGCGCTTGTTGACGAGGATCAGCCGGGTGTTCCGATCGAACATCACCAGGCCTTGGGACATGTTGTCGAGCGCGGCGTCGAGCTTCAGCTTCTGGTCGCGGACCTGCTCCTCCGCCTGGCGCTGCTCGGTGATGTCTTCATGCGTCGTGACCCAGCCGCCGCCCGGCATCGGCTGATCAAACGCGCGGGTGACGCGGCCGTCGGCGGACGGGATGATCCAGGTTTCTGTGCGACCCTGGGCAACGCTCTCGATGATCGCGCGCGTGCGCTCTTCGGGGTCGACCTGCAGCAGGCCGACCTCCTTGCGATGCTTCATAAAGTCCAGGAAGGTGCAGCCGGGCTTCACCACATCGGTCGACAGCTTGTACATCTCGATGAAGCGCCGGTTGCTCACCAGGAGCCGGCCCTCCGCGTCGAACATGCAGAGCCCCTGGCTCATGTTGTTCAGGGCTGCGTCGAGCTGGAACTTCTGCTCGCGCAATTGCGCTTCGGCCTGGGCGTGGGCCTGATGGAGCTTGTGACGCTCGGTGATGTCCTCGTGGGTGGCAATGCGGCCGCCATCAGGCAAATGACGGTTCACGATGGAGACGATGCGTCCGTCGGCGGTTTCCACGGTGCGGGTCACGGCTTGGTCGGTCTTGACGTCCTTGAGGATGGAGTCGACGTAATCCCGCGGGTTGCCATGGAACATGCCCCGCGAATAGTGTTGCTCGAGGACCTCCTGCAAGGTCGGGCGCGCTTCCGCCAAGTCGAGCGGCATGCGGTACATTTCGAGATAGCGCCGGTTGCACACGGCGAGGCGAAGGTCCTTGTCGAACATGACAAGACCCTGGCTCATGTTGTTGAGCGCGGTGTCCAGTTGCAGGTGCTTCTCGCGCAATTTTTCTTCGGATGCCTGGATGATCTGTTGTCGTGCCTGCGCGAACTGCCGCTTGCGGGCGGCGAGTTGACCGCCGGCGATCGAGCCGACCAGCGTCATGCCGAGGATGGCCACCGTAATGGTCGCTACCACGAAGGCGAGCGTCGGCTCGGACAGCGATGATGGCGCGATCGTTCGCTCCGGATCGGGAATGATGTTGATCGCGCCCATTGCAGTGAAATGATGCACACAGGTCGACAGCGAGAGCAGCGTGGCGGCGCCGAGTGTGCCGCGCAGGTCGGTCCAACGCGCCATAACGGACATGGCCGCGACGCCGAACGCCAAACTCAGCAGGATCGAGGCTGCGACCAGGTCGGTGGCCCAGGCGACCTGGCCTGGCAATTCCATCGCCGACATGCCGGTGTAATGCATCATCGCAATGCCCAAGCCGACGATGGCGCCGCCCGCCGGTGCCGCCCAACGGGCCGGACCGGTCACCGCGAACGTCAAGCCGACGGTGGCGACGATCATGACGGCGACAAGCGAAAGCCCGGTCAGGCCGAGGTTGAACGCGAGCGGGACGCCCGGCGAATAGGCCAGCAACGCTATGAAATGAGCGGCCCACATGCCGCAACCGGCCGCCATGCCGGCGAGGGCGAACCACATCGCGCGCACACGGCCGCTCGCGGCGCGAGCGTGATGCAGCAGCATGATCGCAACGAGGCTGGAAAGCACGCTGACCAAGCCCGCCAGCATGACGAGGCGCCAGTCATGCTCGGTGGTTAGGCACGAGAAAACTTGGAACATTTCCGTGGCCGATCAAACGTTTGGGTATGGTTTGACTAGCGGCCACCGGTTTATTTCGCGTTAGGATGGTAACCTTCGCGTCGCCTGCGGGGTGCAATACAGGGCGGATTCGGCTGAGTTTCCTGCTTGGAAGGTAAACAAACACCACAAAGTTGCACAACCTTCGGTTTCGGGTAGGGGCCTTGCTACTTGGGAACCACCCGAACCGGCTTCCCATCCATCCATCCCCGGATGCATTCGACGATATCGGGGAAATAACGCTCGTAATTCTGCTGGCTGACATAGCCAAGGTGCGGCGTTATCACGACGTTATCCATGCGGCGAAATGGATGGTCGGTAGGCAGCGGTTCGACGTCGAAAACGTCAAGTCCGGCGCCCGCGATGGCCTTGTTATTGAGTGCGGCGATCAGCGCCGTTTCGTCGATGATCGGCCCGCGCGATGTGTTGATGATGTAGGCGGTCTTCTTCATCGCGCCGAGGTCCTGGGCCGTGACCAGGCCGCGGCTGCGGTCGCTGAGCTGAAGATGGACCGACACGAAATCCGCCTGGCGGAACAGATCCTGCTTAGACACGTATTCGACGCCGGCTTCCTTGCATTTTTCCGGCGTGAGGTTCTGGCTCCAGGCGATCACCTTCATGCCGAATGCCTTGCCGACGCCGGCGGCCCGGGTGCCAAGCTTGCCGAGTCCGAGAATGCCGAGCGTGTCGCCTTCGAGATCGCGGCCGAGCGTGACCTGCCACTTCTCGCCGGCCTTCATGCGGGCGTTCTCCCAGCCGATCCGGCGGGTCAGTTCGATCATCAATCCGAACGCAATCCCGGTGGTCGGATTGCCGTAACTGGTGGTGCCGCAGACCGTGACGCCGCGCTCGGCGCAGGCCGCCATATCGATCGAGGCGTTGCGCGCGCCGGTGGTGATGAGCAGCTTCAGATCGGGCAGCGCTTCGATCACCTTGCGCGGGAACGGCGTGCGCTCGCGCATCATCGAGACGACCTGGAAGCCCTTGCAGTCGCGGATGGTGTCCTCGTTGGTGCGCCGGACCGCCTCGTTGAACACCTTGACCTCGACATCCTTGCCGAGCTTGCCCCAGTCGGCGAGCTTGAGCGCGACGTTCTGATAATCGTCGAGGATCGCAACACGAACGGCCATTTTCCCTATCCCTTTTCACGTCAATTCGGCCCGGCACAGCCGGGATTTCTTGCAAACCGCTTCACACATTAGCCGAGCCGCGACAAGAGAGCATCGGTATTTGCGGGAAATGGCGTCAGCCCGCGAACGCGGGCTTCGGGCAGACCTCCTACGCCACGCCGAGCGGCGCCATCAGGTGCGGGCGAGACCGTGCTTCGCCTGCCACTTCGGGCCAGGTCCGCGCATGTAGTAGCGCTCGGGGCGGTAGGGGTGGGCCAGGCCGTGGATCGTGTCCCGGAGACGATGCAGAAGGCTCGCCATGATGCGCTCCCGGGTTTGCCGGCACGTGATTGCCGATCGCTTGCCCATTGGTCGCTGGCGGGCGCCCGCGGGTTCAGGGTTCGGCCGGCGGAGAGCGCCAAAAAACATAAACCCGTGGGCATCGGCCGGCGGTCGCGCTGGCGTCAGGCGGCGGGCCTATAGTCCGGCCATCCGACTGGGCAGTCGGCAGTTTTGATCGCTGTCACGATCTCCTGGGGGTTTCCGTGATCGCCTGGCTTCGCACAATCGTGTCCCACCCGCTCACCGAGCGCGTGGTGATGACGCTCATCATCGTCAACGCCATCATCCTTGGCCTGGAAACCAGCAAATCCGTGATGGACCGTTTCGGTCCCATCCTCGAATTCGTGGACCACGTCATCCTTGCGGTGTTCGTCGCCGAACTCGCGGCGCGCATCGCGGTTCATCGGTTGGCGTTCTTCCGCGATCCGTGGAGTGTGTTCGACTTTTTCGTCGTGGGAATAGCGCTGGTGCCGGCGAGCGAGCAGTTCTCGGTGCTCCGCGCGCTGCGTGTGCTCCGTATTCTGCGGCTGATCACGGCGGTGCCGGCGCTCAGGCGGGTGGTCGCGGGGCTGATCGCGTCGCTGCCCGGCATGGGCTCGATCGTGCTGCTGATCGGACTTTTGTATTATGTGTTCGCCGTGATGGCGACCAAGATGTACGGCGAGGATTTTCCGGCGCTGTTCGGCTCGCTCGGCGCGTCGCTGTTCACGTTGTTCACGGTGATGACGCTGGAGGGGTGGGTCGACGGCGTGGTCAAGCCGGTGATGGAGAAGTTTCCGTACGCTTGGATTTTCTTCTTCATCTACATCATCATCTGCACCTTCATGGTGCTCAACCTGTTCATCGGCGTGGTGGTCAACGCCATGCAGGATATCAACGCGGCGGCGGAAAAAGACGAGCGCGATGCCGAACGCAAGATGATTGAGGAGGAGACCGGGCCGATCTTCCAGGAGATCCAGAAATTGCGGACCGAGATGGCCGACATGCGTGCCGAACTTGGTCGAAGTCTGCCTGGCTCCGGTTCGCGTCCGTAGGACCGCCGAACGCTAGGCCTCGATCTGCCGGAACAGCGTGCGCCGGTGGTTCTCGATCCGCTTGAACTGCCCCAGCATGCAGAAGTGGAGACGGATCGAGGTATCGAGCGCATGGCCGTCCTGGTCCAGGAAAACGATGATCCGGCGCTGGTGCTCCAGGAGCTCTGACGCTTCGGCGAGGCGCAGATCGATCTCGACGATGTCGCTTTGCATGTCCCGTCCCCAACTTGAATGGTTAATCCCCTGACCTTGAACCGGTTCACCGGCCGGCCGGGTCGTTTATTTTTATGGTTAACGCATTCAACGCCGGGCTCGTGGGGGTTGGAATAATCGCGTGAGTTGTGCGAGCCTCATGGCACACCGAACCGTGGGGGCAAGGGGGATCGATCATGGCTATCCCGATCGTCGGGCGATGTTTCGCCGATGCGCAGGACTTCCTGGAATATCTTGAAAGCGTGACGTTCAATCTGTGGCGTCCGCGGTTCGTCACGGTTCACCACACCGGCGCGCCAGACCTGAAAACTTGGGAGAACTGGCAGACGCGACCGAAGCCGGTGACGGACGAGCAGTGGATGAAGAATCTGGCGGTCTATTACGCAACGGCCGTGCCTGGCGTAAAATCCGCCTGGAGTGCGGGGCCCCATTTCTTCGTGACGCCAAAAAACATCTGCGTGCTGTCGCCGCCAAACGCGCGCGGCGTGCATGCCGCGTCGTTCAATGCGGTGTCCTGGGGCGTCGAAGCTGTTGGAAATTTCGATAGCGAGAAGTACGAGGGTCCGGTTCGCGACAACCTGATCGACGCACTGGCAGTAATGCACATCGCGGCCGGGCTACAACCCGACCCGTTCCAAAAGGGCGTCCGTGGACTGCACTTTCACCGCGACGATCCGCAGACCAGCAAGACCTGTCCTGGAAAGAAGGTCGTCAAGACCGAGATGGTGGAAGCCATCGAGGCCAAGATAGCGGCCATGACCGGGGGCGACGATCCTTCCGATGTGGTCAAGATGGCAAAGGCCAAGCCTGCTCAGAAGGGCGTCGTCAACACCGACGGGTTGAATATCCGGGTGACCGCCAGCGGCAAGGCTCCGGTCCTGGGATCGCTGCCCCTTGGCACCAAGGTTTCGGTGCTCCGCGAGGCGATGAACGGCAACACCCGCTGGCTCGGTATCGAGCATGAAGGGGAGCCCGGCTGGGTTTCGGCGACCTTCGTCACGCTGTAGCGAAGCTTGTAGCCTGGGATCGAACCGGGGCGGGCTGGAACGCCTGCCTCGGCGGCTTGCCCTTGCTCCCGCCGCTCGCTACATCAACGCCGACCTCTCCCCCGAAATAAGCGCAGACATCAATGAACGGCCGCCAATTCATCTATCACATGCGGGGTCTGACCAAGACCTATCCGGGCAACCGCAAGGTGCTCGAAAACATCAACCTGTCGTTCTATCCCGACGCCAAGATCGGTGTGCTCGGCGTCAACGGCTCGGGCAAATCGACCCTGCTGCGGATCATGGCCGGCATCGACACCGAATATGTCGGGGAAGGCTGGGTCGCCGAGGGCGCCCGCGTCGGCTACCTGCAGCAGGAGCCGCAGCTCGATCCCGACAAGACGGTCCGCGAGAACGTCATGGAGGGCGTGGCCGGCAAGAAGGCGCTGGTCGACCGCTACAACGAGATCGCCGCCAACTACTCGGACGAAACCGCCGACGAGATGGCGAAGCTGCAGGACGAGATCGATTCCAAGAACCTGTGGGATCTCGATTCGCAGGTCGACCTGGCGATGGACGCGCTTCGCTGCCCGTCCGACGACGCCGACGTCACCAAGCTCTCCGGCGGCGAGCGCCGCCGCGTCGCGCTGTGCAAGCTGCTGCTGGAGCAGCCCGAACTGCTGCTGCTCGACGAGCCGACCAACCATCTCGACGCCGAAAGCGTGAACTGGCTGGAAGGCCATCTGCGCGACTATCCGGGCGCCATCCTGATCGTGACCCACGATCGCTACTTCCTCGACAATGTCACGAGCTGGATTCTCGAGCTCGACCGCGGCAAGGGCATTCCCTACGAGGGCAACTATTCCTCCTGGCTGGTGCAGAAACAGAAGCGCCTGGAGCAGGAGGGCCGCGAGGACGCCGCGCACCAGCGCACGCTGGCCCGCGAGTCGGAATGGATCGCCTCTTCGCCGCGCGCCCGGCAGGCCAAATCGAAGGCGCGTTACCAGCGCTACGACGATCTGCTGAAGAAGGCCGCCGACAGACAGACTCAGACCGCGCAGATCGTGATCCCGGTGGCCGAGCGGCTCGGCGACAACGTGGTCGACTTCGAGGGCCTCAAGAAAGCATACGGCGACAACCTGTTGATCGACGACCTCACTTTCAAGCTGCCGCCCGGCGGCATCGTCGGTATCATCGGCCCCAACGGCGCCGGCAAGACCACGCTGTTCCGCATGATCACCGACCAGGAAAAGCCCGACGCCGGCACCATCAAGATCGGCGAGTCGGTGCAACTCGGCTATGTCGACCAGTCGCGCGACTCGCTCGACGGCTCAAAGAACGTCTGGGAAGAGATTTCCGGCGGCACCGACCAGATCCTGCTCGGCAAGCGCGAGGTCAATTCGCGCGGCTATTGCTCGGCGTTCAACTTCAAGGGCGCCGACCAGCAGAAGAAGGTCGGAACGCTGTCCGGTGGCGAGCGCAACCGCGTGCACCTCGCCAAGATGCTCAAGTCCGGCGCCAATGTGCTGCTGCTCGACGAACCCACCAACGACCTCGATGTCGACACGCTGCGCGCTCTCGAAGAGGCGCTGGAGGATTTCGCCGGCTGCGCCGTTATCATCAGCCACGATCGCTGGTTTCTCGACCGCATCGCCACCCACATCCTGGCGTTCGAGGGCGACAGCCACGTCGAATGGTTCGAGGGCAATTTCCAGGACTACGAGAAGGACAAGATGCGGCGGCTCGGACAGGACTCGGTGATCCCGCACCGGATCAAGTACAAGAAATTCGCAAGGTAAGGAGCCGAGCGTGCACTATCTCATCTCCTCCAACGACATCGCAGGCGCGCTCGGCGTCGGGAGCCGCGTCATCGCCGAAGGCGAGATGCTGTCGTTCGAGGAGCCGTGGGCGTTCGACGCGCCGCTGATCGCGCGGGTCGAGGACGCGGCGGCGCTCGATGCCGTGAAATCGAGGGCGGTCGGTGTCGCCAGCGCGTTCGCGGTCGAAGGCTTCGACGAGCCGGGCGCCGGGCAGGCCATCGTGATCGCGGCGCATCTGATGCGCGACATGGAAATGTTCAAGCCTTACGCCGCGGCAGTTCCCGATGTCATCAAGCGGTTTGGCGGACGCTTCCTGGCGCGCGCCGGCAAGCTGACCCCGGTAGCGGGATCGTTCATGCCGGACCGCGCGATCCTGATCGAGTTCCCGACCGCGGACGACGCGGTGGCGTTCTATTTCTCGGACGTTTACGCGCCGCTGCTGAAAATCCGCCTTGCCGCGACCGATCCTCGTTTCGGATTGGTGGCGCGTTCTGGCAGGATTCCGGACAGCGCCCGCGCTGCCGTGGCCCGGCATCTGCGCGCCGGTTGAGCGTCGTTCGGCCGCTACGAATCATCTATATGAAAGCGATGCCGCCGAACGGCGGACGTTCGCATCGCAGAGGATCAACGCCATGTCGATGTCCGCCGATACGCCGGTTCCTCCCAAGGACTTCAAGGGCCTGCGCCCCCTGCCGCAGATCATCTTCGGCTCGCGCTGGCTGCAGCTTCCGCTCTATCTCGGTCTGATCGTCGCCCAGTGCGTCTATGTGATCCTGTTCCTGAAGGAGCTCTGGCACCTCGTCGGCGGCGCCATGAAGTTCACCGAGCAGGAAATCATGCTGGTGGTGCTCGGCCTGATCGACGTGGTGATGATCTCGAACCTGCTGATCATGGTGATCGTCGGCGGCTACGAGACGTTCGTGTCGCGGCTTGAGCTGGAGAAGCATCCCGACCAGCCGGAATGGCTGAGTCACGTCAACGCGAGCGTGCTCAAGATCAAGCTGGCGATGGCGATCATCGGCATATCGTCGATCCATCTGCTGCGCACGTTCATCTACGCCGGCACGCTGGGCAGCCCGACCAGCCCTTCGCCCTACACCGAGACCGGCGTGATGTGGCAGACCATCATCCACGGGCTATTCATCCTCTCGGCGCTGGGCATCGCGGCCGTCGAGCGCATCGGCGCATCGGCCTACACCAAAAGCCATCATTGATGGGGCGATGATCAAGCCGTTGGCCCTGGTGCTCGTGGTCCTGGCTGCTCTGTCGCCGCAGCCTGCACGTGCGCAGACCGACGCGGCGTTCCAGGGCTTCGTGCAGTCGCTGTGGCCGGATGCGCAGAAGCTCGGCGTCTCGCGCCAGACCTTCGATGCCGCGACTCGCGGTCTTACGCCCGACCTCTCGCTTCCCGATCTCGTGCTGCCCGGCAAGCCCGATCGGCCGCCGCCGGCGCAGGCCGAGTTCGTGCAGACGCCGGCGGACTACGTGCGCGAAACCTCGATCGCGCGGCTCGCGGCGCAGGGCAAGAAGCTGTTCGACGAGCACCGCGCGACGCTTGCCGCCATCGAACAGCGCTTCGGCGTTCCGCCCTCTGTCATCCTGGCGATCTGGGGCCGCGAGACCGCTTACGGCGGCCATAAGCTGCCGCACAACGCCGTCCGCGTGCTCGCGACACAGGCCTACGCCGGCCGCCGCAAGGAGTTGTTCCGCCAGGAATTCCTGCTGGCGTTGAAGATATTGCAGGAAGGCCACGTCAAGCTTGCGGACATGCGCAGCTCCTGGGCGGGCGCGATGGGCCACACCCAATTCCTGCCGTCGGAGTTCTACAAGCACGCGGTCGATTTCGACGGCGACGGCCGCCGCGACATCTGGCGCTCGATCCCGGATTCACTTGCCGCTGCGGCAGGCCAGCTCGTCGCCAAAGGCTGGCAGCGTGGCAAGCGCTGGGCCTACGAGGTGCGGCTTCCGGCGAATGTGGATTGCACGATCGGGCAGCCCGCACACACGGCGCCGATCGGCGAATGGCTCAAGCGCGGATATGCGCCGGCGTTCGGGCGCAAGCTCTCCGCCGACGAACTGACGGAAGAAGCCTCCTTGCTGCTGCCTGAGGGCACCTACGGCCCGGCCTTCCTGACGCCGAAGAACTATTACGTCATCAAGGACTACAATTTCTCCGACCTCTACGTTCTGTTCGTCGGTCACCTGAGCGACCGCATCATGGACGGGCGGCCGTTCGAGACGCGCTGGAGCAAGAACAATCAGCTCCGGACCGAACAGGTCGAGGCGATGCAGCGCACGCTGACCGAGCGCGGGCTCTACAAGGACAAGGTCGACGGCAAGGCCGGGATGCTGACCCGCGCGGCGCTGGGCGCCTACCAGAAAGCGAACGGACTGAAGCTGGACTGCTGGCCGACGGCAGCCGTGCTCAATCACATCCAAGGCAGGTCGGGCAATTGATCCGGGCAACCGATCAATGAAAAGCCCGGCGACACCAAGTGCCGCCGGGCTTTAACGGGATTAGCCAGCTTCGCCGGCGTCGAGTGATCAATAGGCCGGGCAGAAGAAGCGCGGCCGGCCGTAGGCCACCACTTGACCCCACTGGTCGCGAACCGGGCGGCGCGCCCAGTAACCGCCGGGGCAGCCGTAGGCCGGAGCCGCGCGGTAGACCGGATAGGGCTCGTAGCCGGCAACCGGGTAGTACGTGCGCGGATAGCCGTAAGCCGGCCGCGAGTTGGCAATCGCTCCGCCGATGATGGCGCCAGCGGCAATGCCGCCGATGATGCCGACGGCGACCGCCCCACCGCGACCGCCGCGGCGGCGCTGAGCTTCAGCATCGCTGGACGAGGCAATCGATACAAACACCATGGCCGCGGCCGCGACGATGGCAAAGATGGCTTTTTTCATCTCGATGCTCCTCGATGCGGCCAGCCCGACGCCGGTCGCGGGAAATCTCAAATCAATGACGCCCCTGCGGGCGCCACATTTAAGGCTGCGCAATTTGTCGGAAATTTGGTGAAATTCCTACCGCCCCCAATACGAACCCGGCGTCCGCAGAGCATAACGCCGGGTTGCATTTCTAGCTGGTTCGCGACCTGCGCCGGTCGTCAGTAGCAGACGCGGACCCGGCGAGACACCCAGCCCCAGCCGTCCCAGAATCGTTCGCGCCGCCAATGGCACGGCGGGCCGTACGGCTCCGCGGCGTAATAGGGACCGGGACCGTAGTAGCGCGGACCGGCCAGCGCGCTGCCGGCGATCGCGCCAAGCGCAAGACCGCCGATGACGCCGGCAGCGATCGCGCCGCCCCGCCCTCGCGCGTCCGCCGGTGCCGGGTTGGCAACCGCGGCAGCGGCGACGCTGGCGACCGCGATGGCAACAGTCAGGGCTTTTCTCATGACATCAACCTCTACGCAGATGTTGGCTCGACAAACCAACGGTTTTTGTTCGACCCAGGTTCCCCCATTTATGCTGAATGCACCCTGAACGATGACGCCCGATTGTCGCCATTATTGAGATCGTGCGGCTCGGCTCGGTCGCACGCGTCGCCGTTCGTCCCTCTCGTCTAGGGCCGGCCGCCGATCACGACATCGGCAGCAGCGGCTTGTGATGGGGGTGCAGTTGCATGTCGACGGTGGCGAGCAGCGCTGCCGTGCCGGCGTAGTTACCCATCAACATCACGATATCGATCAGCATGTTCGGTCCGAAAATGCCCTTCGCGGTGGCGAAGGTCTGCGACGTGACCTTGTGATCGCGCCAGATCTGCCGGCCAAGCTCGATGACGACTGCGTCGGCTTGATCGAGTCCCTCGGTGCTCCTGCGATGCTTGATGACCTCGATGACGTTCTGCGGCACACCTTCCTTTAGTGCTTCCGGTTCGTGAGCCGCCCATTCGAACTGGCTGTCCATCTCGCGCGCCGTCGTGAGAATGGTGATCTCGCGGATGCGCGGAGCAAGCCCCGCCTCGAACCGCAGGTAGCGATTGAGCGCCTGCAGGTGCGGCGCACCCTTGGCGTAGAGCGAGATGCCGGCCGGGCCCTGAAGACCCATGATGGTTGCGCCCGGCGTCGTGCCGCGGTCGTAATTCTTCTTTCCGTATTCGTCCAAATCCTCGCGCCTGGGCAAAGGCAGGCGCATTCCCGATTGCGGGTCGATATCCGATGGCATGTTTGCTTCCCAGTTTGAGATTCGTCAGCGGCCGGTGGCCGGCGACAGTCCTTTGAACACCAGCTTCTGCATCCCTCGAGCGGTCTGCGCGATGTAGAGATTGCCCTTGGAGTCGGTCGCGATCTGGTGGCCTGCTCCGATGATACCGGGCGGTTGGATTTCTCCGATCACTTCAAGCGTCTTGCGATCGACGATTGCGATGCCCTTGCCGGCGCCGACATAGAGGAACTGCTGCTCGGGATCGGCGGAGAATGCGAGATTGCGGGCGAATGGTGCCTCGGTCCGGATCAACTGTTTCTGGTATTTGCCGTCGCTGGAGAACGTCTGCACGCGACGGTTCTCGCGGTCGGCCACATAAACCGTGCCGTCCTTCGCCACGCGGATGGCATGGACGATGTTGAAATGCGCGGGGCCGCCTGCGTCCGGAAAGGTTTTCGGCGACGTGACCTTGCAGTTGTCGTCTCCCGCCGGCTTGTTGCCGAAGGCGCCCCACATGCGCTTGAAAGCGCCGGTGTCCGCGTCGAACACGACGACGCGGGTGTTGCCGTAGCCATCGGCCACGAACACCTCGTTGGTCGGCGCGTGGACCCAGGCGTCGGCGGCGCGATGCACGTTGCCGGTGTCGGTGTTGCCTTTGCTGCCGTCGCTCTTGCCGATCTGCATCGTGAATTTTCCGTCCGGCGCGAACTTCAGCAGCGCGTCGTCCGCGACCGGCTTCAATCCGAATATCGCCAGCGCGGCGCAGTTGTTGCCGCCGATCCAGACGTTGCCCTTCTGGTCGATGTGGATGCCGTGCTCGCGCTCCGGCCAGTCGTAGCCCGTACCGGGACCGCCCCAAGCCTTGACGAAATTGCCCGCTGCATCGAACACCACGACCGGCTTGGCAGCCATCGCGGCCTGATCGGGTTTTAGCGTCGAAGGGCGGTGCAGCAGCCAAACATTATCCTGCGCGTCGATCGCGAAGCTCGACGCATCGCCGAGCTTCGACTGCGGCGGCACCTTGGGCCAGGAGGGGTCGACCTCGAAGGTTGGGATTGCGCGCGGCTGCGACTGTGCGGCGGCGTCGGTGCTCAGAAGCCCGCTGGCCACAAGCAATGCGGCAAGCGGCAAAGCATGGCGCAGACACATGGATTTCATGGCGTCCTCCCCGGCGGCCGGACATTTTGCCCCTTCCGGCTCGTATGTCAGCCTAGCGCGGAATGGACTTGAGCTCTATCGGGTCGAAGCCTCGTTCAAGCCTGCGGCGGAATCGGAACCTCGTGGACCTTCATTCCGAGCGCCACCGAGGTGTAGTAGCCGAGCAGCACCAGCACCTCGGCGATGCCGGGGCGGCCGATCGCCTTTTCGATCTCGGCGAAATCGGTGTCTGATAACTTGGTTCCGCTGACCAGCGCCGATGCGAAGCGGTACACGCCTTGCTCGTGCGGATCGGTGAGCGGCGGCTTGTTGCCCGCAACCAGCGCATCGACGATCTCGTTCGACAAGCCGACGCGCTTGCCTTCGCGGATGTGCGCGGTCTGGACGTAGTCGGCATTCCAATGCCGGGCGATCACCAGGATGCCGATCTCGACCTCGCGCTTGGACAGCGAGCCGTTGTTGTTGAGGAAGGTGCCGATGTGCTCCATGCCGCTCGCGACGGTCGGACTGTGAATCCAGATTTTGTACGGGCCGAGTATGCGGCCGCGGCCGGCGACGAGCTGGTTGAATACGGTGGTCTGTTCGGGCGTGAGCTTGTCGGCTGGAAGTTCGAGCAGGCGGTTCATGCGGGTTGCTGTCCTTGAGACTTGGGCAAGACTTTGGGGCAAGAGTGGGCAGAGCGTATCGGGGATGGAGCCGAAAAGAAATCGCAGTTACGCTGGTTTCAACTCGGGGGAGGACCATCATGCATCGGGACGGCATCAATCGGCGCACCATTCTGGCGGCGTCGACGGCGGTGGCAGCGGCGATGATTCTGCCGCGGGGTGCGCAGGCACAATCCAGTGCAGGTGCACTCCCGGCGCGGGGTGAGTTCGTGATCCGTGGCGCAAACGTTCTGACCATGGACGCTACGCTCGGCGATCTCGCCAGCGGCGACGTGCATGTCCGCAATGGCGCGATTGTTGCTGTCGGGCAAAACATCGCGGCGCCTGGCGCAGAGGTGATCGACGGCCGCGGCATGATCTGCATGCCCGGCCTTGTCGACACCCACTGGCACCACTGGACCAACATCTTCCGGCCGCTGGTGCGAAACGACGTCGGCAGTCTCGGCTATTTCCCGGTCACCGCGAAATTCGGACCGCACTACCAGCCGGTGGACAGCTATCGCAGCGTGCGGCTGGGTCTTGCCGAAGCGCTCAGCGCCGGCATCACCACCACGCACAACTGGTCGCACAACACCCGCAGCCCGGCTCATGCCGACGCCGAGATCAAGGCGATGCAGGACGTCGGCATGCGCGGACGCTTCGCCTATGGCACGGCGCTCGGTGTTGGAAACGACCAGCCGATGGACCTTGCTGACCTCGCCAGGGTCAAACGCGAAGGCCTGCCCGGCGACGGCATGATCACGCTCGGCATCTGCTCGCGCAACGTTGGCAACGATCCGAACCCGACGCGCGGCACCGTCACGATCGAAATGGCGAAGCGGGAGTGGGGCGGGGCGCGCGAGCTCGGCTTGCCGATCACGCTGCATACTTCCGGTCCGCGCGTGACCAAGCTCCTGGACGATGCTGGCCTGCTGGGCCGCAATGTGCAGTTCGTGCATCCGTTGAATACGACGCCGGAAGACCGCGCCATCATGGCCGCAAAGGGCGTGAGCTATTCGATTTCGCCGATCGGCGAGTCACGCCGCCCGGTGAGCGCCGGCGTGATCCAGCTCGGCGAGTTGCTTGAGGCCGGTGTCAGGGCTTCGCTGTCGATCGACCACGTCACGACCTACAACTGCGATCTGTTCGTCGGGATGCGGTTGCTCTATTCGCAGAATCTGCATCGCCTCGGCGGCAAGGTGAGGGTGACCACCAAGCGCCTGGTCGAGCTTTCGACCATCGACGGTGCCCGCGATCTCGGCATCGCCGACAAGGTCGGCTCGCTCGCGCCGGGCAAGCGCGCCGACCTGATCCTGGTTCGCACCACCGACATCAACATAGCGCCGGTCGGCGACCCGTACGATGCGATCGTGTTCCTGGCCCAGCCGAACAACGTGGACACCGTGGTGGTCGATGGGCGCATCCTGCGCCGCAAGAACCAGTTCACGGCGCTCGATCACGCCAAGGTTCTGCAAGAGGCCGCGGAAACAATTGCGGCGTTGCGCGGCCGGGCCGGTTGAGTGCGTGCAGCCATGAATTGGATCTCTTCGTCCATCAAATGGATCATGCTGGTTTCGGGCGCCCTGACCTGCACGATGGCCTATGCCGCTTTGGCTCCGCAGGAGGCGCTGCGCTCCACCTTCGGCGAAACGCTGGAAGGCCCGGTCGCCGACATCGTAGTGCGCAATTGGGGCGTGCTGATCACGCTCATCGGCGCGATGCTGATCTACGGCGCGTTCAACGCGGCGGTCCGTCCGCTGGTGCTTGTGGTGGCCGGCCTGAGCAAGCTCGCCTTCATCGGGCTGATCCTGGCGCACGGCTCGCGCTACCTCGGACAGCAGGCCGGCATCGCCATCGCGGTGGACGTGGTGATGGTGGCGCTGTTCGCCTGCTATCTCGTCTCGGCGCGTGCGCAACGGTAGACGCGCGTCCTCATCTGCCTGCCGCGCTCAGCGCCGCGCAACGCGTGCGCGTGCGGACCGGCGACCGCGATGCGGTGCACTTTGCCTGGTACGGCCCCGAATACGCCTGAAACGGCGTTCGGCTATCGCGTGATCGGCGACGGCTTCGTGATCGAGATGGGCACGGTCGATCCGCAGGCCCAGCATCTGCATACGGTGTACAACGATCTCGGCAACGTGCTGGGCCGCGCCGGTTGACCGCGGCTGGCTTCAGCCTAGCGCCGATAGCTTCAGCGTCTCGGACGGCCCAAGCCACACCACGTGGTCGGTGTGATCCCGCAGGGCGTTGCCGGTCTGGGCGTGGGTGAAAATCGTAAGACCGCGCCGGTTTACGATGAGCCAGGGGATGACCGTGGCAAATTGCTCGATGCCAATCGTGAGCTGACAACTGCCGCGCGGGTGCGGCCCGACCGGCTTGTCGTGCATCCGCCCGATTTTAACGCCGAAGGCTTGGCCGGCGTCGGTGCAGAGCTTGAGCGCCTGCTCACGGTCTGCGAGGTCGTAATAGACGTGGGCGTGATAGTTCTCGATCGTGCTCATGATGCCATCCGTCATTCGGCGGCAGTTCGGCTGCGGCCGGTGAAAAACCGGTTCTCCGGCCGGGGCAAACCGAGGTTCTCGCGCAGCGTCTTGCCCTCATATTCCTTTCGGAACAGGCCGCGGCGCTGGAGCTCGGGGATAACCTGGTGGCAGAAGTCGTCGAGCCCGCCCGGCAGATAGGGAAATTGCAGCGTGAAGCCGTCGGAGGCTTCGGTCATCAGCCATTCCTCCATTTCGTCGGCGACGGTTTTGGCGGTGCCGACCATCGCAAGCCCGCCAAAGCCGCCAAGCCGCTGCGCAAGCTGACGGACGGTCAGGTTCTCACGCTTGCCCAGCCCAATCGCCCGTTCGCGCCCACTCTTGGAGGCGTTGCTTTCGGGGATGTCGTCCGGCAGCGGCTTGTCCGGATCGAATTTGGAAGCGTCGTGCCCGAGTGCGATCGAGAGCGAGGCGATCGCGTTGGCGTAGTTCACCTTGCTGTCGAGCAGCGCGCGTTTCTGCTTTGCCTCGTCGACGGTTTCACCGAGCATGACCAGACATGCCGGCATGATCGTCATGTGTTGCGGGTTGCGGCCAAGCTTCTTCATCCGGCCCTTGACGTCGGCGTAGAACGTCTGACCGGCCTTCATGTTCGGTAGTGCGGTGAACACCATCTCGGCGGTCTCCGCCGCGAGCTGGCGGCCGACGTCGGAGGCCCCGGCCTGCACGATCACCGGCCAGCCCTGGATCGGGCGGGCGATGTTGAGCGGGCCTCGCACCGACAGGTATTCGCCCTTGTGATTGAGAACGTGCATCTTGTCCGGATCGAAGAACACGCCGCTTTCGACGTCGCGGACGAACGCATCGTCGGCCCAGGAGTCCCAAAGACCGGTGACCACGTCATAGAACTCGCGCGCCCGCTTGTAGCGTTCGCCGTGCTCCATGTGCTCGTCCATGCCGAAATTGAGCGCCGCGTCCGGGTTGGAGGTTGTGACAATGTTCCAGCCGGCGCGGCCGCCGCTGATGTGGTCGAGCGAGGCAAAGCGGCGGGCGATGTGGTACGGCGCATCGAACGTGGTCGATCCGGTGGCGACCAGGCCGATGTGCTCTGTCGCCTGCGACAGCGCCGACAGCAACGTGAACGGCTCGAACGAGGTGGAGGTGTGGCTGCGCTTGAGCGCATCCATCGGCATGTTCAGCACGGCCATATGATCGGCCATGAAGAACGCATCGAACTTCGCGGCCTCCAGCGTCTGGATGCAGCGTTTGATATGCGCGAAATTGAAGTTCATGTCCGGCCATGCGCCCGGATAACGCCACGCGCCGGTATGAATGCTGGCAGGACGCATGAAAGCGTTGAAGTGAAGCTGGCGGGAAGCGGGCATGGCGCGTTCCGATGATGTCGAACGATCCAAATATCGTCGGGATGAATATAGAGGCCCCGAAGTTTTAGGGAAGCAGCCGCCGCGGCGTGTGTGGAATTTGAGTCTCTTGCGGCGCCTGCCCACGACAGAACTCTGTTGTGGGAATGGGCTTTCGCGGAATACGTTGGTTCAAGAAATAAGGGAGGACTCCGATGCGCCTGTTGCCGCTTGCGACCGCCTTTTTATTCATTGCCGGCCCCGCTGTTGCCCAGGACTACCCAACCAGGCCGATCACGATCGTCGTTCCGGCCGCTGCGGGCGGCCCGACCGACACGATCGCGCGCGTCACCGCACAGTCGATGTCGAAGCTGCTTGGGCAGCAGATCCTGATCGAGAACGTCGGCGGCGCCGGCGGCACCATCGGCACCGGCCGCGTCGTGCGCGCCGCGCCCGACGGCTATACGCTGCTGATCTACCATGTCGGCCTCTCGACGGCCGCTACGCTCTACCGCCAGCTTCCCTACAACACGCGCGAGGCGTTCGCGCCGGTCGGGCTCATCACCGATGCGCCGATGACGATCATCGCGCGCAGCGATTTCGAGCCAAACACGCTGAAGGATCTGATCCCCTATCTAAAGAGCCGGGAAAAGACGACCATCGGCAATGCCGGCGTCGGCTCCGCGGCGCATCTTTGCGGCATGCTTTTCATGTCGGAAACCAAGCTGTCGCTTACGACCGTTCCGTATCGCGGCACCGCGCCCGTGATGAACGACCTGATCGGCAAGCAGATCGACATGGCTTGCGACCAGGCGACCAACACGACCGGTCCGATCCTGGGTAAGCAGGTCAAGGCCTACGCGGTCACCACGAAGGTGAGGCTGAAGCCGCTACCCGACGTGCCGACCGCCGACGAGGCCGGTCTCAAGGGTTTCGAGCTCAGCGTCTGGCACGGCATCTTCGCTCCGAAGGGGACGCCGCCGGCCATCGTCCAGAAGCTTTCCGGGGCGCTCAAGGCCGCGCTCAAGGACCGGGAACTGATCGCACGCTTCAACACCATCAGCACCGAGCCGATGAGCGAGGACCGCGCCACGCCGGAAGCCGCACAACGCACGCTGCTGAGCGAGATCGACCGCTGGGCGCCGATCATCAAGGCAGCGGGCCAGTTCGCCGACTAGCTCCGAGATCGCACGGCGGGCATCGTCTCATTTCGCGACGATGCCCGCCGCCTTGATGACTGGCTCCCATTTGGCCATTTCGGCCCGCAGGAACGCCCCCAGCTCCGCCTGCGTCGATGCCGCCACCTCGAGCCCCAGGCCCTCCAGCCGTTGACGAACCTCCGGTTCGCGCATCACTGCGACCGCGTCGGCGTTCAATTTCGCCACGATCGCGGGCGGCGCCTTGGCCGGGGCGAACAATGCGTACCAGGACACAACGTCGAAGCCCGGCACTCCGGATTCAGCCACCGTCGGAATCGAGGGCTCGGCGGAGAATCGCTTGCCCGAGCTGACGGCCAATGCCCGCAGGCGGCCTGCCTGCACATGCGGCATCAGCGAGCCGGACGTGTTGAATATGAAGGTCAGCCGGCCGCCGATGATATCGATGATCGCGGGGCCTGCGCCGCGATAGGGGATGTGCGTCATCTCGACCCCCACCATGCGCGAGAACAATTCGCCGTTCAGATGTGGCGAGGTGCCGATGCCGGACGACCCGTAGGTGATGTCCCCGCGGTTGGCCTTGGCGAACGCGATGAGGTCAGCGACCGACTTCACCGGCGACGTGTTTGGCACCACCAGGATGTTGGGAAAGGTACCGATCAGCGAGATTGGCGCGAAATCGGCGATCGGGTCGTAGGGGATCGTCGGATAGATGAACTTGTTGGTCGCGAGCGGGAACGCGGCAAACAGCACGGTGTAGCCGTCCGGATTCGCGCGCGCGACCACTTTGTTGCCGAGATTGCTGCCCGCGCCGCCGCGGTTCTCGATAACCATCTGCTGACCCCAGACCTCGGACAGCCGCGCGCTGAGAATGCGGCCGACGTTGTCGGTGCCGCCGCCGGGCGGAAACGGCACGATCAGCCGCACCGCCTTCGTCGGATAGTTCGCCTGGGCGCCGGCGCTGCGTGTGAGAACGGCCGGCGCCAGCGCGGCGGCGGCGGACGTGGCGATCAACCTGCGGCGTGTGATCATCGCAACGCTCCTTTTGCTATTTTTGCTCTATTCCCGCCTTCTCACGCACTGAACCCCATTTGGTTCGCTCGGAAGCCATGAATTGCGCGAACTCCTGGGGCGTCGAGCCCTTCACCACGGCGCCGATCTTGCCCAGGCGCTCGCGGATCGGTGCTTCGAGAAGCATCTCGTTGAGCGTCCTGTTCAGCTTGGCGATGACCGCGGGCGGCATGCCCTTCGGCCCGTACAACCCGTACCAGGTGTTGACGTCGTAACCCGGAACCACACCCGAATCCGCGGCCGGTGGGATTTGCGGCGTGGTCGGGAACCGCTCCTTGCCTGTCACGGCGAGCGCGCGGACCTGGCCGGACTGCACTTGGCCCAGCAAGGCTGTGATCGTGTCGATTACGACATCGACGTTTTTCGACAGCAGCGCTGCCAGGACCTCGGGCGACGTGCGGTAGGGCACGTGCAGCATTTCGATGCCGGCAGTCTGCTTGAACAATTCGCCGGCCAGGTGCTGGGTCGCGGCAAAGCCCGGGCTGCCGAAAACGACCTTTCCCGGGTTCGCCTTGGCGAATGCGACCAGAGACTTGATGTCGGTGTGCGGGGAGTCATTTCGGACCACGATGAACAGACCCGCGGTTGCGATCTGTCCGACCCAGTCGAAAGCGTTCACCGCGTCGTAGCGCATGTTCTTGGTGATGACCGAAGCGATGATCTGCCCGGCGGTCTGAACGCCGAGGGTGTAGCCATCCTTCGGCGCGTTGGCGACCAGTTCGTTGCCGAGCACGCCGCCCGCGCCCGGCCGGTTCTCGACGATCACGTTCTGCCCGAGCTTCTCCTGCATCCGTTGCGCGAGGATGCGGCCGATGATGTCGGAGCCGCCGCCGGCGCCGAACGAACTGATCATCTTGATGGTTTGCGTCGGATATTCCTGCGCGGATGCCGACGAAAGGGCACCGGCGGCGAGCAGGCAGGCAGCGGCGACCGTCAGCGTTGGTTTATTCATTGTCCTTGATCCTCCCAGATTGATGCAGACGATACGGCGGCAGTCTGGAGCGGTCAATTTGAGGATCGCCGCGCGTCGCTTTATCGCGTGTCGCCTGACTTGAGCCCGGAGCCGCCCTGGCGTGCTTTGCGAGAGCCGCCCGCCGGAAAACCTGTCGGAACGCGGAGGATTGCCGCCTCCGTTCCTAGCGCGAGCCGGGACGATGTGTTGCATTGACGGAGTAGGGCGGAATACCCTTCGATGCCCGGTCGGCCGCTCATTCAGAAGCATTCCAATCGGCGGACCGGCAGGTCGGGAGGAAGTTTCCATGTTGCTGTCGCGCCGCGCATTGTTGACCACGCTCGCAACCACGCCGCTGCTGTCGCTGCTGCCGCGACGCGCATTCGCGGCCTATCCGGACCGCTCGATCCGCCTGATTGTGCCGTTTGCGGCGGGCGGCAACGCCGACTTCGTGGCGCGGTTGTCTGGCGAGGGCATGTCGCAGGCGCTCGGGCAGCCGATCGTGGTCGAATACCGCACCGGCGCCGGCGGCAGCCTCGGGGCGGAGTTGGCGGCGCGTGCTGCGCCCGACGGCTACACGCTGTTCACCGGGTCCAATGGACCGCTCACCGTCAACCCGTTCGTGCAGGCCAAGCTCAGCTACGACCCGCTCAAGGATTTCGTCGCCATCGGGCTCGCCAACCTCGCGCCGCATTCGATCGTGGTGCACCAGTCGGTACCGGTGAGGACGCTGCCCGAGCTGATCGCAATGTCGAAACAAAAACCGGTTACCATCGGCACCGCCGGCGCCGGCAGCGCGACCCACATGACGTTGGCGCGATTCAATGCTCAGACCGGCGCGAACTTCACGCACGTGCCGTATCGCGGCGGCGGCGCGCTCGTTCCCGACATGCTGGCTGGCAACATCAACGGCGCGATGACCGAAATGGCGACCGCGCTGCCGCACCACAATCAGGGCAAGGTCCGTATTCTCACGGTGGCATCCGCCACACGCTCGGCGCTGGCGCCCGATGTGCCAACCATGATCGAGGGCGGCGTCAAGGATTTCATCGCTGCGAGCTACGTCGGTATCCTGGCGCCCGCGAAGACTCCGCCCGATATCATCGCAACGCTGGAGAAGGCGCTGATCAAGGCGCTGGCGGACAAGTCGGTGCAGGACAAGCTGGTCAAATCCGGCGCCGAATTGGTGCCCGATGCGCTGCAGACGTCGAAGGGCTTCGGCGACTACATCAAGGGCGAGTTCGAGCGGACACGGGACGCCGCGAAGCTTGCCGGACTCACACCACAATAAGCAGCCATCGGACAGGAAGACGCAAACAACGCAAACCAACTCGAACAGCACCTGGGGTGACGAAATGATCAAGCTCGGGCGACGAAATTTCATCAAGAGTGCCGCTGTAGCAGGAGCGGCGATGGGAGGCGGCGGTCTGCTTGGCGTGCCGTTCGCGGCGCTGGCGCAGGAGGCCTACCCGAACCGGCCGGTGAAATTCATCGTGCCGCTTGCGCCAGGCGGCGGCCTCGACTTCGTCGCGCGCGCGGTCGGCGAATACATCTCGCGCAACATCGGCCAGCAGGTGGTGGTGGAGAACCGCACCGGCGCGGGCGGCAGCATCGGCATGGATTTGGCGATGAAGAGCCCGCCCGACGGCTATACCGTGCTGCTCACCAACGACAACGTGGCAAGCACGCCGCACGTCATGAAGATGTCCTACGACTACACCCAGGAGCTGACGCCGGTGATATTCCTGGCGCGTCAGCCGACCGTCATGTGCGCGCACCCCTCGCTGGGCGTCAACACGGTCAAGGCCCTGGTCGATCACGTGAAGGCCAATCCGGGTGCCGGCTATGCCACGTCGGGCGTCGGATCGAACCAGCACATCCTCGGCGAATGGTTCAAGCGCGAGACCGGGCTCGCACTCAATCACGTTCCCTATCGCGGCGCCGGTCAGGCGATCAACGATCTGCTCGCCGGCCACGTGAAGGTTGCGCTGCTTGGGCCGACCGCGACCGTGCCGCACTACAAGGCCGGCACGCTGCGCATACTCGGGCAATCCTCGGCGAAGCGTGCGCCTTACATCGCGGAAATCCCGACGCTCGAGGAAGCGGGCTTCAAGGGCCTGATCCTCGAATCCTGGTACGGCGCATTTGTGCCGAAGGGCACGCCAGCCGCGATCATCGCGCGCCTCAATACCGAGATGGCGAAGTCTCTGGTCGACCCCGCCATGATCGAAAGCCTCACACGAGGATCGATGGAAGCGGCCGGCGGCACGCCTGATGATTTCGGCGCGCAGGCGCGGGCCGACTCGGCGAAATACGAGCGGCTGGTGCGGGAGCTCAAGATCGGAGCGAGCTGACGCACGCACGAGGCCGCAAGTTTAGCAGAACAGACGCCGCCATAGCGGGTGGGCAGGTGTGACAGGCGCACCATTCCGTTGGGCGGCGAGGCCGTGCTACGCTTGCGTGTATCGACCTATAAAACAATGAAAGCACTCAGGGTGGAAATGACAATGAGCAGGATCGGGCGGCGGCAATTCATCAAGAACACGGCGGCCGCGGGACTGGCGCTGGGAAGCAGCGCGCCGTTTGCGGCGTTCGCGCAGGAGGCCGGATGGCCGAACCGGCCGGTGAAGTTCATCGTGCCGCTGGCGCCGGGCGGCGGCATCGATTTCATCGCGCGCACGGTCGGCGAACACGTCACGCGCAACATCGGACAGCAGGTGGTGGTGGAGAACCGCACCGGCGCGGGCGGAACGGTCGGCATGGACACCGCAATGCGGAGCCCGCCGGACGGTTACACCGTGCTGATCACCAACGACAACGCGGCGAGCGCGCCGCACATTTTGAAGCTTGCCTACGACTACACCAAGGAGCTGGTGCCGGTGATCAACCTGGCATGGCAGCCGCAGGTTCTGGCTGCGCATCCCTCGCTCGGCGTCAACACGATCCAGGAGCTGATCGCGCTCGTCAAGGCGAAGCCGGGTGTGGGCTTTGCGACATCGGGCGTCGGCTCGAACCAGCATATCGTCGGCGAATGGTTCAAGAAGGAAACCGGGCTCGGGCTCGACCATGTGCCGTATCGCGGCGCGGGCCAGGCAATCAACGATCTGATCGCGGGGCACGTCAAACTCGCCTGGCTCGGGCCGACCGCGCTGGTGCCGCATTACAAGGCGGGCAACCTGCGTCTGCTGGCGCAGTGCTCGGCCAAGCGCGCCAAGGTGCTGCCGGAGATTCCTACGCTTGAGGACGCGGGCTACAAGGGCCTGATCCTCGAGGCGTGGTACGCGGCGTTCGTGCCGAAGGGCACGCCGCCGGCGATCGTGACGCGGCTCAACGCCGAAATGCAGAAGGCGCTGTCCGATCCCGCCATGGAGGCGACCTTCACCCGGGGCTCGATGGAGCCGGTCGGCGGTTCGCCCGCCGATCTGCTGAAGGTGGCGCAGGCCGACTCGGTGAAATACGAGCGGCTGGTGCGGGAGCTCAAGATCGGAGCGAACTAGCGCGCAGCGGCTTGCCCGTTCGCGCTTGCAGTTTGCATGGCGGGCGGGCTGCACGCCGGTTATTCTTCCGTGACGCCAATCAAGCCGACGCATCGTCGTCGTGGTCGCGTCACGCGATCTTCGCATTTGCCTGAAGCACGTTCACGGCAGGTCTTCGCCAACGTCTTTCTTGCGGCTTGCTTCATGCTTGGCGCTCGTTTCAAATGCCATCGGAAAAAAGTCCATCCGGGGAGGACATCATGAAACGCCTATCGATATGTGCCGCCGCGCTGATGCTCGCGGTCGCAAGCGGCGGAGCAGCCGCGCAGCAGAAAAGCCTCAAGGACCAGATGGTCGGCACCTGGCATTTCGTGATCGCCGAGATCACCGCGCCCGACGGCAAGAAGTCGTTCCCGTTCGGCCCGAAGCCGCGCGGCATGTTGATCTTCACGGCCGACGGCCATTTCATGCAGACCCATATCGCCAGCGAGGTGCCGAAGATCGCCAACAACAACCGGCTCGCCGCCACCCCGGAGGAGTATGCCGGAATCGTGCGGGGCAGCATCGCGCTGTTCGGCAGCTACACCGTGGACGAGGCCAAGAAGACGGTCACCTACAAGATCGTGAACAGCACGTTCGCGAACTGGGAGGGCATCTCGCAGACCCGGCTGATCGAGACGCTGACGGATAACGAGCTTCGCCATACCAATCCGGACGTGGGCGCGAACCGCGGGTCGGCGACGAATTATTACAAGAGGAGGCTGTAGGAAGCGAAGCGCGGCGACGCAGCGGGTTGGCGGGCCGCATCCCTTCCGGTTTGGGGTGGCGCGTGTTCACGGCATTATCTGCGTGGGACGGCCGTAACGCGGATGGCGGACCGGCTCGGCGCGCCGTATCATTCCAGAAATGCACCTGGGGAGGTCGGCATGAAACGCATCACATTGGTCGCGACGCTCGCGCTCGCAGCGCTTTTGTTACCCGGACTGGCGGGCGAGGCGGCGGCGCAGCAGAAAAGCTTGAAGGATAGGCTCGTCGGCACCTGGCATTTCGTGATCGCCGAGGTGACCGCGCCC
>CAMDFO010000010.1 GCA_945897515.1 Rhodoplanes serenus | reverse complement strand
GAGTGGTGCGGCCCCTGCCGCATGATCGCGCCGGCGCTGGAAGAGATTTCGGCCGCGATGGGCGCCAAGGTGAAGATCGTCAAGCTCAACGTCGACGAGAGCCCGGCGACTGCCTCGAAGTACGGCATCATGTCGATCCCGACGCTGATGATCTTCAAGAACGGCGAACTGGCCTCGCGCCAGGTCGGCGCCGCCCCGAAGCAGAAGCTGGAGCAGTGGATCAACGCGTCCACCTGACGCTCCCCGGCCTTGTCATGCCTCGCGAAAGCGGGGCATCCAGAAAACAAGCTCAAATTCAAGAAGACTGGATCATCCGCTTTCGCGGATGATGACAGGGAGCAAGAGGCAATATTTTTCCGAAGGCCGGCCGAAACGCTCCTGAAGTGACCGACCTATCGCCGTCATGGCCGTGCTTGTCACGGCCATTCACGTCTTACTTCGAGCCAAAGCAAGGCGTGGATGCCCGGCACAAGGCCGGGCATGACGGGGAGAGGTGGCGCGTCAACTCTATGACTGAGCGCTCGGCGCTTCCACCGCCGTCTGCCGGCTGCGGCGCTCCAGCACGATGGCGCTGCCGACGGCGAGAACGATCACGGCGAGCTGCACCGCCACCGCCTCAAGCGTCGGATTGAATCCGATCGTATCCAGGAAGCGGCTGCCCGCGAATTCCGTATAGCCGACGAACTGCTGCTCCTGGAATTCCTGCAACGCCGCGCCGATGAACTTCAGCGCCATCAGGAACAGGAACGCCGAGGTGATGAGGAACAGCGGCCGCAGCGGCAGCCGCTTCGCCACCCGATCGATCACGAAGAACAGCACGGCCAGCGCGAGCGCCGCGGCCATCAGGCCGAAGATCAATTCGCCGCTGTAGCCGCCCGCGGTCTTGGCCAGCGCATGAACGAACAGCACGGTCTCGGCGCCCTCGCGGAACACCGCGAGGAATGCCAGCGCGGCGATGGCGAAGGCGGTGCGCTGCGACAGCGCGGCGTCGGCCTGCGCCTTGAGCATCGCCTGCCAGGCGCGCGGGTCCTGACGGATGAACAGCCAGCCGCTGACGTAAAGCATCAATCCCGCAGCCACCAGCATCACCACGCCTTCGAGGAGATCGTTGTGGTCGCCGTTGTTGAAGACGAAGAATGCCCAGGCCGCGACGAAGCTCGCGCCGATCGCCGCAACCGCGCCTATGTACAGCGCCGGCAAACGCGACTGCGCGCCGGCCTTGTTGAGATAGGCTGCGAGCGCTGCGATCACCAGAATCGCTTCGAGACCTTCTCGAAGCAGGATGAGTGCCGACTGAACGAATACGCCGCTCATGTTGGATCCCGCGTGGCTTGATGCGCCCCCGGCTCCAATGTCCCGTCGAGCAGAGGATGTAAAGTACAATAGCTCTAAGCTTCGTCACGTCGGCTGGCGTGGAATATTTGTGAGGATTCGCTCCCTCGCCGTCATGGCCGGGCTTGACGGGGTGAGAGAGAAGCTCCGAACACGAGCCGCGCCTTCTAGACCGGCGGCGTGCCGTTGAGCGCCAGCACTTCGCCCGCGAGGTAGAGCGACCCGGTCATCAGGATGCGCGGCGCCGGATACAGATCGAGCCGCGCGACCGCGGCGAGCGCGGCTTGCAGCGTGTCGCGGCTTTCCGCCGGAATCCCGACCGCGCGCGCGGCATCGGCGACGATATCGGCCGGAAGACTTTTCTCCTGGCGCGGGATCGGAACCGCGATGACGCGGCGCGCCAGGCCGGCGAAGTTTCGCAGGAAGCCTTCGCAATCCTTGGTGGCAAGCATGCCGAGGATCAGCACCAGCGGACGCGGCACGCGCTCCTCCAGATCGCCGAGCGCCGCCGCCACCGCACGGCCGCCTTCAGCATTGTGACCGCCGTCGAGCCACAACTCGCTGCCTTCCGGCGTCAGCGCCTTGAGCGTGCCGTGCGACAGGTGCTGCAACCGCGCCGGCCACTCGGCCTTCACGACGCCAGCCTCGAACGCGGAGATCGGGAGCTTCGCGCCCGCGGCGCGCAACGCGGCGATCGCGGTGCCGGCATTGTCGAACTGGTGCCGGCCGTTGAGCTTGGGCGACGGCAGGTCGAGCAGGCCGTCGTCATCCTGATAGACCAGCCGGCCGCGCTCGCCATGCACGTTCCAGTGCTCGCCCGCGACCTTGAGCGGGGCACGGACTGCCTTCGCCTGGCGCTCGATCACCGCCAGCACCGCATCGGACTGCGGCGCGGTAACCGCCGGCACACCCTTGCGCAGGATCGCAGCTTTCTCTCCGGCAATCTTCTCGATGGTGTCGCCGAGGAATTCGAGATGATCCATCGACACCGACGTGATGACGCTGGCGAGCGGCGTCTCGATCACATTGGTGGCGTCCAGCCGTCCGCCCAGACCGACTTCCAGCAGCAGCACATCCGCGGGATGGCGCGAATACAGCAGGAACGCCGCCGCGGTTTCGATCTCGAATACGGTGATCGGCTCGCCGCCATTGACGCGCTCGACTTCGGTCAGCACATCGGCGAGCTCGCGGTCTGAAACCAGCGTGCCGCCGCCCGGCGCGCCGAGCCGGAACCGTTCGTTGAACCGCACCAGATGCGGCGAGGTGTAGACATGCGCGCTGCGGCCCGCCGCCTCCAGCATGGCGCGCATGAAGGCGATCACCGAGCCCTTGCCGTTGGTCCCGGCGACGTGGATCACCGGCGGCACGCGGCGCTGCGGATGGCCGAGCGTATCGAGGATGCGCCACATGCGGTCGAGCGACAGGTCGATGCGCTTGGGGTGCAGCGTCAGCAGGCGCGCGATGATGGCGTCGTATTCGCTCATGACATCTGGCGCCCGTCGCGCCGTGCGTTCAGGCCTGCGCGGGCATCGCGGCGGGCGGCGGCACGGCGGCGGGAGCCGGCGGCGGCAGGCTGTTGCGCAACGTGACCGCGGGAGCCCTGGTCAGGACACGGCACAGATTGGCGAGCGTGGAGCGGAGCTGGTGACGATGCACCACCATGTCGACCATGCCGTGGTCGCGCAGATACTCCGCCTTCTGGAATCCCTCCGGCAGTTTCTCGCGAATGGTCTGCTCGATGACGCGCGGACCGGCGAACCCGACCAGCGCGCCCGGCTCGGCGATGTGCACGTCACCGAGCATCGCATAGGACGCGGTGACGCCGCCGGTGGTCGGATTGGTCAGCACCACGATGTAGGGCCGCTTGGCGTCACGCAGCATCTGCACCGCGACAGTGGTGCGCGGCAACTGCATGAGCGAGAGGATGCCCTCCTGCATGCGCGCGCCGCCCGACGCCGCGAACATGATGAACGGCGTGCCGCGATCGACCGCGGTTTCCAGGCCGGCGATCACCGCCTCGCCCGCCGCCATGCCGAGCGAGCCGCCCATGAAGTCGAAATCCTGCACGGCGATCGTGACCGGCAGGCCGTCGAGCTTGCCCAGGCCGAGCTTGATCGCGTCGTTCTGCCCGGTCTTGGTGCGGGCATCCTTCAGCCGGTCGACGTAGCGGCGCTCGTCACGGAACTTGAGTGGGTCAACGGAGACTTCCGGCACCGCGATGTCGAGCCAGGTCTCTCCGTCGAACATCGATTTCAGCCGCGCCACCGCGCCCATGCGCATGTGGTAGTTCGAGCCGGGAATGACGAACTGGTTGGACTCGACATCCTTGAAAAACACGAGCTGGCCCGACTCCGGGCACTTGATCCAAAGGTTTTCCGGCGACTCGCGGCGATTGAGGATGCTGCGAATCTTCGGCCGGACGACGTTGGAGATCCAGTTCATCGGTTAGCTCCGTCATGGCCGGACCTGTCCAGCCACCCGCGTCTACGACCATATAATGGCAATGGCATGAAGGACCAAGCCATCGCTCGCGGTTGTCATTGCCG
Organism: Rhodoplanes serenus; assembly: GCA_945897515.1. Lineage (GTDB taxonomy): Bacteria > Pseudomonadota > Alphaproteobacteria > Rhizobiales > Xanthobacteraceae > Z2-YC6860. The sequence goes on along the minus strand of CAMDFO010000010.1, from coordinate 88,896 downwards.
GGCTTGACCCGGCAATCCAAACGGTCTTTCGCGGAACACCCTTCGTACGATCAGTCCTCGCTGCACCGTCTCATGGATGCCCGGGTCAAGCCCGGGCATGACAGCGAGTATGTGGCTTACTTCGGCCCACGCTTGCCCCCACGCACGCCGGTTGCCAATTCGCTAACCAATCCGGCCACCGCCTTCACGGTTTTCGCCGTCGCCTTGCCGGTCTTGTCGAGGCTGTCCTTCACGACGCTGACCAGCGCAGAGCCCACCACCACAGCCTCCGCGCCGGCCGCGAGGGCGCGCACCTGCTGCGCAGTGCGGACGCCGAAGCCGACCGCCACGGGAAGCTTGGTGTGGCGCTTGATGCGGGCGACCGCCGGCCCGACCTTGGCAGCGTCGGGCGCGGCGGCGCCGGTGATACCCGTGATCGAGACGTAATAGACGAAGCCCGAGGTGTTCGCGAGCACCGCCGGGAGCCGCTTGTCGTCGGTCGTTGGCGTCGCGAGGCGGATGAAGTTCAATCCCGCCTTCAGCGCCGGCAGGCAGAGCTCGTCGTCCTCCTCGGGCGGGAGGTCGACGATGATGAGGCCGTCGACGCCCACGGATTTGGCGTCTTTGAGGAAGCGCGGCACGCCGTAGATGTAGATCGGATTGTAGTAGCCCATCAGCACGATCGGGGTCGCGGCGTCGTCCTTGCGGAACGCGCGCACCAGATCGAGCGTCTTCTTCATGTCCTGGCCGGCGTTGAGCGCGCGCAAGCCTGCCGCCTGGATCGCCGGTCCGTCGGCCATCGGATCGGTGAACGGCATGCCGATCTCGATCACGTCGGCGCCGGCCTTGGGCAGCGCCTTGACGATCGCGAGCGAGGTTTTCGGATCGGGATCGCCCGCCATGATGAAGGTGACGAGACCGGCGCGGCCTTCGCGCTTGAGGTCCGCGAAACGTGTGTCGATGCGTGTGGTCATTTCTTCGGGTGCCGGTTCGGGTCGCCGAGCGGGAGCAGGCCCTGCCGGCGCTCTCGCATCTCGGCCATGCGCACGTTGATCGTTCCCAGCATCACGCCCGCAAACGACAGGAAAAAATAGACCCATTCCTTGCGCGCGATCGGGTCGCCGGCTGTGAACAGCCGGCCCTTGAGGAAATACAGGATGTAGAACACCGATACGGCGATGATCAGCCAGCCGACGCGCTTCTGCCGGCCGAGACCGTTCCACCAGGCAAACGGCCCCCACATCAGAGCTTGCCTCCGAGGTGCTCCGCGACGCTGGCGAGGTCCTTGTCGCCGCGGCCGGAGAGATTGAGCACCATCAGGTGATCCTTCGGTTTCTTCGGCGCGAGCTGCGCGATCTTCGCCAGCGCGTGACACGGTTCGAGCGCCGGGATGATGCCTTCGAGCCGGCTGCAAAGCTGGAAGGCCGCCAGCGCCTCCTTGTCGGTCGCGGACAGGAATTTGATGCGGCCCAGATCGTTGAGCCAGGCGTGCTCCGGTCCGATGCCCGGATAGTCGAGACCGGCGGAGATCGAATGCGCCTCCTCGATCTGGCCGTCCGAGTTCATCAGAAGATAAGTGCGGTTGCCGTGCAGCACGCCGGGACGGCCGCCGGCGATCGACGCCGCGTGCTTGCCGCTCTTGAGGCCATGACCGGCCGCCTCGACGCCGTAGATTTCGATTTGCCGCTCGTCGAGAAATGGATGGAACAGGCCCATGGCGTTGGAGCCGCCGCCGATGCAGGCGATCAGCGAATCCGGCAGGCGGCCCTCGGCTTCCAGCATCTGCTCGCGGGTCTCGAACCCGATGATCGACTGGAAGTCGCGCACCATCATCGGATAGGGATGCGGGCCCGCCACCGTGCCGATGCAGTAGAACGTGTCGGCGACGTTGGTGACCCAGTCGCGCAGCGCCTCGTTCATCGCATCCTTGAGCGTGCGCGCACCGGATTCCACCGGAACCACTTTTGCGCCGAGCGCATGCATGCGCTGCACGTTCGGCTGCTGCCGGCCGACATCGACCGCGCCCATGTAGACAATGCAGTCGAGTCCGAATTTCGCGCACAGCGTCGCAGTCGCAACGCCGTGCATGCCGGCGCCGGTCTCGGCGATCACCCGCGGCTTGCCCATGCGCTTGGCCAGCATGATCTGGCCCAGCACGTTGTTCACCTTGTGCGCGCCGGTGTGGTTGAGGTCCTCGCGCTTGAAGTAGATTTTCGCGCCGCCGAAGTGGGCGGTCATACGCTCGGCGAAATACAGCGGCGACGGCCGGCCGACGTAGTTCTTCAGGTGGCCGTCCATCTCCCGCTGGAACGCCGGATCGGCCTTGGCCGCGGCGTAGGCCTGCTCCAGCGCCAGGATGTTCGGCATCAGCGTCTCGGCGACGAAGCGCCCGCCGTAGTTGCCGAAGTGCCCGCGCTCATCGGGACCGGTGCGGAAGGAATTGGGTTGCTGGACGGTCATACGCGGCTCGGAATTTTCGATGCGGCAAGCTTGCGTTCGGCGTCGCGCGCCGCACGCACGAAGGCGTAGATCTTGTCCGGGTCTTTCTCACCCGGTGCGCGCTCGACGCCCGACGAGACATCGACCGACGGCGCGCGCGTGATCCGCAGCGCCTCAGCGATATTGCCGGCATCCAGTCCGCCCGACAGCATGAACGGCACCGGCAGGTCGAGGTCTTCCAGCAGCCGCCAGTCGAACGCCTTGCCGAGCCCGCCCGGCCGGGTGGCCTCGCGCGGCGCACGCGCGTCGAACAGGATGCGGTCGGCGACATTGGCGTAGAGCCGGACCGGCGAAAGGTCGGATTTCTGCTCGATCGGCAGCGCCTTCATCACCGGCAATCCGAAGCGCGTGCGCACCACCGCGACGCGCTCGGGTGTTTCCTTGCCGTGAAGCTGCAGCATGTCCGGCTTGAGCGCCTCGATGGCGAGGGCGAGCTCCGTATCGGTGGCATCGACCGACAGTGCCACCTTCCGGGCACGGCCCCGCACCTGTTCGCCCAGCGCGCGGGCGGCCTCGGCCCCCAGGTTGCGCGGCGACGGCGGAAAAAACACGAAACCGACCATGTCGGCGCCGGCATCCAGCGCCGCGTCGAGCGCGTCGGGGGTCTTGAGACCGCAAATTTTGACGAGAAGGGACATGGGTTCCGCTTTTGGCGCTCTTCTACACCGGCGGCTTCGATCCGTCACCCAAAAGGCCGCGGGGGCCCCCGGAAGACCACGCTATGCCGCGTTAACCCGCTTCCACACCAGCATCGCGGCGGCCAAGTCCTCGATGGCCACGCCGGTGGACTTGAACAGCGTGATCTCGTCCTTGCGCCTGCGACCCTTCACGGTTCCCCGGCAGAGCTCGAACAGGTCGCCCTGGATATCCTTCAGGCCGATGACCTTCTTCCGAAGCGGGATGGCGATGTCGCCGGAACCCTTGGGAGCGGCGGCGCGGGAATCGACATAGACCCGGGCGCGGCGGATCGCTTCGTCGTCGGCCTCGCGGGTCTTCAGCGTGAAGGCGCCGACCAGGTCGAGATGCGCGCCTTTCTTGAGCCAGGCGCCGTGCACCAGCGGCGCGCTCGACAGCGTCGCGCACGACACGATGTCGGCCCCACGCACCGCGGTTTCGAGATCGTCGGCAATGACCGGCTCGATGCCGGCGGCGGAGAGCGCAAACGCGGTCGCGACCGCGCGCGAGCGCGTGCGGTTCCACAGCGTCACCTGCTTGATCGGACGCACCGCCGAATGCGCGCGAATGAGATGTGGCGCGAGCACGCCGGCGCCGACCATCAGCAGATGCGAGGCGTCCTCGCGCGCCAGATAGCGCGCCGCAAGCGCGGAAGCAGCGGCGGTGCGCCACGCGGTGAGCGCTGCGCCGTCCATGGCCGCCAGCGGCTCTCCGGTGTCGCCCGACATCAGCACGTAGCTGCCCAGCACGGACGGCTTTCCGATCTTGTTGTTCTCGGGAAACACATTGATGAGCTTGCAGCCGATGAAGCGCTCGCCGGCATTGCTCCAGGCCGGCATCAGGATGGCCTTGGCCTCGCCGCCTGAGGGCTGCGGGATGAAATGGATGATCTTGTCCGGCACGGTGATGTCGGCGCGGAACGCCGCGTCGAGCGCGTCGACCAGCGCCTCATGAGTGAGCACGCGGGCGATATCGGTTTCGGTGATCACTCTCACTTTATGCCCGTGCGCATGATCTTATCCGAAAGCCGGTTCCCACTTTTCGGGATCATGCGCTACGCCGCCGGCGGAATGATGACCGGCGGCGATTCCGCGGTCGGCGACAGGACCGGCCGGGCGCGCTGGGCGGCAAACTCGTCACGCAGTTGCCGAGCCTCGGCTTCCGCGCGGCGGGCGCGGGTGCGCCACTTGTGCTGCCGCAGCCAGGCGGCGGCGCCACCGATCAGCACGCCAAGCCCGACCAGCACGAACACCAGCATGAACAGCGGCATGGTGAGCGCGAAGGCCGGATTGGTGGAATCGAACGGATCGAACGTCACCGTGATGATCTGCCGGTTCGCCACCGCGAACATGATGATCGCAAGGGCGATCGGAACCAGGATCAGCGCGGTGATGATCTTACGGAGCATCGATCAGGTCTCTTACTCGCCATGCCCGGCTTTGTGCCGGGCATCCACGTCTTGGAGAAGTATTTCGATCCTAAAGACGTGGATGGCCGGGACAAGCCCGGCCATGACGGCAAATTGCGCGCACAACACGCCAGCAGACTACGCAGCGCCGGTGCCGTCCTTGTTGAGCCGCTCGCGCATCTCCTTGCCGGTCTTGAAGAACGGCACGGACTTCTGCGACACCGAAACATGCGCGCCGGTTCGCGGATTGCGGCCGGTGCGGGCCGGCCGGTTCTTTACCGAGAACGCACCGAACCCGCGCAGCTCGACGCGATCGCCGCGGGCGAGCGCGCCGGTGATCTCGTTGAGGATGGCGTTGACGATGTTTTCGACGTCGCGCTGATACAGGTGCGGATTGGCCGCGGAAATGCGCTGGACAAGCTCGGACTTGATCATCTTTCGCCGCCCCCGCTCAGGCCGAAAATGCCCGCAGCATCAATTGGAAGCCGGAGGGTGCCAAAGCGCCAACAGACCGTCAAGGTTCAGTCGCTCGACCGCCTGCAGCATGCCCCAGTCCTCCAGCCGCCTGGCGAACGCCGTCAGGCCGATCGCATCGAACAGGCCGACCGCCGCGACGTGCAGGAACGGCAGGTCGCTGAACCGTGGCTGCAGCCGATAGTCGCGGACCGGCGTTTTCGGATCGATGCTGCTGGTTTTGGCGAGCCAATCGAGGGCGGTCTCCTCGTGGCCGAGCGCGTCGACCAGCTTCAGCTCCAGGGCCTGCCGGCCGGAGAACACCCGGCCGTCGGAAACCTTGTCCAGCGCCCCGCCTTCCAGCTTGCGGCGGTCGGCGACCATGCCCTTGAACCAGCCATAGGAATCCATCACCAGCGCCTCGAGCGCCGCACGCGCCTCCGGGCTCGTGGGTTCGTAGCCGCTGGGCGCGGCCTTGAGCGGGGAGGACTTCACCTCCTCGACCTTGACGCCGATGGTCTTCAGCAGCTCGCCGACGTTCGGATATTGGAAGATCACGCCGATCGAGCCGACGATGGAGCTTTGCTGCGCCACGATGTGGTCCGACGCCATCGCCGCGATATAGCCGCCCGACGCCGCCAGCCCGTCGATCACCACCACCAGCGGCTTCTGGCCCTTGAGCTTGAGCAGCGAGTCATGGAGCTGCTCGGAGCCTGCGACGGTGCCGCCCGGGCTGTTGATATGCACGATCACGGCCTTGGCGCTGGATTTTCCGAGCTGTTCGAGCGCCTCGCTGCGTTGCCGGTTGGCGCGGATCAGCCCCTCGATCTGGACGCGCGCGATCGACCCACCCGGGCCGGCCACGAGATCCGACGGCCCCTTGGTCAGGACGAAAGCGGCGCCAACCACGGCGACAATGGCAACCAGCACGGTAACGACGCGCCAGAACGTCAACTTGCGCCGCATACGGCGGCGATCGACGATGTGATCCGCATCGAGCGACATGGTGTTGGTCCTTCGAGTTTGATTCGAACTGTAGTGTAGCCGTTCTCGGCGATCTTAGCGCGAATGCCGATGCCGGTACGGCCCGAAAGTCGCACCGGTCACGCACCAGCCGGAACATTGTGCCGGAAAAATGAAACCCCCGGGGGTTAGCCCGGGGGTCGTATTTCACGCCAAATCGATTGGCGATTACTCCTTGTCGGCTTCCTCGCCCTTGCGCTTGAGCGCAGTGCCGAGGATGTCGCCCAGCGTCGCGCCGGAGTCGGAGGAGCCGTATTGCGCGATGGCCTCCTTCTCTTCGTGCATTTCGAGCGCCTTGATCGACAGTTGCACCTTCGAGGCACGACGGTCGAACAGGGTGACGCGGGCGTCGACCTTCTGGCCGACCTGGAAGCGGTCGGAACGCTGATCGTTGCGGTCGCGAGCCAGTTCCGATCGCTTGATGAAGGCGACGAGATCGGTGTCGACGATCTTCACGTCGATGCCGGACTCCTTCACCTCGAGCACCTCGGTGGTGACGACGGCGTTCTTCTTCAGATCGCCGGCGGCAGCAGTGTCCATCGGATCGCCCTGGAGCTGCTTGATGCCCAAGGAGATGCGCTCCTTCTCGACATCGACGTCGAGCACTTGCGCCTGGACCTTGTCGCCCTTCTTGAACTCCTCGATGACCTGCTCGCCCGGACGCTTCCAGTCGAGATCGGAGAGGTGGACCATGCCGTCCACGTCGCCGTCGAGCCCGAGGAACAGGCCGAACTCGGTCTTGTTCTTGACCTCGCCTTCGACGTTGCTGCCCGGCGGATACTTCTCGACGAAGACCTCCCACGGGTTGCGCATGGTCTGCTTGAGACCGAGCGAAATGCGCCGCTTGACCGGATCGACTTCGAGGATCTGAACCTCGACCTCTTGCGAGGTGGAGACGATCTTGCCGGGGTGCACGTTCTTCTTGGTCCACGACATTTCGGAAACGTGGATCAGGCCTTCGATGCCCGGCTCCAGTTCGACGAATGCGCCGTAGTCGGTGATGTTGGTGACGCGGCCCTTGAAGCGGGTGCCGACCGGGAACTTGGCCTCGATGCCCTGCCACGGATCGTCGAGCAATTGCTTCATGCCGAGCGAGATGCGGTGAGTCTCGTGGTTGATCTTGATGATCTTCACCTTCACCGACTGCCCGATGTTGAGCACCTCGGTCGGGTGATTGACGCGCCGCCATGCGATGTCGGTGACGTGCAGCAGGCCGTCGATGCCGCCGAGGTCCACGAACGCACCGTAGTCGGTGATGTTCTTGACCACGCCGTCGATGACCTGACCCTCTTCGAGGTTCTGCACCAGCTCCTGGCGCTGCTCGGCGCGGGTCTCTTCCAGCACGGTGCGGCGCGACACCACGATGTTGCCGCGGCGGCGATCCATCTTCAGAATCTGGAACGGCTGATTGACGTTCATCAGCGGGGTGACGTCGCGGATCGGCCGGATGTCGACCTGCGAGCGCGGCAGGAACGCCACCGCTCCATCCAGATCGACGGTGAAGCCGCCCTTGACCTGGTTGAAGATGACGCCGGTGACCTTTTCGTTGTTCTTGAACGCCGTTTCGAGCTTGCCCCAGCTCTCCTCGCGGCGCGCCTTGTCGCGTGACAGGACAGCCTCGCCGAGCGCGTTCTCGACGCGTTCGAGATAGACCTCGACGGTGTCGCCGATCTTGATTTCGTTCTGGCGGCCGGGGCCCTGGAATTCGCGAATCGCGACGCGGCCTTCGGTCTTCGCTCCGACGTCGATGACGGCCATGTCTTTTTCGATGCCGACAACGATACCCTTAACGACTGCCCCTTCCTGGGGCGCGCCCGCTGCGAAGGACTCTTCGAGCATCTGGGCGAAATCTTCGCGCGACGGCGCGGCAGCAGCAGCAGTGGCCATGTAATCTCCTGACGGGACGACCGGCGGCTCGAGTTAAGCTCCGCCCCAAAATCCGTTCGGGCCAAGGACCCCGCGATCCTTGGCGCCACAGGAGCCTCCCCAAAGGGAGGGCTCCGGCGGTCCGGCCCGATCATCCGAACGGTCGGGACATGTTGATGTCCGGGAAGCCGCATGATTCCGCGGCAAAGCGAGGGTTTTGGCCCAAAATCGAGGGCATACGCACCCTCAACCCGCTCGAGCGGCCTCAACGATGGCAACGGCAGCCCGGAACGCCGCGTCTATATCCAAATGTGTCGTATCCAGCAAGTGCGCATCCGCCGCTTGCAGCAGGGGGGCGGCCGCCCGCGACCGGTCGCGCTGGTCCCGCGCCAGGATGTCGGCGAGCACCGCGGCCTCGTCGGCGCGCTCGCCCCGGCCCTGGAGTTCGAGGGTCCGCCGCCTCGCCCGCTGTTCGGCCGAGGCGGTGACGAAGATCTTCACCTCGGCGTTGGGGCAGATCACCGTGCCGATATCGCGGCCGTCCAGTACAGCGCCGGGGGGCGCTGCGGCGAACTCCTGCTGCAGATTGAACAGCGCGGCGCGCACCTCGGGGATCGCGGAGACCACGGAGGCGGCTTCGCCGACCTCGTATTGCTTGAGCGCGGCCTCGTCGAAGCGTGCCGGGTCGATCGCCTGCGCCGCCGCGATCGCGCGCGCGCGGTCGCTGGGCGGATGGCCGGCGTCGAGCAGCGCCTTGGCCACCGCGCGGTACAGCAGGCCGGTGTCGAGATGCCGCAGCTTGTAATGAGCGGCGAGGCGCTTGCCGAGCGTGCCCTTGCCGGACGCAGCCGGTCCATCGATGGCGATGATCATGAAAGGTCGGCGCCAAGCGACCGCATCATATCGACAAATCCGGGAAAGCTGGTGGCGATGAAGCCCATGTCGTCGACCCGCACCGGCTGTTCGGTTGCGACGCCGAACACCAGCGCCGCCATGGCGATGCGATGGTCCATGTGGGTGGCGACCAGCCCGCCACCGGCGGCGCGGCCCTTGCCGTGCACGATCAGGTCGTCGCCCTCGATCTCGACCGCGACGCCGTTGACGCGCAGCATCTCGGCGGTGCCCGCGAGCCGGTCGGATTCCTTGACGCGCAGTTCCTTCAAGCCGCGCATCCGCGTGACGCCTTCGGCAAACGACGCCGCGACCGCGAGGATCGGATATTCGTCGATCATGGAGGGCGCGCGCGCGGCCGGTACGTCGATGCCCTTGAGCGCCGAGGCGCGCACGCGCAGGTCGGCGACGTCCTCGCCGCCCTCGTTGCGCGACGCCAGCACCTCGATCGAGGCCCCCATCTCACGCAGGCAGGTCAGCAGACCGGCGCGCAGCGGATTGGTCATCACGCCGTCGAGGATCACCTCCGAACCGGGCGCGATCAGCGCCGCCACCATCGGGAACGCGGCGGATGACGGGTCGGCCGGCACCGTTACGGGCGCGGCTTCGAGCTCCGGCTGACCCTCCAAGGTGATGCGCCGGCCGTGGTCGCCGTGCGCGGAAATCTTCAACTTGGCTCCGAAATGCGCCAGCATCTTCTCGGTGTGGTCGCGGGTGGCCTCGTTCTCGATCACCGTGGTCGCGCCGGGCGCTGCCAGTCCCGCCAGCAGCACCGCCGACTTGACCTGCGCCGACGGCACTGGCGACTCGTATTCGATCGGCATCGGGTCGACCGCGCCGTGCACCGTCACCGGCAGCCGGCCGCCCTCGGCACCGTCACTGGTGCGCGCGCCCATGAGCTCCAATGGGTCGAGGATGCGCCGCATCGGCCGTGTGCGCAGGCTGGCGTCCCCGTCGAACACCGCCTGGATCGGGCAGCCGGCAACCGCGCCCATGACCAGGCGGCATCCGGTGCCGGAATTGCCGAAGTAGAGTGGCGCGGACGGCTGGGCGAATCCTCCGACGCCCACACCCAGCACGCGCCAGGCACCCTCGCCGATTCGCTCCACGCTGGCGCCGAGCGCCTGCATCACCTTGCCGGTGTTGAAAACATCTTCGCCTTCCAGCAGGCCCATGATCTTGGTTTCACCAACCGCCATGGCGCCCAGAATCAACGAACGCTGCGAGATCGACTTGTCGCCAGGCACCCGCACGCGGCCAGTCAGCGCGCCGGCGCGGCGGGCGGTCAGCGGCAAAGCGGGCGCGGAGTGGCTCACGGCAAAGGTTCCTGCAAGAGCATTGATGAGGCGCTGGGTCCTAGCATGAGGGACACGCTCCGGCGAGACGCTATTGACAGCGGCCTTGCCAGCGGCCAAGGGAAACCCCACTTTTTTGGCTTCCCGGATGTCCCAAGGATTCCGACCGTGGCAAAATCTGAGCTCGGCACGAAGCGTATCTGTCCTGAGACAGGCCGCAAGTTCTACGACCTAGGCAAGGATCCGGTGATCTCACCGTATACCGGTCAGGTTGTCCCGATCGCACCGCCGCCGACGTCGCGCGGCCGGCCTGATGCTGCCGCCGCAGCCGCCGCAGCCGCGGCGTCCGCCGCAGCATTGGCCGCGCGCGCCAAGGAAGCGGAGGACGAGGCAGCCGAGAGCAAGGACGCCGAGTTCGTCTCGCTCGAGGACGCCGATGCCGAGGCCTCGGGCAAGAAGGTCGGCGATCCGGATGCGCCGGACGGCGACGACGTGGAAATCGAAGCCGACGAGACCCTCGACGACGCCGCCTTCATCGAAGAGCAGGAAGAAGGCGACGACGACGTCACCGATATCATCGGTGAAGCGCACGAGGATGAATAGGAGACTTGAGACCGGCCCTGATCTATATCAGGGCCGTCCCGGCGGGGCCCAACCTGCCGGTCATCATGGTTCGGGGCCATAGCTCAGCTGGGAGAGCGCCTGAATGGCATTCAGGAGGTCGGCGGTTCGATCCCGCCTGGCTCCACCAGCCTTCGCCGCTTCGCGGCTACGGCTGGCAAGCCAGCCTTCGCGCAGGAAGGTTCGGCAAACTGGATATCGGGAAGCGCGAAGGTTGCCCGACGTAGCCCGGTAGGGCGAAGGCGGGCTGGACCGAATAAGCTCTGGTCCCATGCACTATGTTTATCTACTTGAAAGCATCGATCACCCCGAACAGACCTATGTCGGGCTGACCAATGACCTGCGGGAACGTCTGAAGGCGCACAACGCCGGCCGTTCCTTGCACACCACCAAATACAAACCCTGGCGCCTTATCACCTACGTCGCGTTTTCCGACAAAGACCACGCGGTGGCGTTTGAACGCTATATGAAGACGGCCTCCGGTCGAGCGTTTGCAGCGAAGCGTCTGCGATAAGCCACCTTTCGCTTTTTCGCCTGACCCGTCATAGCATCAGCGCAACACAACACCGGGAGGACCGATGAAAGGCAAAATCGCGCTCGAAGAGCATTTCGCGATCGACGAAACGCTGCTCGATTCCCGAGGATTTTTTCCCGACGACGTGTGGGCCGAGGTCAAGGACCGCGTGATGGACCTGCACGGCCGGCGCATCCGCCTGATGGACGAGCACGGCATCGAAACCATGATCCTGTCGCTCAACGCGCCCACGGTCCAGGCCATCCCCGATCCGAAGCGCGCCAATGAGATCGCGATCAAGGCCAACGATTACCTCGCCGAGCAGATCGCCAAGCGGCCGGACCGCTTCCAGGGATTCGCCGCGTTGCCGCTGCAGGACCCCGATCTCGCCACCCGAGAGCTTCAGCGCTGCGTGAAGGATCTTGGGTTTGTCGGCGCGCTGGTCAACGGTTTCTCGCAGGTCAACGACCCGAACAACATCGTCTACTACGACATGCCGCAGTTCTGGGATTTCTGGGGCGTGCTCGAAAGCCTCGACGTGCCGTTCTATCTGCATCCACGAAACCCGCTGCCGATCCATTCCAAGATCTACGAGGGTCATTCGTGGCTGATGGGGCCGAGCTGGGCGTTCGGCCAAGAGACCGCCGTGCATGCGCTGCGGCTGATGGGCTCCGGCCTGTTCGACAAATATCCGAAAATCCAGATCGTGCTGGGCCACATGGGCGAAGGCCTGCCGTTCAGCATGTGGCGGGTCGACAATTGCAACGCCTGGATTCCGAACCGGCACAACTATCCGGCCAAGCGGAAGATCGGCGAATACTTCCAGGACAATTTCCACATCACCACGTCCGGGAATTTCCGCACCCAGGCGCTGATCAACACCATGCTGGAGATCGGCTCCGACCGGATCATGTTCTCGACCGACTGGCCGTTCGAGAACATCGACCACGCCGCGATCTGGTTCGACGCCGCCACCATCAGCGAGGATGACCGGCTCAAGATCGGCCGGACCAACGCGAAAAAGCTGTTCAAGCTCAAATAGGTTCCAAAGTACGGATTGGCCCCCGGGGGCATGATCCTCTTGCCCGCACGGCAGGTGGGGGGTATTCCCTCTCCGGCTCAGCAAACCGATGGATTGAAGCATGGCCACGGACCGCCAAGCGCTCGCCAGCCTGACGAAATACATCGTCGGCTCGATCGACAACGCCCAGGCTTACGACGAGCCGTTCTTCCATCTGCGCTTCGAGCGGGTGTTCCCGGACGACATCTACGCCGAAATGCTGGGGAAGTTTCCGGCGCCGGCCGAGTACCGCGCGCTGCCCGGACGCAACAAGGGCAACATCCAGGCCGACGGCAGCTCGACCCGCGTGAAGATCGACCTGTTCCCCGAGTACATCCGCAGCCTGCCGAGCGAGAAGCACACCGTGTGGGATCTGGTCGGCCGCGCGCTGTGCTCGAAGGACGTGAAAGAAGCATTCATGCGCCGCCTCGCGCCGGGACTGAAGCGGCGGTTCGGTGACGAGCATCAAGACATCGGCATGTTTCCGATTCCGGTGCTGACGCGCGACGTGCCAAACTACCGCATCACGCCGCATACCGACACGCAATGGAAGGGCATCACCGTCCAATTCTATTTGCCGCCCGACGACACGACCAAGCACATCGGCACGATCTTCCACGGCAAGAACCCCGACGGCACGCTCAACAAGGCGACGCAGATGCCGTTCTCGCCCAATAGTGGCTACGCCTTTGCGGTCGGCGACAACACCTGGCACTCGGCCGACCCGGTCGGAGCCGAGGTGAAGACCCGCGACAGCATCCTGCACACGTATTTCGTCGATGAAGGTCCGCTGCGCGTCTTCCGCAACCGCGCCAAGCGTGTCGGCAACTTCGTGCTGCATGAAATGAAGCAGATCGCCCGGGTGGGATAGCCCTCGCTCTCACCGCCGTCATGGCCGGGCTTGTCCCGGCCATCCACGTCTTAGTGTGCAGACCAAGCAAGACATGGATGCCCGGCACAAGGCCGGGCATGACGGAGAAATAGTCCCGACTATCTCTCACACCCGGTACCGCTCCACCGCCTTCACGTCCCACACCACGCCGCTGCCGGGCTGGCCGGAAACCACCGCGTGGCCGTCGACGATGCGCAACGGCTCCTGCAACACCTTGTCGGCCCAGTCGACGTATTCCAGGAAATGACAGGTCGGCGTGGCGGCAAGCAGATGCGCGCTCGCCTCCGAATAAAGGTGCGACGACATCTTGATATTGCGCTTGGCGGCAAACTCGGCGGCGCGCAGCCAGCCGGTCACACCGCCGATCCGCTCGAGATCTGGCATCACCAGATCGCAGGCGTCGGCATCGAGCGCCGCCTGCATCCCGGCGATCAGCGAAAAGTTCTCGCCGATCTGGATCGGCACATCGAGCTCGCGCTTGAGCATCGCAGCACCGGCGTAGTCGTCGTGGCGGATCGGCTCTTCGAGCCAGGCAATGCCTTCGCGATCGAGCGCACGGCCGCGCACCAGCGCCTCGTCGGCGCCGAGCGCCTGATTGTAGTCGACCATCACCGCGACCCCGGCAGGGATGCGCTGCTTCACGGCGTGCACCGCCGCGAGGTCTTCGCGCAAAGTCGGATAGCCGAGCCGCAGCTTCACGGCGCGAAATCCGTTGGCCAGAAGCTTCTCGGCCTCGTCGGCGACATCGCCGGGCGCCATCAATCCCAGGCCGCAAGAGTTATAGGCCGGGATCGACCGCGGCTCCGCGCCGACCAGCCTCGCCAGCGGCACGCCGCCGGCAACCGCAAGCGCGTCCCAGCACGCGACGTCGAAGCCCGCCATCGCCATCCGCACGATGCCCTGCACGCCGATCAGCGCGAAGCGCTCCGACAGTTGCTCCCAGAGCTTCTCCGGCGCGACACGCTCACCCTTGGTGCGCTCCTCGATAGCGTGGAGGATGCTGGCGATCGCCGGCATGGCCTGGCGGAAATACGACCATAAGTAGGAGCGCCCGGTGACGCCCTCCTCGGTCTCGACGTCGATCAGCAGCAACGGCGCCTTGGTGATGCGCCCGCGGCTGGTGCCGAGCGTGTAGGTCATCGGCACTTCGACGCCGACCGCCCTGACGGCGCGGATCGTGAGGGCGGCTGCGGGCGGTGTTGGCGGCATGCTTTGGTCCGGCTGTCGGAGGTTACCAAATCGTAACCGCATCCCGGCACAGCGCCGAGCCGGTTTCAAATGGGGCGATTCTTGAAAGCTTAACTCAAGGTCCCCATATTGGTCTCGACGGGCCTGCGGAAGAGCCGCCGGCCAGTCGGGGGGTGCCAAGTGTGGAGTTTGGGCCCCATCAAAGTCGCTTCAACGCGAGGGCTTTGAGATGTCCCGAGTCCCATCCTTGTCCAGTCCGTTTCTGATCGGATTCGATGATATTGAGCGTGCGCTCGATCGCGTCGCCAAGGCAGCGGACGGCTATCCCCCCTACAACATCGAACGGCTCGGCCGCGACGCAAACAACCCCGAACGCCTGCGTATCACGCTGGCGGTCGCCGGGTTCACGCTCGATCAACTCGAGGTGATCGTCCAGGAGAAAGAGCTGATCATTCGTGGGCGCCAACAGGACGACAAGAGCCGGCATTACCTGCACCGCGGCATCGCCGCACGTCAATTCCAGCGCACCTTCGTGCTGGCCGACGGAATGGAAGTGTTGGGTGCCGATCTCAAGCACGGACTGCTGACTGTCGATCTCGCGCGCCCCGAGCTTGAGCGCGCCGTGAAGTCGATCTCGATCCGGGAACACGACTGAGGAACCGAGTCGAGGCTCAAGGAATTGAAACGTAGGTGGTGAGTGATATGACAAACGAACAAACGATGAATGAACCGATGATGTCTACGCAGGCTTTCGCTGTGTTGGGCGGCGGAAAAATCGCGTACGTCAAACCCGTGCGATCCGAGGATGTGCACACGCTGTATCCGGAAGCGCCGGAGTTACAGCCTGGGTTGCGCCTGTTCGCTCTTCATGCCGCGGACGGCACGCCGATCCTGGTGACCGATAGCCGCGAAGCGGCGGTCGCCAACGCGATGACGCACGAGCTCGAAACGGTGAGCGTGCACTGACGCGCTTGCCGTTTGCGCCGAACATGCACGCGAGCCTCGCTCGCGTGCGGGACGGCAACCCAATCGACAATACGATTGATTGATCAGGCCGCGGTGGCCGACGGCAGCGCCAGCACCGCATAGAGTCCCTCGGCGTCGCGGGACTCGCGAAGCTTCTTGGCGACCTCGGCATCGCGTAGCAGTCGGGCGACGCGCGCCAGCGCCTTGAGATGATCGGCGCCGGCGCCCTCGGGCGCGAGCAGCAGAAAAATCAGATCGACCGGCTGGCTGTCGAGCGCCTCGAAATCGACCGGCCGCTCCAAGCGCGCAAAAAGCCCGAACACCTTGTTGAGCTTGGCGAGCTTGCCGTGCGGAATGGCGACGCCGTTGCCGACGCCGGTGGAGCCGAGCTTCTCGCGCTGGAGAAGAATTTCGAGAATCGCCTTGTCGCTCTGGCCGGTGATCTCCGCGGCCTTGGCGGCGATCTCCTGCAACGCCTGCTTCTTGCCGTTGACCTTCAGCGCCGGAAGGACGGCATTCAGCGTGACGAGATCGGTGAGCGGCATGGAACCGGTCCGGACGTCAAAGTTTCAGTCAACGGGGGTTGGAAGGTCGCGGACCATAAGGACCGGGTCTCCTGCCGTCAATGGCCGCTGGGAGCAACTGCGGGCGGGTCGATCCAGCCTACATTGCCGTCCGCTCGCCGGTACACCAGATTGACGCGACCGTGGCCAGCGTGACGAAATATCACAACCGGCGCGCCGATCATGTCGAGCTCAATCACAGCCTCGCTGACCGACAGACTTTTGAACACGGTCGTCGATTCGGCAATGATCACCGGATTGAACTCGCCGGCATCCTCCTCCGAATCCTGTCCTGGCGCCGCGATGATATAGCTTTGTGCAGCATTGCCATCGGCGTCGAGACCGTTGTGGCGTTTCGCCTGATGATGGTCCTTGAGCCGGCGATGATAGCGGCGCAGACGCTTTTCGATGTGCTCGGCTGCCTGATCGGCGCTGGCGTAAGCGTCGGCCGCCATCGCGTTGGCGTGCAGCGAAAGGCCCGAATCGAGATGCACCACGGCTTCGGTGCGGAAGCCGAAGGCTTCCCTGTCGATCGTGACGTGGCCGGAGAATCCGCCGCCGTCGAAGTATTTCCCCATTGCTTCGGTGACACGAGCGCTCACCCGGTCGCGCAATGCTTCGCCGATGTCGATGTTTTTGCCCGAGACGCGAAACGACATGGGTTGCCTCCGGTTAGGATCCCCGCCCCACCGCATGGGGAATGCGCCGGCCTTTGTAGGATTCAGCTAGGCACCGGCCTGGGTAGAGTCAATGCGCCCGGCCCCTGCGGGTTTCATGGGACGGCAGCCGCCTCGGCCCGCTTCTCCCGCCGGCGCTGAACCGACGATGGAATGCGCAGCGCCTCGCGGTACTTCGCGACCGTGCGGCGTGCGATGTCGATGCCGGACTCGCGCAATTTGTCCACGATGGTGTCGTCCGACAGCACGTCCGCAGCGCTCTCGGCGTCGATCAGGTGCTTGATGCGATGCCGCACCGCCTCCGCCGAATGCGCGTCGCCGCCATCGGACGAAGCGATCGACGAGGTGAAGAAATACTTCAATTCAAAGATGCCGCGCGTGGTCGCCATGTATTTGTTGGCGGTGACGCGCGACACCGTGGATTCATGCATGCTGATGGCATCGGCGACGGTCTTCAGATTGAGCGGGCGCAAGTGCTGCACGCCGTGTGCGAAGAAGCCATCCTGCTGCTTCACGATCTCGGTCGACACCTTGAGGATGGTCTTGGCGCGCTGATCGAGCGCGCGCAGCAGCCACGTGGCCGATTGCAGATTTTCGGCGAGATAGGATTTCGCGCTCTCGTTCCGGGGATTTTTGGAGAGCGTCGCGTGGTAGGTCTGGTTGACCAGCACCTTCGGCAAGGTGTCGGTGTTGAGTTCGACGAGAAATCCGCCGTCGGGACCGGGACGCACATACACGTCGGGTACGATCGGCTGCACCAGGGTCGAACCGAACGCCAGGCCCGGCTTCGGATTGAGCGCGCGGATCTCCGCGATCATCTCGGCGAGATCCTCGTCGCCGACGCCGCAAATCCGGCGTAAGCTCGCAAGATCGCGCTTGGCGAGCAGGTCGAGGCGCCCGACCAGGGCCGCCATCGCGGGATCGAAGCGGTTGCGCTCCCTGAGCTGGATGGCGAGGCACTCGGTGAGACTGCGCGCGCACACGCCCGGCGGATCGAAGCTCTGCACGATCCCGAGCACGGCCTCGACCTCCGAAAGCGGCGCGCCGAGTTTTTCGGCAACGCCCGCGAGATCGCCGATGAGGTAGCCCGACTCGTCCACGAGGTCGATCAGGTATTGTCCGATCATCCGCCGCATCGGATCGGAGATCGCCAGCGCAAGCTGCTCGGCGAGATGGCCCGCGAGCGTCAATTCGGCGGAGACGAAGGCCTCCATATTGTA
Source organism: Rhodoplanes serenus (assembly GCA_945897515.1). Classification (GTDB taxonomy): domain Bacteria; phylum Pseudomonadota; class Alphaproteobacteria; order Rhizobiales; family Xanthobacteraceae; genus Z2-YC6860. The sequence goes on along the minus strand of CAMDFO010000010.1, from coordinate 71,106 downwards.
ATCGCTGTCCGCACTGCCGCCCGAGCCGACGCTGGACCATTCCGAATAGGTCCCAGGCATTTCCGCCGGCGCGGGGCGCTCGGCTTCGCGACTCGGTTCGTCGGGGAAGACGTTGTCGAGATCGGTGCCGAGCCGCTCCTCGATTGCGCTGCGGCTGGTCTCCAGCTCCTGGCCGATATAGTCGCCGGCGCTGCCGTCGCCCTCGCCGTCCAAGTTAGAGTCGGCGGCACGCAGGTCCGGCTCCGCGGCCGTTTCGGAATCGGCCGTGCGTTCGAGCAGGGGGTTGCGCTCAAGCTCCCCCTCCACGTAGGCGACCAGATCCAGGTTCGAGAGTTGCAGCAGCTTGATGGCTTGCATCAGCTGCGGCGTCATCACGAGCGCCTGACTCTGCCGCATCTCAAGTCGTTGCGACAACGCCATCCGATGACCTTAGAGTTGGTCTGATTCTTGCTTATATGTTTCTGAGGGCGTTGTATACCGCAGCGCGGTATAAGTCTTGCCTGGAAAACAGGCAGTCTAGGCTAGAGGCGGAATTCCTCGCCCAGATAAAGCCGCCGGACCTCGGGATTGTTGACGATATCGTGGGTCCGGCCCTCCATCAGCACCTCGCCCGAATAGATGATGTAGGCGCGGTCGGTCAGCCCCAGAGTCTCACGAACATTGTGGTCGGTGATCAGAACGCCGATGCCGCGGTTGGTGAGATGGCGCACCAGAACCTGCAGATCGCCCACCGCGATCGGGTCGATGCCGGCGAACGGCTCGTCCAGCAGCATGTAGTTCGGCCGCGACGCCAGCGCCCGCGCGATTTCGACGCGCCGGCGTTCGCCGCCCGATAGCGCGATCGCCGGGGAACGCCGCAGCCGACCGATATTGAATTCTTCCAGCAGCGCTTCGAGTTCGTACTCGCGGCGCTTCTTGTTGGGTTCCGCGACCTCCAGCACCGAGCGGATGTTGTCCTCGACATTCATGCCGCGAAAGATCGAGGCCTCCTGCGGCAGATAGCCGATGCCGAGCCGCGCGCGCTGGTACATCGGCAAGGTCGTGACGTCGTGGCCGTCCAGCTCGATCCGGCCGCGGTCCGCCTGGATCAATCCGGTTATCATGTAAAAAATCGTCGTCTTCCCGGCGCCGTTCGGCCCAAGCAGACCCACCGCCTCGCCCCGGCGCACGTACAGGCTCGCACCCTTCACCACCTTGCGGCCGACGAAGCTCTTTTCCACCGCATGCGCGGCGAGATAGCCGTGCTGTGCCGCATGGGAGGTGGCTTGGGAGGATGGTGCTTGGGGTGCGGAGCGGCGTACGGCGCCGTCGTCGCGATGCGGACGAGGCTGCGGCTGCTGCGTGCGCGGCGCGGCGCTGCCGAAGCCCGGGATATTGCCCAGCCGCGGCAATATCTGCCCGCGCAGGCTCGCAAGATCGATCCGCCAGCCGCCGCCGTTGCCGGCCGCTGGCTTACGTCTGCGCGCCGGCGCGTGGCGGCGCCGAAACAACGCGAGAATATCGTCGAGCAGTTTCAGGTCGGCTCCCGTCGATTACGCGGTGATAGTCGGTCGATACCCGGCTTTCAACCGCGAGCGAGATTGTGGGCTTCGCCGCCGCCCTTTCAGTTTGACGGGAACGGCCGCGGGCCCAGCTTGGGCATGATGCCGGGAGCCTGCGTGCCGCCGCTCGCAGGGGCCTGAGAATTTTGCGGGATCAGAATGCGCACCTGCGACTTGCCGCCCTCGACGCGCGACACGCCGCTGGTCAGATTGACCACCAGCCGTTCGCCCTTCATCACGGTCTGCCCCTGGCTGACCGTGACGTTGCCCAGCAACGTGACGGTGTTGGCCTGCATGTCGAACAGGCCGGTGTCGCCGGTCGCCACTTGATCCTTCTGGGTGACGGTGACGCCGCCCTTGGCTTCGAGCTTGCTGATCTGCTGCTGCCCGCCGGGACCAGGGGTGGCGGTCTTCATGGCGCCGCCCTGCTCATTCCTGCCGCTCAGGTAGTGCACGACCAGCGACTTGCATCGCAGCGTGGTGTCACCCTGCACGACGCGGACGTTGCCGGTGAATGTCGCCATGCCGGACTTGTCGCGCACCTCCAGCGAAGACGCTTCGATCTGCACCGGCTGGTCGCGGTTCTGCGAAAATCCCTGCAATGCGTTCGGCACGCCCTTGTTGGCCTGCGCCATCGCGCCCGGCGCGGCCATTGTTGCGACCGCGGCGAACACGCCAACTCGCATCCATGCCAGCAGACTCACGGCTGCACCGCCTTGGGCGCGGCCACGTCACCCAGCGTCAGCGTCATGGCAACGCCACCGTCGAAACGAACGACGTCGCCGCGATCGGTCACTTCCATCGTGTTGGCGTTGAGCGTGCCTTGCAGCATCTTCATTTCGACCGGCTTGTCCGACGTGATGTTGCCGCTGACGGTATCGATGACCGCCTGGCTCAGACGAACTTCGAGACCGTTGGTCGAGCGCAGCGTGATGTTGCGGCCGAGCACGAGCAGGCCGGCCTTGCGGTCGAAGGTGCCGTCGAGCGCGAACAAGTCCATCGTGCTCTTGTCCTGCATTTCCAGCTTGGCGCGGATTTCCTGCAATTCCACGATGTCGGGCTTGGTGACGTCCTGGGTCGCGCCACGGGCGGTGAGTTCGTACCAGCGCGCATCGCGCGTGTAGCCGCTGAGCTTGGGCGACGCCATGGTGATCTTGGTGCCGGAAATCACCAGGCCGGCGGAGTCGACCGGCAGGCGCGCGGCAAGAATGCGCAACGGGTCGAGCCAAGCCGCGAGCGCGGCCGCTGCCAACATTGCGACGATGACCACCGGGATCGCCACCCGCAGCACCCGGACATGCCGGCTGTGCCGCGCGGCGTGCCGGAACGCCCGGATGTTATCCGACCGCTTCCCGACCATGCCGTCGGTTGCCAAACCTTTGGTCGCCATGTCGCCTAGAGCGGTCGCGGTGGGCAATGGATTCATCCAGCCTGCGCAGAATCGTGGTCTGCGAGGCTTATCTTAGGGTTTGAGGACTTAAAAATCTTCCGCGAATGTGGCCCAGGCACGACCGAAACGGTCACGAATGCGCGAAAATGTCTTCCGCCGCCCATCCGGCGAGGTCGAGCCGGGCGCGGTCGGGCAGGAACCGGAAGCAAGCCGCCGCAATTTCGGTCCGACCCTCGCGAGCCAGCATGGCCTCGAGCTTGTCCTTGAGAGCATGCAGGTGCAGCACGTCGGAGGCCGCATAGGCAACCTGGGCGTCGCTGAGGGCTTCGGCGCCCCAGTCGGAACTCTGCTGCTGCTTCGACATGTCGACGCCGAGCAGTTCGCGCGCCAGGTCCTTCAAGCCGTGCTTATCGGTGTAGGTGCGAACCAGCCGCGACGCGGTGCGGGTACAGAACACCGGCTCGGGCATCACGCCCAGCGTGTTGGAGATCATGCCGAGATCGAACCGCGCGAAATGGAAAATCTTGAGCACCGAAGTGTCGGCCATCAGCCGCCGTAGGTTGGGCGCGTCGCGATGGTCCGCCGGAATCTGCACGACGTCGGCGGTACCGTCGCCGGGCGAGAGCTGGACCACGCACAGCCGGTCGCGGCGCACGTCGAGACCCATCGCTTCGGTATCGACCGCGACCGCGCCCTTGTAGCGCGAGAGGTCGGCAAGATCGCCACGGTGCAGGCGGGTGGTCATGCAAGCTCTCCGCTTGAAACAATGATGGTGCCGTCAGTGCGCAAGCTGCTGATACCCATCGTTCTCTGAACAAGCCTCTTCGCGATACAAGCCGAGCGCGTGCATGGACGGCAGGTCGCTGAACGAGAACAGCACTGCGTCGTCGCGCTCGGATGAGTTGGCGTGCTCGTGCCAGGCCCAGGACGGAACCACGAAGATGTCGTTCTTCTTCCAGTCGAAGCGCTTGCCGCCGATGATCGAATAACCCGAGCCTTTGGCGACGTTATAGACCACCGAGCCGGTGTGGCGATGCGCCTTGGTGCGCTCACCGCCCCGCAGCAACTGAATGTGCGCGCCGAGCGTCTTCATCACCGGCCCGCCGGTGATGGGATTGACGTATTGCATGATGATGCCGTCGTAGGGCGAGCCGTCGGTCGCCTTCGACGCCTTCACCAGGGTCTCGTAGGTCGGCGCCCATTCGTACTTGAACAGCGGCGAATAGGGCTTGCTCCACGCTTCGCCGCCCGCCGGCAGCAAACCGGGACCGCCGTAGACCGCTGACGTGTCGTTGATCGGATAGTTCGACTTCTGCACGTGCTCGGGATGCACAGCGTAGAAATTGGCGTCGAGCTGGTTGAGCAGCAGCATGTCGAGGCCGTCCTGCCAGACCGTGGTCTCGCCACCCGCGTCGACGCCGTGGTCATGCCAGGTGCCGTTCGGCGTGATGACGAAGTCACCCGCGGCGAGATCCATCTTGTGGCCGTCCACCACCGTATAGGCGCCGGCGCCCTCCATGATGAAACGCAGCGCCGCCGAGGCGTGATTGTGCGCGTTGGCGAACTCGCCGGGCCGCATCACCTGCAATCCGGTGTAGAGCCAGCCGACGCAAGCCGAAAGCCCCTTGCGGCCCGGATTCTCGAGCGCGATCACGCGCCGCCCGGCTTTCTCCGGGCTGACCATGTCGAGCGCCTTGAGCACCAGCGGGCGCATCGCCTCATAGCTCCAGAGCACCGGCACCGAAACCGGCTTCGGCTCCCACGGCTCGATAGCGTTGGCGACGGTCCAGAGCGCGTAGCTCTCCTGCCGTCCGAGCTCGGCGTAATAGCGGTCAAGCTCCGGTGTGTCCTCGACGTTGGCCCGGCCGATCACGTCTTCACGCATGGGGTGCTCCAGTCGCACTCAGGCGACACTTGGGATAGGCCGCGCCTTCCCAAGCGTTTGTTATTGAAATTATGAGGATTTTTTGGGCACCGCAAGAATGTTCGTGCGTGCCGTTGTGCGGCTTTCACTTTCAGCCAAATATCGCGGGTTTCCGTGGCGTTGAGCGGTCCTCGCGAAGCACGGGGGGAGGAATGCAAAGTGAGTGAAACGTCCGGCCATCCGCCGATCCGCCGTCTCGTCACAGGTCACAACGAGAAGAATGTCGCCAAGGTGATGCTCGATGCGCCGGCGACCAACACCAAACGTCCGGTTCCCGGCCTGGCTTCGACGCTGATCTGGTGCACGGACCGCACGCCCGCGGCGATCCCGATCGGCGAGCAGTTCGAGGACATGGGGGCACGCATCATCGGCACCGCTCCGCCGGCCAGGGGCACGCGGTTCACCGTGACGGACTTCCCTCCCGGCAGCACCCCCGCGATGCACCGGACCGAAACCATCGACTATGTGATCGTCATGGAAGGCGAGATCGACATGGACATGGACGATTCCACGGTGACGATGCGTCGCGGCGACATCATGGTTCAGCGCGGCACCAATCATTCCTGGGTCAACCGCAGCGATAAACCCGCGCGCGTGGCGTTCGTTCTGATCGATGCGGAACCGCTCGGCATCGGCCATCCGATCACGGGAATGGCCAGCACGCGCGACCGCAAGTGAGCACAGCAGACAGATCTGGGAGGACGATTTGACGATCAACGCACGACCGATCCTGCTTGCCATCATCATGGGTCTGGCCGCCATGGTGACCGTTCCGGCTTCTGCGCAAAATTTTCCAACTGCGCCGGTTCGGCTGATCGTTCCGGTTCCCGCCGGCGGCGTGACCGACACGATGGCGCGGCTGGTCGCGCAGGGCCTTTCGGAGCGCTGGGGCCAGTCGGTGATCGTGGACAACCGGCCGGGTGGAAACTACGCGGTCGGAGCGATCGCGGTGGAGCGCTCAGCCCCCGACGGTTACACCCTCCTGGTGGCACCGGATTCGCCCTTCACGATCAATCCGCATATGACCAGCAAGCTCTCTTACAATCCGAAAAGCTTCACCTCAATCATGGTGCTCTGCCACGGGACGCCGATGCTCGTGGTCAACCAGGCCTTGCCGGCGACCAACGTCAATGAGCTGGTTGCCCATGTGAAGTCGAAGCCCGGTGTCATCAACTACGGCTCCTACGGTATCGGCTCGTACTCCCATCTCAGCATGGAGGATCTCAAGCAGCGTACCGGCATGAATCTCGTCCATGTTCCGTATCGCGGCGCGCCAGCCGCACTCACCGGCCTGCTGACCGGCGACGTCTCGATGCTGCTGCTCAACCTATCGAGCATCGAAGCCTACGAGAGCTCGGGCAAGCTGCGGATTCTCGCCGCTGCCGACGAGGTCCGCGCTCCGACACGGCAGGAGTTTCCGACGATCGCCGAAGCCGGCGTGCCGGGATTCACGACCTCATTCTGGTCCGGCCTGTTCGGCCCAGCCGGGATGCCGAGCGAACTTGTCCGGAAGATTCATGAAGACGTCGAGAAGGTGCTGGATTCGAAGCCTGCGCGGGATTTCTTCCAGAAGCAGAGTTTCAGGCGCTCCACGCTGACGCCGCAGCAGTTCGGCGAGTACGTGAACAAAGAGTCCGCTCACTGGGGGCGGCTGGTCACCGCGGTCGGCGCCAAGCACGATTGAGCCCGCGAGCCAGGCACACTCAGCCGCCGGCACGCGCCGGATGCCCCGATGCTCATGAAAAATGATTGGTGCCCGGAAAGGGACTCGAACCCCTACGCCTCGCGGCGCTAGTACCTGAAACTAGTGCGTCTACCAATTCCGCCACCCGGGCACGGGAGCTTGCAGGCAGGGCACACATAAGGTCGCACCTTTTGCCTTGTCAATCTTAAGGCTCCGCCCCCTGTACGGCCACGGCCCATCCTGGTATTCGGGCAGTCCGGCACCCCGGCAGCCCAGCAAATGACCCTCCAGACCAACAACGACACGCTCATCACGATCTTCGGCGGCTCGGGCTTCCTCGGGCGGCACCTGGTGCGGGCGCTCGCCAAGCGCCATTACCGCATCCGCGTCGCGGTGCGCCGGCCAGATCTTGCCGGTCACCTTCAGCCGCTCGGCCGGGTCGGCCAGATCCACGCGGTGCAGGCCAACCTGCGCTACGGGCCTTCGGTCGAGGCCGCAGTGCGCGATGCCGACATCGTCATCAACCTGGCCGGCATCCTGTACGAGCGCGGCCGTCAGCGCTTCGACACCGTGCAGACATTCGGCGCCGAGCAGGCTGCACTCGCCGCGGCTGCCCACGGCGCGCGCATGATCCATGTCTCGGCGATCGGCGCCAACGAGAATTCATTGTCGGACTACGCGCGCTCCAAGGCGGTCGGCGAGCGGTTGGTGCTGGCGGCGGTGCCGCGCGCGACGGTCTTCCGGCCGTCGATCATGTTCGGTCCGGAGGACGCCTTTTTCAACAAGTTCGCCGCGATGGCGACGATCCTGCCGGCGCTGCCGCTGATCGGCGGCGGCGAAACGCGCTTCCAGCCAGTGTTCGTCGGCGACGTGGCGGAAGCGATCGCCCGCGCGGCGGACGGCCAGGCCAAGCCCGGCACGATCTACGAACTCGGCGGTCCGGAGGTGAAGACCTTCAAGGCGCTGATGGAATACGTTCTCGCGACCATCGAGCGCCGACGCCTGCTGGTGCCGCTGCCTTTCCCGCTTGCGAAAATCCAGGCGCAGGTCCTGCAATACATGCCGAAGCCGCTGCTGACGCCGGACCAGGTCGAATTGCTCAAGACCGACAACGTGGTCTCGCCTGCTGCGGAGGCCGAAGGCCGCACCCTGCAATCGCTCGGCATTGCGCCGACCGCGCTGGAGGTGATCGTGCCGTCGTATCTCTGGCGGTTCCGCAAGACCGGGCAGTTCAAGGTGGCGAGAGGCGCGTAGCGCCCGCTATTTCCCCAGCGCCAGACCGATCAAACCAATCGAGCCCACGATCACGCGCCACCACGCGAACAGCGAGAAACCGTGGCGCGAGACGTAGTTGAGCAGCGACTTCACCACGATCCAGCCGGCGACGAATGAAGTCGCGAAGCCGACCGCAACCATGATGCTGTTGCTGCCGCCCATCAGCGCCCAGTTCTTGTAGAGATCGTAACTGAACGCGCCCGCCATCGTCGGGATAGCGAGGAAAAATGAGAACTCCGCGGCCGAGCGCTTGTCGGCGCCGAGCAGCATGGCCGAGACGATGGTGGCGCCGGAGCGCGACACGCCCGGAACCATGGCGAAACACTGGAATATGCCGATGGCGAGATACATCGGCAGCGAGAACACCGTGGCGTCGTGATACTTCGGCTTGAGGTCGAGCTGGTCGACCCACAGCAGGATTCCGCCGCCGGCGATCAGCGTGAAGCAGACCACCCATGGATTGAACAGCACGCTCTTGATGAAGCTGTGCGCCGCGGCGCCGACGATCGCCGCCGGCAGGAACGCGATCACGACGCCGATGACGAAGCGCCGCGCCTGCGGATCGCTGAACATGCCGATGAAAATCTTCCAGAGCTTCACAAAATAGACCGAAAGGATGCCGAGAACCGCGCCGAGCTGAATCAGCACCGCGAAGGTCTTGCCGAAATCCTCGTCGTCGAAACCGAAGAAGCGCTGGATCAACAGCAGGTGCCCGGTCGAGGACACCGGGATGAATTCGGTCAGACCTTCGACCAGGCCGAGCAGGACCGCTTTCAGCAGATCGGAGAGGATGAGGTCAGGCATGGCGGGCTTCGGCGGAGGAATGAAACGAATCACCGGCACGCCGTTGTCGCCCAACCCTCAGCCTTGGGCAACGGCCAAGCTCGCATCCGCAACAGGCTGCTTCCCGCTGTGGCCTCCAGGACTCGGTTTCATCCGGTTGGACCTGGACAGGACTCTCGATTTCCGAGTACAGGGATTTTCCCAGTCGCTGCACATTTCGTCCCAAAATGCTTTAGGGTGGCGCATGATTCCCGCCGCGTCGGCCGGCGCGTTCCATCAATCCCCGCAGGTTGCATGCTGACGCTGCTGCATCATCCATTCTGCCCGCATTCGCGCTTCGTCCGGCTGGCGCTCGCCGAGCACAGCCTCGACGCCCACTTTGTCGAGGAACGGGTCTGGGACCGGCGTGAGGCCTTCCTGGAACTCAACCCGGCCGGCACCACCCCGGTGCTGGTCGAGGAAGGGTATTCGGCGGTGCCGGGCGCTTCGGTGATAGCCGAATACCTCGATGAGACCCGGGGCGCCGAACTCGAGGAGCGCCAGTTGATGCCGGCGGACCTGTCCGGCCGGGTCGAGGTGCGGCGGCTGATGTCGTGGTTCAACGACAAGTTCTTCGCCGAGGTCAGCGGACCGATGGTCACGGAACGTTGCTACAAACGCTACATGCGGGTCGAGCAGGGCGGTGGGCCGCCCGATACCGATGCGATCCGTGCGGCGCGGTCCAACATCCGCTATCATCTGGCCTATATCGGATGGCTGGCGAGCGGGCGTGGCTGCCTGGCCGGGGAACGGCTGAGCTACGCCGACCTGGCCGCGGCGGCGCACCTGTCTTCGGTCGACTACCTGGGCGATGTGCCATGGAGCGAAAACGAGGCCGCGAAGACCTGGTACGCGCGGATCAAGTCGCGGCCGTCGTTCCGCGCCCTCTTGGCCGAATCGTTGCCGGGCGTGCCGCCGTCAAAGACGTACGCCGACCTGGATTTTTAAGGACCGGCGACCCTGTCGCGCTCAAAGCGGCGCTCACCGAAACCGCACGATCCCTCGGCTTCGACACCATAGGTATAACGCGGCCGGATGCCGTGCCGGACGCCAAGGCGCGGCTCGACCGCTTCCTCACCGACGGCGCGCACGGCGACATGATCTGGATGGAAACCACCGCCGAGCGCCGCGGCGATCCGCGTGCGCTGTGGCCCGATGTGCGCTCGGTGATCATGCTCGGCATGAACTACGGCCCGAGCGCCGATCCGCTTGCGATCCTCAAGCAGCGCGAGCGCGGCGCGATCTCAGTCTATGCCCAGGGCGACGACTACCACGAGCTGATCAAGAAGCGGCTGAAGGCGCTGGCGCGCTGGCTGATCGAGAATGCCCGAGAGGGCAAAAAAGTCGACGTGAAGGTGTTCGTCGACACCGCCGCGGTGATGGAGAAGCCGCTCGCCGCCAGCGCCGGACTCGGCTGGCAGGGCAAGCACACCAACCTGGTGTCGCGTGACTACGGCTCGTGGCTGTTCCTCGGCGCGATCTTCACCACGCTCGAACTGCCGCCGGACCTGGACGCGAAGGATTTGGACGCGAAGGATTTACCCGACGCCGATCATTGCGGCACCTGCCGCAACTGCCTCGACGTCTGCCCGACCGCGGCGTTTCCCGCGCCCTATCGTCTCGATGCGCGGCGCTGCATCTCCTACCTCACCATCGAGCACAAGGGCCCGATCCCGCGCGAGTTGCGTCCGCTGATGGGCAACCGCATCTACGGCTGCGACGACTGCCTCGCGGTCTGCCCGTGGAACAAGTTCGCGCAGGCCGGACGTGAGGCGAAGCTTGCCGCGCGCGCGGAATTGCAGGCGCCGGCGCTTGCCGATCTTTCGCGGCTTGACGACGCGAACTTCCGCGCCCTGTTCTCGAAATCCCCGGTGAAACGCATCGGCCGCGACCGCTTCGTGCGCAACGTGCTGATCGCCATCGGCAACTCGGACGACGCTGCGCTCGCAAGCGAGGCCGAGCGGCTGATGAGCGACCAATCTCCGCTGGTGCGCGGCGCCGCCGTCTGGGCGCTGTCGCGGCTCGCCCCGGATCGGCTTGACGTGTTGTCGCCGGACCGGCGTCCGCACGAGGACGACCCGCTGGTGCGCGACGAATGGGCGGCCGCCCTTGCCGACGTGGCGTGAATGGCCACGCTAGCCTGTCTGGGGTTCGGCTACTGCGCACGGCATTATGTTGCCCAATTCGGATCGCGTTTCGAGCGCGTGATCGGCACATCGCGAACGCCGAAGGACGCACCGGGCGACGCCTCCGAGATGCTTGCATTCGACGGCGTGACGGCATCGCCGGAGCTGCGCGCCGCGATCGCTGGCGCAACGCATCTCCTGATTTCGGCGGCGCCGTCCGAAGCCGGCGATCCGGTCCTGGCCATGCTCAGCCCCGACATCGCCAGCGCGACTGATCTGCAATCGATCGTCTATCTCTCCTCGCTCGGCGTCTACGGCGATCACGGCGGCGCGTGGATCGACGAGACCACACCCACCATTCCGGTCCATGACAGAGGCGCTGCGCGCGTGCGTGCCGAAATCGCCTGGCAAGGATTGGTAAAACAGCGCGGCATCCCGGTCGCGATCCTGAGGCTCGCCGGTATCTACGGACCCGGACAAAATGCGTTTGTACGCCTGCGTGCCGGCCGCGCCCATCGCATCGCCAAGCCGGGCCACGTGTTCAACCGCGTTCATGTCGCCGACATCGCGCAAGCGGTTGACGCCGCGTTCGCACGCCGCGCCGGCGGACTGTTCAACGTGACCGACGACGAACCCGCGCCGCCCGGCGATCAGATCGCGTTTGCGGCAGCCCTCATGGGCATGGAGCCGCCGTCGGAATTGTCGTGGGACGAAGCGGAACGAACGCTGTCGCCGTTTATCCTGAGCTTCTATTCCGGCTGCGCCCGTGTGCGAAACGACAAGCTCAAGCGCGAGCTTGGCGTGCGGCTGCGATATCCGACCTATCGCGAGGGCCTCACCGCGATCCATGCCGGCGAGCAGACGAGCGCCTGATTTCGGCGCTCCTGCCGGCGTGCTACGCTTCACCCACCGCGCAACCAGACGCGGACGGGGAAACGCCATGACCGAACTGACACGCCGCAGCATGCTTGCCGGACTGTCGGCCGCCGCCGTGCTGCGGCCGGATCGCGCATTCGCGGCCTGGCCCGAGCGCAACATCTCGATGCTGCACGGTCTGACTGCCGGCGGCGGCGTCGACGTCAGCGCGCGGCTGGTCGCCGATGGTCTGTCGCGGCGGCTCGGCCAGCAGATCGTGGTGGAGCCGCGTCCCGGCGCGGGCGGCACCCTGGCGGCGGCGCAGGTCGCGCGCGCCACACCGGACGGCTACACCCTGGGATTCATCCCGAGCGGCCACGCCGTGACGGCGGCGACCTACAAATCCCTGCCGTATCATCCGACCGACGACTTCACGATCGTCGGCCAGGCGATCGAATTTCCCTTCGTCATCGTGACCCATCCCGAGCATCCGGTCCGGACGGTCTCCGATCTGGTCAAGCTGGCGCGCGAGCGCTCTACGCCGGTGCTTGGTGGCGTGCCCGGCGCTGGAACGCCGCAGCACCTGCTGATCGAATATTTCTCGCGGCTCGCCGGCATCAAGATACAGGCGGTGACGTTCCGCGGCGGCAATCAGGCGCTCACCGAGCTGCTGGGCAAGCGGCTCGATTTCCTGATCGATCCTCCGATCGCGCTGATCGGCCAGATCCGGTCCGGCGCGCTGCGTGCGATCGGCGTCACCGGCGCGACGCGCTTTACGAGCCTGCCGGATGTCGGCACCATCGCGGAGGCAGGCTTCCCGGGATTCTCGATCACATCCTGGATGGGCGTGATCGCACCGGCAAAGCTCCCGGCCGACATCGCAGCGCGGCTCAATCGTGAAATCACCGCGCTGGTTGCGGAGCCGGTCGTGGCGGAACGCATCCGCACCATGGGCAGCGAGCCGAAATCCGGGCCACCCGATGATTTCAAAACGCGCATTGCCGCCGATGTCGCGCGCTGGACCAAGGTGATCGCCGACGCCGGGATCGAGCGGATCTAAAGGAACTCCGCCACCGCCGCGATCAGGCGCTCGATATCCTCCGGACGCGACAGGCGGTGGTCGCCGTCCTTCACCATGGTCAGCACGACGTCGTCCTGCGCCAGCCGCGACGAGAGGTCGACCGCGTGCTGCCATGGCACGTCGGGGTCCTGCACCCCTTGCAGAATGCGAACCGGACAGCCGGTCTCGACCAGGCCGCCGAGCAGAAGATGGTTGCGGCCCTCCTCGATCAATTCGCGGGTGATTGGGTAGCCCTCGCCGTCGTATTGCGATGGCCGCTGCCATGAGCCCGCGGTCTCGATCTCGTGCTTCACCTTCGGCGGAAATTTTTTCCACATCAGCTCTTCGGTAAAATCGACCGCCGGCGCGATCAGCACCAGGCCGGCTACCGGCACGGGGGCGGCGCGCTTCTTCAGTTCGCGCAGCAGCAGCAGCGCCAGCCAGCCGCCCATCGACGATCCGACCAGAACCTGAGACCCTTCCGTGATGCCGAACACCGCCAAGCTATCCTCCAGCCAGCGGCCGATCGTGCCTTGGGTGAAATCGCCGCCGGACTCGCCGTGGCCGGAATAGTCGAAACGCGTGCAGGCGCGGCCGTTTTCGGCGGCCCATCGGTCCAGCGCGACCGCCTTGGTGCCCTGCATGTCGGACTTGAAGCCGCCGAGCCAGAACAGACCGGGCTTGCCGCCCGGGCGTTCGCGCACGGCGATGCGGCGCGACACGGAGGGCGTTCCCACGTCGAGGAATTTCAGGCAAGACTCGCTCATGCTTGACGCCCTGGCTCATCGGACGGTCGCTATCGGGCTTCCGCCTCAGCGTGTTTCGCCGCAACCCGCCCTTGAACGCAAGGGGTCTCGGAACGGGGCAGCCCGAGGCTAGCTCATGGCGATCAGCGCCGACGATGTTGCTCTGGGACGTGTCCTGCCGCGCACGATCGCCGGCGCCACCGTGCTGCAGATCGTCCCCGCGCTGCGCGACAACCCGACCACCCGCGCCACCATTGGCATCGCGCACGCACTGGTGAACGCAGGCGCGCGCGCGATCGTGGCCGGCGAGCACGGCCCGCTGGTCAACGAGTTGAAGTCCTTCGGCGGCGAATGGCTTTCGTTTTCGAGCACCAGCATCAATCCGCTGAAGCTCCGGCGCAACGCCGACGTGCTCGACCGGTTCGTGGCCAACGAGCGGGTGGATATCGTCCACGCCAAGAATGCCGGCGCGGCCTGGAGCGCGTTGATCGCCACCGACCGGAATTCGATCTGGCTGGTGACCGACCTGCCCGACCTGCCGCGGCGGCGCATGCGGCTTGCTGCCTGGTATCTCGGTGCTCTCAGTCGAGGCGACCGTGTCATCACCCGCTCGCTGTTCCACGCCCGGCCGATGATGCAGCGCCACCGCATCCCGCTGGAGCGTGTGAGTGTCATTCCGCACAGCATCAACACCGCTCGGTTCGATCCGACCGTTGTGCGTCCCGAGCGCGTTGCCGCGCTGCGCCATGCCTGGGGCATTCCATCGGGCGTCCGGGTGATCCTGGTTCCGGGCCGGGTGGCGCCGTGGTGCGGTCAGATCACATTGGTCGAAACCGCGCGCATGCTGGCCGACCAGGGCGTGCACGGGGTCACCTTTGTCCTCGCCGGCGACGACCGGCAGCATGCGCGCTACGCGCGCGCCGTCGTCAAACGGGCCAAAGCCGAGCGCGTCGACGCGTTGTTTAGGCTGATCGGTCATTGCGCCGACATGCCGGGCGCCTACGCCGCCGCCGACGTCGTGGTGGTGCCCTATGTGTCGCCGCCGGTGTACGGCCGCGTCGTCGCCGAGGCGCAGGCCATGGCCCGGCCGGTGATCGCGTCCGCGGTCGGCGCGTTGCCGGAGAATCTGCTGGCGCCGCCGCGCATGCCGGACGATCTGCGCACCGGCTGGGTGGTGCGGCCTGGCGACCCGGTCGATCTGGCGAAGGCGCTGGCCAGCGCGCTGGCGCTCGACGGACTGGCCTACCGGGCGCTGGCGGCGCGGGCGCGGCAGTTCGGCGAGTTCGTGTTCGCGCCGCGTCGCGTCGCCGCGGCCACGCTCGAAGTCTATTCGTCGCTGCTGAACGTTAACGACTGACGGGCAAAAGCCGCCGGGACCCGCGCTCGAATCTGCCAGAAGCCGACCAAAAACCCCTAAAAGCCGGCGATTCACCGCGAGCAAGCGTTGACTTATTAACGGATAGTCCCGATCCTAAACCGCACCGAAACAACCACGGAGACAGCCCATTCGCCGCCCCAGCAGAGCGCCCGCGCCAGTCCAGAAGGACGGCCCGCGCATGAACGAGGAGATTCGCGTCCGCGAGGTTCATTTGATTGGCGCTGATGGCGCCAACCTCGGCACTATCCCGATCGCCGACGCCCTCGCCAAGGCTCAAGAAGCCAGTCTCGATCTGGTCGAAATTTCCCCCAATGCCGTCCCTCCCATCGTCAAGCTGCTCGATTACGGCAAATACAAATACCAGGAGCAGAAGAAGGCGGCGGAAGCTCGCAAGAAGCAGAAGGTCGTGGAGGTTAAGGAGATCAAGCTCCGCCCCATGATCGACGACCACGACTACGATGTGAAGATGCGCTCCATGCGGCGTTTCTTTGAGGAGGGCGACAAGGTCAAGGTGACGCTGCGGTTCCGCGGACGCGAGATGGCGCACCAGGAGCTCGGCACCCAGCTTCTCAATCGTGTCAAGGAAGACACGGCGAAAATCGCCAAGATCGAGATGGACGCGCGCTTCGAAGGCCGCCAGGTGGTGATGGTTCTGGCGCCGCGCTGATCGGCATCGATTGCAATGCAAGACGCCCGCAACGATGGTCGCGGGCGTCGGCATTTTCAGGGGATTGGCGACTTAGACGCCTCGGCGCTCGGCCTCCCAGCGGCCGCTGCACTCCGCGGTCGAGGACTTGCCCTTCCAGGTGCCGGCGCCGCGATCCTTGGCGATCCGGCCGACCCCGTCGGCGCGCTGCTCGCCCTTGCTGACGCTGACCTTCAAGCGACCGCTGTCATCGACCTTGCCGGCGATGTCGATGCTGATGGTGCCGGGGTCGCCCTGGTATTTCACGTTGCCGTTATCGATCCGCAGCGAATAGCGATAGGCCCGATCGCATTCACCGTTTTCGGTGACGATCAGCACGCTCCAGACGCCGTTGTAGCCGGCCTTGCCGGTTGACGCTTGCGAACTCGCGATGCCGCCGATGGCTCCCGCAGCAATCACCGCAGCGGCTCCCAGGGTCCGGCCGAGGGCTGAAACAGGGCGAATCATGGGTCTTTCTCCGCACAAGAACTGGTTGTCGATCATGGCCTTGGCGGGGTTCCGCCACGCCGTCCTCGGATCGAGAACCCGTTTCGGGCCGCCCCGGTTCCAGGCCATCGCGCCGCAGTGACCGCGGCCTCTAATCCCTTCCCGCGGTTGTCTTTTCCGGGGACCTCTGCCATAACCCCGCCTTCTCGCCGCCCGGCTGAATAGGGCTGCCGTGGCGGCGAGGCTGAACCATCAGCACGCTCATATCGAGCATATCCGGCGGGACCCGGCCCTTTGCCGTGGTCCAAGCCGCTTTAAGGAGAGCAAAATGCCCAAGATCAAGACCAAGTCGGGCGCTAAAAAGCGCTTCAAGATTACCGCCAGCGGCAAGGTGAAATCGGCCTTCGCCGGCAAGCGTCACGGCATGATCAAGCGGACCAACAAGCAGATTGCCCAGCACCGCGGCACCCGCGTGCTGTTCAAGACCGACGGCGACAACATCATCAAGTATTTCCTGCCGAACGGCTGACCGCTCTAGCGGTCGCCTTAAGGGCGGCCGTCGATCCCATCCGCACGCATAGGCTGCCCGCGGGCAGCCGCCTGGCAAACCGATTTCGAAGGAGTTTTCATCATGGCACGCGTCAAGCGCGGCGTTACCGCCCATGCCAAGCACAAGAAGGTCTTCAAGGCCGCCAAGGGTTTCTATGGCCGGCGCAAGAACACGATCCGCATCGCCAAGCAGGCCGTCGAGAAGGCGAACCAATACGCCTACCGCGACCGCAAGCGGAAGAAGCGCACGTTCCGCGCGCTCTGGATCCAGCGCCTCAACGCCGCGGTGCGGCCGTTCGGCCTGAACTACAGCCGGTTCATCGACGGGCTCGCCAAGTCCGGCCTGCAGGTCGATCGCAAGGTGCTGTCCGATCTCGCGATCCACGAGCCGGCGGCGTTCGAGGCGATCGTCGAGAAGGTCAAGGCGGCGCTGCCGAAGGCGGCAGAGGCTGCGGCGGCCTAGGCCAGCGACGCCAAGCCATTCTCCGTCATGCCCGGCCTTGTGCCGGGCATCCACGCCTTGCTTCTCGGGCAGCAGACGTGGATGGCCGGGACGAGCCCGGCCATGACGTGGCGGGGATAAGTGCCATGACCGACGTTGCTCAACTTGATCAGTCCATATTGACTGACATCGCCGCCGCGGCCGACGAGGCTGCGCTCGAAGCGGTGCGGGTCGCCGCGCTCGGCAAGAGCGGATCGGTCTCGGCGCTGCTCAAGACGCTGGGCGGCATGACGCCGGAGCAGCGCAAGGAGCAAGGCCCGCCGATCAACGGGCTGAAGGACCGCGTGACCGCGGCGATCAACACCCGGCGCGAGGCGCTGAAGAACGCCACGCTCGATGCGCGGCTTGCCACCGAGACGGTCGACGTGACCTTGCCGGTGCGCGAGACCCCGGTGGAGGCCGGCCGGGTTCATCCAATCAGCCAGGTGATCGACGAGCTGACCGCGATCTTCGCCGACATGGGCTTTGCCGTCGCCGAAGGGCCGGACATCGAGACCGACGACTACAATTTCACCAAGCTGAACTTTCCCGAAGGCCATCCGGCGCGGGAGATGCACGACACGTTCTATTTCAATCCGAAGTCGGACGGCTCGCGCATGCTTTTGCGCACACACACCTCGCCGGTGCAGATCAGAACCATGCTGGCGCAGAAGCCGCCGATCCGCGTGATCATTCCGGGCCGCACCTATCGCAGCGACAGCGACCAGACGCACACGCCGATGTTCCACCAGGTCGAGGGCCTGGTGATCGACAAGGGCGCGCACCTCGGCCACCTGAAATGGATTTTGCAGGAGTTCTGCAAGGCGTTCTTCGAGGTCGACAACGTCAAGATGCGCTACCGGCCGTCGTTCTTCCCGTTCACCGAGCCGTCGCTCGAAGTCGACATCCAATGCAAGCGCGACAAGGGCGAAATCCGTTTCGGCGAGGGTGAGGACTGGCTGGAGATTCTCGGCTGCGGAATGGTTCATCCCAACGTGCTGCGCAACTGCGGGCTCGATCCGGATGAGTACCAGGGTTTCGCCTGGGGGCTCGGGATCGACCGCATCGCGATGCTGAAGTACGGCATGCCGGATTTGCGCGCGTTCTTCGAAGCGGACGCGCGCTGGCTCGCGCATTACGGATTCCGGCCGCTGGATTTCCCGACGCTGGCGGGAGGGTTGAGTTCGTAGCTGCCACGACGGCGGTGCGTCCCCTCTCCCGCTTGCGGGGGAGGGTTAGGGAGGGGGCCGCCGCGCAACGAGAACGATGATGACGGACGCCGCAAAGCAACCGAAGTGGGACGTGACGCGCAAGCTGCGATCGCGCGCGCGCTCACTGCGACAGGATTCGACGGATGCCGAGCGGCTTGTCTGGAGCACGTTGCGCGCGCATCGGATGAACGGCGCCAGCTTTCGGCGGCAAACGCCAATCGGACCCTATGTGGCGGATTTCGTCTGTCATGCGGCGAGCCTCATCATCGAGCTCGATGGTGGACAGCATTTTGAAGCTGAGCATCTGAAGCGCGATGCGCGTCGTGACGCCTTCCTCGTATCCAAAGGATTTCGTGTGCTTCGCTTCAATAATTACGACGTCATGACGAATCGGCAGGGCGTACTCGAAACCATTTCGGCTGCGCTTGCAGAGGCCCCCTCCCCAACCCTCCCCCGCAAGCGGGGGAGGGAGCGCACCGCCGAGGACGCGCTATGAAATTCACCCTCTCCTGGCTCAAGGAGCATCTCGACACCGACGCGTCGCTCGACCAGATCGTCGAGAAGCTGACCATGATCGGGCTCGAGGTCGAATCGGTGAACGACCCCGGCAAGGCGCTGGCGCTGTTCGTCATCGCCAATGTCGTGTCCGCGGTGCAGCATCCCAATGCGGATCGCTTGCGCGTCTGCATGGTCGACACCGGTGACGGCAAGCCGATTCAGGTGGTGTGCGGTGCGCCGAACGCGCGCACCGGCATGGTCGGCGTGTTCTCGCCGCCGGGCACGTTCATTCCCGGCAAGAACATCACGCTCGGCGTCGGCAACATCCGCGGCGTCGAGAGCCGTGGCATGCTGGTGTCGGAAGCGGAACTGCTGATCTCCGACGACCACGACGGCATCATCGAGCTGCCGGCCGACGCGCCGGTCGGCACGCCCTACGCAGCATACGCCAAGCTCGACGAGCCGGTGATCGAGATCAACCTGACGCCGAATCGCTCCGACTGCACAGGCGTCAGCGGCATCGCGCGCGATCTCGCGGCGACCGACATCGGCACGCTGATTCCGAAAACGCCGAAGCCGGTCAAGGGCGAATTCCCCTCGTTTGTCTCGGTGACGCTCGACTTCGACTCGACGCCGTCGCTCTGTCCGGCGTTCGCGCTGCGCCTGGTTCGCGGCGTCAAGAACGGGCCGTCGCCGGAGTGGCTGCAGAAGCGACTCAAGGCGATTGGGCTGCGTCCGATCAACGCGCTGGTCGACATCACCAACTTCATCACCTACGACCGCGGCCGGCCGCTGCACGTGTTCGATGCCAAAAAAGTCAAAGGCAATCTGGTCGTGCGCCGCGCCAAGCCGGGCGAAGCGCTCACCGCGCTCGACGGCAAGACCTACACGCTCGACGACACCATGTGCGTGATCGCCGACGATGCCGGCGTGGAATCGCTCGCCGGCATCATGGGCGGCGAAGCCTCGGGCTGCGACGAGACCACCACCGAGGTGCTGATCGAGTCGGCGCTGTGGGAGCCGCTCAACATCGCGCAGACCGGGCGCAAGCTCGGCATCAACTCCGACGCGCGCTATCGCTTCGAGCGCGGCGTCGATCCGAACTTCATGGTTCCGGGCCTGGAGCTTGCCACCCAGATGGTGCTCGACCTCTGCGGTGGAGAGCCGTCCGAGATCGGCGTCTCGGGCAAGGTCGAATCGCCGGAAAAGGTCATCGAGTTCCCGGTCAGCGAGCTGAAGCGTCTCGCCGGCCTCGACGTGGCGATGCCCGAGATGAAGCGCGTGCTGACCCGGCTCGGATTTTTCGTCGCCGGACAGGATGCCAACGTCAAGATCGCGCCGCCGTCGTGGCGTCCGGACATCGAAGGCAAGGCCGATATCGTCGAGGAGGTGGTGCGCATCGTCGGCGTCGACCGCGTGCCGTTCACGCCGTTCGACCGCGGCACAGCGCCGCGCAAGCCGGTGCTCACGGCGTTGCAGACGCGCACCCGCAAGGCCAAGCGCGCGCTGGCGGCGCGCGGGCTGACCGAGGCCGTCACCTGGTCGTTCATTTCCAAGCCGCAGGCCGAGCTGTTCGGCGGCGGCAGCGCGGAACTGGCGCTCGCCAATCCGATCGCGGCCGAGCTTTCCGACATGCGGCCGAGCCTCATTCCCGGGCTGATCGCAGCGGCGCAGAAAAACGCGGACCGGGGCTTTCCCGATGTCGCCCTGTTCGAGGTCGGGCAGATCTTCAAGGGCGACAAGCCCGAGGACCAACTCACCGCCGCGACCGGCGTGCGGCGCGCGCTGGCGAAGGCGAACGGCGCGGGCCGGCACTGGTCGGCCAAGACGGAAACCGTCGATGCGTTCGATGCCAAGGCCGATGCGCTCGCGGTGCTGATCGCGGCCGGCGCCAACCCGCAGGCGCTGCAGGTGATGCCCGGCGGCCCGGCGTGGTTCCATCCCGGCCGCTCCGGCACCATCCAGATCGGTCCGCAGAACGTGCTCGGCCATTTCGGCGAGCTGCATCCGCGCGCGTTGCAGGCGCTCGACGCCGAAGGTCCGCTGGTCGGCTTCGAGGTGATCCTGGAGCGCATCCCGGAGGGCAAGGCGAAGGCGACGCGCGCCAAGCCGGTGCTGGAACTGTCGCCATTCCAGCCAGTGTCTCGCGACTTCGCCTTCGTGGTCGACGGCAAGGTGAAGGCCGGCGACATCGTGCGGACCGCGCAGGCGGTCGATCGCAAGCTGATCGCCGGCGTGTCGGTGTTCGACGTGTACGAAGGCACCGGCATCGAGCCGGGCAAGAAGTCGGTCGCGATCGCGGTTGCGATTCAACCGCGTGAGAAGACCATGACCGACCAGGAGATCGATGCGCTCGGCGCGAAGATCGTGGCCGAGGTGAGCAAGCGCTACGGTGGCGTGTTGCGGGGTTGACGCTGCGTCTCTCTCGGTTGTCATTGCTGGGCATGACAGCGGAGTATGTGGCGCGCCATGGGTCCCCGCCTTCGCGGGGACGACAGTGATGCATGTGTGCGCTAAGCTCCCAAAACATCTTAGGGAGCTAACACCATGGACATGAGCGTGAAGGCCGGCGAACAGGCCGTGCGGGTCGAGCCGTCCAAGGCCGCCACCACCGACCGCCGCAACTCCAGCGATCTCGATCTGTGGTTGGAGAAGGTCGCCGAGCTCGGCGAACTCAAGCGCATCACCGCCGAGGTCGATCCCGATCTCGAAGCCGCGACCATCACCTATCTGGTCGGCTCCGAGAAATCGCCCGCGCTGCTGTTCGAGAACATCAAGGGCCATCCGGGGCACAAGGCGCTCTACAACATGATCGGCTGCAACCTGTCGCGGTTCTGCCTGATGATCGGCGAGAAGCCGGTCGATCATCCGCTGAAGGCCGTGCAGATCCTGCAGCAGAAGCTCGGGCGCAAGATGGCGCCGGTCGAGGTCTCCGCCGACCAGGCGATCTGCAACCAGAACATCGTCGAGGGCGACGCCATCGACATCCGGAAATTCCCCGCGCAGCGGATGTGGCCGCTGGACGGCGGGATGTATCTCGGCACCGGCGACGCCGTCATCACCAAATGCCCGGAAACCGGCCGCGTCAACGTCGGCACCTACCGCATGATGATCAAGGGTCCGCGCGAGATCGGCGTCTATACGTCGCCCGGCAAGGACGCCACCATCGACCGCGAGAAATACTGGAAGATGGGCAAGCCGATGCCGATCGCGGCCTGCTACGGCATCGATCCGCTGCTGTTCCTGGTCGCCGCCACCAGCCTGCCGAAGACCGAGAGCGAGTACGAATATTATTCCGGCATCAACGGTTCGCCGATCGAGCTGTTCACCTCCGACCTCACCGGCCTGCCGCTTCCCGCCCGCGCGGAAATCATTCTCGAAGGCCATGTCTATCCGGACGAGACCTTCGCCGAAGGACCGTTCGGCGAGTTCACCGGCTATTACGGCCGGCCGTCGGGCGCCACGCCCTACATGCGGGTCGAGCGCGTGCGCTACCGCGACAATCCGACGCTGACCTGCGCGCTGATGGCGGATGGCGCGGCCAACGAGGCCGGACTGTTCTGGGCTGCACTCCGCTCAGCGGGAATCTGGGCCGATCTGCAGAAGCTCGGCGTGCCGGGCATCCAGGGCGTGTGGTCGATTCCCGAAGCCGCGGGCTGGGGCATCACCGTCGTCTCGATCAAGCAGATGTACGCGGGCCACGCGCCGCAAGTGATGGCGCTGGCGGCGCAATGCACCGCCGGCGCGTACTTCGGCAAGTACGTGATCGTGGTCGACGACGACGTCGATCCGACCAACGTGCATCAGGTGTTGTGGGCGATGGCGACCCGCTCGCGCCCGGCGCAGTCGATCGACATCCTGCGCGAGACCTGGAGCACGTTCCTCGACCCGAGCCTCAATCCGCCCGAGATTCGCCCGTGGGGCTCGAAGGCGCTGATCAACGCCTGCATGGACTACCGGTTCATCAAGTCGTTCTCGCCGCGCACCAAGCTCGACAAGAAAACCTACGACCAGGTGGTGTCGCGCTGGCAGGAGCTGGGGCTTTCCGGCAAGCCGCCGGAGATCACCGTGTTCGAGGACAAGACGACGGCGAAGGAGATCACGTAAACAACCGCCTTCCCGCTTATGCAAAATTGTGCAATTTTATGGAAAGGCGCTGGACCGTAGCAAAAAGCCAGTGCTTTCCGTTGGTTGCGTATGAGTGGGGAGAGTCAAAATGACGCCGAACGTCGCGAGACGAATGGTCGGGGGCATGCTGGGGCTGGCGCTTGCAGCTCTCATCGCCATGCCGCAGGCGGCCGCCGCAGGCCCGCTCCTGGAACTGCTGAACAAGAAGCGCAACGTCGAGCTGGTCGCCAAGGGCGGTCAGTTCCTCGAAGGCCCGATGTTCGACAAGGAAGGCAACCTCTGGATCGTCGAGGTTCTGGGCGGATGGCTGTCGCGGGTCGAGGGCGACAAGGTCGTGCGTGTGGTCCAGGCCGCGCCGGATTCGCAGCCCCAGGGCGCCGCGCTGCATCAGGACGGACGCATCTTCGTCACCGACCGGCGCTACGGCGTGTGGACCTACGAGCCCAAGAGCAAGAAGGTCGATTTCCTGATCCGCTTCTACCACGGCCAACCGTTCAAGGGCCCGAACGACCTGGTGTTCGACAACGACGGCAACCTGTACTTCACCGACGCGTGGCAGACCGGCGCCGACGATCCGACCGGATCGCTGTTCTTCGCCGAAGCGGCAGGCGGCTACAAGAAGCTGACCAAGCTGATCGGCAATCTCGCCATGCCGAACGGCGTCGCGCTGACGCCGGACGGCAACTCGATCTATGTCACCGATCTGCGGCAGAACCGAAACTGGCGCTGCCCGCTCGACAAGGTCGGCGGCGGCTTGTTCAGTTGTTTCGTGTCGACGTACTTCCTCAGCGGCTTCGGGCCGGACGGCATGAAGTTCGACGAGCGCGGCAACCTGTACGTGGCCAACTTCGGCGCGCAGGGCATCTACGTGGTCGATCCCTGGCACGAGATCCAGGAGTTCATTCCGGTCCCGGCCGGCCGCTTCACCACCAATCTCGCGTTCAAGCCCGGCACGAAATGGCTCTACATCACCGAGGCGCAGCAGAATGGCGTGTGGCGCGTCGAGATGGAGAATGCCGGTCTGACGCCGTGGGGACTGAAATAGGGCGCGAAATCAGATTCTGATAACTGCGTCATCACCGTCGCGAATCAGTTTGCATCGAGAGTAGCATCCGCGTCCTCAGGGAGACGCGATGCTCGCCCGACGCGCCACACCGATCTATCTGGTCGAAGACATCGACGACGCCCGCATGCGCTACATCGCGCTCGGCTTCGTGCCGCGCGAAACCAGCGACGACGGCTGCGTCGGCGTGTCGGCCGGACAGACCACCGTCATCCTGCTCAACCACGAGTATGCCGAGCGCACGCTGCCGGCGCGCGCGGTGGCTTTGCTCGAAGAAAAGCCCGCGCTCTATGTCTGGGTCGAATCGCTCGAGGACATGCGCGGCGAGCTGCGCGATACCTTTATTGGCGAGGCCAAGCTCGCCGGAATGCGCGAATGGGCGGTCGAGAGCCCGCAAGGCCTGATGGTGTTCGCCGAAGCCTCGCGGCCGCATTGAGCTAAACCGGCATAAAATCCGCGTAGGCTAATCCATCGCGCTCGACCGTCTCGCCGACCGTCACAGGAATCGCACGCCGGAGCATCGGGCCGGCCGCCACGAACGAGTGAAACTCACCGTTCTCGCCGCAAGGATCGACCCCTGTCGGCAGGTCCGCCAGCAGCGCGGCGTCGAACCGGCGGCCCGCGAAGCCGTTCGCCAGTCTCTTGAGATCGACGCAGACCAATCGCGCCTCGACCCCTGCGGCGATCATGTCGCGCGCCAGTCCATCGGTCGGCATTCGC
The DNA here is from genome assembly GCA_945897515.1 of Rhodoplanes serenus. GTDB lineage: Bacteria > Pseudomonadota > Alphaproteobacteria > Rhizobiales > Xanthobacteraceae > Z2-YC6860. The sequence goes on along the minus strand of CAMDFO010000010.1, from coordinate 46,523 downwards.
CAGAGCGGAAACACCGGCACGATGCCGGTCGGCGCCAGCCGGCTCTCGCGATAGGCCCGCACGTCCTCCAGGAACAGGTCGCCGAAAATGACATGCGTGATGCCGTCGCTCCTGGCCTGCGCCTGCGCCATCGCCGCCGCCATCTCGCGCTCGTAAATCTCGTTGGGGCACGGATAGGGAATGCGCACGATCGTCGCCGGCAGTTCCGCCGCTTCGAGCTGCGCCGTCAGCAGCTCTTCGCGCGCACCATGAATGCTGACACGCGCAAACGCATCGGTCACGGTGGTCAACGCGCCGACGACATCGTATTCGCCCGCGCGGCGAACCACATGCAGCGCCCAAGCGCTGTCCTTGCCGCTCGACCAGGCAATCAACGCTCTCGGGCGTGGGTTCATGACCGCTTGCGCGAGGGCCGTTCCGGCTTCGGCTCCACCGGCTCCTTCAAGACGCCGAGCTTGCGCAAGACCGCCTCGGCCGCCCGCTCGCCGGATTCCCAGGCGCCGCCGACCGTGCCCCACATCGTCTCGTGCACGGCTTCGCCGGCAAAGAAAATCCGGTCGCGCAGCGGCTCCATCATGATCTTGCGCGAGCCTTGCGCGCCGGGCGACGCGGCGGCGATGGCGCCCAGCGTCCACGGGTCGTCATTCCAGCGCGTGGCTTGGGTGCGCTTGATCGCTTGGCGTATGTCGTTGCCGTAAAGTCCCGCAAGCCACTCGCCGGCGAAATCCACCATCGCCCGCTCGCCTTTGGCCGACAGCTCGCGACCGAACCGTCCGGCCACCGTGACCAGCGCGAGCGGCGTGCCCGACACATTGGCAAGCAACGCCGCGGTGTTCGCGCCGGCCGCTTTCTCGAACACCAGTTCGTCGCGTTGCAGGCCCAGCGGATTGCCGGCGAGTTCCAGCGCGATGTGGTCGGCGCTGCCGAGCTTCAGCCGGCCGAGCGCGTCGAGTTGCCGCTTCGGAATATCCGGCTCGAACTTGATCTTCCCGGACGCCAGCACGCCGGTCGACGCGGTGACGATGGCGTATCGTCCGGCAAGCGTGCCGCGCTCGGTGCGGACCTCGACCCGGCTGGGGCGGCCGGCGATCTGCGAAACCGGCGTGCCGAGCTGCACTGGAATTCCCTCGGCAAGCTTTGCCAGCAACGCACCGAAACCTTGGCGGCAAAACGCCGCGGTGTCGCGCTCGGTCCAGCGGCCGTAGTCCATCGCCGACATTTCGTTGAGATCCTTGCTGCACGCGTAGGGCCCGAGCACGAACTCCACGGTCTGCCGCCAGTCGCCGAGGTCCTTCGGCAATGCCTGCGCACAATGGATGTCCGCGCGGCCGCGCGAGGCTTCCACGATCGCGCGATTGGAGCGAACCAGCGCCGCAAGAAAATCCTCCAACTCGCCCTCGCGCGCATTGCGCCGTCCGACGCGCACCTTCTGTCCCGGCGGCGCCGGATAGACATCGAGCCCAGTGCGGGCGCTGAGCTTCGCCACCGGATTGATGTCGGGCGTGTAGATCCAGTGCGCGCCGCGATCGAACGGAACGCCAAAAGCCCGAGTATCGGTGATGCAGCGGCCGCCGACACGCGGCGCCGCCTCGACCAGGATGAACCGCCGGCCGGCCGCAGCCATCCGGCGCGCCGCAGCGATGCCGGCCGCGCCCGCCCCGACGATGACCGCATCGACCTCACCGGACGCGGGGGCGCCGAGCGCCGGCGCCGCCAGTGCGGAGGCCGAGGCAGCCAGGAACGATCGGCGGGTCACACCAGCCATGGTTTGCCAGTCATGGATTGGATTTCATGGTTTGCATTTGGTTTCCGCGTCGAAGCGCGGTTCTCCTAAAATCTTGCCCGATCAGGGCTTCTCCCGCAAACGGCATGGCTAACGATTGGTTCGCAACGGTACGGGTGAACCGATTTGCAATCAGTTTCGTCTAAATTGGGAGTCAATGAGGCGGCGTGAATAACGCGCCGTTCGGGGAGAGTGCCGCGTTATGGATTGGATGCTTGGCGGCGTCGGGCGAGCCATCGCCCAATACCTGGAACGGCCGGTCGACGGCTACGAGCCGTTCACGCCGAGCGATCCCGAAGCCTTGCGCGCCACGCTGCAGCCCGGCGATGTGCTGCTGGTCGAAGGCAACAACAACGTCTCCGGCATCATCAAATACCTCACCCAGTCCACCTGGTCGCACGCCGCGCTCTATGTCGGGCCGATCGGCGAGCGCACCGCGAAGGACGGCGAGCCCCTGGTTCTGGTCGAGGCCGTGCTCGGCGAAGGTGTGGTCGGTGTGCCGCTGTCGAAGTATCAGCGCTTCCACACCCGCATCTGCCGGCCGATCGGATTGACCGACGACGACCGCGCGCGGGTCTGCACCTATGCGGCCGAGCGCATCGGCTTCGATTACGACGTCAAGAACATCTTCGATCTCCTGCGCCTCCTGATGCCGCTGCCGGTGCCGCAGCGCTGGCGGCGGCGCATGATGGCGCTCGGCTCCGGCCATCCCACGCGCATCATCTGCTCGGCGCTGATCGCGCAGGCATTCGAATCCGTGCGCTATCCCATCCTGCCGCGGGTGACGATGATGGAGAGCGAAGCCGCACGGGAAGAGATACTGGAAATCCGCCACTCGTCGCTCTACGCGCCGCGCGATTTCGACATCTCGCCGTATTTCCAACTGGTCAAGCCGACGGTCGAGAAGGGCTTCGACTATCGCAAGATGTGCTGGGCCGACATGGTCGCGGCAGCGCAGGACGTGGTGTCCCCGCCGATGGTGCCGGACGCTCCGGCGAGAGCATCGCAGGTCGCGGCTTAGATTTCACCGCCGCTCTCATGCCGTCATGGCCGGGCTTGTCCCGGCCATCCACGCCTTCCTTGTGCTTAGCCAAGACGTGGATGCCCGGCACAAGGCCGGGCATGACGGAGTATGGAGCGCCGCCCTTGCCGCGCGTTCTCCACATCCCCACCTCTCCTCACGTTTGTGCGGAGACACCGATGCTCACAGCCGCGTTCCAGACCCTCACCCAGATGGCGTCGCCGCCGTTCCGGCGGGTGTTGCTTAAGTCGATCGGGCTTGCGCTCATCATGGTCGTGCTGACCGGCATCGGGCTGCACCGCATGTTCGCCTGGATGGCGGAGAGCGGCACGAGCTGGGCCGAGGTCAACGTCGGCGTGGTGCCGCACACCGGCTGGAGCATCCTGGTCTGGGTGCTTTCCATCGCCGCGACACTCGGCATCGTCGCCGGCGCGATCTTCCTGATGCCTGCGGTGTCGGCGTTCGTCGGCACATTCTTCGTCGACGAGATCGCCGACGAGGTCGAGCGCACACATTATCCGGCCGATGCGCCGGGCCACGCGCTGCCGCTCGGAGTGGCGCTCTGGCAGGGCATCAAGACTGCGCTGATCGCGGTCGCGGTCTATCTCGTCGCCGTGCCGTTTCTCTTTTTCGCGGGGCTTGGCCTGGTGATCATGTTCGTGGCGAACGCCTACTTGCTGAGCCGCGAATACTTCCTGCTCGCCGCCATGCGCTTTCACCCGCCGGCCGAGGCTGTGGCGCTGCGCCGTGCGCATCGCGGCAGCGTGTTCGCGGCGGGGCTGCTGATTGCGATGTTCGTTTCGATCCCGATCGTGAACCTCGCCACGCCGCTGTTCGCCACGGCGCTGATGGTTCACATGTACAAGCGGCTGGCAGGGCGGCCGGTCCAATTAGTCGAGCCACGGCGAGCTTAGCTCTCTCGACCCGTCATCCTGAGGTGCGCGCCCTTGCGCGCCTCGAAGGATGCACGGCCCCGATGCCGCAACAACGTATTGCACGAGCCGGGCCGTCGCCCTTCGAGGCTCGGCGAAGACGCCGAGCACCTCAGGGTGACGGCGAAACGGTGGCGTCCGTTCTAAGGAACGTCGTCTTCCCCGGCCACTTGCACAAATCCGCGATGACGCACCTTTCGCACAACGGGCGGCGCGCCAGGCAGATGTAGCGCCCGTGCAGGATCAGCCAGTGATGCGCGTGCATCATGTAGTGCGCCGGAATCGCCTCCAGCAATTTCAGCTCGACCTCCAGCGGATTTTTACCCGGCGCCAGACCGGTCCGGTTGCCGATGCGGAAGACATGCGTGTCCACCGCCATGGTGGGTTCGCCGAACGCCATGTTCAGCACCACGTTCGCGGTCTTGCGGCCGACGCCGGGCAGCTCCTGCAGCGCCTCGCGGGTGTTCGGCACCTGCCCGCCGTGCTCGGCGATCAGCTTCTGCGACAGCGTGATGACGTTCTTAGCCTTGGTGCGGAACAGGCCGATGGTCTTGATCAGCTCGCGCACCTTGGCCTCGCCGAGCTTGACCATCTTCTCCGGCGTGTCGGCGAGCCGGAACAACGCGGGCGTCGCCTTGTTCACGCCGGCGTCGGTCGCCTGCGCGGAGAGCACGACGGCGACCAGCAGCGTGAACGGGTTGATATGAATCAGTTCGCCCTTGGGCTCCGGCATCGCCGCCTGCAAGCGGCGGAACGCCTCCTCGACCTCGGCGGGCGACCATTGCGGCAGTTCGCCGTGCAACGCCTTGATGTCGGCGTCGATCTGCGCACTCGGCGTTTTGACCTTGGCGGCCTTGCCCGCCTTGGCCTTCTTCAACGCCTTGACGGTTTTGGCTTTTGACTTGGACTTCCGCCTGGTCGTTTGGCGCATCGTTTTCTTGGCCATGTTTCCCTATATTCAGCTCATGATGCCGGACAACGATCCCCGCCGCGAGCCCCCGCTTTTTTCGGCGATCATCACGCCGCATCGCTCGCTCGGCAGAACCGGCTTCCTGGTGGTGATGGGGCTGATCGGCGGCATCAGCTTCGTCGGCGGCGTGCTGTTTTTCATTCTGGGCGCATGGCCCGTGATCGGCTTCCTCGGGATCGACGTGGTGTTGGTGTACTGGGCGTTCCGGGCCAACTACCGCGCCGCCGCCGCTTTCGAGGAGGTGACGGTGACGCCCTCCGAGCTTCGCGTCCGCAAGGTCAGCCACCGCGGCAAGGTCGCCGAATGGACGCTCAATCCGGTGTGGACGAGGCTCGATCGCGAAACCCACGAGGACTACGGCCTGCTGCGGCTGTTCCTGGTGTCGCGCGGGCGGCGGCTCGCGGTCGCCGGTTTCCTGGCGCCCGAGGAGCGTGAAAGCTTCGCCAAGGCGCTGTCGGCGGCGCTGGGCGAGGCCCGGCGCGGGCCGACCCGGACGGCTGTGTTCTAGTCAGAAATCGGGTGGGCGGGCCGCCTTTCGCGGCCTAGATGAAGAGCACAATGACGATGGAGACAGCCATGCTCTCGCCCGACCGGATGCCCGACCTGGGGCCGCTCACCGACGCTGCCGCCGACTACGATGTCGTGCGCCGCGCCATCGCCCATATCCGCGGCCACTGGCGCGACCAGCCGGAGATCGACGAGATCGCCGAGGCCGCTGGCGTCACCCCGGCCGAGCTGCACCACCTGTTCCGCCGCTGGGCCGGGCTCACGCCGAAGGCCTTCCTCCAGGCGCTCACGCTGGACAGCGCGCGTACGTTGCTGCGCGACAGCGCCAGCGTGCTCGATGCCTCCTATGAGGTCGGCCTGTCCGGCCCGGGACGGCTGCACGACCTGTTCGTCACCCACGAGGCGATGTCGCCGGGCGAATGGAAGTCGGGCGGCGAAGGGCTGACGATTTCCTACGGCTACCATCCGTCGCCGTTCGGCACCGCGCTGGTGATGGCAACCGGGCGCGGACTCGCGGGCCTGGCCTTCGGCGATCCCGGCGAGGAACAAGCCAACATGGCCGACATGCGCCGCCGCTGGCCCAAGGCGAACTATGTCGAGGACACTGCCAAGACCGCGCCGCTGGCGCATCGGATCTTTGATCGCAAGGAGTGGCGGCCCGATCGCCCGCTGCGCGTGGTGCTGATCGGCACCGACTTCGAGGTGCGGGTCTGGGAGACGCTGCTGCGAATCCCGATGGGCCGTGCCGCGACCTATTCGGCCATCGCCGGCAACATCGGCCGGCCAGCGGCGGCCCGCGCGGTCGGCGCCGCTGTGGGCAAGAATCCGATCTCGTTCGTCGTGCCCTGCCACCGCGTGATCGGAAAGTCCGGCGACCTGACCGGCTATCACTGGGGCATCACCCGCAAGCGCGCGATGCTCGGCTGGGAGGCCGGCACGGTGGCGGCGTAACGTCTCGTCATTCCGGGACGCGCGAAGCGCGGGCCCGGAATGACCGCGGATTGCCCGCCTTCGATTTCATCGCTATCTAACGCGCGATGAATATCCCCTCTCCACAAAAACGCCGCCCGGTGATGCTCGCCATCCTGGACGGCTGGGGCTGGCGCGAAGATCCGGCCGACAACGCCGTTCGCCAGGCCAATACGCCGACATTCGACCGGCTGTGGGCGGCCTGCCCGCGCGCGTTCCTGCGCACCTCCGGCCGCGAGGTCGGCCTGCCGGACGGACAGATGGGCAACTCCGAGGTCGGGCATCTCAACATCGGCGCCGGCCGCGTCGTGATGCAGGACCTGCCGCGCATCAACGACGCCATCGCGAGCGGCGAGATCGCGCGCGCGCCGGCGCTCACGAACCTGATCCAGCGGCTCAAGCAGACCGGCGGCACCTGTCACCTGATCGGGCTGGTTTCGCCCGGCGGCGTGCACTCGCATCAGGACCAGGCGGCCGCGCTTGCAAAAATTCTCGCCGGTGCCGGCCTGCCGACAGTCGTGCATGCGCTGACCGACGGACGCGACACGCCGCCACAATCCGCCGGCGAAGACCTCAAGCGCCTCGCCGCCGCGCTGCCGCCTTCCGTTCCGGTCGCGACCGTGAGCGGCCGCTATTACGCGATGGATCGCGACAATCGCTGGGAGCGCGTGCAGAAGGCCTACGACACCATCGTCGAAGGCGAAGGGCCGCGCTTCTCCGATCCGCATGCGGTCATTGTGGATGCCTACGCCAACGGCAAGTTCGACGAGTTCGTCTTTCCGGCAGCGGTCGGCGGCTATCGCGGCATGAAGGACGGCGACGGCTTGCTCTGCTTCAACTTCCGCGCCGATCGCGTGCGCGAAATCCTCGGCGCCATCCTCGATCCGTCGTTCAGCGGCTTCCCGCGCAAGCGGATCGTGCAGCTCGCCGCGGCGGTCGGCATGACGCAATACAGCGAGGAGCTGGACAAATTTCTCCAGACGATCTTCGCGCCGCAGACGCTGGTGAACAAGCTGGGCGACGTGGTGGCGGCGGCCGGCCGCAAGCAGTTACGCATGGCCGAGACCGAGAAGTATCCGCATGTCACCTACTTCCTCAACGGCGGCGAGGAAGACACCTATCCGGGCGAGGCGCGCATCATGGTGCCGTCGCCGAAGGTCGCGACCTACGATCTGCAGCCCGAGATGTCTGCGCCGGAGCTGACCGACAAGGCCGTGGAGGCGATCGGGTCCGGGCAATACGACCTGATCGTTCTGAACTACGCCAACCCCGACATGGTCGGCCACACCGGCAGCCTGCCGGCGGCGATCAGGGCGGTGGAAACGGTCGACACCGGTTTGGGCCGCATTGCTGCGGCGATCGAGAAGGCCGGCGGCGCGTTGATGGTCACCGCCGATCACGGCAACTGCGAAATGATGCGCGATCCCGAAACCGGCGGCCCGCACACATCGCACACGACGAACCCGGTTCCGGTGTTCCTGCTGGGCAGCGACGCATCGTCGTTGGCGGATGGCCGACTCGCCGACATCGCGCCGACGCTGCTCGCGTTGATGGAACTGCCGCAGCCGCAGGAAATGACCGGACGCTCGCTGCTGCGCAAGTAGGATGTAGCCCGGCCTGTCCTGGCTACCGACTCTTCGCCGCCTGGCCCGCGACCATCACGATCAGCATGAAGGCGAACGCGCCTCCGAACGCCCAGAATGGATCGGTGCCGGGCGACAGTTCCGGCACGAACACGAAGCCGATGACCGCGGCGCCGCCGACCGCGAAAATCAACGCGACCGCCAGCCGCGAGTTCGCCATTGTCTTGAGCTGAGCCACCGCCGGAAGCTCACATGTCGCCGAGGCCGAGCACGTCGGCCATCGAATAGAGCCCGGGCTTCTGTCCGCGCGCCCAGGCGGCCGCCTTCAACGCACCCCGCGCGAAGATCATGCGGTCTTCGGCCTTGTGCACCAGTTCGATGCGCTCGGCGGGTCCGGCAAAGATCACGCTGTGCTCGCCGACCACGGTGCCGCCGCGCAGCGCCGCGAAACCGATGTCGCCCATGGTGCGCGCGCCGGTGTGGCCGTCGCGGCTGCGCACCGAACGCTGGTTCAAGTCGATGCCGCGGCCCTCCGCCGCCGCGCGGCCGAGCATCAGCGCGGTGCCGGACGGCGCGTCGATCTTCTTGTTGTGGTGCATCTCCAGCACCTCGATGTCGAACTCCTCGTCGAGCGTCCTGGCGACACGCTTGGCCAGCGCGGCGAGCAGATTGACGCCCATGCTCATGTTGCCGGACTTCACGATCACGGCGCTCTTGGCCGACGCCTTGATCTCGTTCTCCTGCTCGGCCGAAAGTCCGGTGGTGCCGACGATGTGCACCTTGCCCGCGGTCAGCCCGGCGAGCGCGACCGTCGCCTTCGGCACGGTGAAGTCGATGATGCCGTCGGCCTTGGCGAGCAGCGCCTTGGCGTCGGCCATGAGCGCGATGCCGTTGTTGCCGAGCCCGGCAAGCACGCCGGAGTCTTGGCCGATCAGCGGCGAGCCCGCATCCTCGACCGCCCCGGCAAGCGTCAGTCCCGCGGTCTCGGCGATCGCCTTGACCAGGGTGCGGCCCATGCGCCCGCCGGCGCCAGCCACGATCAGCCGCATGTCGGACATAGTCGTTCTCCGTATTGCGCGGGTATAGCGGGGCACATCATCGCCAGCAACACGCAGCTCTGCACTCACACTCCGCTTGTTGTGCGAGCACGCGATGGATGCAGCGGCGTCCCCTCCCCCGCAAGCGGGGGAGGGAGCGGAGAGAGCGGTGCTCGCTGCCTAAGGCTGCGGGCCGTCGTAGCCCTCGACGATGATCAGGTCGGTGATCGCATGGGCCTGCCTGATCTTGGCGTTCGCCTGATATTCGGGCGAGCGGTAGCAGGCAACGGCCGTGGCGTAGTCGGGAAACTCGATCACCACGTTACGCGAGCGGCTCTGGCCTTCCACGCCTTCGTACTTGCCGCCCCGCACCACGAAGCATCCGCCATATTTCTTGAAGATCGCCGGGTTGGCGACGGCATAGGGCTTGTAGGCTTCCTCGTTGCTCACCTCGACGCGAGCGATCCAATAACCCTTTGCCATTTTCACCGTTCTCCCGAAATTACTTGCCGTCATAACCCTCGAGGGCGACCAGATCGACGTCGGCCTTTCCTTTGCGCAACGCCGCGGCCGCCTGATACTCGGGCGAGCGATAGCAGGCGAGCGCGGCCTCGTAGCTCGGAAATTCCAGCACCACTGTGCGAGGGCGCTGGCTGCCCTCCATCACCTCGTGGCGTCCCGCGCGCACCAGGTAGCGCGCTCCGAATTTCCCGAACGCCGTCTGATTGGCCACCGTATAGGGCTTGTAACCCTCGGGGTCGGTCACATCGACATGACCGATCCAGTAGCCTTTCAGCGCGGCGGCGGACGGCGGCGTTCCAACCGGCGCCGGCTGCGCACCGTCGTAGCCCTCCACGATCAGGAAATCGCAGACCGCGTGCCCTTCGCGCAGCTTGTGGGCGCGCGTGTATTCCGGCGACGAATAGGCCGCGAGAGCCACGGCGTAGGAATCGTACTCACGGAGCACGTTGCGGGCGCGCATCTTGCCCTCCAGCACATCGCGGCGGCCGCCACGAGCCAGCAGGCGGGAGCCGTTGTGCTGGTGCCAGGCGTCCGCCGTCGTGCGGTAGGCCTGGAAGCGATCCATGTCCGGAACGTCGAGATGCGGAATCCAGTAGCCTTTGGGCATGTCCGTTCCCTCCAGGGTCAGCCGCCCGCCGCCGCGATCTCGGCGACGATCGCCTCGGCCGCGGCCTTCGGATCGGGAGCTTCCAGGATCGGCCGGCCGATCACCAGGTGGTTCGCACCCGCGCCGATTGCCGCTGCCGGCGTCATGACCCGCTTCTGGTCCCCACTCGCCGCACCTGCGGGGCGGATGCCCGGCGTCACCAGCACCATGCCGGGGGTGACGACGTTGTTGCGCAGGTTCAAGGCCTCCTCGGCCGAGCAAACCAGGCCGTCGACGCCGATGTCGCGCGCCTGCGCGGCGCGCTCGGCGACCAGCTCCGGCACCGTGAAGTCGTAGCCGGCGGCGGCCAGATCGGCATCGTCATATGACGTCAGCACAGTCACCGCGAGAATGCGCAGCGACGAGCCGGCGCGGGCATCGACCGCGGCGTGCATGGTCTGCGGATAGGCGTGCACGGTCAGGAATGTCGCACCGAGCCTGGCCACGCTCTCGACGCCCTTGGCCACGGTGTTGCCAATGTCGTGCAGCTTGAGATCGAGGAAAACCTGCTTGTTCGCCCGTATCAGCGTCTCGGCGAACGGGATGCCGCCGGCGAATGCGAGCTGATAGCCTATCTTGTAGAACAACACGGCGTCGCCAAGGCGTTCCACCATCGCCGCCGCCGCGGCTACGGAGGGCACGTCGAGCGCGAGGATCAGCCGGTCGCGCGCGTCCATCACGCCATCTCCCGCGCCATGTCGGTCAGCCGCTGCGCGATCCGCCGCAGCAGGTTCGCGGCGCGCTCTTCCTTGAGATTGTCCATTTCGTCGAATGCCTCGTGCGCGTGAATGACCGTGATCTGATCGGGGATGACCAGCGCGCCGCAGCCCAATTCCAGCGACTGACGCAGCGCCATCAGCGAGCGCAGCGCGCCATACGGACCCTCGGAAGCGCCCCCGATGGCGAACACGCGGTTCTTGTACGCGGCCAGCGGCGGCTCGCCGCGGTCGCGCACGCGCGAGATCCAGTCGATGGTGTTCTTGAGCAATGGCGTGATCGAGGCGTTGTATTCGGGGCTTGCGATGAACACGCCCTGATGCGTCATCATGAGCTGCTTGAGCTTGCGTGCGTTCTCCGGCGGTCCGGAGGACACTTCAAGATCGCCGTCGTAGATCGGCATCGGATAATCGGCGAGCGAGATGCGGGTGACATCGGCGCCAGCGAGCATCAGCTCCTTGACCGCGAGCGCCGCCAGCCGCGCATTGTGCGAGCCGGTGCGGATCGAGCCGGCGAACACCAGGATTTTGGGAAGCGACATGGACGGCCCCAGACACGCGCGCCATCGATATCACGAAGCGGCGGTCAATCCTTGCGGTAGACCCAGACGCGCGCCGGCGGAACGTTCAGCCAGATGCGCTCGGATGCCTCGGTCGAAACGCCGGACAGCGCTTTCGGAATCGGCGGCATCATCGCGTAGGTGAACTGCACGAACGGCGCGCCCGGACGCATCATCCTGAACGCCTCATGGATCAGCCGGACCCGCGTCTTCAGCGGCTTGGTGACGAGCGGCAGGCCCGAGACGACGGCGGCAGCCGGCGCGTCCAGCATTCCGTCGAGCACGCGGCGCAACGAATAGGCGTCGCCGCGGATCACCTTCGCCTCCGGATAGCGCGACCGCAGCAGGCGGCAGAACTCGGGATTGAACTCGACAAGGACGAGGCGCGACGGATCGATACCCTGCGTGACCAGCGCCTCGGTCACCGGTCCGGTGCCGGGTCCCAGCTCGACGATCGGACCGGGGATTTCCGGATCGATGTAGCGCGCCATGGTGCGCGCCAGAATCTTGCCCGACGGCGTCACCGCCCCGATCGACAGCGGCTTTTCGATCCAGGAGCGGATGAAGCGGACTTCGTCGTCGAGACGGATTCCCTTGCGCAGCTCGAAAAGCCGGATTTGCCTTTCGATCTTCTTTTCCAGGACCTGGAGCGCTTGCAACGGCATCGTTCGGGGACGCTTACCGATCATTGCGGACTTTCGACCCTTAATCGGTAAAGCCCGGAGGCCCAGGGGTCAAGCCGGGGGATCACGCGGAACCGGCCTTGGTTCCGAAGAAGTCTTTGACTTTGGCAAAGAAACCGGCGGATTCGGGCTGGGTGTCCTGTGACGACAGCTTTTCGAATTCCGTCAGCAGCTCGCGCTGCTTCTTGGTGAGGTTCTGCGGGGTCTCCACCACCACCTGGACATACATGTCACCGGTCTGCTTGGACCGCAGCACCGGCATTCCTTTGCTTTGCAACCGAAATCGCCGCCCGGACTGGGTCCCGCTCGGGACCTTCACCCGGCTTTTCGATCCGTCGATGGTTGGCACCTCGAACTCGCCACCGAGCGCCGCCGTGACCATCGAAACCGGAACGCGGCAATGCAGGTCCGCGCCGTCGCGCTGGAAGAACGCGTGGCTGGCCAGCGAAAGAAAAATATAAAGATCGCCCGACGGCCCGCCGCGAACGCCGGCCTCGCCTTCGCCGGCAAGACGAATGCGCGTGCCGTCCTCGACACCGGGTGGAATGTTGACCGAGAGGGTGCGCTCGCGCGTGACGCGGCCCGATCCCGAGCACGAGGGGCATGGATCGTCGATCACCTGACCGCGGCCCTGGCAGGAGACGCAGGTGCGCTCCATGGTGAAAAAGCCCTGGGTATGACGGACACGGCCATGGCCCTGGCAGGTCGGACAGGTCTTCGGCTTGGTCCCGGCCTTGGCGCCGGCGCCGGAGCAGGCGTCGCAGGTGACCGACGTCGGCAGCCGCACCTGTGCGGTCTTGCCGACAAATGCGTCCTCCAGCGTGATTTCCATGTTGAAGCGCAGGTCGGCGCCGCGCTCGCGTCCGGACGTGGCCCGGCGCGCGCCGGCCATGCCGAAAATGCCTTCGAAGATGTCCGAGAAGGTGGAGCCGAATTCGGAGCCGAAGCCGTGAGCGCCGGCGCCACCCGAGCCCTGCTCGAACGCGGCATGGCCGAAACGATCGTAGGCCGCCCGCTTGTCGGCATCCTTGAGGACGTCGTAGGCCTCGTTGATTTCCTTGAAGCGCGATTCGCAATCCTTATCGCCCGGATTGCGGTCGGGATGGTGCACCATGGCGAGCTTCCGGAACGCGGCTTTGAAATCCGCGTCGCTACCGCCGCGCGCTACTCCCAGAATCTCGTAGTAGTCGCGTTTGGCCATCGCTTCGGCCTCTCCCCCCAGTGTCATGCCCAGGCAATCGGCGCGAGGCGCCTTCGTCCCGAACACCCCAGACACTCGTCAACCTTTGAAAAAAGATCGACCCCCGGGTCAAGCCCGGGGGTGACAATCTTGTGTGCGGCCGACACCGAGACCCCTTAGGCCGACTTCTTGTTCTTCTTGTCGTCGTCGACCTCGGTAAACTCCGCGTCGACCACGTCGTCCTTCTTGCCCGGCTCGCCGGAAGCAGCCGCACCCGGATCGCCGGGGCCGCCGTCCCCCGGCTGGGCCGACTGGGCGTCCTGAGCCTGCTTGTACATCGCTTCGCCGAGCTTCATCGAAGCCTGCGACAGCGCGTTGGTCTTGGCCTGGATCGCCTCGGCGTCATCGCCCTTGAGCGCTTCCTTGAGGTCCGCCATGGCGTTCTCGATCGCCTTGCGCTCGGGCTCGCCGACCTTGGCGCCGTGCTCGGCCACCGCTTTTTCGGTGGCGTGGATCAGGGCCTCGGCGTGGTTCTTGGCTTCGACCTGCGCCTTGCGCTTCTTGTCCTCTTCGGCGTGCGACTCGGCATCCTTCACCATCTTCTCGATATCGGCTTCGGACAGACCGCCCGAGGCCTGGATGCGAATCTGCTGCTCCTTGCCGGTGCCCTTGTCCTTGGCCTGCACGTTGACAATGCCGTTGGCGTCGATGTCGAACGCAACCTCGATCTGCGGCATGCCGCGCGGCGCCGGCGGGATGCCGACGAGATCGAACTGGCCCAGGATCTTGTTGTCCTGCGCCATCTCGCGCTCGCCCTGGAACACTCGGATGGTGACCGCGGTCTGGCCGTCCTCGGCGGTCGAGAACACCTGCGCCTTCTTGGTCGGGATCGTGGTGTTGCGATCGATCAGCCGCGTGAACACGCCGCCCAGCGTCTCGATGCCGAGCGACAGCGGCGTCACGTCGAGCAGCAGCACGTCCTTGACGTCGCCCTGCAGCACGCCGGCCTGGATCGCGGCGCCGATGGCGACGACCTCGTCCGGGTTGACACCCTTGTGCGGCTCCTTGCCGAACAATTGCTTCACGACCTCCTGGACCTTCGGCATGCGCGACATGCCGCCGACCAGAACGACTTCGTTGATCTCGGCCGCGGACAAGCCCGCGTCCTTGAGCGCCTGACGGCACGGCTCGACGGTCTTCTGGATCAAGTCGTCGACCAGCGCCTCGAACTTGGCGCGGGTGAGCTTCATCGTAAGATGCTTCGGGCCGCTCGCATCGGCCGTGATGAACGGCAGATTGATTTCGGTCTGCGTCGTGGACGACAGCTCGATCTTCGCCTTCTCGGCGGCTTCCTTGAGCCGCTGCAGCGCGAGCTTGTCCTTGCGCAGGTCGATGCCCTGGCCCTTCTGGAACTCGTCGGCCAGATAGCTGACCAGCCGCATGTCGAAGTCTTCGCCACCCAGGAACGTGTCGCCGTTCGTGGACTTCACCTCGAACACGCCATCGCCGATTTCGAGAATGGAAACGTCGAACGTGCCGCCGCCGAGATCGTAGACCGCGATGGTGCCGGTCTTGGTCTTGTCGAGACCGTAGGCGAGCGCGGCCGCGGTCGGCTCGTTGATGATGCGCAGCACTTCGAGGCCGGCGATCTTGCCGGCGTCCTTGGTGGCCTGGCGCTGCGCGTCGTTGAAGTATGCCGGGACGGTGATGACCGCCTGATCGACGGTCTGCCCGAGATGCGCTTCCGCGGTCTCCTTCATTTTCTGAAGGATGAAGGCGGATATCTGCGAGGGCGAATAGCTCTTTCCGTCAGCCTCGACCCAGGCGTCGCCGTTGGAGGCCTTGGTGATCTTGTAGGGGACGAGCTTCTTGTCCTTCTCGACCATCGGGTCGTCGTAGCGCCGACCGACCAGCCGCTTGACCGCGAAGATGGTTCGCTCGGGATTGGTGACCGCCTGGCGCTTGGCCGGCTGGCCGACGAGCCGTTCGCCGTCTTCGGTGAATGCCACGATGGATGGCGTGGTCCGCATGCCTTCCGCATTCTCGATGACGCGGGGCGTCTTGCCTTCCATCACGGCGACACAGGAATTGGTGGTGCCGAGGTCGATGCCGATGACCTTGCCCATATTTCTGAACCTCTCTTTTGTCAGCAGGTCGGCCAGGCCCTTGCGGCACCCGAACGAAACATCCGCGGACACCCGCGGAGTTCTTTTTCCGACCCCTCGAACGCGTTTACGACGCCGCCCCCTGCGGCGTCTTGGCTCATATAGGAGAGGCCCATTGAGCCGCAAGGACTTAGGTAGCGGCAGCCTGGCTAAGGCTTGACCCGATAGACCGCGAAGGCCGGCCCCGCCGGCACCCGCTCCAGCCAGTCCGGAACGGCGCCGGCCTGAAGCCGGCCCCACAGGCTGCGGCTGCGTTCGAGTTCGGGGAGCCCGTCCGGCGGCCGCGGGCCGCAGAGCATCACGTAGTGAACCTTGGCCTCGGCGAGAAGGCCGCGCGCCTGGTCGGGCGGCGCCGCCAGTGCACCGTGCGCAGTGACAATACCCGCGGACAGCCTGTGATACGGCGCCGCCAGCGCCGAATGCGGGGTCAACGCCAGCAGAAACGGCCCATAGCTGACGTCGGCGACGACCAGCCCGGGCGGCAGTCCGGCCAGGGGCGCGTAGCTGGCGGTGTTGAAGCAGTGCCGGCGGGCCGGCTGCGCGAAGCTGTCCCGGTCATCGAAACCGGCGGCGTGGGCAATCGTGATCGCCCCCGCCGAGAGCGCCATCGGCGTCAGCATCAGGCCGGCCGCGACGCGTGCCGCCACCGACTTGAGCTTCAGCAGGACGAACAGCCGCAGCGCGAGCCCGGCGACCAGCGGCATGCCAAGCCAGATCGCGTAGGAGTAAGTCCGGATCGCCATGATGGTGGTCAGCGCCGCGACGGCGAATGCCAGGACCGCGGCGAGAAATCCAAAGTCGCGGCGCAGCTTCGATCCGCAGGCCAGCACCAAAGCCGACAGCACCGCGACCGAGGGAAACGCCGCGATGCTGGCGGCGGTCAGAGGATTCTTCTCGAATACGTCGAGCAGCGGCTGCATCTCGCGCACGTGGCTGAGCCAGATCGGCCAGATTGCCGGATCGGCCATCGCCAGCGGCCCGCCGATGCAGCGCTTCTCGAACAACAGCAGCACCGCGACGGAAATACAGCCGGCGGCAGAGACTGCGGCGCCGCGCGTCAACGCGTGGCGATGGGCAAGCTGGCCCGCAAGCGCCAACACCAGACCGGCGCAAACCGTAGCGGCCAGCGTGTTGATCGCGATCGCGTCGCACAGGGTGCGCATCCAACGATCGGGACCGACACTGACGGCAAATCCGACGAGCATCGTCCCGGCCAGCGCCAGACCGTAATTGCGCAACGCCATAGCGGCGTCGCGGTCGACGATGTAGCGCACGGCAACCGCCGCGCCGCACGCCGCGATGTAGGGCAGGCTCTCGAAGCCGATCGCCAGGACGAGGCCGCTGAGCGCACCGGCGGCGATCGCCGTCCATGATTTACGATCCGCCCAGACGGTCGCGGCCACGGCGAGCAGCGTGAGCGCGATCTGGACATTGTGGTGGTCGATGCGGCCCGGCGTGAATTGCTGGTAGGCGGGCACGCCGACCGTGGCCAGCAGCAGCGCGACCAGCGCGGCCTCGCGCCCGGCGATCCGCCAAGCGATGGCCATGGTGCCCGCCATGGCTGGCAGCAGCCATAGCAGCGGCCACCATGCGCGCATCAGGCGTTCGCCCTCGAGCGCGCCGACGAACGGCTTGAACAGCAGGAACAGCCCGGCAAGACCGGCATCGATCAGCCGCGACCAATGCGACTCGTAACCCAGCGGCGGCTGGAGCCGGGCCTCGCCGATGTCGAACCAGCCCTTGCCTCCCAGCCACGCGTGCATTTGAACGAGCCGCTTCGCGTCGTCGGTATCGAGCAACGTCTCGGCGGTCTGCGGCCAGTGCTGCAGCAGCAACATCAGCGCGACCAGCAGCCAGACCATCACGACCAGGGCCGCGAAGTTCGGCTCACGCAGCAAGGACGCGGGTATGCGGGCCATCGATCAAATCGCTACGGCAGATCGGCTGAGAGGTTTCCGGGAAACGCCAACGGTAAATGAACGGCGCTAAGGAAGCCTTAAGACCCCAGGCCGTGCGCGGGCGACAATCATGTCCCGGAAGGGTTGAGTTTCAGGCAACGACCGCGCATATCCTGTGGAATGAACCGTCGTCTCGCACTCGCTGGATTCGCAGCGCTGGCCGCCTGGACGGCCGTGCTCGCACCGGGCCAGCTCGTGCATGCGCAGGCGCAGTCCGCCGATGTGCAGTTTCCGCTCGGCTCCCGCCTCGGGCTCCAGCCGCCGACCGGCCTTACGCTCAGCGCGGCGTTTCCGGGCTTCGAGGACCGGGCCAACGGCGCCTACATCCGGCTGATCTCGCTGCCGGACAAGGCCTTCGCCGAAATCGAGAAGACGATGACCAACGATGCCCTAAAGAAGCAGGGCATGACGGTCGAGAAGCGCGAGACCCCGGCGCTGCCGAGCGGCAAATCGCTGCTCGTCATCGCGCGGCAGGACACCAGCGCCGGACGAATTCGAAAATGGCTGCTGATCGCGCCGATTGCCGACCTGACCGCGATGATATCGTACGAGGTCCTGGACACCACGAAGTCAACCTATCCCGACGCCGCGATCCGCGCGGCGCTGACCAGCGTGACGGCGCGCGCCACGGTGCCGGTCGAGGAGCAACTCGCGCTCGTGCCGTTCAAGCTCGGCGACCTTGGCGGCTTGCGGGTGGTCGGAATCATTCCGGGCCGCGCGGTGCAATTGACCGACGGACCGAAAGACACGGTCGATACGATCGACCAGGCCCACCTCGTCATCGGCGCGGCTCCGGGCGGACCGCAGCACGCCAGCGACCGCGACAGCTTCGCACGGTCGGCGCTGGGAGGACTGCCCAACCTCAAGGACGTGCGCATCATAGGATCGGAAACGATGCGGATCGGGGGCCTGCAAGGGCACGAGATCAGGGCCGAGGGCAAGGATCCCCAAACCGGCGCTGACGTCGAGATCGTGCAATGGATCCGCTTCGGGTCGGGCGGCTACATGCGCTTTCTCGGCTTCGGGCCGAAGGATACCTGGACCCAGACGTTCGCCCGCTTCCGTCAGGTGCGCGACGGACTGGAGCCGCGCTAAACCTTCCGCGATCAGATCAGTTGTTGTCGTTCGCCGGGGGCTCGGCTGGCGGCGCCTTCGGCCCGCCCTTGGCGACAGCCACCAGCGCCGGGCGCAGCACCCTTTCGCCGAGCAGATAGCCCGCCTGCACGACCTGGATCACGCTGCCGGCGGGCGCGGACAGATCCTCGATCTCGTACATGGCCTGATGGCGATGCGGATCGAACTTCTGCCCGATCGGCGGCTCGATCCGCTTCACGCCGTGCTTCTCCAGCGCGTTGAGCAGCTCGCGCTCGGTCAGCTCCACGCCGTCGAGCAGCGCCTTCATGCCGGTATCGGCCGTGTCCCGGAGTTCCGCATCCAGTGCAGTCAGCGCCCGGTGCATGTTATCGGCGACGGTCAGGATGTCGCGCGCGAACGCCGTGACGCCGTAGAGCCTGGCGTCGGCGACCTCGCGCTCCGTGCGCTTGCGCAGGTTCTCCATGTCCGCAAGCGCGCGAAGCAGCCGGTCCTTGGTATCGGCCAGTTCGCGGTCCAGCGATGTCGACGGCTTCGGCGCGGGTGCGGCGGCATCCGGCTGGTCAGGCTGAACCGGAGCGTCGTCCGGTGGAACGTTGGTGTCTGTCATGGTCGCCCGGATATCAGGCCTGGAGGAGTAAAAATCAAGGCGGACGGAGTTTCCAAGCGGGGCATGATCTTTTCGGAAAACCGGACCCCACTTTTCCGGATCATGCCCTATCCCGTAATCAGCTTGCCGACCACCTTGGCGGTGTAGTCGACCATCGGGATGACCCGCGCGTAATTCAACCGAGTCGGACCGATCACACCGATCACGCCGACGATGCGGCCCTGGCTGTCTCGATAGGGGGCGATGATGGTCGAGGAGCCCGACAGCGAGAACAGCTTGTTCTCCGAGCCGATGAAGATGCGCACGCCGTCGGCGCGCTCCGCCCGGCCGAGCAGATCGATGACCTCGCGGCGGGTTTCCAGGGCGTCGAACAATTGCCGCACGCGCTCCAGGTCCTCGATCGCCTTGAGGTCTTCGAGCAGATGCGCCTGGCCGCGCACGATCAACTGGCGGCCGGAGCTCTCGCCGCCCGACCAGCTTGCAAGCCCGGCCGCGATCACCTTCTGGGTGAGCTGGTCAAGCTCGGCCTGGCCGTCGGTCAGCGCCTTCTCCAGTTCGGCCCTGGCTTCCTCCAGCGTCTTGCCGCGAATGTGGGCGTTGAGGAAATTGGCGGCTTCGGTGAGCGCCGACGGCGGCAGACCGAGCGGCAGCGGCACCACGCGGTTCTCGACCTGGCCGTCCTCGCCGACCATCACCACCAGCGCGCGCTCCGGATCGAGCCGCACAAATTCGATGTGCTTGAGCCGCACGTTGAGCTTGGAAGCGAGCACCACGCCGGCGGCACGCGTCAGACCCGACAGCAGGCCCGACGCCTCGGCCAGCACGTTGTCCACGGACTTGCCGGCGCCGGCGACCTGCGCGTCGATCTGGCGCCGCTCGTTTTCGTTGAGATCGCCGATCTGCATCAGGGCGTCGACAAAGAAACGCAGCCCCATTTCGGTCGGCAGCCGGCCTGCCGAAGTGTGCGGCGCATAGATCAGGCCGAGCTGCTCAAGATCCGCCATCACGTTGCGCACCGAAGCCGGCGACAGCGGAGTCGTGATCAGCCGCGACAGGTTGCGCGAGCCCAGCGGTTCGCCGGTCGTCAGATAGCTATCGACGATCTGGCGAAAGATCTCGCGCGAGCGCTCGTTGAGCTGGGCGAGACTGACCTGCGTCGCGCCGATCGGGACGTCCTGAGCCACTGCACTCCTCCGACAGTCTCAAACTTGTCCATTCGAGGCCGGGAGCGCAAGCCTGACGGCCCAAATGGCCTGTTCCCCCGCAACCATCGCTGTTAGCCTCTGCCCCAACAAACCAACCCTGGGGAGGGCGACATGACGACGTTGCGGACACGTTTGGCGGGCGCGATCGCGGGCCTTTGTCTGGCCGTTTCCGGAGCGCAGGCCCAGACCCTGATCGAGGAATGGAGCACGGCGACGATCCCGCCGGCGCCCGTGCTGAAGCCTGCGAAGATCGTTGCCAACGAAACCGCGCTGCTGGTGATGGATTTCACCCGCCAGACCTGCACCGCGGAACGGCGGAAGCGTTGCGCGGACTCGGTGCCGAAGGTGGTCAAGCTGGTCAACGAGGCTCGCGCCAAGGGCGTGCTGATCATCTTCAGCGTGGCAGTGCCCAATTCGGTGCCGGGCGACATTCTTCCGGAGTTCAAGCCCGCCGCCGGCGAGCAGATCCTGCCGCCGCTCGGACCCGACAAGTTCATCAACAGCGACCTGGAGAAGACGCTCAAGGACAAGGGCATCAAGACCGTGGTCGCGATGGGCACGCAGGCCCAGACCTCCGTGCTGCACACCGGCGCGACCGCCGCGCTGAAAGGCTTCAAGGTCATCGTCCCGGTGGACGGCATGTCGGCCGACAACGTGTGGCCCGAAGCCTACACCGCGTGGCACCTCACGACCGCGGCGCGCATCAGCAACCAGGTCACGCTGACCCGGTTCGACATGATCGGGTTCTGAGAGGCGAACATCGCCACCGTCATGCGCGGGCTTGACCCGCGCATCCATCGCCCTACGCAACAAACCCATAAAGCCGCGCCGGATTGTCGACCAATATCCGCTTCCGCGTAGCGGCATCCGGCGTCCATTCGCAGAACAGGTCGAACAGCTTTCCGGCGTCCGGCATGTCGCCCTCGATGCGCGGATGCGGCCAGTCGCTGCCCCACACCAGTTGGTCCGGATTGGCGCGGACCAGCGCCTCATGGAACGGCCGTGCTTCGGGATAGTGTGGCGCGTTGTTGCTCAGCCGGTGCGCGCCCGAGACCTTCACCCAGCAACCGCCCTCGCCTACCAGACGCAGTAGACTTTGAAACCCCGGCGTGCCGGTGCCGGCGCGCGCATCGGTGCGGCCCATGTGATCGATCAGCACCGGCAGGCCGATCTCCCGCAGTGTCGGGATCGTGTCCGGCAAATCCTTGCAGTCGATCCAGAGCTGGAGGTGCCAGCCGAGGTTCTTCATCAGCGGCGCCAGCTTCTTGGCGGATTCCAGCGTGACGCCCCCGCGGTAGTGCAACTGCCCGCCCCGAAAGAAATGATTGAAGCGCAACGCCCGGATGCCGAGCGCATCCCAGCGGCGCAATTCGGCCGGCGCGATCGTCTCGTCGGCAACCGCGACGCCGCGCAGCATGTCGGGCCGCCGCTCCAGCGCATCGAGCATCGCCGAATTGTCCGAGCCATGCGCGCTGCCCTGCACCAGCACGCCGCGCTCCATACCGACGGTCGCCAGCATGCCGAGATATTTCTCCAGCGGCGCGTCCGGCGGCGTGTAGCTGCGATCATCGGCATAGGGAAAGCGCGCACCCGGCCCGAACACATGGCAGTGCGTGTCGCAGGACTTCGGCGGCGGCGCGATCTTCGGGCGGCTGGGTTCGAGCGGAGCGGGACACGCCGGAATCATGATTACGGTTCTCGATTGATGGCCGGCTGAAGCAGGATTGCTGCGCAAATCCACGATGCCGAGCCGGGACAAGGCGCGAGCCTACCGCTATCCTCGCGCAAAAGAAAACTGGTTGTCACAGGGGAGGACGCTCACGATGAATCATTTGCTTCGCTTTGTTGCCGCCGCCATCGCTGTGCTGTCGTTGGCGCTGTCGGGCACCGCCGCCATCGCACAGACGTATCCGACCAAGCCGATCAGCCTGATCGTGCCGTTCGGCCCGGGCAGCGGCACCGACCTGATCACCCGCATCATTGCGCAGCGGCTCGGCGCCGTGCTCGGCCAGAGCGTGATCGTCGAGAACAAGGCCGGCGCGAACGGCACGATCGCGGCTATGTTCGTCGCGCGCGCGGCGCCCGACGGCTACACGCTGTTCATGAGCACCAACACGCCGCACTCGGCCGCGCCGTTCCTGATGAAGAGCATCAACTACGATCCGGCGAAGGACTTCGTCGCGCTGTCGCGGGTCGGCAGCTTCACCCAGCTTTTGCTGGTCAATCCCAGCATCCCGGCGAAGTCGGTCCAGGAACTGATCGCGCACGCCAAGGCCAATCCCGGAAAGTTATCGTTCGCAAGCGGCAACGCATCGAGCGTGCTGGCTGGAGAAACGCTCAAGCGCTGGGCCGGAATCGACATGCTGCACGTGCCCTACCGCAGCGCGCCGCCGGCGGTGCAGGACGTGCTCGGCGGCCGGGTGTCGATGCTGTTCACCGACATGGCCACCGGCTGGCCGCATCACCGAAGCGGAACGTTGCGCGGACTTGCGACCACGCGGCTCAAGCGCAGCGCGCTGGTGCCCGAGCTGCCGACGCTGGACGAGTCGGGGGTCAAGGACTTCGACATGGATTCCTGGGCCGGCCTGTTCGCGCCGGCCGGCACCCCACCCGCGATCATCGCACGGCTCAACACCGAACTGCGCAAGATCATCGACAATCCGGAGGTCAAGGCGCAGATCGCGGCCACCGGCTTCGAGGCGTTTTCCAGCACGACCGCGGAGCTGGACGAGTTCGTGAAGGCCCAGCTCGTCAAATGGCAGCGGATGATCAAGGACGCCGGAATCCAGCCGGAATAGCGGCGGGCCGTGACTGCGACAACATAGACTGCGGGAGGGGTGGGCCACGGTTGGGCAAAGCTGCTAGCATGATTGGGCAGATCGAAAATGCAGGTGCGGACATGGGGGTGTACGCATGCAAGCTTTCCTTCGCATTCTGTTTGCCGTCGGCCTGGTGCTGACCGGCGCAGCCGCTCACGCACAGGACTATCCGAACAAGTCGATCACGCTGATCGTGCCGTTCGGCGCGGGGAGCGCCACAGACATCGTGTCGCGCGTCGTCGCCCAGCAGCTCGGGATCGCGCTCAAGCAGACCATCGTGGTCGAAAACCGCCCGGGCGCGAACGGCGCGCTCGCCGCGCTTTACGTCGCGCGTGCGGCGCCGGACGGCTACACGCTGTTCATGAGCACCAACAGTCCGCATTCGGCGGCGCCGTTCCTGATGAGGAACGTCGCCTATGACGTGGCCAAGGACTTCACAGCGATCACGCGCATGGGCAGCTACACGCTGATGCTGGTGACCCACCCGAGCGTGCCCGCCAACAACGTGAAGGAGCTGATCGCCCACGCCAAGGCCAATCCGGGCAAGCTGTCGTATGCCAGCGGCAACACCTCGGGCGTGGTGGCCGGCGCGACGCTCGCGCACTGGGCCAAGATCGACTTGCTGCACGTGCCCTACAAGAGTGCGCCGCCCGCCCTTCAGGATTTGCTCGCCGGCAGGGTGTCGATGGCGTTCAACGATTTCACCACCAGTCTGCCGCACGTCCAGGCGAAGACGTTGCGGCCGCTGGCGGTGACGCGCATCCAGCGCAGTTCGCTGTTTCCAGAACTTCCCACCATGGATGAGGCCGGCGTGACCGGGTTCGACATGGATTCCTGGGCCGGCATATTCGCACCGGCCAACACGCCGCCGACGATCGTTGCGCGGCTCAACTCCGAACTTCGCACGATCATCGACAGTGCGGAGGTGAAATCGAGGCTTCGCTCCGCCGGCTTCGAGGCGTTCTCAAGCTCGCCCAAGGAGATGGACGACTTCATGAGGGTCCAGCTCGCCAAATGGGGCAAGATGATCAAGGACGCTGGAATCCAGCCGGAATAGCGCCGCGCCTCTTGTCGGTCCCTGCCTCGCGACCTACAAAGCAGGGCGCGCGGCGCATCGCCGTGCGAGCGAGGGGACAACCTTGAGGCCAAGCCGCCGACAGCCCGACGAGCTGCGCGCCGTTTCGCTGGAGCGCGGCGTGGTGAAATACGCCGAGGGCTCCTGCTTCGTGAAGTTCGGCGACACCCACGTGCTGGTGACGGCGACGCTCGAGGACAAGCTGCCGCCATGGCTCAAGGGCCGCGGCCGCGGCTGGGTCACCGCCGAATACGGCATGTTGCCGCGCGCCACATCGGAGCGCACGCGGCGCGAAGCATCGGCCGGCAAGCAGAGCGGCCGCACGGTCGAAATCCAGCGCCTGATCGGGCGCAGCCTGCGCACCGTGGTCGACCTCGAGGCGCTGGGCGAGCGCCAGATCACCATCGATTGCGACGTGGTGCAGGCCGACGGCGGCACTCGCACCGCTTCGATCACCGGCGCCTGGGTCGCGCTCTATGACTGCATCGCCTGGATGAAGAAGCGCGACATGCTCAAGGCCGATCCGCTGCGCGACCACGTCGCGGCGATCTCGTGCGGCATCTTCAACAACGTCGCGGTGCTCGATATCGATTATGCGGAGGATTCCGAAGCCGAGACCGACGCCAATTTCGTCATGACCGGCTCGGGCAACATCATCGAGATCCAGGCGACCGCCGAGAAGGTGGCGTTCTCCGAGGAGCAGCTGATGGCCTTGCTGGCGCTGGCGCGCAAAGGCATCGGCAAGCTGGTCGACCTGCAAAAGATGGCGGTGATGTAAGTTGAAACTCCGTTCTCACCACGTCATGCCCGGCCTTGTGCCGGGCATCCACGCCTTCCTTCGCAGACTGACATAAGACGTGGATGGCCGGGACGAGCCCGGCCATGACGGAGCAACCCTCGTGCCCCACCGCCAAATCGCCGGCCGTCTGGTTATCGCCACCCACAATCCGGGCAAGCTTGCCGAGATGCGCGACCTGCTGGCGCCGTTCGGGATCGATGCGGTCTCGGCCGGCGAACTCGGGTTGCCGGAGCCGGACGAAACCGGCACGACCTTTCGCGCCAATGCCCGCATCAAGGCCGATGCAGCAGCGAAGGCGACCGGCCTGCCCGCCTTCGCCGACGACTCCGGCCTCGCGGTCGATGCGCTGGACGGCAAGCCGGGCATCCACTCGGCGCGCTGGGCCGGACCCGACAAGGATTTTCGGCTCGCGATGAACGAAGTCCAAACTCAATTGATGAAAGTCGGCGCCAAGGCCCCTGAAAAGCGCCGCGCGCATTTCGTCTCGGCGCTGTGCGTCGCCTGGCCGGACGGCCATGGCGAGGAGTTCGAGGCCCAGGTCCACGGCATCGTGGTCTGGCCGCCACGCGGCACCTTGGGTTTCGGCTACGACCCGTTGTTCCTCCCGGACGGCCAGAGCCGCACCTTCGGCGAGATGCCGAGCGAGGAAAAGCATGGCCTGCCGCCGCGTGGCAAAGGGCTGTCGCACCGGGCGCGTGCGTTCATCATGTTGGCGGAAGCCTGCCTGCAGAAGCCCCGTCCCTAAGTTGTCCCCGCCCGGCGAACCTGCCATATGGGCGTCATGACGACTGCGACTGAATCGGACTTCGGCGTCTATATCCATTGGCCATTCTGCCTGTCGAAGTGCCCGTACTGCGACTTCAACAGCCACGTCCGCCACGCCGCCATCGACGAGACCCGCTATGTGCGGGCGTTCGAAGCCGAGATCGCCGCGACCGCCGCGCGCGCGCCAGGCCGCACAGTGTCCACGATCTTCTTCGGCGGCGGCACGCCTTCGCTGATGCAGCCGCAGACCGTCGGCGCGATCCTCGACGCGGTCGGCAAGCACTGGACCGTCGCGCCGGATGTCGAGGTCACGCTCGAAGCCAATCCGACCAGCGTCGAGGCGACGCGCTTCCGCGGCTATCGTTCGGCCGGCGTCAACCGCGTCTCACTCGGCGTGCAGGCGCTCGACGATGCGTCGCTCAAGGAGCTCGGGCGGCTGCACACGGCTCAGGAGGCGCTCGACGCCGTCGCGATCGCACGCTCGGTGTTCGGACGCTACTCGTTCGACCTGATCTACGCGCGTCCGCGGCAGACCCCGGAACAGTGGACGCAAGAGCTCAAGCACGCCCTGTCGGAGGCGGCCGAGCATCTGTCGCTCTACCAACTGACCATCGAGCCGGACACGGCGTTCTCCGTGCTGCATGCTTCCGGCAAGCTGGTCGTGCCCGACGACGACGCGGCGCGCACATTGTACGACACGACCCAGGAAGTGTGCGACCGCGCCGGCATTCCGGCGTATGAGATTTCCAACCACGCGCGGCCGGGCGCCGAGTGCCGGCACAACCTGGTGTACTGGCGCGCGCACGAATATGCCGGCATCGGCCCGGGCGCGCATGCGCGGCTCGACATCGACGGCCGCCGCCGCGCGATCGCGACCGAGAAGCGGCCGGAATCCTGGCTGATGCGCGTGGAAGCGTTCGGTCACGGCGTTATCACCGACGATCCGCTGTCGCGCGAGGAGCGCGCGGACGAATTCCTGCTGATGGGGCTTCGGCTCGCCGAAGGCATCGATCCCGCGCGTTACGCTGCGGTCGCGGGACGTCCACTCGATCCCGAACGGATCAGGACGCTCGCCTCGCTCGGCTTCGTCGAAACCAACGGCGAAGGCTGTCTGCGCGTGACCCAGGCCGGATTCCCGGTGCTCGACGCGGTGGTGGCGGACCTGGCGGCGTAGCCTACGTCCCCGATCCACCGAACGAGCGCGGCGCCGGACTGACGGCTTGGCCGCCACCTGGGGCGACACGCATCACCGCCAGACCGCGTTCGTTGGTGCCGTCGGAGCGGAAGCGGAATACGCCGTCGATGCCGGCAAAACCCGACGGATTGGTCAGCACATGCTCGGCGAAGCGCTGGTCGCCCTGGGTCTTCACCAGCGCCGCCACCAGTGCCACCGCATCGTAGGCGAGCGTCGCGGTGCGTACTGGCTCCTGGCCATACTTGCTGCGATAGCGCGCCGAGAAATTTCGGAAGCCGTTGGAATCCGGCGCGGCATACAGGCCGCCGTGCAGCGACGCGCTGGCGAAGATGCGCGGATCGTCCCATAGGCCGGTGCCAAGAAGCTGCACGCGCCGCTGCTGCAGCCCGGCCGCGGACAACGCCTGTACGACCGACGGCACCGCGTCGGCGCCATCGGGGATGAAGATCGCATCCGCGCCCCGCGCGGCCTGCGCCACCACGCGCGCCGGCTCGGCCATCCGTCCGGCTTCGAGCGGATAGCGCTCGAGCGCGACGATGCGCCCGCCCTTGCGCGCCACCGCCTGCTTGAACGCGCCCTCGACCACCGAGCCGTAGGCATTGTCCGGCATCAAGGCGGCGAACGACCGTTTGCCGGTGGACACCGAGTAGTCGACGATGCGGTCGACGTCGGTCTCCGGCAGGAAGCTGAGCAGATAGACGCCCCGCGCCGCAACATTGGCGTCGGTCGAGAACGCGATCACCGGCACGCCGCGCTGACGCGCGAGCTGGCCCGCGACGCCGACCGAATGCGCGAACAGCGGCCCCAGAATGATCTCGGCGCCCTCTTCGAGCGCCTGCTGCACCGCCTGCTGCGCACCGGCGGCGCTGCCGCCGTCATCCTTCGCCAGTAGCTGAATGTTCGGATTGCTGAACTCGGCCAGCGCCATCTCGGCCGCGTTCTTCATCGATTGTGCGGCGACGCCGGCGTTGCCGCTCGCCGACAACGGCAAAATCAGACCGACCTTGACCTGGCCGGTGCCGATGGCTGTCGATTCCTGCGCCGGCCCGGCGGGCGGCGAACCGAACATGTCGGAGGTGCCGGTGCAGCCGGCGAACCAGGACATGGCACCGCCCAGCGCAACGCCAAGCCATGCACGGCGCGTGCGCGCGGTCGTCACCTCAGCCTGCAAAACGCGGAACATGGCCGGTTTCCTCGACGGCGCGCCAACGCCCGCCGCACTACGCTGGCAACCCCGCATAATGTCGGCGATTGGTTAACCAAGTGAAAAGGATAACGAATTCCTGCCTCCAATGGCGACATTCGGCATCCGCAGGATAGACTGGAGCCATGCCGGACGAGCGCCGAAAGAGCTATGTGCTGGCGGGACAAGCGGTGGAAGCCCCGAGCCTCCCCGCCGGTCTCCACCTCGTCGCCACCCCGATCGGCAATCTGCGCGACGTCACGCTCCGGGCACTGGAGACGCTGGCCTCGGCCGACATCATCGCCTGCGAGGATACACGGATCACGCGCAGGCTCACCGAGCATTACGGCATCAATACGCCGCTGACCCCGTACCACGAGCACAATGCTGGCGCGGCACGCCCGAAGCTTCTGGCGCGGATTGCCGCAGGCTCCTCGATCGCACTGGTGTCGGACGCCGGCACACCGCTGATTTCCGATCCCGGCTTCAAGCTGGTGCGCGCCGCCCGCGAGGCCGGCCTTGCGGTGACGGCCCTGCCCGGCCCGTCGGCGGCGCTGGCGGCGCTGACCATGGCGGGCCTGCCGACCGACCGGTTCTTTTTCGAGGGGTTCCTCCCGGTGAAGACAGGCCAGCGCCGCGCGCGCATCGCCGAGTTGTCGCGGATTCCGGCGACGCTGATTTTCTACGAAAGCGGTCCGCGGCTGGTCCGCGCGCTGGCCGATCTCGCGTCCGGTCTCGGTCCGCGCGAAGCCGCGGTCTGCCGCGAGCTCACCAAGCTGCACGAGGAGGTGCGCCGCGGCGATCTGCCGGGCCTCGCCCGCGCCTATGAGGACGGGGCCGAGACCCGCGGCGAGATCGTCATTGTGGTGGCGCCACCGCCAGCCGACGCCGCGCAGCCCGACGCCGGCGAACTGGACGCGCTGCTGCGCCGCGCGCTTGAACGGGTGTCGATGAAAGATGCCGTCAGCGAAGTCGCCGCCGCCACCGGCCTGCCGAGGCGCGAGATCTACCAGCGCGCGCTGGCGTTGAACGACGAGGACGGCGATGGCGCGCCGCCCTGACGGCATCGAAAAGCCGCCGCCGCGGCCGGAACGCATCGCGGCGTTCCGCACCGGACTCTCGGCCGAGAGCCGCGCGGCCGCGTTCCTGATCGCCAAGGGCTACCGCATCGCTGCACGACGCTTCCGCACGCCGGTCGGCGAGATCGACATCGTAGCGCGGCGGCGCAACGTGCTGGTGTTCGTCGAGGTCAAGGCGCGCGCCACGCTCGACGGCGCGGCGGAAGCCGTGACCGGCCGCGGCCAGCGCCGGATCGTGGCCGCAGCCGAGGCATGGCTCGCGGCCCATCCCGACGACGTGCAGAGCGATATGCGGTTCGACGCGGTGCTGGTCGCGCCCGGCAAGATGCCGCGGCACATCATGGGCGCGTTCGAAGCGACGTAGCTCGTCGCTACGCCGCGCGCAGCCGCTCGAAGAAGTCGTCCACCTGGGCGCGAATGCGGCCCGCCACCACGCCGAGCTCGTCGGCCACCGATTTGACGGTGATCACGCTGGCGCGGGTGTTGTCAGTCGCATCGCTGACGCGGCTGACCTCTTCGGCGGTCTCGTTGGTGCGCTTGGCCGCGATCTCGACGCTGCGGGCGATCTCCTGCGTGGCCGCGCCCTGCTCGGTCACCGCCGCCGCGATGGCGCCGCTGATCGAGCCGATATCGCGGATGGTGCGCTCGATGGCGCCGATCGCCACGATCGAGCGGTGGGTGGCCTGCTGCATGCCGGCGATCTGGGCGGCGATGTCTTCGGTCGCCTTCGCGGTCTGACCGGCGAGCGCCTTGACCTCGCCCGCCACCACGGCAAAGCCGCGCCCCGCGTCGCCCGCGCGGGCGGCCTCGATCGTTGCGTTGAGCGCCAGCAGATTGGTCTGCTCGGCGATGTCGGTGATCAGATTGACCACGTCGCCGATCCGCTTTGCGGCCTCATCCAGCTCGTTGACCGCGGCGTTGGTGCGTTCGGCTTCGCCGACCGCCTTTTCGGCGATGGCGTTCGACTGCGACACTTGGCGATCGATCTCCATGACGGAGGCGGCAAGCTCGTCTGCCGCCGAGGCGATGTCGCGGACGTTGCTCGACGCCTCGGTCGAGGCCGAGGTCGCGCCCGCGGTGCGGCGGCTGGCGCGGTCCGCCGCGTCCGTGAGGTACTTCGACGCTTCCAGCATCTGATCGCACATCGTACCGAGCTCGGCGATGCTGGATTCCACCTGCGTTGAGAAACGCCCGATCTCGGCCGACACATGCTCCTGGCGTTTGGTGCGCGCTTCGGCGTCGGCCGACACCATGCGGTTGAGCTCGACGTTATGACCCATGGCGTGCTGGAAGATCGAGATGGAGCGTGACAGCGCGCCGATTTCGTCGCGGCGTCCGCCATAAGGAATGGCAACGGGGGTGCCTTCGGCGACGGTTTCGGTCACGCGCGCGATTTCCCGCAGCGGACGAGCCACGGCTTGCCGGATCATCAGCGCGCCGACCCCCGCCAGCAGGATTGCGATCCCGGCCAGGATGCTCATGATCCAGGCTGTCGATGCGATGCCCTGATCGATTTCCGCGTAGGCCCGCTTGGCGCGATGCGTATAGAGTTGGCCAAAGGACTCCAGGTCCTTGTTCAGCTCAGCCCGGACGGCGTTTTCCTTTTCGCTGTCGGACTGGTTGTGCGTGAGCTTCAGTCCGATATCGTCGGAATGCATCACCAGGTCGCGGGTAAACTCCTGATATCGGCGGATGCGGGCAGCCAGCGATTCGAACTGCGCCGCGTCCTCCGGGCGGACCACCCATTGCCATTCGGTGAGGACGTCGCCGAGCCGGTCGTTGTACCGAATGGTACTGGTGGCGAACGACTTGGCGGCCACCTCGTCCGGCGACATCAGGATGCCGCGCGACTCCAGCCGGACCGCATAGATCATGCCATTGATGCGCTCGACATTCTGCGCGCCCTGGAAGGCGGCCTCGTATTCCTCGGTCAGCATGGTGTGACGGCTGGCGTTCACCACCGCCACGATGGAGAGAATCACGGTGGCGGTGGCCAGCAGTGCAAAAATCGCGTAAAGCTTGGATGCAAT
Organism: Rhodoplanes serenus; assembly: GCA_945897515.1. Taxonomy (GTDB): domain Bacteria; phylum Pseudomonadota; class Alphaproteobacteria; order Rhizobiales; family Xanthobacteraceae; genus Z2-YC6860. The sequence continues at coordinate 15,439 of CAMDFO010000010.1, read as the reverse complement.
TGATAATTTTCGCAAAATAGACATACCGTCCCCGCGACGCGTTCGGCGGTAAGATTGGCGCTAAGATGTTAACCGCCCGTTTGCAATATTGACCTCCGCCAACGAAACCGTTCGCCGAGCAGAGTCCCCCAACAAGCCCGTAGAGCTGCAGTCGTGAGCCTCCGCAGATGAGCCTGAACGTCGCCGTGCAGATGGACCCGATCGAGCGGATCAACATCCGCGGCGACTCCACCTTCGCGCTGCTGCTGGAGGCGCAGAAGCGCGGCCATACCCTGTCCTATTACACCCCCGACAAGCTCGCGATGGCGCATGCCCGCGTGTTCGCAACGGTCCACCCGCTGGCGGTGCGCGACGAGGCCGGCAATCATTTCACCCTGGGCGAACCCAAGCGCGTCGAGCTGTCGTCGTTCGACGTCGTGCTGATGCGGCAGGACCCGCCGTTCGACCTCGCCTACATCACGGCCACGCATTTCCTCGAACGGGTCCATCCCAGGACGCTGGTGGTCAACGACCCGGCGCAGGTGCGCAACGCGCCGGAAAAGGTGTTCGTCACGCACTTCCCCGAACTGATGCCGCCCACGCTGCTGACCCGCGACCTCGCCGAGATCAAGGCGTTCCGCGCCGAGCACGGCGACATTGTCATGAAACCGCTGTACGGCCACGGCGGCGGCGCGGTGTTTCGGCTGACCCGTGACGACCTGAATTTCGGTTCGCTCTACGACTTTTTCGCCGCGACCTTCCGCGAGCCCTGGGTGGTGCAGAAATTCCTCCCCGAGGTGAAGGCCGGCGACAAGCGCATCATGCTGGTGGACGGCGAATTCGTCGGCGCGGTCAACCGGGTGCCGGCGCCGGACGATCTGCGCTCCAACATGGTGCGCGGCGGTTCGCCGAAGGACACCGAGTTGACGCCGCGCGAGCGCGAGATTTGCACCACCATCGGACCGGCGCTGCGCGAGCGCGGCCTGGTCCTGGTCGGCATCGACGTGATCCACGGCTGGCTCACCGAGATCAACGTCACGTCGCCGACGGGCATCCGCGCCATCAAAAATCTCGGCGGGCCGGATGTCGCGGCGATCACCTGGGACGCGATCGAGAAGAAGCGGCGCTAGAATCCCGCGACCATCTCCAGCGTCTTGCCGGCCTGCACCTGCGCACTCCGCGTGGTCTCCAGGCGCTGCATGGCTTCCGGCGGCATCCCAATCTCCTTCGCGAACTCAGGACGTGCGCGCAAGTTGTCGAGCCAGACGCCGACCCGCGGATGCAGCCGCGCGATCGGATAGCCGCCGAGCGAAAGCCGGTGCGCATAGATCACCCACGCGATATCGAGCACGCTCAGCGCATTGCCCATCAGATAGGGCTGCTGCGCCAGCCGCTTGTCCAGCGCGTCGAACTCGGCACGGAACTTCTGCGCCGAGGCTCGCGCCCGCTCGTCGGTGAAGCCCTCTTTCGCAGCGCGTTGCCAGAACTCGATCTGAACCTGCTTCTCGCGATCCTGCAGGCCCTGCACCGTTCCCGAACCGCTCGCAGCATAGCTCTGCAAGGCTTCGGCCGGCTTCGGCGGTCCGGGAGGATTGAACACGAAGCGGAAGCTGAGCGTGCGCAGATCGAGATGCAGATCGTCCTCGTGCTTGAGCAGCGCCGCGACTTCGTTCTCGTGGCCTGCCGGAATTAGTTTCGGCGTCGGAAAGGTCTTTTCGAGATAGGCGATGATGTCATTGCTCTCGATGTGCACCGCGCCGTCATGCACCAGCACCGGCACCAGTCCGCGCGGATTGATCCCGAGAAACCACGGCCGGAAGTTTTCGTTGGTGAAAAGGTCGACGAGATGGGACTCCCACGGGATGCCCTTCAGGTTGAGAAAAATGCGCAACTTCTGCGAGCACGACGATCCCATGAAGTGGAGGATGTGCACGCCCTTCCAGCCGAGCACTTCGCGAGTCTTGATGTCGCTGTCGACGAGTTGGACCATGGCGCCCCCCATTTTTCACTTCATCCGATTCCGGACGAGTGTTGTTGGAGACATCATAGGGCGAAGGCGGGGGTGAACCAATGCGCGGCGGCCAGAAGCAGACGGCCGCTAGTTCGCTACGCCAAACGCGTCCTGCTCGAAACCAGCGATCGAGAACACCATCCGCTGCCGGCCAAGCTGAACGTGCTGGACGTGCCAGATCATGTCCTCCACGTCCGTGCTCGCAGCCTCGGCGTCGATCCGGGCGAGCCTTGCCTGGTGCAGCTCGTCGGCCAGGGATTTGAGGTCGATCATGGGACATCTCCAAAATGGCTCCGCATTGTAATTTGAGTCGTTTTGTTCTGCAAATGTTCTTGCAATACAGCGGCGATATTGGCTTTCCCGTACCCAGCGTTTAACTAGTTGAAGGCGTTACGCAATCATAAGTCTCTGGGAATCTTGACGGATTCGTTGGTTTCCTCTATAAACAATGCCGCCCCGGAGCCGTTGAAGCGGTCATCCGGGGCGGTTCACCCCTCCATACCAAGGAGGGAGCTTCGGCACCTCACCTACGCGTCGCCCTTCAAGTTGATCGCGGCGGGAGGCTCTGAATCCCCCTACAGCGGGGGGCAGTTCTAAACGGCGGCTTCGGCCGCCGTTTGCTATTTATGCCAACACGTCGACATCATCAAAAATGGTGGGGGTTGGCCTTTTTGGCACCAAGGACCACTTGGTCCCGTCCAATTGGACAACGCCCTCTGCCTTAAGTCTGCTTAACTGAGGCGAAAGACTTGACCGGGCGACTTCAACGCCGAAGTTCTTTTTGATCTCTCCAACAATTTCATGAGCATCCGCAGGGCCGGTTTTTAAGACCACCGTCACCATACCCTTGATGGTAGGCGCGGATTGCGAAGGCTCAGCTTCCCCCGTTTCAGACGACAACGCCGCTTCGGCAATGTCGAGTTCTCGTAACTCGGCACGTAGCTGCTGGATTTGCGCCTTTAGCGCAACGCGGCGGTCGGCGATATAATCTCTGAGGCTCATAGTTCTAATATACGCAGAAACTCCCTGCGGTTGCAAGTCTTAAGTCCGCTCCTTGACGCGACTTGGGGATTGTGATCTACGGGACTCGGCGTCTGTCGCCACCATGCCAACCCGCTTGCGCCTGAAGGGCGCGGGCGCAATAGGGCGCTCCGGAGCACCAGGCTCACCCCTGGCACCACGGAGAACTGGCATGAATGCTTGTTCGTGGCCAAAGCCGGTGTACGTCTGTTCGTACATCCGGGTTCGGTTCGGTCGTGTCGAGCACGTTCGCTCGCACTGCCGCTCTTACCCTTCCTAATGGCCCCCACGGCTAATGGATAGGTAGAACGAAACGGCGGCAGACGCCACCTAACGCACTGAATCATATAAACGAATCCCTGTCCAGCGACTTGTTGGAGTCCTCGATACTTGACGTACCCAAATTCCTGAGTTACTGTTGACTTACAAAGAGGATTTGGTCATGTCCGCAGTTCTTGACGCCGCACATTTTCACGACGAAAACGCCGCCTACGCCTACTTAGAAGCGCGAATCTGGCCGAATGGCCCGGTCTGCCCGCATTGCGGCGGCGTTGACCGCATAGGCAAGCTCGGCGGCAAGTCCACGCGGATTGGCGTGTACAAGTGCTACCAGTGCCGGAAGCCGTTCCGCGCGACGGTCGGCACGGTGTTTGAGGCGAGCCACATTCCGCTGCGCCTCTGGCTCCAAGCCGTCCATTTGATGGCGTCGAGCAAGAAGGGCATTTCCAGCAACCAGCTCCACCGCGTTCTGGGCGTCACGCTCAAGTCGGCGTGGTTCATGTCGCATCGCATCCGCGCGGCAATGCAGGTTCTCGGAATGCCGATGATGGGCGGCGGCGACGGTGGCGCGGTCGAAATCGACGAGACGTATATCGGTCGCAAGGAAGGCGTTCCGAAAAGCCGTGGCTCGGCTCACAAGAATACGGTGCTGACGTTGGTTGAACGTGGCGGCTCCGCTCGCAGCTATCACGTGGACAGCACGTCGCTTGCGGACATCATGCCAATCATCAACGCCAACATTAAGCGCGACAGCGCCATCATGACGGATGAGGCTAGCTGGTATCGCGGACTCGGCGCGACGTTCCACAGCCACGGCGCGGTCAACCACAGTGCCTACGAGTGGACGCGCGGCGAAATCAGCACGAACGCCGTTGAAGGCTTCTATTCGATTTTCAAGCGCGGCATGAAGGGCGTGTACCAGCATTGTGCGGAGAAGCACTTGCACCGATACTTGGCGGAGTTTGATTTCCGCTACAGCAACCGCGTGCGTCTCGGCATTGATGACGTGGCCCGCGCGGATCGCGCCCTACAGGGCATTGTCGGCAAGCGGCTGACCTACAGGCAAACTGGTCACTGAGAGGCCGTATGGGAAAGCTCGGCGAAAAGCAAAAGCGGACGCCAAAGATTAAAGACAAGAAACAGTCCGAGCGGTTTAAGGAAGCCGCTCGGGAGCTTGGCGCGGATGAAACCACCGACGCGCTGGATCGCGTCGTGAAGGAAATGGCGAAAGCCATTGCGCCGGACGATCCCAATTGGACCAAGGATGGGCGGCCCAAGTTCAAGAATTGAAGCCGCAACTGAGGCGGCTTATTTGAAACGCACGCCGACCCGTCCATCGGACCGCCATGCGACTTGGCACGACCGCTTGAGCAGTTCTGGCCTAATGAGCAGCGTGAAGTTGTCGGGCACCCGGACCGGACCCGCGACTTCGAGGCAAGCTCCGGTCTGGGAAAAATTACGCACGATGCAGTCAATCGACGGCGCAACCCCGAACGAGATCGAGCCGCCCTTGAAAGTGCGCTGCCGCGATGCTCTGGGGTTTTCAGCCATTGGGCCTGTATAAGCCTCAGCCGATTACCTCCCGGTAAAACTCCCATTAGCCGAGCCGTTAATTAAAATTAGCGGTCAGTTTGTGGGTACGGGAAGTCGAATATCGCCAATACAGCCACCCCCGGTTACACTAGCCTTGGTTGAGGGGCGATAATGGTTTCCCGTGTCAGCACGGTCGCGTTCGAAGGCATCGACGCCCGCGCGGTCGACGTGCAGGTCCAGGTCGCACCCGGCCTGCCCGCCTTCAACCTGTTCCTCAAGGACAAGAAGGGCGCACTGTTTCTCGTGACTGCGCCCGAGGACGCCACGATCGAGCTCAAGTCGCTGCACCGGCTTCTCGGCGGTACCGGACGGTTTTCGTTCGGTCCGGCCGAACTGATGCAGGAATTGCTTGGTGTCGAGCCCGGCGCGGTCACGCCGTTCGGCGTGGTCAACGATGTCCCCGCTCGCGTAACCGCGGTGCTGGACCAGGCCCTGATGGCGCACGGCACGATCAACTGTCATCCCCTGGTCAACACCATGACCACCTCGATCAAACGCGACGATCTGGTGACGTTTCTCAAGGCGACCGGCCACCCGCCGGTCATCCTGCCGGTCTCCGGCTCGGTCTCGGACCCGGAACCCCCTCCCTGACAGCCGTTGCATTCCGGCGGGCGGTTCGCCATTTAATGTTGTGGAACCGCGATTTAGACGCGGACCTCAGGAAGCGGCCGAAGCGAAGGGTGCGACGATGTTGCAGAATGGCGGAGTGATGACGGCGACGGCGACAGCCGCGGCTCCGGACGGACTGATCAAGGACACGACCACTCAGACCTTCGTGAAGGACGTCATCGAGGAATCCAAGCGCCAGCCGGTGCTGATCGACTTCTGGGCGCCGTGGTGCGGTCCCTGCAAGCAGCTCACGCCGATTTTGGAGAAGGTGGTCAAGGCCGCCAAGGGCAAGGTCAAGCTCGTCAAAATGAACATCGACGAGCATCCGCAGATTCCCGGCCAGATGGGCATCCAGTCGATCCCGGCGGTGATCGCCTTCGTCAACGGCCAGCCGGCCGACGGCTTCATGGGCGCGATCCCGGAAGGCCAGATCAACCAGTTCCTGGAGCGCCTGACCAAGGGCGCGGTCGGCGGCGAGGAAAAAGATCTGCTCAAGGCCGCCGACGAGGCGCTCGCAGCCAACGATTTCGCAGCCGCCGCCGAAGCCTACGGCCAGTTGCTGGCGGAGGATCCGGCCAATGTTCCGGCACTCGCCGGCATGGCGCGCGCCTACGTTTCCACCGGCGCAATCGACCAGGCCAAGCAGACGCTGGCGCTGGTGCCCGAACCCAAGCGCAACGACGCGGCGGTGACGGCCGCGCAGGCGGCGATCGATCTCGCCGAGCAATCCAAGGCGGTCGGGCCGATCGATGAATTGGAACAGAAGGTCGCCGCCAATCCGGCCGATCACAAATCGCGTTTCGATCTGGCGATCGCGCTCAATGCGAAGAACAAGCGCCAGGAAGCCGCCGATCATCTGATCGAGATCGTCAAGCGCGACCGCAAGTGGGACGACGACGCCGCGCGCAAGCAGCTCGTGCAGTTCTTCGAGGCCTGGGGGCCTGCCGATGAAGCCAGCATCGGCGGCCGCAAGCGCCTGTCCTCGATCTTGTTTGCATAACGGGAATCCGACGCACGGATGAATCCAATCGGCGGAGTTGCACCATGCCGATGAACGCCGTCTATCGTGGGTCTGCCGATCTGCCGGACATTCTGCCGGTGTTCCCGCTGCCGGGCGCATTGCTGCTGCCGCGCGGTCAGCTTCCGCTGAACATTTTCGAGCCGCGCTATCTGGAAATGATCGACGATTCGCTGCGCGACGGCCACCGGCTGGTCGGCATGATCCAGCCCGACCCGGCGCATCCGGGTCCGGAGGACAAGCCCAACCTGTTCAAGATCGGCTGCGTCGGCCGCATCACGCAGCTCGCCGAAACCGGCGACGGCCGTTACGTGCTTCAGCTCACCGGGATCGTGCGCTTTCGGCTCGAGGAGGAGCTTGCAGTATCGACCTCGTACCGGCAATGCCGCGTCACCTATCAGCCCTTCACCGCCGATTTCATCGCCCGCAAAGGCGAAGAAGAGGTCGATCGCAAGGCGCTGCTCGAAGCGCTTACGGCTTTTCTCAAGGCCAACAACCTCAAGACCGATTGGGACGGCATCGAGAGCGCGCCCAACGAGGCGTTGGTCAATGCCCTCGCGATGATGTCGCCCTACGGCACGGCGGAGAAACAGGCGCTACTGGAAGCGCCTGACCTGAAGTCCCGCGCCGAGATGCTGGTGGCGATCACCGAGATCGAACTGGCCAAGGGTGGCAGCAACAGCGACACGCCGTTGCAATAGCCGAATTCGCAACGAGGTATGCCATGTCCATCACGCCCACCGAACGTCCGACCAGCGGCATCGATCCCAAGCTGCTCGAAATCCTGGTCTGTCCGCTGACCAAGGGACCGCTCGAATACAGCGCCGAGAAGCAGGAGCTGATTTCGCGATCGGCCAAGCTCGCCTATCCGATCCGCGACGGCATTCCGATCATGCTGCCGGAAGAAGCGCGCCGGCTGGATTGAGTCTCCGCTGTCAGCCAACCACTCCGCAGTCATCGCCGGGCTTGTCCCGGCGATCTCGATTCATCAGGCACTGTGCTCCCCTCATCGAGATGGCCGGGACAAGCCCGGCCATGACGCGGAGGGAGCGAATGCAAAGCCCGCTCACAGCGGCCGGGACAAGCCCGGCTATGACGGTTAATAATCGCGCCAGCAATTCGGGGAGGAAATTTCATGTTCAAAATCTGGGGCCGCAACACCTCGTCCAACGTCCAGAAGGCGATGTGGGCGATCGGCGAAATCGGCCTGCAATGCGAGCGCATCGACGTCGGCGGCACCTACGGCAAGACCAAGGACCCGTTCTATCTCGCGATGAATCCCAACTCGCTGGTGCCGACGCTCGAAGAAGAGGACGGCTTCACGCTGTGGGAATCCAACTCCATCATCCGCTATCTAGCAGCGAAGCATAACAACCGCACGCTGGAGCCGGCCGATCCGAAGACCCGCGCGCTGGCGCAGAAGTGGATGGACTGGCAGCTTTCGGTGCTGGGCCCGGCGATCACGCCGGTGTTCTGGGGCCTGATCCGCACGCCGCCGGAAAAGCGCGACGCCAACGTCATCGCCGCGGCCAAGGAAAAGACCATCCTCGCCGCCAAGATCATGGACGCGCAGCTTGGCAAGACGCAGTACATGGCCGGCGAAAACTTTTCCTACGGCGACATCCCGGTCGGCGTCATGATCTACCGCTACATGCAGCTCATCCCGGAGCGGCCGGCAACGCCGAACCTCGACCGCTGGTACGCCGCGATCTCGTCGCACAAGGCGTTCAAGGACCAGGTCGGATCGGTGCCGCTGACGTAGGCGCGTCGTGTGCACGTACGAGCGTCGTCGATACGACGCGCAACTCTCTCAACGAGTCGTTGCCGGGCTTGACCCGGCAATCCATGAGCGCCCTCGGCGAGCGCAAATCGTACGCGCATGACTCGTTGCACCATCTCATGGATGCGCGGATCAAGCCCGGGCATGACGTGGAGAGAGCAGCGCGCGATGTTCGCTTCTTGCGCTGCTACAGCGCCTCGCCCCGCAGCAGCTTCGGCACCTCGCCGGTGAGCCCCGCGGCCTCGCGGATGAACAACCCCTTCAACGCCGGCACGCGGTCGACCAGACCGAGCCCCACATCGCGCACCAGCCGCAGCACGTCGGAGCGGTTGGAGAACAGCCGATTGAGCCCGTCGGTCGCGACGCCCATCGCCATGGTGTCGAACCGCCGCCAGCGCTGATAGCGCTCCAGCACCGCGGGCGAACCGATATCGAGTCCGAGCCGCGCCGCGTCGACGATGGTTTCCGCCAGCGCTGCGACATCGCGCAGTCCAAGATTGAGGCCCTGGCCGGCGATCGGGTGAATGATGTGCGCGGCATCGCCGATCAGCGCGAGGCGCTCGGCGATGAAGGTGCGTGCCACAGAGAGGCCGAGCGGATAGGCACGGCGCGGCCCGGCCACCTCGATATCGCCGAGACGAAGGCCGAAGCGGCGCTCGAGCTCGGCGTGGAATTCGTCGTCGGGCAGCGCGACGATGCGCTCGGCCTCGCGCGCCGCTTCCGTCCACACGATCGACGAGCGTCGGCCCTTCAGCGGCAGAATGGCAAACGGCCCGGCCGGAAGAAAATGCTCCTCGGCGCGGCCGTGATGCTCGCGCTCGTGTGCGACCGTCGTGACGATCCCGGCCTGCTCGTAGGTCCAGCCGTAGCTGGGGATACCGGCGCGCTCGCGGATGCTCGAACGACCGCCGTCGGCCGCGATCAGCAGCCGCGCCGTGGCCACGCTACCGTCCGAAAGCGTCAGCGATACGCGCTCGGCCCCGGCCTCGAAATCCGACACGGCGCTCGCGTAAAGCGCCACGCCGGCCGCCTTCGCCTGCGCCATGAGTGCATCGACCAGCGGCTGGTTCTCCACCATGTGGGCGAACGGTTCGCCGGGCGCGACCTCGCCGTCGAAGGTGAGAAACGCCGGCCGCATGGCGTCGTGCAGCCGCGAGTCGGTGACGACCATATCCAGAATGGGCTGCGCCTCGCCGGCGACTTCGTCCCAGACGCCGAGCGTCTCGAACAGCCGGCGCGCCGCCGCCGCAATGGCGGAGGTCCGCGCATCGTCGGAATGGGTTTTCCCCAGCGCGGGATCCGCGACGGCGACCGAGAACGCATCGCCGAGCCCCTGCCGCAGCGCGATCGCCAGCGACAGGCCGGCAAAGCCGCCGCCGCCGATCATGACGTCACACCTGTGAGTTGGGCCGCGAACACTTGCCATGGCCGTCGGGTCTCGCGTTACGATGGCGACGCCGTTTTTTCTGGGAACGCGCGCTTCTGCAGCATTGACCTTAGCCGCATCAGCGCTGACGCTTCAAACGTCGTGCAGTCGAGTGCTCGGGGAGAATTGAGAATGCGAAACGCGTTGGCGATCGTCGCACTGGCCGCAGGCCTGATTCTGGCGGGCTGCGATTCCGAACCCGGACCCCAGGGCAGCGCGGGAGCGGCCGGACCAGCAGGGCCGGCCGGCCCGCAGGGACCCAAAGGAGATGCAGGAGCCGCAGGCGCGATCGGCCCCGCCGGGCCACAGGGAATTGCCGGACCGGCTGGACCCGTTGGTCCTGCAGGCCCGAAGGGCGATATCGGGCTTGCCGGTCCCGCGGGACCCGCAGGGGCGCAAGGACCGGCCGGGCCTCCGGGTCCGCAGGGTCCTGCCGGACCGCGCGGCGAGGCAGGCGGCGGACAGGCGGCCGGGACGCCCGGCCCGGCTGGTGCCGCCGGACCGCCAGGCCCGGTGGGTCCCGCAGGAGCGCAAGGCGTTGCCGGCGCGGCCGGTCCTACAGGACCCGGCGGGCCACCCGGAGCGGTCGGGCCGGCGGGCGCGGCGGGCCTCGCAGGCGCGGCCGGACCTCAGGGACCCAAAGGGGATAAGGGGGATAAAGGGGATAAGGGGGATCGCGGCGATAAAGGCGAACGCGGCGACGGCGGAATGACGCTGCGCTTCGTTCGAGGCAACGGCCCGACGGCGAGTTGCGGCGCCGACGAAGTCATGGTCAGCGCATTCTGCATCGGCAAGTATTCGCGCAATCCGCTGGTCACGACGGTGAACGGCGCCAATTGCGGGCCCGATGTGAAAAGCAATCTGGTCGAGGCCACACTGGTCTGCGCCAAACTGTAGAGCATGTCGCGAACGGTTTTCTGAAAGGCCGTGGTCCCAACACAAGCTTGGAACGACAAGCATTCAACGAACAATCATACGGGAGGATTGAACATGCGATGGACTTTGCTGGCGCTGACGATGGCAGCGGCCGTTGCACTCGGCGGATGTTTCGAAGGCAAGCAAGGTCCGGCCGGACCGGCCGGCGCACAGGGTGCGCAGGGCGCCAAAGGCGACAAAGGTGACGCCGGCGCGCAGGGCGTGGCCGGCGCTGCGGGCGCGGTCGGCGCGCGCGGTGAAAAAGGCGAGAAAGGCGACACTGGCGCGGCCGGTGCGCAAGGCTTGGCGGGCGCCGCCGGCGCGAGAGGCGAGCGCGGTGAAAAAGGCGACAAGGGTGACCGAGGCGACAAGGGCGATGCCGGGGTATCCACCGCCGCTTCCTTCCGCGTCCCGCCCGCCACCGCGGCGCGGGCATCCTGCAACGCCGACGAGGTCATGATCACCGCCATGTGCGTCGGCTCCAGCACGTATCAGGCGCTGTCATTCGAGCCGCAAGGCGCTCAGTGCGGGTCGGACCCTGCCAGCACCGCGGTCAAGGTCGCGATCGTCTGCGCGAAAAAGTGACCGCAGGCGCATCGCGCGTTATGGTCTGAACTTGTCGCTCCGCCTGCCGAACCATCGGCAGGCGGCATTCGCGTGGCCCCATGTCCTCCGCGGTTTCAGACCTGCTCGCCATCCTCGACCTCGAACCGCTCGAGGTGAATCTGTTTCGCGGCCGCAGTCCCCAGGTCGGGTGGCAGCGGGTATTCGGCGGCCAGGTGATCGGTCAGGCATTGGTCGCCGCCTGCCGCACCGTCGACGGCCGCCAGCCGCACTCCATGCACGCCTACTTCATGCTGGCCGGCGACCCCAAGGTGCCGATCATCTACGAGGTGGACCGCATCCGCGACGGCAAGAGCTTCGCGACCCGGCGCGTGGTCGCGATCCAGCATGGCCAGGCGATCTTCACGATGGCGGTGTCGTTCCACAACGATGAGCCCGGCCTCGACCACCAGATGACGATGCCCGACGTCCCGAAACCGGACGCGCTGCCGAGCGATGCCATCATCAAGGAGCGCGTGCTGCCGCAGATGCCGGACCCGGTGCGGCGCTACTACGAACGCGACCGTCCGATCGAGCTGCGGCCGGTCGAATTCGGGCGCTATCTCGGCCAGAAGTCGGACGACCCGCGGTTCAACGTGTGGATCCGCGCCACCAGCCGGCTACCGGACGACCCGACCATCCACCGCTGCGTGCTGGCCTACGCCTCCGACATGATGCTGCTCGACACCGCGCTGGTGCGGCACGGCCGCACCGTGTTCGAGAAATCCATCATGGGCGCGAGCCTCGACCACGCGCTGTGGTTTCACCGGCCGTTTCGTGCCGACGAATGGCTGCTCTATGCGCAGGACAGCCCCAACCTGCACGGCGCGCGCGGCTTTGCCCGTGGACTGATCTACACCGCAGACGGCACGCTAGTGGCCTCGGTGGCGCAGGAGGGACTGCTGCGCGAACGCCGGCCGGAACGCCAGCCGCCGTCTGCCTAAATCACAGGCTTTTGCCCGCACAATCATCAGGAAAACCGCTTAAACTTTGATGGCAGTGCCGATATCATATGCAGATTGGCGAGGCCCTTTAGCGGCGCGGCGCGAGTTGTCCGCAAGGGCCTGGGGGAGACCACAAGGATTTCCAACATGAAGCTGGTTATGGCCATCATCAAACCCTTCAAGCTCGACGAGGTGCGCGACGCGCTCACGGCCGTCGGCGTCCACGGCATGACCGTCTCCGAGGTCAAAGGCTATGGACGGCAGAAGGGCCACACCGAAATCTATCGCGGCGCCGAGTACGCCGTGAATTTCCTGCCCAAGCTGAAGATCGAAGTCGCGGTCGCCGACGATCAGACCGAACGGGTGTCCGCGGCGATCGTGTCGGCCGCAAAGACCGGCCAGATCGGCGACGGCAAGATTTTCGTTCTCGACCTCGGTCAAGCCGTGCGCATCCGCACCGGCGAGACCGACAACGACGCTCTGTAGAAAATCTCGCTAGAGAAAAAGTTTTCAAGGGGGGATAGCATGACGAAACTCGCGTCCGCGCGGTGCCGCGTGGCGGGCCTTATCGCGTCGGCGTTCGCGATGTCGGCCACGTCCGCGTTCGCACAGGCGGCGGCGGCTCCGGCGAAGCTCGATGGCGCCGACACCGCCTGGATGATCTCCGCAACCAGCCTGGTGCTCATGATGAGCATACCGGGCCTCGCCTTGTTCTACGCCGGCATGGTGCGCAAGAAGAACGTGCTCGCGACCATGGCGCAGACCCTGGCCGCCGTGGCGCTCGGCTCGATCCTGTGGGTTGTCATCGGCTACAGCCTGGCCTTCACCGGCGAAGGCGCGGTGATCGGCACCTTCGAGCGGATCCTGCTCATCGGCATGGGGATGGACGCCATCCATCCACTCGCCAAGACGATTCCGGAATCGGTTTTCATGATCTACCAGATGACCTTTGCGGTCATCACGGTGGCTCTCGTCGCCGGCTCGGTCGCCGACCGGATGCGGTTCTCCGCCTTCCTCTGGTTCATCGCGGGTTGGCTGCTTTTCATCTACGTGCCGATCGCGCACTGGGTGTGGGGCGGCGGCTTCCTCGGCAGCGCCGGCGTGCTCGACTTCGCCGGCGGACTGGTCGTGCATCTGAACGCCGGCATCGCCGGTCTGGTCGCGGCTTATGTGCTCGGCCCGCGGCGCGGTTACGGTTCGGAAAATCTGGCGCCATACGATCTCTCGCTGGCAGTGATCGGCACCGGCCTGCTCTGGGTGGGCTGGCTTGGCTTCAACGGCGGCTCCGCGCTGGGCGCCAGCCCGCGCGCCGGCTACGCCATCGTCGCCACGCATCTCGCAGCCTGCGCCGGCGTGCTCTCCTGGATGGCGCTGGAATGGTGGGACCGCGGCAAGCCGTCGGTGCTCGGCATGATCTCCGGCGCGGTCGCGGGGCTCGGCACCATCACGCCGGCATCCGGCTTCGTGCTGCCGTGGCACGGTATCGTCATTGGTCTGGTCGCGGGGGCGGTCTGCTACTGGGCCTGCACCAAGCTGAAGCAGAAGCTGGGCTACGACGACTCGCTCGACGTGTTCGGCGTCCACGGCATCGGCGGCGCGACCGGCACGATCCTGGCCGGCGTGTTCGCGGTTGCGGTGGTCGGTGACACCGCCGGGCTGCTGGAAGGCAACGCCAAGCAGGTGCTCCTGCAATTCTACGGCGTGGTCGCGACCCTGATCTGGGCCGGCGTCGGCACCTTCGTGCTGCTCAAGGTGATCGACTTCTTCGTGGCGCTGCGCGTTCGCGACGAGGACGAGCGGGTCGGTCTCGACGTCTCGCTGCATGGCGAGTCGCTGCAATAGCCGATACCGAAACTGCCAAGAAATGATGTGACCCGAGCCCGCCGCATGGCGGGCTCGGCATTTTTGCAACAGGCCTCCTGCTCATTCGGTGGGCAGAGCCAGCCTCGTTCCGACCAAGCTGGCTAATTCATTTGCAGTTTGGGCGCTGTTTGCGGGCGCTGCACAACACGCAGCCGTGCAACCGACTCGTTCCTAGGCAAAAAGCCCAACAGTAACAATCCATTAAGAACCGCCTTTGCGACTGGCACGCGGTTTGATTCTCCCATGCTGCGGTGCACGGGGGCATGAGCTTGCGTGGCTCCGCGAGTGTGTCGCCCGGTCGGCTGGACCGGGCCCAAGCGGGGATCGAATCCATGAAAATAATCATGGCCATCATCAAACCCTTCAAGCTCGACGAGGTGCGCGACGCACTGACCGCAGCAGGGGTGCATGGCCTCACCGTCACCGAGGTCAAGGGCTAAGGGCGTCAGAAAGGCCACACCGAAATCTATCGCGGCACCGAATACGCCGTGAACTTCCTGCCGAAGATCAAGATCGAGGTCGCCGTTCCGACCCCGGATGCCGAGAAAGTCGTCGAAGCCATCACCAACGCCGCCAAGACCGGCCAGATCGGCGACGGCAAGATCTTCGTCATGGACCTCGACCACGCCGTGCGCATCCGCACCGGCGAGACCGACACCTCGGCGCTGTAACCCCGCATCCCGAACCTGCGAACAGGAGTTTGACCATGACGTTGAAGACGCTTTTTCGCGCGGGACTGGCCGGGGTCGCTACCCTTGTCGTCGCCGTGCTTCTCAATGATGCCGCGCTTGCTCAGGCTGCCGCCGAACCGGCCGCCGCGGCGGCGCCGGCGATCGTCCCTAACAAGGGCGACAACGCGTGGATGCTGGTTGCCACCATCCTCGTGCTGCTGATGACCATCCCAGGCCTCGCCCTGTTCTACGCCGGCCTGGTGCGCGCCAAGAATGCGCTTTCGGTGCTCGCCCACGTGTTCTACGCGGTGTGCATCGTCAGCATCATCTGGGTGGTTTACGGCTACAGCGTCACCTTCACCGGCGGCTCGTCCTTTATCGGCGGGCTCGACAAGCTGTTCCTGAAAGGCGTCACGCTGGAATCGCTGGCGGCCACGTTCTCGGTCGGCGTCAACATCACGGAGCTGATCTACATCTGCTTCCAGATGACGTTCGCCGCGATCACGCCGGCGCTGATCGTCGGTGCGTTCGCCGAGCGCATGAAGTTCTCCGCGGTGGCGCTGTTCGTTCCACTGTGGGTGACGTTCGTGTACTTCCCGATGGCGCACATGGTCTGGTACTGGGCCGGCCCGGACGCCATCGACGCCGCAGCCAAGGCCGTCGCCGCAGCCGCGGATGGCGCCGCCAAGACCGCCGCGCAGGCCAAGCTCGATGAAGTCCTGGCCGAC
>CAMDFO010000009.1 GCA_945897515.1 Rhodoplanes serenus | reverse complement strand
TCTCGCCGTGCCACTCCAGCGTGCCCTTGGGCAGGCTGTGCTCCTGGAACACGATCCGCACGGTCTCCAGATAGAACTCCTCGGACAGGTCCAGCACGGCGAAATACTCGTCGTAGAAATCCTTGGTAAGCTTCGCCTTCTCCAGTTCGCCCCTGCTGAGATTGTCGTAGAGCTCGCGATGCGCCTTCAGGTGGCGCTCGATGTTCATGCTCATGAATGCCGCGAGTTGCACGAAACCCGGATAGACGCGCCGGGATGCGCCGCCGTAGCGGAACGGGACGCGCGCGATCAGATTTTTCTCAAACCACTCGATCGGCTTGGAATTGGCAAGTTCGTTGACGCGCGTGGGATTGACCCGGGTGTCGATTGGGCCAGCCATCAAGGTCATGCTGCGCGGCTGGGCCGGATTGTCTCGCTGCGCCATCACCGCGACCGCGATCAGAACCGCGACGCAAGGCTGGCAGACCGCAATGACATGCGCGCCCTCGCCGATCGCTTCCAGGAACGCAACAATGTGGTCGACATATTCATCGAAGCCGAAGCGGCCATCCGAGCGCGCGACGTCGCGCATGTTGTGCCAGTCGGTGATGTAGACGTCATGCTCGGGCAGCATGGTGCGCACCGTGCTGCGCAGGAGAGTCGCGAAATGACCCGACAGCGGCGCCACCAGCAGCACGCGCGGCTGCTCGGTATCGGTGTCTTTCTTGAAATGAAGCAGCGTGCCGAACGGCGTGACGTGCGCCGCTTCTTCGGTCACCGCAACCTCGCGGTTGCCGACCATGACGCTGGCGATGCCGAACGGCGGCCGGCGGTGGGTCAGCCCGGCGCGCGCGATCAGCTCGTAGGCCGCAGTCAGGTTGCGCACGACCCCATGGCCGGGAGCGCCGATCGCCGGATGCCCGATTGCGTGTGCGGCGACGCCCGCGAGCGCCCGGACCGGGCCCATGAAGTCGGAATGGGCCTGATAGGCCTGATACAGCATCCCAGTCCCCCGCGGGCACACGACCGCCCCTTGCAGTGCAAAAAGGCTAGTGCATTTTATGTTGCACTGCGAGATAATTCTGAAGCCGGATAGCCGTCACGCTGCAGGGGGATCACTTCATGGCCAAAGCCACGCTGGCCATCGCCAGCAGGAATTACGGCTCCTGGTCGCTGCGCGGCTGGTTGCTCTGCAAGCTGGCCGGGCTCGATTTCAAGGAGGTCGTGGTCTCCAGCGACGATCCTTCGACTCGCGCTGAGCTGCTCCTGCTGTCGCCGTCGTTCCTAGTGCCCTGCCTCACCCATGACGGCGTCAAGGTCTGGGACACGCTGGCGATCGCCGAATATCTGGACGAGTTGCATCCCGACGCCGGCCTGATGCCGAAAGCGCGGGCGGCGCGCGCGCGTTGCCGCTCGATCTCCGGCGAAATGCACTCCGGCTTCAGCAACCTGCGTTCGGCGCTGCCGATGAATCTCAAGGCGCGCTATCCGGGGTTCAAGATGTGGGCCGGCGCGCAGGCTGACATCGACCGCATCTGCACGATCTGGCGTGAGTGCCTCGTGGAGCACAAGGGTCCATACCTGTTCGGCAAGAAGCCCTGCATGGCAGACGCGATGTTCGCGCCGGTCGCGACGCGCTTCATCACCTACGACGTGAAGCTCGACGCGGAATGCGCCGCCTATTGCAAGACCATCATGGCCATGCCGCAGATGCAGGAATGGATCAAGGCGGCGCAGGACGAGCACGAGGAGTTCGAAGAACTCGACGTCGAGTTCTAGCGAGCGGCCCGCCCTACTGCATTTTCGCGCCAGAGCGCTTCACCACGTCCGCCCATTTGGCGAGTTCGACGCGGATCGTGGTGGCGAATTCCTCCGGCGTGCCGCCGGCGGGCTCGTCGCCGATCTGGCCGAAGCGCTCCTTGAAGGCCGGCGTCGTGACCGCACGGTTGACCGCGTCGTTGAGCTTCGCAAGCACATCGCGCGGCATGCCGGCCGGCCCCACCAAGCCGCTCCAGGTCGGCGCGCTGTAGCCCGGCACGCCAGCCTCCGCCACCGTCGGCAACTCCGGGAACGCCGGCGAGCGGCGGTCGCCACTCACCCCGAGGGCGCGCACGTTGCCGGATTTCGCGTGCGGCGAAATCGAATTCAGGCTCTCGAACATGAAATCCACGCGGCCCGCGATCAGGTCGTTGATCGCCGCAGCACCGCCGCGATACGGCACGTGCACAACCTCGATTCCCGCCATGTGCTTGAACAGTTCGCCGCCGACGTGGCCGGGCGAGCCGTTGGCGGATGAGGCGTTGGTCAGTTTTCCGGGGTCCTTCTTGCCTTTCTCGATCAGGTCCTTGACCGAGCGGGTGTCCGAGGTCGGCGCGACCGCGAGCAGCAGGTGGCCGCGACTGATCAACGCGATCGGCTGAAAGTCGCGCAGGATGTTGTAGGGCAGCCGCTCAACCATGTTCGGACTGATCGCGAGCCCACCAACAGGACCGATGCCGATCGTGTAGCTGTCTGGCGCGGCCTTCGCGACCATGTCCAGGCCGATGGTAAAGGCCGCGCCCGGCTTGTTCTCGATCACGATCTGCTGGTTGAGAATCTGGCTCATTTCGGCAGCGACCAGCCGTGCGATGGTATCGGTCGCGCTGCCGGGCGCCTGCGGGACAATCAAGCGGATCGGCTTGTTCGGAAACGCGCCCTGCGCGGATGCGCCGTCTGAAAACGTCAGCGCGCACGCAGCCAGCAGTGCCGCGACCGCTGAAGCGAGTTTCCCAAACATGCCGCCCTCCCCGAATTTCTCCAGCCTTGATCGGCCGGTTTCGAGGCCAGCGTATCCGCCGGCCTCCTGATCGGCAATCGGCGACGCAGCGTGGCTATGGGCAGTGTGGGCAGCGCCGACGCGACGTCAGCGCGCGCGCAGCCAGCCGCCGATGCGCTCGACCGCCTCTTGCATGTCGGCAGCCGAACGGGCGTAAGAAAACCGGATGAACTGCCTGCCGCGCGCCGGATCGAAATCGACGCCGGGCGTCGCGGCGACGCCCGCCTCCTCCAGCATGCGCTTAGCGAAATCGAAGCTGTCCTGCGTGAAGCGCGAAACGTCGGCATAGAGGTAGAACGCGCCGTCGACCGGAAGGAATTTGTCGAGGCCGGCCTTGGGCAGTTCCCCCACCAGGATTCGGCGGTTCTCCTCGTAGCCGTGCTTGACCGCCTCCATCTCGGCCCGCCCCTCGAACGCCGCCTCCGCCGCGATCTGCGACAGCGTCGGCACCGAGATCGCGAGATTGCCCTGCAGCCGCTCGATCGGCCGCACCAGCGCGTCGGGCACCACCATCCAGCCGACGCGCCAGCCGGTCATGCAGAAGTATTTCGAGAACGAATTGATGACGACCGCGGTGTCCGACAATCGCGCCGCGGTCTCCACCGGCACCGTGTAGTCGAGGCCGTGATAAATCTCGTCGGATATGACCCGGATGCCCTCGTGTTCGGCAACGCGGACCAACTCGGCGAGCGCGTCCGGCGTCATCATGGTGCCGGTCGGATTGGCGGGACTTGCAATCAGTACGCCGGAGAGCTTTGCGCGCGCGTGCGCGGCTTTCAGCATCTCGCCGGTGATCGCAAATCGTGTTTCTGCCGTGGTCTCGATGAGGACGGGCTCGCAGCCCAGCGCCGTGAGGATGTGGCGGTACGGCGGATAACCAGGCGAAGCGATCGCGACGCGCTCGCCAGGCTCGAACATGGCGAGGAAGGCAAGGATGAATCCCGCCGAAGACCCGGTGGTGACGATGACGCGTTCCGGCGCGACAGCAACGCCGTATGACTCGGAATAGTGCCGGGCAATGCGAGCGCGCAAGGAGCCGATGCCCAGCGTCTCGGTGTAGCCCAGCGGCCCCGAACCAAGCGCGGCCCGCGCCGCCGCAAGCGCTGCCGCCGGCGCAGCCGCCGCGGGCTGGCCGACCTCCATGTGGATCACGTGTCCGCCCGCGGCCTCGATTCGCGCCGCTGCCGCCATCACGTCGGTGACAATGAACGGCGGCACGTCGCTGCGCGCCGAAGGCACCACCAGCCGCCGCGCCGAATCCAGCATCATCCCAAATCTCCACTGACCGCCCCGCTGCCGCCGCATTCGGCGGCTCTTTTTGCGTGGGGGTTGATCGCAACCAGACGTGATCGCGGCCGCGTTGACCGTCTCCGGTCGCGCCACTAGGTTGCGCCGGATAGTGGCGAGAATCCAAGCGGATATGACCGAAGGTCAGAGACCTACCAGGGTGCAGCGAAGGACGCTAGCGACGCGGCTGGTCGCGGCCCTGGCCGCAACCGTGATCGGCCTTCCCCCGCTGCCTGCGCGAGCGCAGGGCCTGCCGATCATCCGCGACGCCGAGATCGAGCAGCTTTTGCGCGACTACACCCAGCCGATCCTGCGCGCGGCCGGCCTGTCCCAGCAGAACATCCAGGTCGTCATCATCAACGACCGCTCGTTCAACGCCTTCGTGATGGACGGCCGTCGCATCTTCGTGAACGCCGGCGCACTGATCGAGGCCACCACGCCGAACCAGATCATTGGCGTGATGGCGCACGAGACCGGCCACATCGCGGGCGGTCACCTGTCACGGTTGCGCGAGCAGCTCGCGGCGGCACAGACGCAATCGATCATCGCCATGCTTCTGGGCATCGGCGCGATGGTGGCGGTGGGACGAAGCGGCGGAGACACCGGTCCCGGCGCGGCCGCGGTGCTCGGCCCGCAGGAGGCGATCCGGCGCTCGCTGTTGTCCTATGTGCGCAGCCAGGAGGAGCAGGCCGACCGTGCCGGCGTAAAATTCCTCGCCACCTCCGGCCAATCGCCAAAGGGCATGTACGACACCTTCAAGCGCATGTCCGACCAGACCCTGTTCATGGCGCGCAGTGCCGACCCTTACGTGCAATCGCATCCGATGCCGAGCGAACGTGTCGCCGCGCTCGAGGTGCTGGCACACGCCAGCCCCCATTGGGACAAGAAGGATTCCGCCGAGCTGCAATTACGGCACGATCTTGCACGCGCCAAGCTGGTTGGATTCCTCGACGGCATGAGCACCGTCGGCCGCCGTTATCCGCCGAGCGACACCAGCCTGCCGGCACGCTACGCCCGCGCCATTGCGACCTACCGGCATTCCGACCTGCGTGCCGCGGTCGCGCAGATCGACGGACTGATCCAGTCGCAGCCAAACAATCCTTATTTTCATGAGCTCAAGGGACAAGCCCTGCTCGAAGGCGGCAAGCCGGCAGAAGCAATCGCCCCGCTGCGCCGCGCCGTGCAACTCTCGACGACGCCGGCGCTGATCCAGGTCCTGCTGGCGCAGGCGCTCAACGCCACCGGCAACCCCAAGGTCGCCGAGGAAGCGGTCGGCCTGTTGCGCGCCGCGCTGGCCCGCGAACCCGAAATTCCAATCGCCTATTCGCAACTGGCTGTGGCTTATGGGCGCAAGGGCGATATCGCCCAGGCCGATCTCGCATCGGCGCAAGCCGCATTCACGCGCGGCGACGTCAAGACGGCACGCGAACTCGCCTCCCGCGCCAAGACCCGCTTCGCGGTCGGTACGCCGGGATGGGTCAAGGCCGACGATATCGCCAGCTACCGGCCGCCCAGCGGCAGAGGCGCTCGATGAATTCCGAAAAGGACATGATCAATGCGTTTTAACTCGTTTCATTCCCTGCGCACGATGCTTGCCGCCACCCTTCTGCTGACGATCGGCACAACCGTCATCCAGGCGCAGAGCATTTCGCCTACCCAGCGCGGCGAGATCGAAAAAATCATCCGCGAGTATCTGATCAAGCATCCCGAGGTGCTGCAGGAGGCGATCGCCGAGCTCGAGAAGAAGCAAGCGACGGCCGACGCCGAGAAACACAAGACCGCGGTCAAGGACAACGCCGAGGCATTGTTCAATTCCCCGCGCCATGTCGTGGTTGGAAATCCGCAGGGCGACGTCACCTTCGTCGAGTTCTTCGACTACAACTGCGGCTATTGCAAACGCGCGCTCGCCGACAAGCTCGAACTGATGAAGTCCGATCCAAAGCTGCGCGTCGTGCTCAAGGAGTTTCCGGTGCTCGGTCCTGGGTCGGTCGAGGCGGCACGCGTCGCCATTGCGGTCCGCATGCAGGATAAGACCGGCAAGAAATATCTCGAGTTCCATCAAAAGCTGATGCTCGGCCGCGGTCAGGCCGACAAGGCGCGCGCCATCGCCGCCGCCAAAGAGGTCGGTCTCGACGTCGCCCGTCTCGAACGCGATATGGCGACCGAGGAGGCACGGGTCAGCCTGGAGGAGAGCTTCAAGCTTGCCGAGAAGCTCGGGCTCAACGGCACACCCAGTTACGTGATCGGCAACGACGTGGTCATCGGCGCGGTCGGTGTGGCGGCGCTGCGCGAAAAGATCAACAACGCACGCTGCGGCAAGGCGACCTGCTAGGCTTGCGCCGCCAGCCGCGCGTGCCGCGGCCAATGCGACAACGGGAAGCCGCACGACTGCTTTACAAGCGCCGGCCGGACGCGCGACCATCCTGAAAGGTCACGGGGAGGAAAGCATGTCCGTGCGGAAACATCTGGCGGGCGCCGTCATCGCGCTATCGGCGATCGCCTGGCCGGCCGAGCCGGCATTTTCGCAAGCTCAGCCCCCGCAAGCCTGGCCGCAGCGTCCGGTCAAGCTGATCCTGCCGCTCGGCGGGGGCTCGGGCGCCGATATCGGCGCGCGCATGTTCGCGGAGCGGCTTTCGGCGCGCTGGGGCCAGCCGGTGGTGGTCGAGAACCGCCCCGGCGGCGACGGCTTCGTGGCGATCGGCGCATTCACCAGCGCCAAGGACGATCACACCTTCCTCTGGGGGCCGGCCGCGGCGTTCACCGCCCATCCCTACCTGCATGCCCAACTGCCATACGACGCTCGCGATATCGTGCCGATCGCGCGCGTGACCACCACCCTGGTCGCCTTCGCGGTGCCCAATTCGGTCAAGGCCAACTCGATGCTGGAGCTGATGGCGGAGGCCAAGGTCAATCCTGGCAAGCTCAACTGGGCAACGGTGACGGGAGCCACCGATTTCGTGTTTGCCGGGTGGCTGAAGAAAGAAGGCATCGAGATGGCCAAGGTGCCATACCGCAATCCCACCGGCGCGCTGAACGACCTGACCGAGGGTCGTATTCATGTCTTCATGGCCGCCTACGCCATCGTCCGCGCCCAGGGCGAAGCCGGCCGGCTCAAGATCCTGGCAATGTCCAACCGCGAGCGTGCGGTGGCCGCGCCAAATATCCCGACCGTGCTCGAAGCCGGCACGCCGACACTGATGTTCGACGGATTGGTTGGGCTTTACGGACCACGCGATCTGCCGGCCGGATTGCGCGACCGCATCGCCGCCGATATTCGTACGATCGCATCCGATCCGGAGATCGTCAGCCGGATGACCGCGACCGGACAAGCCGTCACGCCCGGCAACCCGGCGGAGATGACGGCTGCAATCGACGAGCAACGCAAAGGCCTCGCCGCCATTGCGCAAATTCTCGGGGTCAAGGCCGCGCAATAACCTGCGACATTTCAGAAATGGGGAACGCCATGCAGCCAATGAAGCATCTGATCCGTGCCATCGCTCTCGCCAGCCTCGCGATGTGGTGCGTCCCCTCGCCCGCCGGCGCGCAGGCACAATCCTGGCCGCAGCGGCCGGTCAAGCTGATCCTGCCGCTCGGTCCAGGCTCCGGCGTCGACATCACCGCACGGCTGGTGGGCGAAAAGCTTTCGGCGCGCTGGGCCCAGTCGGTGGTGGTCGAGAACCGCCCCGGCGGCGACGGCGTCGTCGCACTGACGGCTTTTACCGGCGCCAAGGACGATCACACGCTGCTGATGTCGCCGACATCCTCGTTCACGCACCATCCGTGGACGCACGACAAGATGCCCTACGACGCGCGCGAGATGGTCGCGATCGCGCGCATGACCAACACCATCGTGGTGGTCGCCGTGCCCACGTCGTCGCCGATCAACTCGGTGGCCGAGCTGGTCTCCTATGCGCGCGCCAATCCCGGCAAGCTCAACTGGGCGACCATCACTGGTTTCTTCGATTTCGTATTCGACGGCTTCCAGAAGAAGGCCGGGCTCGAGATTGCGAAGGTGCCTTATCGCAACACCGTGCAGGCGGCGACCGATCTCGCCGAAGGCCGAATCCAGCTCATGATGTCGGCCTATGCCATCCTCCGCCCGCACATTCAGTCCGGCAAGCTGAAGATGCTGGCGATCACGGCGAGCCAGAAGGCATCGATGCTACCGGATGTGCAGACCACAGCAGAGGCCGGTTTCCCGGATATCACCATCGATGGACTGGTCGGCCTGTTCGGGCCGCGCGAATTACCGGGCGCTGTGCGCGACCGTATCGCAGCCGATGTGCGCGCCGTGCTCGAAGATCCGGCGATTGTGACGCGCCTGACTGCGACCGGACAGGTGGTCAATCCCGGCAGCAGCGCCGAATTCGCCGCGGCGATCGGGAAGCAGCAGGCCCAGGCCGCAGCCGCCGGCCAGATTCTTGGGGTCAAACAGGCAACGCAATGAGCGTCACAAAAAGGGGCGTCG
Organism: Rhodoplanes serenus; assembly: GCA_945897515.1. GTDB lineage: Bacteria > Pseudomonadota > Alphaproteobacteria > Rhizobiales > Xanthobacteraceae > Z2-YC6860. Next base: position 86,855 of record CAMDFO010000009.1, on the reverse strand, counting down.
CCATGATTTCGATCACGCATCTGGTACGGACTGCGCTGGCGGCAGCCATGATGTTCGCGCTCGGTACGTCCGCTGCAACGGCGCAGGCGCAAGTCTGGCCCCAGCGCGCGGTCAGGTTCATCGTCACGCTCGGCCCGGGAAGCGGCGCCGACATCGGGGCACGCCTGGTTGCCGAGAAGCTCGCCGCCCGCTGGGGACAGCCCGTCGTAGTCGAGAACCGTCCGGGCGGCGACGGCTTTGTCGGTATCGGCGCCTTCGTCAACTCGCGCGACGACCACGTGCTGCTGTACGCCCCGGCGTCGTCCTTCACCGCGCATCCCTACCTGCACGAGAAGCTGCCCTACGACCCGCGTGACCTCGCACCGGTCGCTCGCGTCAGCGCCACGCTGATCACCATCTCGGTGCCGCCATCCATGAACATCAACTCGCTCGGACAATTGGTGGAAGCGGCACGTGCGCAACCGGGCAAGCTCAATTGGGCCACCGTCACCGGCGCAACCGACCTGGTGCTCGCGGCGTTCCTCAAGAGCGCCGGTCTCAACATGGCAAAGATCCCGTACCGTGACCCGGTCCAAGCCGTGAACGACGTCAGCGAAGCTCGCCTTCACCTCTACTGGTCGTCGTACGCCATTGTACGGCCCGCCGCGCAAGCAGGCCGCGCGAAGATCATCGTGACGCCGGCAAGCGCGCCCACTCCGACCTTGCCCGGTATTCCGACCGTTGCGCAGGCAGGCTATCCGGGATTGACGTTCGACGGCCTGATCGGGCTGTACGGTCAGCGCGACATGCCGATCGAAGTGCGCGAGCGGATCGCAACCGACGTGAAGGCGGTGCTGGCCGATCCCGCGATCGGAGCGCGACTTGTTGCCACCGGCCAGGAGGTGGCTCCAGGCTCCGCGGCGGAATTCGCAGCTTCGATTGAAACGCAACGAGCGGGCCTGGCCGAGATCGCCAAGGTGCTGGGGATCAAGGCGGCGCAATAACTCGCTAATCTTGTCGATAGGCTCGGTGGAACTCCGGCAGAGGAGCGGGCTTCCCCTTTCGAAGCCGGGTCCTTATAACGCTGGCAACGCATTGGCGTCGCGGGCGAATCGCCGGCACCGCCAGGAAATCTCCGAGGCGCGCGTCGCTGATGGCCAAGACCGTCTACGTTCTCAACGGCCCAAACATGAATCTCCTCGGCACCCGCCAGCCGGAGATTTACGGACGCGCGACGATCAAGGACGTCGAAAAGCTTTGCGGCGAGACCGCCAAGCGTTACGGCTTGGCCGTGGTGTTCCGCTGTTCAAACCACGAGGGCGAACTGGTGGATGCGATCCAGGAGGCCGGAGCGAAGAAGGCCGCCGGCGTCATCATCAACGGCGCGGGCTTCACCACCACCTCGATTGCCATTCATGACGCCATCAAAGCGGTGCAGCTTCCGGTGATCGAAGTTCATGTCACCAACATCTTCGCGCGCGAAGCATGGCGCCATGCCTCGGTCATCGCACCGGTCGCGAAGGCGACCATGGCGGGCTTCGGCATCCAGGGCTATGCGCTGGCCATCGAGGCCCTGGCCGAGATGACGAGTGCGAAGAAGGCAAAGCGTTGAACATGGCGCGTAAGAGCAAGAGCATGCCGCAGGACACAGGCTCGCAAAAATCCGAGATCGATCATGATCTGATCCGCGAGCTTGCCATGTTGCTCGACGAAACCGGCCTGACCGAAATCGAAATCGAGCGCGGCGGCTTGCGCGTGCGCGTTGTGCGCAACGCCGCGGTCACCCACGTCGTCGGTGGCGCGCAGAGCTATATGCCGGCGCCGGTGTCTGCCGCCGCCGTCGTGGCGGTACCCGTAGTCCCGAGCGATCCGGGCAAGCATCCTGGCGTCGTGGCCTCGCCGATGGTCGGCACCGCCTATGTCGGCGCGGCGCCTGGCGCCAAGCCGTTCGTCGACATCGGCAGCAAGGTGGTGGCCGGCGATACCCTGCTGATCATCGAGGCCATGAAGACCATGAACCAGATCCCGGCGCCGCGCTCCGGCACGGTGATGCAAATTCTGATCGAGGACGGCCAGCCGGTGGAATTCGGCGAGCCCCTGATGATCGTCGAATAGCTTCCCTTTCCCGCTTGCCGGGAGAGGTGAAGGAAAGTGTGCCGAGCTATGTTCGACAAAATCCTCATCGCCAACCGCGGCGAGATCGCGCTCCGGGTGCTGCGCGCCTGCCAGGAGCTTGGCATCCCGACGGTTGCCGTGCACTCCACCGCCGACGCCGATGCGATGCACGTGCGCCTCGCCGACGAGAGCGTCTGCATCGGCCCCCCGCCCGCCCGGGACAGCTATCTCAACATCCCGGCGCTGCTCGCGGCCTGCGAGATCACCGGCGCCGACGCGGTGCATCCCGGCTACGGCTTCATGTCGGAGAACGCGCGTTTTGCCGAAATTCTGGGCGAGCACGGCATCCATTTCATCGGGCCGACGCCCGAGCACATCCGCATCATGGGCGACAAGATCGAGGCCAAGAAAACCGCGAAACGCCTCGGCATCCCGGTGGTGCCCGGCTCCGATGGCGGGGTCTCGTCCGAAAAAGACGCGATGGCGATTGCGCGCGAGATTGGTTTTCCGGTGCTGGTGAAGGCTGCCGCCGGCGGCGGCGGCCGCGGCATGAAGGTCGCGCACACCGAGGACGACCTTGCCACCGCCATCGCCACCGCGCGCGCGGAAGCCAAGGCGGCGTTCGGCGACGACGCGGTCTATCTTGAAAAGTATCTGCAACGCCCTCGCCACATCGAAATTCAAGTCCTGGGCGACGGCAAGGGCAACGCCATCCATCTCGGCGAGCGCGACTGTTCTCTGCAACGCCGCCATCAGAAGGTTTGGGAGGAGAGCCCCTCGCCGGCCCTGAACACCGAAGCGCGCAACGTGATCGGCGAGACCGTCGCCAAGGCGATGCGCGACATGAAATATCTCGGAGTCGGAACGGTCGAGTTCCTGTTCGAGGAAGGCCAGTTTTATTTCATCGAGATGAACACGCGCATTCAGGTCGAGCATCCGGTGACCGAGATGATCACCGGGATCGACCTGATCCTCGAGCAGATCCGGGTCGCGGCCGGCGGCGAGCTGACGCTGGCGCAGAAGGATGTCGAGTTCCGCGGCCATTCGATCGAGTGCCGCATCAACGCCGAGAATCCGTCGACCTTCCTGCCCTCGCCGGGGAAAATTCTTTCCTATCATCCACCCGGCGGGCTCGGCGTGCGGGTGGATTCAGCGGTGTACCAAGGTTACACGATCCCGCCGTTCTACGACTCGCTGGTCGGCAAGCTGATCGTGCACGGCAAGACCCGTACCGAATGTTTGATGCGGCTCAAGCGCGCACTCGACGAGTTCGTGGTTGACGGGATCGAGACCACGCTGCCGCTGTTCCAGAAGCTGGTGCGCACGCCGGACATCATCGACGGCAACTATCACATCCACTGGCTCGAGCGATTTCTCGCCGAGGGCGGGATGGACCGCTGACGCACCCTCTCAGTGGTGCGTTGCGAACTGCTTCAGCAGTGTGCACACCTTCGTGGGATCGTATGGCTTGGCTACGAAGGTCGCGCCCGGCACCGCCTTGAGCTGCTCGATGCTCCTGACCGCGCCCGAGGCATAGACCACGGGAAGATCAGGCCGCAGTTCGCGCACGAGCTGGGCCAAGGTTGCTCCGTCCACCCCGCCCGGCAGGTTGATATCTGTGAACAGGCAGTCGCACGGCGCGCCGCACGTCAGGTGCTGGAGTGCGTCCTTGGCAGTGGCCACCGCTTTGACCTCGAAACCGTGCTCCATCAGCACCTCGGCCATCATCTCGGCAATGAGAGCCTCGTCTTCCACGACCAGAATCCGTGATGCCATCTCGCCCATCGCTTGCCCCTTACGTCTCACCCCGCGTCCACCGTCGGGGCATGAGGACAACGCGACGCGTGGCCAATGTTTGCATGTTTTCTGAAAATCGCGCGCATCAGGGCTAACGATTGGTAACTTTTGTCAGCGCTGAAGCTCGATTTCGTCCTCGATCCCGACCTTTTCAAAGTCATTGATGAGAATCTCGACGCGGGCGTGCCAGCGGCCGGTCCCCGGTATCCGGACGCCGTCGATCCGCCAGATGGTTTCCTCGACGTGGGTGGCCGGAAGCCGCAGCCGCTCGATGCCCGCGTCCGGTTTGGACAGCAGCAGCGTCACCTCCTTGGCGGCGAGCGGGCCGAACGCGCCGTCCAGCAGAACCAGGGTGATCTGTCGGCTGCCATCGCGAAGGCGCTCGACCGTTACGTCCGCCATCGCCTGTTCGGCATGGATGTGAACATGGACCGGCGCTTCGCCGGCGACGATCAGGATGCGCGGCGGCGGCGTGAAGCGCCAGGATGCGACGAGGCCGAAAATGACGATGATAATGGCCAGCTCCGCCACGATCGACGTGGCGAGATTGCGCTTCGCGCGTTCGTCGCCCTGCAACGCGCTCGGCGTCCGCCGGCGGTTCACAATCGCGATAGCCAGCAGCGCCGCCACCGCGACAAGCTTTGCCGACAGCACGACGCCATAAGCGGTCGTCCACAATGCGTCGGGTTCGCGAAGCTGGATCGCAGCGAGCGTGACGCCGCTTCCGATCAGCACAGCCAGCGGCACGGGAATGACGCGGGAGAACCGCGCGAGCTCGTCCCGGCGACCGCGCAGGACGGCATCGATCAGCGGGAGCAACGCGCCGATCCAGAACGCCAACGACACGCCGTGCAGGAACACCATGGCGCGGGTTAAAAGCTGCGGCGCGGCCGAGCTTGCGTGTCCGCTTGCCACCAGCGCCGCGCCGACCCCGACAACTGCGAAAGCTGACAGCCAGCGGCGATATCGCGCCCTGGCGGACAACGCGATATGGGCCAGAACCAGCGCGGCCGCGGTGATGGCAGCGGTCGCACCGTAGGATGTCGCAAAACCCTGAGCCCATATGCGCGGCTGTTTCAAATCCGCCAACGGCAAGCCCAACGCATCGAGTCCCTGCAATCCCAGCGAGATGATCGTCGCGATCAGCCCAAGCTCCAGCGCGGCCCCGATCAGCCTCCGGGTGCGGCGAGGCAGCGGCTCAGCCGCGATCCAGCCGGCATAAAACGCTCCACCGATCCCGCCGAACAAGCCGGCATACATCGCGAGCTTCACGGCCCAGATCGCGGGCTGCAGCGGCCCACCGGCGTCCGCTATCGCCGGCGCCTGCGCACTCGGCGTCCCGACCGAAAAGGTCAGCGCGCCTCCGACCGGATGCCCGTCGGCTGACGCCGCGCGCCAACTCAGCAGATGCGTGCCACGCGGCAATGGATCGGCCAGGCGGATTGTCAGCGTCGCATCCGCCGCGACGACATCGGCAAGCTCGATCGTCCGCCCGCTGGAATCCAGCAGGCGCATTTGCAACGGCGACACCGGCTCGTTGAACGTGAGCGCAAGCGCGGCCGGCGAATGCGCCATGACGGCGCGATCCGCCGGCTCGCTCCGGATCAGCGACGCGTGCGCCAGCGCCGCGGGCACATCGGCAAGCGTGGCCAGGACGGCGAGGACGAGCACAAGCCCGCCCATCGCCGACCTGATCGCCGCAGCCGCTCTGGTGCGGGGAAGCATCAATGCCGTGGAGCATGCGCAGGCGTGAGTCGGAGCGCAGGCGCGGGCTCCGGATAATCCGACGACGGTTTGCCGGCCGTAGGAATCTCGATCCAGCGGTGCACGCCCTTTTCGCATGCCTGCACCACGGGGAAGTGGATGGTCTTCCCGGCCTCAAGATCGCCCGCGACAAAGCCCTGGAATACGAATTCGTCGTACCAGGCGTCGGGCAGCTTGCCGCCCGACCAAGCGATTTCTGTGACGCCCTCCGTCACGTCGGAATGGAACAGCTTGTAGCTTTTGGGATACTTGCCGACCGTGGTGGTCAGGGTCCAGCCGGACTTCGGCATCGGCTTCACGCCGATGACGCCGTCAGGAATCCGGACACGGATCGAGGTGGTGGCGGTTTTCTCGCAGCCATGCGGTACGCGCAGCACGGCCTTGTAGGACGCGCCGACTTTGGCCTCCTGGGTTTCCAGCGTGACATGGGCGGCGGCAGGCGCGATCGAGACGGCGACGAACGCGCCGATCAGCAGAGAACGGATCATGGTCATGATCTTTTCCGAAATTCGCGTTGAACGGATGCGCGGTGCAGGCGAAGCACCGCGCGTGGCAGAGCGATCGTTCAGGCGAAGGACGGAGGCGCACGAGCGAGCCCGGCACGCGGTGGCGGCGGGCTGCCAAGGATGACAACGTGGAGAACGTCGATAGCGCCGACCACCACGGCTGGCGGAAACACCACCCCAACCGGATCGGGCACCAGCCCGCCCCCGGCAACCGCCACCGCGCACAGCACGCAGGGCGGGCGCTCGGTGGTTCTGGTATCGCCAGTGTCCGCAGCCACACCGGCGCCGTGACAGATCACCAGGCTGCCATCGAAAGCGTTGGCGCGCCCGACGGCATGCGCCGTACCGAATGCCGCGAGAAACGCCTGAAGCGCCAGGACGTAGCAGATGGCTACGCCCAGGATGCGGCGAATAAGTCGGTTGGTGCAGCGGGCGTTCACGGCAGGTACGCTAGCATGCCTGAACGGACGGAAGAAGAGTTGCGGCCAAGCACTCGCGCGTTACATTGGCGGCATCTGTCGCTCATATCCTGATCTACAATGGCCAGCCGCGAAACCGCATTCATCGAGATCACGCCGGAGGTGCTGCTGAAGGCCTATGCCTGCGGCATCTTTCCGATGGCGGAGAGCGCCGAGGATCCCGGGCTGTATTGGATCGAGCCGGAAAAGCGCGGCGTCATTCCGCTCGAGCGTTTCCATGTATCCTCGCGGCTCGCCCGCACGGTGCGCTCCGATCGCTTTGTCGTCCGCATCAACCACGATTTCGATGCGGTGCTCGACGGCTGCGCCGAACCACGTCCGGGCCGTGCGCGAACCTGGATCAACACGCGCATCCGCGCGCTCTATCGCAGTCTCTACGATATCGGGCATTGCCACAGCGTCGAGACCTATCAGGACGGCGAACTGGTCGGCGGCCTCTACGGCGTGTGCCTCGGCCGCGCGTTCTTCGGCGAAAGCATGTTCAGCCGCTCGCGTGACGCGTCGAAGGTGGCGCTGGTGCATCTGGTGGCGCGGCTGCGCGCCGGCGGCTTTCGACTGCTCGACACGCAGTTCGTGACCGGCCACCTGACCATGTTCGGAGCGGTCGAGGTCTCGCGACGCCAGTATCACAAGCTGCTGGAAGCGGCCCTGGTAGACGAAGCCGACTTCAAGGCATTGCCGCTCGACCGGCCGGTATCCGGCAGTGAAGCGCTGCAGCACATCCGCACTTAAACGTTAAACGGTCAGCGTATCGGCGGAGGTGGTAGCGGCGGCAGAGACTGCGGCTGCGCCTGCGTGCGCGCGGGCTGACGCGGCGGCTGCGCCCGCTGCCGCGGCGGTGGCGCAGCCGGCGGCGCTTCCTGCACTTCGACTACGGCCGGCGGCTTCGCGCCCTTACAGTCGGTCAGCCAGACATCGTAGATCGGATGCTCGACCGCGTTGAGGCCCGGGCTCGTGACGAACATCCAGCCGGTGAATATCCGGCGCAGCTCCCCCTGGAGAGTCAGTTCGTCGACTTCGACAAAACCATCGGTGTTGGCGGTCTCGGTCGGCGGGCGCGTGTAACAGGCGCGCGGCGTCACTTCGAGCGCGCCGAACCGCACGGTTTCGTTGATCGCGACCTCGAATGGCAAAATCCGGCCGGTGATCTTGTCGAGCCCGGAGAATATCGCCGTGGGATTGGGAATCTTCTGCGCGGGCGGCTCGACGATCACTTCGTCGCCGGGCTGCGGCGCGGTGGACGCCGGCTGCGCGGTCCCGCGCGGCTGGCGCTGGCCCGGCGGCAGCCCGGGAAGCGCCTGGCCCGGCGCGGTCGGCACCTGAGCGGCTGGACTCTGCGGCGCGGTTTGCAGCGGTGGCGCGCTTGCAGCGCCGGGCGGCGGCGGCAACGGCTGCGTCTGGATTCGCTGTCCTGGCGGCGGGCCAGGCGGCAGTCTGTCCCCTGGCGCGCTCGGGGGGTCGGCGGGCGGGCGGCTCGGCACGTTGCCGGGTGGACGCGGCGGCTCGTTGCCGAAGATGGTGCCGAACTGCGCGCTTGCGGGCGCGGCGCATAGCACGCCGCCCAACGCCCAGAGCCTCAGAAGATTGAAAGGATTGAATCGCGCCATCGACCGGCTTCGTTCGGCCCCGGGCCAACAACCGTCGCCGAGACGATGCCGGGTTAACACGGGGAATGCGGCGGGGAAAGGGCGGGGACTACCAGCGGACGACGCCGTCGGGTCAGCGGCCCGGCGTCCAGGGCTTATAGTCGCCGGTCGCCTTGGGCCGGCGGCCTTGCGCCAGCGTCGAGCCGGTCGGGCGGTGCGCAGCCGGCGTGCCGGTCAGGTTCGGCCGGTGCGGCTTCTGCCAGGGGCGCGGCTTATAGCTCTCAAGGGTCGGCGGAATATCCACCGTATGATGCAGCCATCCATGCCAGGACGGCGGCACCATCGAGGGCTCCGCCTCGCCGTTGTAGATCACCCAGCGGCGCTCGAAGCGCAGCGTCGGATCGATCTTGCCGCCCTTGGTCCGGTAGTAGCGGTTGCCGAACTCGTCCTCGCCCACGACCTCGCCGTAGAGCCAGGTCCACAGCTGCGTGCCGAAGGTCTGGCCGTTCCACCAGGTGAGGAAGCGCAGGAGGAAGGTCTTCATGCGCGGTTCATGCCATCCCCTCCGTATCCTGTCCAGGATCGCGCTTGCTGCGAGTTCGCCTTCATGGTGCCGACCGGCTGCACCTCACGCAACAGATCCGGCTCGATATGCCATTGCATCGCGATGAGGCTCGCAGAGATGTTTGCGTTCCGCCTGCGAGGGATGCGAATCCGCCGCTCTCCAGCCGTCAAGCGAAAGGGATTGCGACCGTCGTTCTTTCGCAGCCTGACATTCCATTTAAGTATCTGGAGGAGCGCGGAGAATCATCGCTCTTTACCACCGTCGGGCGATCGTTCGGCCGGGCAATTTGGCCAAAAGTGGCGGCACGGCGGGATCAAGGAATCCACAACCCCAAGAACAAAAAAAGGTAATTAAACACCTCCGATACAACTGCTCGCTGATTGACAGGTTGATTTGCGACAGCAGCATGACAGCTCGATGACGGAGGCTCTTTCGGAATCTATCCGCTTTGTCCGATACTTCGGGGACGCACTGAGTCGTCTGCGTAATCCCCGCAATTAACACCCAAACCACAAGCTTTAGTATTTGATTCAGATTCCGCGTCTAGTGCTTGACGTATGAGTTGGCCCTGTCCTAATTTCCAATTCGTACGGTGCCGGTGCGTAGTTCGTCTCCGCCGCACAAAATCACGCAGGTTTTCGACTGATTTCCCGCTCGGATTTGACCCTGGCGGGACAGGGCTTCGCGTTGCCAAAATCTGCGTGAAACCGTCCAAAAAGCGTGCCGAGCCGATACCGGTTCCAGGGATCGGCCATATGTATGGGGAAGCGTCAAAAACACTCACAACGGGTGGGTTTATGCCCATCCGAGGGATAAAATGCCGGTGCCCGAGGGGTGGCCGGCACGCAATCAGGGGCAATTGAAATGCGGATCGAACGGCGCTTCACCAAGGACGGCCAGTCAGCTTACGCAGGCATTACGTTCCGCCTGACTACGAGTGAGATCCGCAATCCGAATGGCTCGGTGGTGTTCCGCGCCGACGACGTGGAAGTGCCGGAATTCTGGTCGCAGGTGGCGTCGGACGTGCTGGCGCAGAAGTATTTCCGGAAAGCTGGCGTTCCGTCATGTCTGAAGAAGGTCGAGGAGGAAACCGTCCCCTCGTTCCTGTGGCGCTCGGTCGCCGACGAGGAGGCGCTGGCGGCGCTGCCGGAGAAGGAGCGCATCGTCGGCGAGCATTCCTCCAAGCAGGTGTTCGACCGGCTGGCCGGGACCTGGACCTACTGGGGCTGGAAGGGCGGTTATTTTGACAGCGAGGATGATGCCCAGGCGTTCTTTGATGAGCTCCGGTACATGCTGGCCAACCAGATGTGCGCGCCGAACTCGCCGCAATGGTTCAACACCGGCCTGCACTGGGCCTACGGCATCGACGGCCCGAGCCAGGGCCACCACTATGTCGACTTCCAGACCGGCAAGCTGACCAAGTCGAAATCGTCCTACGAGCACCCGCAGCCGCACGCCTGCTTCATCCAGGGCATCAGCGACGACCTGGTGAACGAGGGCGGCATCATGGACCTATGGGTGCGCGAGGCCCGGCTGTTCAAGTACGGCTCCGGCACCGGCACCAACTTCTCAAAACTGCGCGGCGAAGGCGAAAAGCTCGCCGGCGGCGGCAAGTCCTCCGGCCTGATGAGCTTCCTGAAGATCGGCGACCGCGCCGCGGGCGCGATCAAGTCGGGCGGCACCACGCGCCGCGCCGCCAAGATGGTCATCGTCGACACCGACCATCCTGACATCGAGCAGTTCATCGACTGGAAGGTGAAGGAGGAGCAGAAGGTCGCGGCGCTGGTCACCGGCTCCAAGATCAACCAGAAGCACCTCAAGGCGATCCTGAAGGCCTGCGTGAACTGCGAAGGCTCGGGCGACGACTGCTTCTCGCCCGACAAGAATCCCGCGCTCAAGCGCGAGATCAAGCTCGCCCGCAAGGCCTATGTCGCGGACAACTACATCCAGCGCGTGATCCAGTTCGCCAAGCAGGGCTACACCGACATCGATTTCCCGATCTACGACACCGACTGGGACAGCGAAGCCTATCTCACGGTCTCGGGCCAGAACTCCAACAACTCGGTGCGCGTCACCGACGAGTTCCTGAAAGCCGTCGAGGCCGACGGCGACTGGGATTTGACCTGGCGCACCAAGCCCGGCCGCGTGTCCGAGACCAAGAAGGCCCGCGACCTGTGGGAGAAGATCGGCTACGCCGCCTGGGCCTGCGCCGATCCGGGCCTGCAGTACCACACCACCGTCAACGACTGGCACACCTGCCCGGCGTCGGGCGAAATTCGCGGCAGCAACCCCTGCTCCGAATACATGTTCCTCGACGACACCGCCTGCAATCTGGCCTCGCTGAACCTGCTGACGTTCCGCGACCCGAACACCGGCGCGTTCGACGTCGAGGGCTACGAGCACACCGTTCGCTTGTGGACCGTCGTGCTCGAAATCTCCGTGTTGATGGCGCAGTTCCCGTCCAAGCAGATCGCGCAGCTCTCCTATGAGTACCGCACGCTGGGCCTGGGCTACGCCAACATCGGCGGCCTGCTGATGTCGTCCGGCATCGGCTACGACAGCGACGCCGCGCGTGCGATCGGCGGCGCGCTGACCGCGATCATGACCGGCGTCAGCTACGCCACCTCGGCGGAGATGGCGAAGCAGCTCGGCCCCTTCCCCGGCTACAAGAAGAACCGCGAGCACATGCTGCGGGTGATCCGCAATCACCGCCGCGCGGCCCATGGCGAAAAGACCGGCTACGAGAAGGTCTCGCAGCCGCCGGTGCCGCTCGACCAGAAGGCCGTACAGGACGGCGCGCGCGGCTACACCATCCTGATCGAGCATGCCCGCAAGGCATGGGACTTGGCGCTCAAGCTCGGCGAGACCCACGGCTACCGGAACGCGCAATCCACCGTGATCGCGCCGACCGGCACCATCGGCCTGGTGATGGATTGCGACACCACCGGCATCGAGCCGGACTTCGCGCTGGTGAAGTTCAAGAAGCTGGCCGGCGGCGGCTACTTCAAGATCATCAATCGCGCGGTGCCGGCCGCGCTGCGCGCGCTCGGCTATTCCGAGAGCCAGATCGGCGAGATCGAGGTCTATGCGGTCGGTCACGGCTCGCTTGGCCAGGCGCCCGGGATCAACCACACCACTCTGAAGGCCAAGGGCTTCACCGAGGAGGCCATCGCCAAGGTCGAGAAGGCGCTGCCGACCGCGTTCGACATCAAGTTCGCCTTCAACAAGTGGACGCTCGGCGAGGAGTTGCTGCGCACGCTCAATGTGCCGGCCGAGGTCATCGCCTCGCCCTCGTTCGACCTGCTGGCGCACATGGGCTTTTCCAAGCGCGAGATCGAGGCCGCGAACGTCCACGTCTGCGGCGCGATGACCGTCGAAGGCGCTCCGCACCTCAAGCCCGAGCACTACCTGGTGTTCGATTGCGCCAACCCGTGCGGCAAGATCGGCAAGCGCTATCTCTCGGTCGAGAGCCACATCCGCATGATGGCTGCGGCGCAGCCGTTCATCTCGGGCGCGATCTCCAAGACCATCAACATGCCGAACGACGCCACGGTCGAGGACTGCAAGGCGGCTTACCTGCTGTCCTGGAAGCTGGCGCTCAAGGCCAACGCGCTGTACCGCGACGGCTCCAAGCTCAGCCAGCCGCTGCAATCGCAACTGATTGCGGACGAGGAGGACGAGGACGACGCCGTCGAGGCGTTCATCGCGCAGCCGCAGGCGGCCCGCACCGCAGTCGCAGCCGAGCGGATCGTGGAGAAGATCGTCGAGCGCATCACCGTGCTGCGCGAGCGCGAGAAGCTCCCCGGCCGGCGCAAGGGCTACACCCAGAAGGCCGTGGTCGGCGGCCACAAGGTGTATCTGCGGACCGGCGAATACGAGGACGGCCGGATCGGCGAGATCTTCATCGACATGCACAAGGAGGGCGCGGCTCTCCGGTCGCTGCTCAACAACTTCGCGATCGCGATTTCGCTCGGCCTGCAATACGGCGTGCCGCTCGAGGAGTACGTCGACGCCTTCACCTTCACGCGCTTCGAGCCGCAAGGCCCGGTGCAGGGCAACGACACCATCAAGTACGCGACCTCGATCCTCGACTACGTGTTCCGCGAGCTTGCGATCTCCTACATGGAGCGGTTCGATCTCGCCCATGTCGATCCGAGCGAAGGCTCGTTCGACGCGCTCGGCAAGGGCGAGGAAGAAGGCCGGCCCGCGCCGCAACACGCCAAGTACCTGTCGAAGGGCATCACGCGCTCGCGCACCGACAAGCTCGCGGTGGTGAGCGGCGCTTCGTCCTCCGCTTCAGGCGGTGCGTCGGGCGGCGAAACCGGCCGGAGTGGTGCGTCGAACGTCACGGCGTTCCACAGCGGCGGCGCCCGCGGCGAGGTTGCGGGCGCGACCGCGCTCAAGGCCGAGCCTGAGGCGAAGCTGTCGCCCGCCCAGGCGCTGGAACAACTGCCATGGGCCGAGCCGCAGCGCGACGCCAAGGCGGTGGCCGCCGAACGCCGCGCCGAGGCGAAGGCCAAGGGCTACGAAGGCGAGATGTGCGGCGAGTGCGCGAACTTCACGCTGGTGCGCAATGGCACGTGCATGAAGTGCGACACGTGCGGCAGCACGACGGGGTGTTCGTGACGATGTAATTCGCAAGCCACCCGAGGCCGCAGATGCCAGTCGTCTTCCGCCAAGGTGGCTTGCGCTATTATTTCTTCTCGAACGAGGGTTCGCCGCAAGAAGTGCCGCATATCCACGTCAAAGGCGGCGGTCGCGACGCCAAGATATGGATTGAGCCGGAGGTATCGATCGCCGACAGCTACGGGTTCAATTCCCGCGATTTATCGGGTATCTTGCGGGCCGTCATCGACAATCGCGATCTCATCTTGAAAGCGTGGCATGACCATTTCGGCAACAGCTGTCCACTTTGACGAGCACACAATGTGGGTCGACCTCACCGACGGTCGCACGCTCGGCGTTCCGCTCGCGTGGTTTCCTCGGCTGATGCATGCAACGCCGGGGCAACGCGAGCGCGTTGAGTTGGGACGCACCGGCCTGCATTGGGAAGATATCGACGAGGATATTTCGATCGCCGGATTGCTGGCCGGCCGGGGAGACATTTCACGGCAGACCGAACCTGCAGAGTCGCAGGCGTAGCCGGACTGAGCAAAGCAAAATCCGAAACCCAGCGATGCGCATTATCAGCCCGTGCAAGACGGGCCAATTGAGCTTGACATATGGAACAAAACAGGAACAATTCCATGTCTCCCTAAGGTACCATGATGTCTCCAGTACTCGACGCATTCGCGAGGCGCGCTCACACCGGACAGCTCGGCACGTCGATGGAGCGGGGCCCGTTGCTCCCAAAAATCTATCCGCCGGCCACGCCGCGCCAGATCAAGGATGCCGAAGCCGAACTCGGCTTCCCGCTGCCGGCGCTGTTGCGCGACCTTTACCTGAATGTTGCAAACGGCGGCTTCGGTCCAGGATATGGCCTGTTCAGCCTTGCGGGCGGCACACTCCCGCCGGACGAAAAGCGCGAGCAGACACTCGTCAACACCTACACATCGTTTCGATATCATTCGCACCGCCAGCAGTGGGACGAAAAACTGCTCCCGATCTGCACGTGGGGCTGCACCTATTTTTCTTATATTGATTGCGCGCGTCCGCAGGCTCCGGTCATGGGATTCGACCAGAACAGTCATGGTCAGGGCCCGTGGGGCTGTGCTTTCAGCCTTCATGCCAAGTCGTTCGAAGAATGGATGCAGCGTTGGCTCGATGGCGAGGATCTATGGCAAAGCATTGGCCTCTGCGGCGAGCCGAAATTCGGGTATAAAGAGGATATAGAAGACCGAGATCCTGTTCGTCTGACTCGGATCTACAAGGCCACGCCCGAAGCCGTGTTTGATGCTTGGCTCACCCCTGGCGTGATGCGTCGGTGGTTGTTCAAGGGCCCAGGCAACGAGATTGCACGCGTCGATATCGACGCGCGCGCAGGCGGGCGCCACGTCATACTCGTGCAGAGCGATGGCAAAGCGATCGAGTATGTCGGCAGGTATGAAGTTATCGAAAGGCCGCGGCGGCTCATATTCGAGCTGGAGGTGTCCGGGCTTTTTGGAGGCGTGTCGCGGGTGTCGCTCGATGTTGCGCCCACGCAAGGCGGCAGCCGACTTGAGCTCATGCACACTGGCGTCGACGCCCGTAGGATTTTGGGGCCGTGGAATTACATGCTCGATAGGCTCGGGCGTGTGCTGACCGAAAACACTTAGCTCGGATGCCCCGTAGCGACAGGCAGCGATCGTCCTCGTTTCCTGACACCCGTCCAAGCTGGGACCGCGCTTCGCCCATGTGATGACCGGGACCCGGGCCGAATCACGTCTCGTCGCAAAAGCGGCGGACCTGGTTCTTTTCTGTGCATATCGCAAGACAACGCCGCCCGAATCATTGAACAGTCGCAATGCGAGGCGCAGGTCCGCCCTCCGCGTCTCAGTGGCGTTGTTCAACACTAACTGAAAGAGGCACCCTATGGCTAAGAAAGCCAAGAAGGCCAAGAAGGCGAAGCGGAAGAAGAAGTAGTTCGTCGGCTCGGGCGGAACACTTTCGCCCGAGCCTTCAACCTGCCGCTCCGGCCGCCCGGTCGAAGCGAAGTGGATCGGGCAAGCGCAGGCCACAGGCCGCCGCCCTACTCCTCCGGCTCCGTCGTGAAGAACAGCGGATAGCCCTGGCTCTTTCCAAGCTCGGTCGCCTCCTTCGCCTTGGTCTCGGCGACGTCGCGGGTGAACACCGCGATCACGCAGGCGCCGCGCCGGTGCGCCGTCATCATCACCCGGTGCGCCTCGTCCTCGTTCATCCGGAACACGGCTTTGAGCACCTGCACGACGAACTCGCGCGGCGTGAAGTCGTCGTTGAGCAGGATGACCTTGTAGAGCGGCGGCCGCTGGACCTTCGGCTTGGCCTTGGTGCGCGGTTTCTCGACGGTCTTGGTCGCCATGGATTTGGTCGCCATGGGTGCTGCGCTCTTACGCCCGATGCCGTGGCACTCGCCGCAGTATAATTCAGCCGGGCGGCCCGGCCAAAGGGCGCGGCCGCCGTCCAGGGAACTTAATACCCCGGTCCCCGTTGGGCTTCGCGCAATATGCGCCACCGGGGGGATCGACGTGCATCGCAGCAACATCATCTACATGGCCGTGGGTGCGCTCGTGGTCGTGGTCGCCGTGCTCGGCTATCAGGTCTATCAGGACCGCAAGAAGCCGGACGGCGTGCAGATCAACCTTGGCCCGGGCGGGGTCTCGATCGAGAAGAAATAGCCGGCGGCAACCCGGGCGCCGTAGCGAACGTGGCTGTCCGTTGAGTCGCGCTAGGCCGCGATCTGCGGCTGCTTCTGGTCCAGCAGCCGCATCGCCTCCGCCTCGCATTCGGCCGCATGGGCGAGCGCAATCGCGGCGTCAGCCTTCGACAGCATGGTGGCGATGTGGCGGGCCCGCGCCGCGCGCGCAAGCCAGACATCCGATTCCCGCTTCGGATTTCGCAACCGTGTCCTGCGAATCGTCGACCGCGCCATGCATGCAGCCTGCACGCGAATCCCACCAAAGTTCAATTCTTGCAATTAAACCGGATTCGAGTCCGTCCGGACCGATTCCTATTCCGTGATTCTTCGCGGAAATACGTCAGCGCCACTGCTTCAAAACCGCGCCAAGGCGCGTCACGATGCGGTCACGAGTTTGGGGGACACCGGCAAGGGGAACGGGGGCAGGAGCAACAGGGAGCAAGCGTCATGGAGCTGCGTTCCAAAAATTCCCCCGCCGCCGCCCAGTCCCGCCCGGTACTACCCTGCGCGCAATGCGGCAAGACGCTGTTCGCGCCGGAGTGGAGCGAATATCTCGACGACCGCCGCGTCCGCCATCTCTGGAGCTGCGAGGCCTGCGATTACCAGTTCGAGTCGCTGGTCTGCTTTCCGGCATGGCGCAGCAGCCGCGCCGCGTGACGGCGCGCGGCACCGGCAGGGCGCCGCAACGGCAGCGCCCTGCGTGCTGCAAACGCCGGATATCTATTTGCCGGTTTCAGCCGGCGTGTCGGCGGCGCGCGAACGCGCGCTGAGCTCCACGTCGGAAGAATGAAACTGGAAGCCGCCGTAGCTCATAAACGTCCCCAGGACGATCATGACGACCGCGAATGCGGCGATCACCCAGTGCGTCAGCTTCTCTTGCTTCTCAGGCCCAGTGTCCTGCATGACAGTCGTCCTCCGGTCGTCGCATCCCCGAGGCCAGCCTATCCCGCGCCGGTGTGGCGCCCTAGGCGCGCGCGCGGCGTCCCTCTAGGTCTTTCGTAGGGTGTACGGCGCCGGACGCACCCGGCCCCCCGCTCTAGCGCCTGCCCCGGATCGCGTCGATGCTCCACGGCCCGCCGCCGGCGAAGGCGATGTAGAGGAACACGAAGCAGAACAGCACCGCCGCCTCGCCGCCGTTGGTCAACGGATAGAAGCCGCGGTGGGCGTGCCCCAGGAAATAGGCGAACGCCAGTTCGCCGGACAGGATGAATGCCGCGAGCCGCGTCCACAGGCCGACCAGCAGCAGCGTGCCGAACACCAGCTCGAGCGCGCCCGCGAACCAGAACAGCGAAAACAGCGCCGGCCGGTTCATCGCCGCCGGGAACGCGAAGAACTTCGACAGTCCGTGCTGGAGCAGCAGCAGCGCCGACATGATGCGCAACGCGCTGAGGATGTGGGGCGAAAGGCGAGAAGCGGTCTGTTCGATGCGCACGGGGGCTCCTTGTTGCTGCGTTCCGGGGTCTAGCCGAAGCCGCGAAGGCGTGGCCATCACATTTTTCTGAACTGGGGACGTCCGGCGGGTGAGCCTAGTTTAAGTCATTGCCGGTGCGACATTTTTTTATTTGGACAACCATTTCGCGCCTCGGTCGTTAGATAGCAATGCCTTCGGATATTCTCCGCCCCAACCGCAACGTCTGGCGTATCGAGCGCGCCCACCGCGCCGCGGTGCTCAGCGACGGCGCGGCGTTTTTCCGTGCGGTCCGGGAATCCTTCATCCAGGCCCGGCACAGCATCTTCGTGCTGGGCTGGGACATCGACAGCCGGACCCGCCTGATCGGCGAACACGAGCCGGACGACGGCTATCCGGCGCTGCTATCGGATTTTCTCTGCGAACTGGTGCGCCGGCGTCCCGAGCTGCGGATCAAGCTGCTGCTCTGGGATTATTCCATCCTCTACACCAACGAGCGCGAGTTCTCGCCGCGGCTGTCGCTGCAATGGAGCACACCGGATCAGATCACCCTGTGCCTGGACAACACCGTGCCGTTCGGCTGCTCACAGCACCAGAAGATCATCGTGGTGGACGATGCGGTGGCGTTCTCCGGCGGCCTCGATCTCACCATCCGGCGCTGGGACACCTCCGATCATTCCGCCGCGAACAGCATGCGGGTGGATCCTGCCGGCGAGGACTATCCGCCGTTTCATGACATTCAGATGGTGGTGGACGGCGAACCGGCGCTGTCGCTCTCCGAAATCGCCCGCGAACGCTGGTCGTGCGCGTATGAAGGCGAACAATCCCCGGACCGCCCCGCACGCGATCCGGCGAACGACACGTCCTATGATGCGTCCCACGATCCTTGGCCCGACAGCGCCATCCCCGACTTCACCGAGGTCGACATCGGAATCGCACGCACCCAGCCGGCCTGCGAAGGGCAAACCGAGGTTCGCGAGGTCGAGGCGCTATTCCTGGATGCGATCGACGCGGCCGACCGCACGATCTACATCGAGAACCAGTATTTGACGGTGACCGCAGTCGCCACGCGCCTGGCGCGGCGCCTGCGGCAAAATCCCAAGCTTGAGCTCCTGATCGTTGCGCCGCACGCCCATGAGTCGTGGGTCGAATCCCACACCATGCGCAACGGACGCATCCGGTTTCTCAAGCTGCTTCGCAGACGGAACAAGAACCGCATCCGCGTGGTCTATCCGGAGGTCGATGGTGGCGACCGCAAGATCCAGACCATGATCCACTCCAAGGTGATGGTGGTCGACGACCGCCTATTGCGGGTCGGATCGGCCAACATCAACAACCGCTCGATGGGCGCCGACACCGAGTGCGACCTGGTGGTGGAAGCCAAAAATCAGACGGAGCGCGACGCCATCGTCGCGGTGCGCAACCGTTTGCTGGGCGAGCATTGCGGCGTCAGGGCGGAACAAGTCGCCGACGCGTTGCAACGCACCGGCTCGCTGCTTGCCGTCGCCGATACGTTGGGTGCGAACGGCCATCGCTTGCGCTCGGTCGACGACGGCAAGCCGGATCGCGGAGCCCTTGCGGGATACCTTGAAGACCTTGCCGACCCCAAACGACCACTGGAATTATCTTCGTTGTGGCGTGGCCTGTGGCGGCGAATGGGATTGCAGCGCGCGCCGCTGGCTATTGCCGGCCTGATGCTGCTGGCGGTCGCGCTGACGCTCGCCTGGCATTACACGCCGCTCGCGGGCTATGCGAGCCTGCATGCCGTACGCGGGCAGCTTGCGAGCGTCGCTGACGAGCCTTGGGCTCCGATCCTCGTGCTCGGCGCGTTCGTTCTCGGCGGACTGCTGGCATTCCCGGTGCTCATTCTCATCATCGCCACGACTGTGACGTTTGGCGGCTGGCCGGGCTTTGCCTACGCGCTCGTAGGCGCGCTTGCGAGCGCGCTGGTCACCTATCTGATTGGCGCATGGTGGGGACAGGACGCCTTGCGGGCGCTGCTTGGCCGCAGGCTCGACCGGGTGCGGGAGGCGATCGCGCGCCAGGGCGTCGTGGCCGTGGCGGTGATCCGGCTGGTGCCGGTGGCGCCGTTTACCGTGGTCAATCTGGTGGCCGGCGCGAGCGCGATCAAGCTGTCCGACTACCTCGTCGGCACGGTGATCGGGTTGCTGCCGGGGATGATCGTGATAACGGCGCTAGGAAGCCAGATCGTGAACCTGCTGAGCAATCCATCCGCCGCCGACGTGGCCCTGCTCGCGCTCGCGGTGGCCGTATGGATCGGCATTTCGTTCGCCATCCAGGCGATGGCGACCAAGCTGCGAAGCAGGACCTCTTGAATCAGGAGCCGAGCCCCGAGCCTCGATCCACGGTCCGCTGCATGACCTGGAATATCCACGGCGCGGTCGGCCGCAATCGCCGCTTCGATCTCGCACGGGTGGTGGCACTGATTCAGCGCCACGAGCCGGATATCGTGGCGCTGCAGGAAATCGACTCGCGCCGGCCCGGGACCGGGGCGGACAATCCGTTTGTCGTGCTCCAGGAGGCGCTCGGCCGCCACGGCATCGGCGCCAAGTCCATCACCACCACCGACGGCGAATACGGTCAGGTGCTGATCAGCCGCTGGCCACTGGCGGCCTGCGAGGTTTTCGATATCTCCTATCGGGAGCGGGAGCCCCGCCGGGCCATCCGGGCCGAGATCGATACGCCGTTGGGGCCGCTGCGGGTGATCGCGACCCATCTTGGGCTGAGCGTCGGCGAACGGCGCAACCAGGCCAAGGCCCTGCTCGATCTGGCTGGCAGCGACGCCATGACCACGGTCGTGCTGGGCGACTTCAATGACTGGTTCTGGGCCGGTTCGGTGCGTCAGGTCCTGGCGGGCGCCCTGCCCGGGCTCACGCGGCACCGGACCTTTCCCTCCATCTGCCCGATGCTGCGCCTCGACCGGATTTATTGCCGCCCGCACAACACCCTGGTGCGCGGATGGAGCGATACGGCGGCGCGTCATCTCTCCGACCACCTCCCGGTGATCGCCGATGTGCGGATCGTCAATGAACCCCGCGTTGCGCTGACGGGGCCCGGGCACGCCGAGCGGGAAGCCGGGCCCGTTCGCGCCCAGGAATCGGCCGACACATAATCGGTCCCGCGGTGCGACCGTGCCGCAGCGCCTGCGTTCTCTATTGCACGCAAATGACGGAACTGGAACACGGAGCCGGCGTTATCGCCGCGGTGATGCGGAGGCGGCGATGGAAAACCAGGTTCTCAAACGCGCCCAACAAAGCTCGATTCAGCTCGTCTCGTCGGATCAGGAACGGGTCCCTGTGAAAGATCTGGAAAAGATGCTGACCAATACGCGGCAGTGGCTTGAATCCGAGATCAGTCCGTTTGCCAAAAGAGCGGCGGCGAAAAAGGGCGAACGCCAAAACCGGACGTAACGCGGCCGGACAGGCAGCAGCCACCGAGGCGCGCCCCCGGCGCCCACAGACGAAACCTCACGCCATCGGCCGTTACGACCGGCCCGAAGCGCGCTGGCGCATTCATGACGAGCCCGCAAAAGCCAGGATCGAGGACGACGGCGCGGCAAGCTTGCTGCCCGGTCGCTTCCCGGCGGCGTCGACCGGCTGCGGATAGCTCGACGTGTCGAGCAGGCCGGTCCAGTTGCCGACATTGGGCCAGTCCGGAAAGGCGAATTCGACCGGCTCGGACGCGGCGTTGAACACCACGAACAGCGGCTGGCCATCCGCGCCGGTCGGGGCCAGCACATAGGCCAGGAAGCGACCCTCCGGGAATCTCCAGTCGTCTTCGGTCATCTCCGCGGCAGCCGGAGTGAGCCATAAAATGTCGTGGGAGCCATCGGGCTTCCTGCCCTCCAGCCAGTGGTGCGGCTTGAGTTGCGGGAAACGCCCGCGCAATCGCGTGAGTTCGCCGATAAACGCAGTCATGTCGTCAGGCCCGCGATCCAGCGCCGACCAGTCGACCCAGCCGACCTCGTTGTCCTGGCAGTAGGCGTTGTTGTTGCCGTTCTGACTGTTGCCGACCTCGTCGCCGGCCAGCATCAACGGCACGCCCTGCGCCAGCATCAGCGACGCAAGCTGGTTGCGCCGCAGCCGGCGGCGTCGGTCGAGGATGGCGAGATCGTCGGTCGGCCCTTCGATCCCGCAATTGGTGCTGATGTTGTCGTCGGAGCCGTCGCGGTTGTCTTCGCCGTTGGCCTCGTTGTGCTTGTTTTCGTAGGCGACGAGGTCGGCAAGCGTGAAGCCGTCGTGCACAGTGACGTGGTTGATGCTGGCGCGCGGCGCGCGTCCATCATGCCGGAACTGCGGGGCGGATGCGGTCAGTCCGCCGGCCACGTCGCCGATGACGCCGCCCTCGCCGCGCCAATAGCGCCGCATGGTCCGGCGATAGATGTCGTTCCATTCCGACCAGCCGGAGGGAAACCCACCGACCTGATAGCCGCCGAGGCCCAGGTCCCACGGCTCTGCAATCAGCTTGACGTTGGCCAGCACCGGGTCCTGACGAATGGCGGCAAAGAATGGCGCATGGCGGTCGAACGCCGGCCCGCGGCCAAGCGTGCTGGCAAGGTCAAAGCGGAAGCCGTCGATGTGAAAGACCTCGACCCAGTAGCGCAGCGAGTCCATCACCATCTGCAGCACGCGCGGATGCGCGAGCTTCAGCGCGTTGCCGCAGCCGGTGTAGTCGTCATAGAAACGCGGATTGTCTGGCAGCAGCCAGTAGTACGAGGCGTTGTCGATGCCGCGGTAGCACAAGGTCGGACCGAGGTGATTGCCCTCGGCGGTGTGATTGTACACGACGTCGAGGATCACCTCGATGCTGGCGCTATGCAGCGTCGCAATCGTCGAGCGCATCGCGTTGAGGACATCTTCCTGCGCGTAACGCTGCTCGGGTGCGAAGAAGCTGAGCGTGTTGTAGCCCCAATAGTTCTTGAGACCGCGCTCCACCAGATGGCGATCGTCGAGGAACGCGTGAATCGGCAGCAGCTCGATCGCCGTGACGCCGAGCTTGTGGAGGTGATCGATCATGGCGGGATCGGAGAGCCCGCCGAACGTGCCGCGCTCGGCGCGCGCCACATCCAGCCGGTGCTGCGTCAGACCCTTGACGTGGGCCTCGTAGATGATGGTGTCTTCCCACGGCGTGTGCGGATGCCGATCGTCGCCCCAGGTATAGGCCTGGTCGACGACCACCGACTTGGGCATGACGCGTGCGTTGTCGCGGCGGTCGAAGGAGAGGTCCTCGCGCTTGTGACCGACACGATAGGCCAAGTGCATATCGCTCCAGTGCATCGCGCCGGCAAGCCGCTTGCTATAGGGATCGACCAGCAGCTTGTGGGAGTTGAAACGGTGCCCGGCGGCCGGGTCGTAAGGTCCGTGCACGCGGTACCCGTACAACTGCCCCGGAGCGGCATGAGTCAGATAGCCGTGCCAGACATCTTCAGTCCGCTCCGGAAGCGCGATGCGCTCAAGCTCGCGCCGGCCGGTCTTGTCGAACAGGCACAGCTCCACCTTCTCGGCGTTTTCCGAGAACAGCGCGAAGTTCGTTCCTCGACCGTCCCATGTCGCGCCCAGCGGGTGCGGCGCACCCGCCGAAACGCGGCGATCAGAACTCAGGAACGAAAAAGACGGCAGCAAGCGGTGGAAGGACAAGACGCAGCTCCGGAATTCCCGAGGTCACAACCGCGGAAACCACCCCTGCGTTCCCGACATTGCCGCCTCCATAAGAGGCAGAGTCCGTGTTGAGCACCTCCCGCCATTTTCCGGCGAACGGCACCCTAATGCGGTAATCGTGCCGGGTCTCCGGCGTGAAATTGACGGCCACCACGCAGCGCGCTCTCGGGTCCGCCCCCTTGCGCAGCCAGGCGAACACACTCTGGTTGGCGTCGCCGGTCACCAGCCATTCAAATCCGGCCGCGTCGCAGTCGAGCTGATGCAGCGCCGGCACCGAACGGTAGAGATTGTTGAGATCGCGCACGAGATTTCGCACGCCGGCATGGTCGGCCTGCTCCAGCAGATGCCACGGCAGGCTCTGATCGTGATTCCATTCGGTGTCCTGCGCGAATTCCGAACCCATGAACATCAGCTTCTTGCCGGGATGGCCGAACATGAAGCCGTAGTAGGCGCGCAGATTGGCGAAGCGCTGCCAGCGGTCGCCGGGCATACGTCCCAGGATCGATCGCTTGCCGTGCACCACCTCGTCGTGGGACAGCGGCAGAATGAAATTCTCGGAGAACGCGTAGTGCAGCCCGAACAGGATGCTGCCGTGATGATGACGGCGATGGATCGAGTCCTTGGACATGTAGTTCAGGGTGTCGTTCATCCACCCCATGTTCCATTTGTAGCCGAACCCAAGCCCACCCCAGTCGACCGGCCGCGACACCATCGGCCAGGCAGTGGATTCCTCCGCCGCCGTGGTGGCGCGCGGATGACGCTGGAACACCAGGCTGTTGGCCCGGCGCAGGAACT
Organism: Rhodoplanes serenus; assembly: GCA_945897515.1. GTDB lineage: Bacteria > Pseudomonadota > Alphaproteobacteria > Rhizobiales > Xanthobacteraceae > Z2-YC6860. The sequence continues at coordinate 62,871 of CAMDFO010000009.1, read as the reverse complement.
CGATGGCCTCGATGTTCTCGCGGCCGCCGTGCCGGTTGGCGATCCACTCGCCTTCCTTGCGGCTGTAATCGAGATAGAGCATCGAGGCGACCGCATCGACGCGAAGGCCGTCGACCCCGTAGCGGTCAACCCAGAACAGCGCGTTGGCGAGCAGGAAGTTTGCCACTTCGACGCGACCGTAGTTGTAGATCAGCGTACCCCAGTCGATATGGCGGCCCTGCCTCGGATCGGCATGCTCATAGAGCGAGGTGCCATCGAACTGGGCGAGACCGTGCGGATCGTCCGGGAAGTGCCCGGGCACCCAGTCGAGCAGCACCGCGAGGCCGGCGTTGTGGCAAGCATCGATCAGCGCCACGAAATCCTCGGGCGAGCCGAAGCGGCTGGTCGGCGCGAACATTCCGGTGGGCTGGTAGCCCCATGAGCCGTCGAACGGGTGCTCCGTCACCGGCAGCAGCTCGACGTGGGTAAACCCCATGTCCGCGGCGTAGGCCGGCAGCTCCTTGGCCATTTCGCGGTAGGTGAGCCAGCGGCCACCCTCGTCCGCATTGCGCCGCCACGATCCGAGATGAACCTCGTAGATCGAGATCGGCGCGCCGAGCGCATTGGCGTCGTGCTTGAGCGGCGCCGGACGCGGCAGGCTCCTGGCGTCGAGCACGATCGAAGCGGTCTCGGGACGCACTTCGCCGAAGAACGCGACCGGGTCGGCCTTCAGCGGCAACAGCGTGCCATCCGGCCCGACGATTTCGTATTTGTACTTTGCGCCGGCACGGGCATCGGGAACGAAGATTTCCCAATAGCCGTTGCCGCGGACGCGCATGGCGTGACGCCGGCCGTCCCAGAAATTGAAGTCGCCGACGACGCTGACCCGGCGCGCATTCGGCGCGAACACCACGAACGCAACGCCCGCAACGCCGTCGATTTCGCGCGGGTGCGCGCCGAGCTTGTCGTAGAGCTCGAGGTGATTGCCCTCGCCCAGCAGATGCAGGTCGAGGTCGGACAGGATCGGCGGAAACCGGTACGGGTCTTCCAACTCGACCTCCTCCCTGCCGAAACGCGCGCGCAGGCGATACCGGTTGCCGCCATCGGCAACCGGGCCTGCGAACAGCCCGGCCTCGTCGATCCGCGGCAGAATGCTGATGTCGCCGCTCTCGGCCAGAACTTGGACCTCCTGTGCGTCGGGCAGGAACACGCGCACCACCGGGCCGTCGTTCTCGACATGCGGACCGAGATACGCGAACGGATCGGAATGGGTGCCAGCGATCACGGCACGTGCGCTTCGGGATACCTGGCTCATGATTGCACCAAGCCTGGCTGCACCACGCCGTGTTGCAGGAGAATGCGCCACAGCCCGGCGAGCGGCACCTGCAGCCACGCCGGGCGGTTGGTCATTTCGTATTCGATTTCGTAGAACGCCTTTTCGAGCAGGAAGAAATCCAGGAGCCGCCGCGCCTCGAGCGGATCGGCGGGCCACAAGCCGGAGTCGGCAGGCGCACGCGAGGCTTCCCAGAACGCTTCGGTCGCGCGGTCGCGCCAGATATCGAGCTTCGGCGTCAGTGCAAGCCGTTCCTCGGCCGTGAGGGTGGTCGCGCGCATCAGCGCCGAGGTGGTGGAATAATCGATCGAGCGGATCAGGCCGGCAATATCGCGCGCAGCAGGCGCCTTGCCGCGCCGCTCGGCGAGCGGACGCCGCGGCTCGCCTTCGAAATCGAGGATGAACGCGTCGTCCTTTGCGATCAGCACCTGGCCAAGATGGAAATCGCCATGGTGCCGGATCTTCAGCGTGTCGATGGTCGGCGCCAGCGCGTCGCGGATGTGAACGGCGATGGCGTCGCGCGCATCCAGCAGCCGATCGATCATGGCCCGGTCGGCTTCGGAGAATTCGGTGCGGCGCCGGGACATCAGCTCGAACACATGGTTGCTGCGTTCGAGCAGCCGCTGCGTCCATGCCGCGACATCCTGCCGGGCGACCGGCTCCGGCGCAAAGTCAGGGTTATCGCTTCGGCTGGCCAGCGCCTGCTGCATTTCCAGCGTCCTGCGGCCGATCTGGGTGATGCGTTGCAGATAGGACGCGAGCTCAAGGCTTTCGCCGGGCGGCTCGGTCGCCACCAGGCGCTGTTCGTCGATGAAGCGGTCCAGGAACGCACCGGTCACCGACCAGGCATCGCCCTGGTTCTGGACAAAGCGATGGACCACGGCGAGCGCGCTGCAATCGTCGCCTTCGGCCAACTCCATCCATCCGAGCAGGTCCGGCGTGTTCTTGTAGCCGACCTCCCCCAGGTAGCGGCCAACCTCGATCTCGGGATGAACGCCGGGTGTGATCCGGCGCAGCAGCTTCACCACGTAATCGTCGTCGACGATGATCGTGGTGTTGGATTGCTCGCGATCGAGAACGGTCACCTTCTCCACCACCGGGGGCGGCATGGCCCGGAACGCTTCCGTCGCGTTGAATTCAATCCGCTGCGCGTCCTGCGTGACGGCCTCGCCGGAATGGATGCGGTTGAGCAGCAGCGCGATGAAATCGGTCTCGCCCGCGGCGTCGAGCAGCGTGCCCTCGCGCGGACCGCGGCGCACGGCGGAAACCACCTGCGAGACCGCGGCTCCGATGCGGTCGAACCGGGTCCATCGGACGCCGAGCGGCAGCAGGTAACGGCTTTCGACGCCATCTGCAGTGGTGACCCCGATGAACATCAGCGCCGCGCTGGTCCCGCCGCGTTCGAGCGGCAGCGCCGATAGAATCTTGGTCGAAGGCAAGGCTCCGGATTTGTCGCCGAACCAGCGGCGCTCGGCCAGGAAGCCCGGCAGCACCTCGCGCTCCAATGTCTGGCTCTGGCGGCCGGTCCGGATCGTGTTCCAGCCTTCGCTCAGCACGAGCGTGGTGAACTCGCGGTGGAACACCCGCTCCTCAGGCTCCGACGCGGGGCATAGCAGGAACCACAGGAAGCCGTAGGGCGCGAGCGTAACGACATAGGGCTTGTCGCCGATCCGCGGAAAGCGCTGGCGTCCCAGCATCTCCTGCGGCTCCTGGCCTTTCCATGGGCTCAGGTCGATTTCGGCGGCCTGCGCGGAGCGCGACAAGTTGGCGACGCAAAGAATGGTCTCGCCCTCGAACTGCCGCACGTAGACCAGCACCGCGCGGTTCGCCGGCCGCACGAAGCTCAAAGAACCGCGACCGAACACCCGGCTCGACTTGCGCACACCGAGCAGCCGTTTGGTCCAGTTCAGCAGCGACGAGATGTTGCGGGTCTGCGCCTCGACGTTGACGGCCTGGTGCCCGTAAATCGGGTCCATGTTGGTCGGAAGATAGAGCCGCGCCGGGTCGCAGCGCGAGAACCCGCCGTTGCGGTCGGACGACCATTGCATCGGGGTACGAACGCCGTTGCGGTCGCCGAGATAGATGTTGTCGCCCATACCGATCTCGTCGCCATAGTAGATAATCGGCGTGCCGGGCATCGACAGCAGCAGCGAGTTCATCAACTCGATCTTACGCCGGTCGTTGTCCATCAGCGGCGCCAGACGCCGTCGGATGCCGAGGTTGATGCGGGCGCGCGGGTCGACCGCATAGGTGGACCAAAGATAATCGCGCTCGACATCGGTGACCATTTGGAGCGTCAGCTCATCGTGATTGCGCAGGAACATCGCCCATTGGCAGTTGGCGGGAATGTCCGGCGTCTGCCGCAGGATATCGGCAATCGGAAAACGGTCTTCCTGCGCGATCGCCATGTAGATGCGCGGCATCAGCGGGAAGTGATAGGCCATATGGCATTCATCGCCATTGCCGAAATACTGCTGCACATCCTCCGGCCACTGGTTGGCCTCGGCCAGCAGCACCTTTCCGGGCGCATAAGCATCGAGCTCGGCACGCAGCTTTTTGATGGCCGCATGCGTCTCTGGCAAATTCTCGTTATTGGTGCCGTCGCGTTCGCAGAGATATGGCACCGCATCCAGACGAAAGCCGTCGACGCCCATATCGAGCCAGCGCTTCATCACCTGGACCACGGCGCGGACCACGCGCGGATTATCGAAATTCAGGTCCGGTTGATGGGAAAAGAAGCGATGCCAGTAGAACGCCTTTGCTTCGGCGTCCCACGCCCAGTTGGATTTTTCGGTGTCGGTGAAGATGATGCGGGTATCGAGATATTTCTGATCGGTGTCGCTCCAGACATACCAGTCGCGCGCGCTCGAACCGGCCGGGCTCCGGCGCGCGCGCTTGAACCAGGCATGCTGATCGGAGGTGTGGTTGATGACCAGCTCGGTGATGACGCGCAGATTTCGCCGCTTCGCTTCCGTCATGAAGCGCCGGAAGTCCTTCAGCGTTCCGAAGTCCGGATTGATATCGCCGTAATCGGCGATGTCGTAACCGTCGTCGCGGCCCGGGCTCGGATAAAACGGCAACAGCCATAGCGTGTTGACGCCGAGATCCTGCAGATAATCGAGACGTTCGGTGAGACCGGCAAAATCGCCGACGCCGTCGCCGGTGCTATCGAAAAACGCCTTAACGTGAAGCTGATAAATGATGGCGTCCTTGAACCAGAGGTCGTCGGCCTCCTTCACCTCGGTTTCGATTTTCGGCATCAAATTCACGACCGCGATCCTTTACGTCGTGCAATGGAACAGGAGGGCTGGGTCGTCGCCCGGATTGATGGTGAGCCGGACCCCGCCCCACTCGACCATGTGCCGTTCGCCGGATTTCAGATTCTTGATCCATCGAATGGGTTGGCGCTTGCCGTCCGGCCCCATCTCCATCGCACCGAAATGAAACCAGAACCGGCGCGGCCCGTCCGGCGCGAGCGCAATCGCAACCGCCACTGCGTTTTTGCCATCGGTCGAATGCTTGACGAAGCCGATGACCGACGGATCGTCGACCTGGGCGAATTGAACGTTCGCAGTCTGCAACAGCGCCGGATTCTCCCGCCGGATGCGATTGAGCGCCGCGATGTAATCCTTGATGTTGCCGGGCTTATTCCAATCGCGGACCTTCAGCTCGTATTTCTCAGAGTTGAGATACTCCTCCTTACCCGGAACAGGCTCGTGCTCGAGCAGCTCGAAGCCGTTGTAGATGCCGTAGGTTGAGGACAGCGTCGCCGCGAGCGCGACGCGGGACTTGAACATCCACGGCGCGCCCGATTGCAGTTGCACCGGAAGGATATCGGGCGTGCTGACGAAGAAGTTCGGCCGGAAGTATTCGCGCTCCGGATAGCGCGTGATCTCACTGAGATACTCCTGGATTTCGGCCTTGTGGGTTCGCCACGTGAAATACGTATACGACTGGGTGAACCCGAGCTTGGCCAAACCCTTCATGACCTTCGGGCGCGTGAAAGCTTCGGCAAGAAAGATGACGCCGGGCTCCTGCAACTGGACCTCGTGGATCAGCCACTCCCAGAACGGCAGCGGCTTGGTGTGCGGGTTATCGACGCGGAAGATGCGCACCCCCTGCCCCACCCAGAACAGCACGACGTCGCGCAACGCCTGCCACAGCGCGATCCGGTCGGTGCAATAGAAATCCGGGTTGACGATGTCCTCGTATTTCTTCGGCGGATTTTCCGCGTAGCGCACCGTCCCGTCCGGGCGGCGCTTGAACCACTCGGGATGCTCGGTCAGCCACGGATGATCGGGCGAGCACTGGATCGCGAAGTCGAGCGCCACATCGATGCCGTGGGATTTGCAGGCCAGGACAAAACGGCGGAAGTCCTCAAGCGTGCCGAGTTCGGGATGCACGGCGTCGTGGCCGCCCTCGGCGCTGCCAATCGCATAAGGACTGCCGGGATCGTCCGGCCCGGCTTTGAGCGAATTGTTGCGGCCCTTGCGGTTGGTGCGGCCTATCGGATGGATCGGCGTGAGGTACACCACGTCGAAACCGAGTGCCGCGATCTCCGGAATGCGGGCGATGCAATCGTCGAACGTGCCGTGCTTGCCGGGAACAGTGCCCTGGCTGCGCGGGATCATCTCGTACCACGCGCCGGCCCGCGCCAGCGGCCGGTCGATCACCAGGGGGATCGGCGCGCTGAGCGAGATATCGTCGCGCGGCTCGCTCGCCATCATCGCAGCGGCCAGCTCGTCGGTCAGCAGCACATCAGCATTGCCGTCACGATCGAAGGCGTTACGCGCGCCATCGAGCAGCCAGCGTTCGGCCTGCGTCGCGCCCTTGATATCGTTGAGAAGCTCGCGGCCCTCGCGACCTTCCAGCGTCACGTCCTGTCCAGCTTTCTGCTTGAGCAGGAATTCCTGGCGCCAGGTCGCGAAGCGGTTGGTCCAGGCCTCGACCGCAAAGACGTAGCGTCCCGGCTCTGCGGGGATGAATTGTCCCTGCCACCGGTCGTTGGAATGCAGCGTCAGTGGCACCCGCTGCCATTGATCGGCGGTTTCCTTCCGCCACAGCACGGCGGCGGCCAGCACATCGTGGCCTTCGCGCATGATGTCGGCCCAGACATCGACAGGCTCCCCGGCAATGCGTTTGACCGGAAATCGGCCCCCATCAACGCAGGGGTACACATCCTCGATGAGGAAACGCGGTCCGGTCGGATCGGCGGGGGATGTTTCGGCTAATTCCCGAACATTCATGCTGCCCCCGAGGTGGGGTGCCGCCTGGGGTTTCATTCTTGCAGTCCTTGGAACTTGGGGACTCTGAGACAATCTCCCGGCGCCGCGATGGTTCCCCGGAACCACGGAACCCGTTGGGATTTGCTAACCTATGGACGAAATCGGGGACCTCGCCGCCCGTTGGGGCATCGAAACGGGCTATTTCGACATCCAGGGGCAATGGCAGGAGCCTAAACCGGAAACGATCCGCCGGATCGCTGAGGCCCTTTCCGAAGGCGGCCAGCCCACCGGGGCAGCCCACACCCAGCCCGAAGTCCGCCCGGCATTCCAGGGCGACGGGCGGCGCGGCTGGCTCATTTCCGTGCAGCTCTATGCAGTGCGGTCACGCCGGAACTGGGGGCATGGCGACTTTACCGATCTGGCGGCCCTGATCGAACTTGCCGCCGATGTCGGCGCGACCGGCATCGGACTCAATCCGCTGCATGCGCTGTTTTCCGATCTGCCGCAGCAGGCAAGCCCCTACGGGCCGAACAGCCGGTTGTTCCTCAATCCGCTGTACATCGATGTCGCGGCGCTGCCGGAATTTTCAGCGGAGATCGCTTTGGACGCCGACATCGAAAAGTTGCGCTCGACCGGCATGGTGGATTACGCGGGCGTGGCGCGCGCCAAGCTTGCTGCGTTGCGCCGGGCGTACGACGAATTCCGCCGGGCGGCCACAGCAGAACGAAAGACCGATTTCGAGCAATTCCGCGCCGAGCGCGGGCGCACGCTAGCCCGCTTTGCGGCATTCGAGACGCTGCGCGGGCGATTTCCCACGACGTGGCGCGAATGGCCCGAGCCATGGCGGAAGCCCGGCGACCGTGCCGTGCAGGAGTTGCGCACGTCCGAGCCCGATGCATTCGGCTTTCACGAATTCCTGCAATGGGTGGCCGACCGGCAACTCAAAGCGTGCCGCGATCTGGCCCGCCATCGCGGCATGGCGGTTGGCCTCTATATCGATCTCGCCGTCGGCGTCGATCCGGCCGGCGCCGATGCCTGGATGGATCAGGAGGTCATGCTCACCGGCCTGTCGGTGGGGGCGCCGCCGGATGCACTCAACACCGCGGGACAGAGTTGGGGGCTGACAACCTACAATCCGCACAGCCTGGTGGCGCGCAGCTTCGAGCCGTTGCGGGAGATGCTGCGTGCCGCGATGCGCTACGCCGGCGCGGTGCGGCTCGACCATGTACTCGGTCTGATGCACATCTACGTCGTGCCGCAGGGCAGCAGCGCCCGTGACGGGGCTTATCTCCGCTTTCCATTCCTATCGATGCTCGACGTCATCGCGGACGAGAGCCGCCGCCACCAATGCACCGTCATCGGCGAGGATCTCGGCACGGTGCCGGAAGGCCTTCGCGACACGCTCGCGGCCTGGGGCGTGTGGTCGTATCTCGTGGTGCTGTTCGAGCGCGAATGGGGCGGCGCTTTCAAGCACCCATCGCGATACGCGGTCAACGCGCTGGCGACCTTCAACACCCACGATCTGCCGACGTTTACGGGATGGCTGTCCGGCCACGATCTCGCGGTCAAGCGCGGCATCGGGCTCGATCCCGGCGAGACCGATCAGGATCGCGAGAACACGCGTTTAGCGTGGCGAGCGGCTGCGAGCGCGGTCATTGAGCCAAGCTTCGACCATGTCGCCGAATTCCTGGCGGCGACGCCTGCCCGCCTGGTTGCGGTGCAGTTGGAGGACATCCTGGACGTTCGAGACCAGATCAACGTTCCGGGCACCGTCATGGAGCACCCGAACTGGCGGCGGCGCCTGCCGGCCGCCATCGAGGACTTGCGAAACGATCAGCGGCTGGTGCGCATCGCGGCGGCTTTTTCACGCGCCGGCCGCGGCTCTACCTGAGCCGTTGCAAACTCACGCTCGACAGCCTTGATATCGTCGAGCGTCGGCAGGCCGGCTTCGTTCCCAAGATGCTGGATCTTGAAGGCCGCGGCATTGCGCGCGAACCGGAAGTGCTCGTCCCAGCTCCGCCCCGGATGCTTGAGATACGAATACACGTAGGCGCCGTGAAACACGTCGCCCGCGCCGCTGGTGTCGCGAACGCGCTCCGCCGGCACCGGCAGCGAGGGCAAGGTGCGGACTTCACCGGCCGCGTCATACCAGATCATGCCGCGCTCGCCGAGCGTCACCGCGCCGACCGAACATCCTCGGCTCTTCAGGTAGTCCAGCGTTTCCTGCGGTGTCTTGTGCAACTGCTCGCAGAACCGTTCGGCGACGACCGCCACGTCGATGAAACCCAGGACCTCATCCGTGTTGCTGCGCACTCCGCCGCCATCGAGCGACGTCAGAATGCCGGCCTCGCGGCATTTGCGCGCGTAATAGATCGCCGCGTCCGGCTGATGGCCGTCAAGATGCAGCGCCGCGATCTCGCTGACATCGAGCTTGAGGAACGATTCGAGATAATGGTCGTCGCGGCAGCGCACGATGGCGCGCTTGCCGTGACTCGGCATGATGAAGGACAGCGATGATTTCTCGACCTTGCGGTCATGCAACTCGATCTCGTACTTGGCCGCCATCTCTAGGAACATGCGGCCGAGCCAATCGTCGGCCACGGTCGCGATCAGGTGCGGCTTGATCGACAGCTTGGCGCAACAGAATGCCGCGGTCACGGCGTTGCCGCCGAACGACACGGCGTATTCGTCGGCCACCGACTTTTCGTCGCCGACCGGAATATGGTCGGTCAGGAACGTGACATCGATATAGGTTTGACCGATGAACAGCGGCCGCATGCTTGCCTCGATATTTTTAGGTAATTTCCACGCCCCAGATTTCGGCGGCATATTCGCGGACCGCGCGATCGGATGAGAACCATCCCATACGGGCGGTGTTCAGGATGCTGGCGCGCCACCAGCCGGTCGGCTCGTTCCATAGCGCATCGACGCGGCGCTGCGCCGCCCAGTAGGCCTCGAAGTCCGCCGCCACCATGAACGGATCGAAGCCGAGCACAGCATCGACCAGCGAACGGTAGCGCTGCGGATCGTCGGGGGAGAACATTCCGCCTTGCAGGCTGTTGAGCACATCCGTCAGCCACCGCGAACCGGCGAGCGCATCCCTGCCCTCGAAGCCGGATGCCCGGCGTTGCTCGATTTCGTCGGCGGTCAAACCGAAAATGAAAAGATTGTCCGCGCCGACGCGTTCGAGGATTTCCACATTGGCACCGTCGAGCGTGCCGATGGTGAGCGCGCCATTGAGCGCGAGCTTCATGTTTCCGGTGCCGGAGGCTTCCATGCCGGCGGTCGATATCTGCTCGGAAAGATCGGCGGCCGGAATGATCTCTTCGGCAAGGCTGACGCTGTAGTTCGGCAGGAACACGATCTTGAGCCGGTTTCCGATCACCGGGTCGGCGTTGATCGTACGGGCGAGATCGTTCGCCAGCTTGATGATCAGCTTGGCGCGCTCGTAGCTCGGCGCAGCCTTTCCGGCGAAAATCTTCACACGCGGGACCCAGGCGCGGCCGGGCTCGGCACGGATCGCGTGGAACAGCGCGACGACTTCCAGCAGATTCAGAAGCTGCCGCTTGTATTCGTGAATGCGTTTGACGTGCACGTCGAACAACGCATGGGGATCGACCTGGACGCCCGTCAAAGCCCGGATACGCCGGGCCAGGTTCTCCTTGTTGCGGGCCCGCACGGCGGCATAGCGCGCCACGAAACCGGCATTGCCGGCGAATTGCGCGACCTGCTCCAGCGCATTGGAATCGTCAAGGAACCGGTCTCCGATCGACTCCGCAAGCAACGACGTCAGCTCGGGATTGGCGCCGTAGAGCCAGCGGCGGAACGTGATGCCGTTGGTCTTGTTCACAATGCGGTTGGGCAGCGCAGCGTCCAGATCGCGAAACACCGTCCGGCGCATGAGATCGGTGTGCAGCGCCGATACGCCGTTGACCTTGTTCGAGCCGACGAATGCGAGATGGCCCATACGGACCCGCTTTTCGGTGTCTTCGCTGATCAGCGAGATCGACGCCAGCACCGCAGGGTCGTGCGTGCCGACCTTCGTCGCCTCCTGCAGGTGCAGCCAGTTGATCAGGTAGATGATCTGCAGATGCCGCGGCAGCAGCCGTCCGAGCAGAGAGATCGGCCAGCTTTCGAGCGCCTCCGGCAGCAGCGTGTGATTGGTGTAGTTCAGCGTTCGCCGCGTGATCGACCAGGCATCCGGCCAAGTGAAATCATGCTCATCCACCAGCAGCCGCATCAACTCCGGCACCGCGATCGCGGGGTGGGTGTCGTTGAGCTGGATCGAGACGTGGTCCGGCAGCGACGACAGTTCGCCCACCTGCTGCACGTGCCGGCACACGATGTCCTGCAACGAGGCCGAGGTGAAAAAATATTCCTGCCGGAGCCGCAGCTCCTGCCCGGACGGCGTCGCGTCGCTTGGATAGAGCACGCGGGAGATGGCTTCGGCCTGAGCGCGTGCTGCGACGGCGCCGACGTAGTCGCCGTGGTTGAATGCCCTCAATTGGATGGGGTCGGTGGCGCGGGCCGACCACAGCCGCAACGTGTTGACGTGACGGCCGCGCCAGCCGGCGAACGGCGTGTCGTAGGCCACCGCCAGCACCCGTTCCGACGGGTGCCAGAGCGCACGCGCGGTATCGCCAGACCCGCCATATTCAACCGAACCGCCGAAACGGACCGAGTATTCGGTTTCCGGCCGCTGAAACTCCCAGGGGTTCCCGAACGCCAGCCAGTTCTCGGGCAGTTCCCGCTGCCAGCCGTCGCTGATCTGCTGCTTGAACAGGCCGTAGTCGTATCGGATGCCGTAGCCGAAGGCCGGCACTGCGAGAGCAGCCATGCTGTCCAGATAGCAGGCCGCGAGCCGTCCCAATCCGCCGTTGCCGAGCGCCGCGTCGGGCTCCAGCTTGCGCAGATGATCGAGTTGGATGCCGAGACCTGCCAGCGCCTCGCGCACCGTATCGACCAGATGCAAGTTGATGAGCGAATCGAACAGCAGCCGTCCGATGAGAAATTCCACTGAGAGATAATAGACGCGCTTCTTGCGGTCGGCCTCGGTGCGGCGATCCGCTTCCAGCCAAGGACGGACGATCTCGTCACGGACCGCGAGCGCGGTGGCGACGTACCAGTCGTGGTCGCCTGCCGTCGCTGCGGTCTTCCCGCAATTGGAGGTCAGCTTGTCGAGGATCGACGAGCGAAGCCGCGCGATCTCTTTGTCCGCGAACGCCTCGACCAAAAGCTTATTCTGCCTCGACTTCGGCATCCTGAGCCTCGCCACCTCCCCGGAATTGCGGCATGTGAAGTCCGCCAAAGTGGCGAACTTGTGTCGCGGCAGTGGAACCGACCGACCTGGAGACTCGCCGGCGGACCGGCACCTCTCCATCAATGGAGAACTGCGAGCTGTAACAGGGCAATCCCAGCCCCATCCAGAACGATCTGGTTTTTGTCGCTGACGTTCGTGCAAGGCTCCGCGCGGTTTCCAACCATGAACGCCTTGCACATGGCTTCGTTCCGAAAAGCGGATTCTTCAAATCACGCCCGGCGCGGCGCATGGTCGCTCGCGCTCTTCCGCACCCATTTGCCACCTTGCGGCGGACGGCAAAACCGCCGACGCTACGCTCCACAAACGATGGCCATGTGGGAGGGGCTCCGATGAGCGTGTTCAAAGTTCTGGCGGCGGCGTGCCTTGCGACCGGCCTGGTTGCCATATCCGCACCTGGTGCGTGGTCCCAGTCGAAGTCGGTCAAGATCGTCGTGCCCTATACCCCGGGCAGCGGTCCCGACATCACCTCACGCCTGATGGCCGAGCAGATCGGACGCATGCAGGGGGCGACAATCGTGATCGAGAACCGGCCCGGCGGCGGCACCGTAATCGGAACCGAGCTCGCGGCCCGTGCCGCTCCAGACGGCGCCACCGTGCTGATGATTGCGAATTCCTTCGTCGCAAACCCGGCCGTGAACCGGGGCAATTATCATCCGACCAATAGCTTCGACCCGGTCTGCCAGCTCGCGGTGACGCCGATGGTGCTCGTGGTGCAGAGCAGCTCTCCTTACAAGACGCTCGACGATCTCCTGGCCGCGGCACGCAAAGAGCCGGGCAAGCTGTCGCTTGCAAGCGGCGGGCCCGCGTCATCGCTGCATTTCGGTTTCGAGATCGTCAAGCGCGCCGCCAAGGTCGACATGACCTACGTGCCCTACGGCGGCACGGCGCCGTCGATCAACGCGTTGATGGGAGGCCACGTGACATCGGTTTTCGCCGATTATCCGACGGTGGTCTCGCAGCTCAAGGCGGGCACGTTGCGCGGCCTGGTCACCACCTCGCCGACCCGGGTGGATGAATTGCCCGGCGTGCCGACGCTCACCGAAACCGGCCTGATCAAATACGAAGACGAAATTTTCTACGGTATCGTGGCGCCGGTAAAAACCCCGCCCGAAGCGCTGAAGCAGCTTTCCGCGTGGTTTACGGCTGCGATGGACGCGGCAGAGGTCAAGCCAAAGCTGGCCCAGCAGGGATTGTTCGCCAAGGTGCGCTGCGGCAGCGCGTTCGACGCCGCGATCAAAAGCAAGGTCGAGGATTACACCCGCGTCGCCCGCGAGGCGAATATCAAGGTGAACTGAGTCCGCACAACGGCCGGCAACGTCAATCCACGGCCGGCCTATCCGAGACCGAGAAAGCCGCGCATGGCGACAGCCGTCGCCTCCGCGTCCTTCTTGTCGGCGGCGGGAAGCGCCCATGCGGCGCCGGCGCGCGTCACCAGCATCGTGTTGCAGACCTCGATGCCCGACGCGCGGTCCACGCCGGCATCGACCTCGAAGTTCGCAACCTCCGCCAGCGGCGTCTCCATCGGCTTCAGGTTCCAGAACAGCAGCTTGCGCTGCATCGTCGCCTTGCCGGCGGTCTTGTCGAGCGTGAGCGTGGTCGAGCCCGATTGCAGCACCATGCGTTGCGGCGTGCTTTCGACGATCTTGGCCATGGCGTCCCCCTCCTTGGCCGTTGCGTTACCCCGACAGATTAGCACCGCCGCAGACGGTCGTGGAGCCGGTAGACAGCGGGTCGCACCCGCGCGATGATTTATGTCTTGCGGGAAGGGGCGAACATGACCAGCCGGACATCGGACCATGAGCGTGCGGAAAACAGCCAGTTCCAGCTGGCGATGTCGCGGCGCGGCCTGCTGGCAGCCGCGGCGGCGGGAGCGATGAGCGCCCTGCCCGGCCCGGCCGGCGCGCAGCAGGCCGGCGGCCCCGCGCGCAAGGGTCTCAAAGTTCTCAGCGCCGGATCGACGCTCTACGGCTTGCGGCCCGCGGCCGCCCAGTTCAGCCGGGAGTCCGGGATCCCGGTCCTGGTGGCCACCGATCATGGCCACAACATCGAGAAGTTCACGCTCGCAGGCACCGCCGACGCCGACGTCGTGATGATCCCCAATGCCATGCTGGCGAAGGTCACGGCTGCCGGAATGGTCGGTTCGGATCCGGTGGCGATCGGCGCGGTGCGGATCGGCGCCGCCGTCCGGAACGATGCCCCGCGGCCGGACATCACCACCATGGACGCGCTGCGCCGTTCGATCGCCTCGGCCAACTCGGTCCTGCTGACGCTCGCGCCGACCGGCGACCACCTGTTGCAGGTGATCGAGCGTCTCGGTCTTGCATCCGCGGTCGCGCCCAAGCTGAAGCGCTTCGACACGGCGACGCTGCTCAACAAGCACCTGTCGGAAAATCCCGGCCCCGGCGCGCTGGGCTTTGGGCCCACCACCGAAATCCTGACCTGGCGCGGCAAGGGCGTGACGCTCGCAGGCGTCGTTCCGGATGAAATCCAGATCGTGCTGCCCTACCAGGCCGCCATTCTCAAACGCACCCAGGCGAACGAAGAGGCGCGCAGCCTGCTGGCGTTCCTGACGACACCCGCAGCGCGCAAGCATTTCCTCGACAGCGGCGTGGAGTAGCGCCAGGCCGGCCGCCGCTACGCCACCGGATCGGCCTTACCGGCCCGATGCCAACTTCCGTACGAAGGCGGCACGGTCCGCGGCTGCCACCATCCGGCGAGCCGGCTTTCGCTCCACCACGACGGCGCGCTCGACGCCGGTCCGGCCGCTAAACGCCAGGGTGTGAATGTTTTTCCGCTCCGCAGCTTTCTGCGCGGCCGCGAGCTTGGCCAGTTCGGCCGCAACCTGCTCCTGCGGCACGCCCATCAGCGACGAGGCAATTTCAGCCTGCGCGTCGAAATCGTCGGTCATGCCACGAGCGGCTTCGATAGCTTCGTCCAGCGTCGGGGCCTCATGACGGACGCGCCGCGGCCCGTATTTGGTTTTCCAGGCTGTGTTGTTGTTATTGCTCATAGAATCGCCTTTCCGCGACCGTTTCGAAGGACATTATCCCCTATTTATTGCAATGCAGCAATAAACTTGTGCGACGCATCATCTATTTGCTGAACCGCCGGTTGCCAGGGCCATGGCCTCACTTTTCGATGAAGTCGGCGCATTTCTGGACCTCCCCGCCCGGCCCCCACGGCATGATCGGCACCGACGCGGTCGAGTTCTTCGGCGAGCCTTCGATGACGCGGTCGGAATAGACCATGTAGACGAGCACGTTGCGCTTCACGTCGCAGCCCCGGACGATCTGCATTTTCTTGAACAGCAACGAACGGCGGCGGCGAAATACGTCCTCGCCCTGCTCGAACTTGGCTTTGAAGCGGATCGGCGCAACCTGGCTGCACGCGAGCGAGATATCCGAGACCTCCTCCGCGACGCCGATCCAGCCCTTGAAGCCGCCGCGCTCGGGCACGGTGAAGTGGCAGGCAACGCCCTCAACCTCGGGGTCGTCGAGGCCGTAGGTTGCGAGCTTGTCGTTTGGCGACAGCCATTTGAACACGGTGGAGCGCTTGAAGATGAGATCGGGGTCCTCGGCCGCTTTGGCGCCGGAAGCCGACGCAATCGCCGTGGCGATGACAAGCGTAGCCGCGATGGCATTACCGACAATCGTAGGCATGGCGTCTCTCGTATGTCTTGTTGCGGGACGTTTGGCCGCCGAACCCTAGCCAACGCAAAGCGCCAGCCCTTGTTCCGAACTCGCACGTCCGGCTTCCATCGGATAGATTGATCCGGTTACGGACAGGAGTTCGCCTTGGCACGTGTAAAGATGATTCCGCCCGAGACTGCGGAAGGCGAAACAAAGGACGTCTACGACGGCGTCCTCAAGCAATGGGGCCGGATCAGCAATTTCTCGAAAGTGCTCGCGCACCAGCCGGCGGCGCTGGCGGGCTGGATGCTGCCGAACGAAAGCATCCGGCTGAAGAACGTCAAGGCCGATCCCGACTACGTCAAGATTCAGCAGCTCGTCATCATCAAGACCTCGGCGCTCAACCAGAGCGCCTATTGCATGTCGCACAACGTACCGCTCGGAAAGAAGGTCGGGCTCTCGCAGGAGCAGATCGCGGCGGCGCAGGGCAGCGAATACATGGCTTCGCCACATCTCGACGGCCGGCAGAAAGCAGCCGTGCGCTGGGCGGAGGCGGTCACCACCATGAAGGCGCGGGACGATGACGAAGCTTTCGCCGCGATGAAGCAGCACTTCAGCGAAAAGCAGATCGTCGAGCTGACAGTGTTCTGTGGGATGTGGAATTACTCGAACCGGCTGTGCGAAGCCCTGCACGTCGATCTCGAACATCCCGACAAGCGCATCGAGTTCCAGAAATAGCGCCGGCGCCGGCTTCGCAGCCGGCGCCGTGCGGATATTTCCGAAACGAAATTACCGGCCCGGCATGTCGCTGAACATCACGCCGGCCTTGGCCTTGTCGGTCTTGGGCGTCTCGACCAGCGTGATCACCACGGCTTCGGCGGGAACCTTGTAGTTCTTCACCATCGCGTCGGTGATGTCCTTGCAGAGCGCGGCCTTTTGCTCCTGCGGACGGTTTCCGACGGCATAAACGACGATCTCTGGCATGGTTTGATCCTCCCTGTGATACCTGAAAGCACTATAGCGGCCGGTTTGAACGGGCGCGACTGGGTTCCGCAGCGAACGGATAAGCGCTAGAGTGGAGTGCATGTTCGACCGCAGACATATCCTGACGCTGCTCGGCGGTGTGTTCGCCTCGCCGGCCTTCGTCACGCACAGTTGGGCGCAAGCACAGATGAGCCGACCCACCGCCTACGGCTTTTCCTTCAAGGGTCTCGACGGCCGCGACATCCGACTTGCCGAGCACGCCGGCAAGCCGATCCTGATCGTCAACACCGCGTCGCTCTGCGGCTACACCCCGCAATACGCCGGCCTGCAACAGCTATGGACCCGCCTGCGCGAACGCGGCCTGCTGATCGTCGGCGTGCCATCCAACGATTTCGGCGGACAGGAGCCGGGTGGCTCGACCGAAATCATGAAGACCGCGCATCACGAATACGGCGTCAGCTTCCCGCTCGCCGAGAAGGTTGCGGTCAGGGGCTCGGACGCGCATCCGTTCTATCGCTGGGCTGCGCTGGAGCGGCCAGGCGAGTCGCCGCGCTGGAACTTCCACAAATATCTGGTTGGGCGCGATGGACGGATTGCGGCCAGCTTCCCGCAAACAATCGAGCCGATGGATGCGCGCCTGATCGCCGCGATCGAGAAGGAATTGCGGCCGCAAGCATCGGACGCAGCGTCGCAGCGACATTCCGCCCGGTAGGCACGGGCGTCGGCGCACGATCTTCTGCACGCAGGGGTGACCTACCAGACCCGAGGATGAATTCCTCAGGAGGGAGCATTTATGCTGGTCATCGCGATCTTTATTGCTTTCGTATTCGTCGGCGACGCAATTTCTGTCGGCATCGCCGCGATGGTCGAGCCGTTCTCCCAGTTCTGGAGCCTCCTGGTGTTCCTGATGCTGTTTGTCGGGGTGTTTGCCATCGCCTGGAAATCGGCGGTGTACGTCACGGAGCGCTATTTGCTCCGCGCTCAATAACCAAGCGCCTGCAAACTAAGGTTAATTCCGGACGCCGTTGGAGCACCCCGCGGCTTCATTGACTCGCGCCTGGATTGGCTTCATGCCTTGGCAATAAGCCATGGGGTGGCTTGTTTTTCTGGGTGTTCGGGAGGGGTTATGCGTGTAGTGGTTGCGTGCGCAATTGTTGCGTCGACGTCGCTTGCGTTTTTCGGACCGGCCTTCGGACAGCGTCTTCCCACGACGGGAGCAGCGACCGCGTCGGCCGTGCCGCCTGGGCCGGAACTCAATCTGCCGCCGGCGGCCCGCCTCGCACCTCCAAGGTGCTCCAATCCGACCGCGCTCGGCGTATCTCGCACCGTCGAGATCGACACGACCGGCGGGCCCGGCTTCGGCGGCGAGCACTTCAAGCAGCACGACTTCCTGCGCAACAACGAGGTCGTTCTGACGTTCGACGACGGCCCGTGGCCGACCACGCCCGCGGTGCTCAAGGCGCTCGCCGACGAATGCGTGCGCGCCACGTTTTTCCCGATCGGCAAGCACGCCACCTATTATCCTGAGATTCTCAGGCAGATGGCCGAGGCCGGTCACACCATCGGCAATCACACCTGGTCGCACCAGGATCTGTCGCGCAAGAAGGTCCAGGAAGGCAAAGACGAAATCGAGAAGGGCATTAGCGCCGTGCGGCTGTCGCTCGGTGCGCCCGCCGCGCCGTTCTTCCGCTTCCCTGCGCTGCGCCATCCGCCGGAGCTCGTGACCTATCTCGGCGAGCGCAACATCGCGATCTTCTCGACCGACATGGACTCGTTCGATTTCAAGATGCGCAAGCCGGAACAGGTCGTTGCTGCCGTGATGGCCAAGCTGCAGAAGGCGGGCAAGGGCATCGTGCTTATGCATGACTTCCAGCAGGCGACCGCGAAGGCGGTTCCCGATCTGCTCGCCCAACTCAAGGCCGGCGGCTACAAGATCGTGCATATGCGTGCGGCGTCCGCAGTTGCGACGCTGCCGCAATACGACGAGGCGATGCTCAAGGAGGCGAAGCTTCCGACGGTGAGCGCGCGGCCGACCACGAGCGTGGTGCGCACGGTCAACGAGTGATCGCGCGGCGCGTCGCCCGCATGGAGTGACGCGCCGATGGCCCTGCCCGATCGCATCCCAGGTTGGACGATCGAAGGGCTGGCGATCGTATCCGCGGATCACATGATCGCGGACGCGAACGGCGTTCAGCCGAACGCGCTCAAGCCCGAAGCCGATCAGCGCTTCTTCCACGCCGCACTCGAGAAGGCCGATGCCGTGGTGCACGGCCGGCATTCCTCCGAGGGCGGACCGCAGGCGGCCAGCCGTCGCCGGCTGATCCTGACACGCCGCGTGCCCGCCCTGGAGCGCGATCCGGACAACGCCAGGGCCGTGCAGTGGAATCCGGCCGGCGCCACGCTGGCGCAGGCATTGGATGCCATCGGCGTCTCCGGAGGCCTGCTTTGCATCATCGGCGGGACGGAGGTGTTCGGGCTGTTCCTGGACCTGGGATACGACGCCTTCCACCTCACCCGGGCACCTCAGGTCCGGCTGCCAGCAGGGCGTCCGGTATTCCCGAATATTCCGCCCGACACGCCGGAAAATCTGCTGGTACGCCACGGTTTAAAGCCAGACCCCATGCGGCTTCTCGACCCGTCCGAAGGGCTCACGCTGGTCACCTGGCGGCGCTGATATCCACACCCCGCCACCTTTGTGGATAACGCTATCCTCAAGAAAACACGTGACGAATCAGCACGAATCAGATTTTTTCCACAGGACGAATTCAGTCACGCGGTTCGGCGGCGTTTATTTGAGGCCGACCCGTCCCGAGGTTCCTCCCGCGTGGCGTATCAACTTCGGGGCGGCCGCAAGGCCGCCCCCTTTTCATTTTTGAGAACGCTTGCCGCCGCGCGATTACCGTGGTGAAGGGATGCTCGGGCGTCTCATCCGAGGATTGGGCGAGCAGTAGCCCCCCATCCCCGACACCGTCTCCTTGCACTGCTCGAAGGAGACATAGGCGCAATCCACCGTCCCCTGATCGCCCGAATTGGCACACCACGGAAGCGATGGCGGCGTGCCGCACGCCGTCACGGTCAATCCGATCCCCAATGAGACCGCTCCCAAGACAACGGCGATCCGTGCTGATTTCATGCTGTTGGCCGTCCGTCCCATGAAGTGCCGCGCGAGCCGCCGGCCACCACCAGCAGCAGTCCGCCCAAAATCGCCAGGTTCTTCAATGCGTGAACCTGGTTCTTGAGATACGCATCGCCGGTCATGTCCCAGAAGTTATGGAAGAAGAAGGTCGCGGCAACGGTGAAGACGATCAGCGCAACCGCGCCCCAGCGCGCTTTGAAGCCGAGCAGGACCATGAGGCCGCAGATCACTTCAATCGCGCCGACGAGGTAGCCGACCGCCTGGTATTTCGGCATTCCGCCGAGGTAAGTGGTGATTTCGTCCGGCACTGGAATTCTGGCGGCTGCAAGGTCGCTCGCGACCTGCCCGACATTGAGAAGCTTGTGCAGCCCGGCCACGATAAAAACGATCGGGATGCAGATGCGTCCCAATGCGTAGGCCACGGTCGTCATCGTTCGATCTCCCCTCGGAAACCCAAAAATCCGTTCCCGCCGGTGCGCGGGCAGAACTTACGAACTTGATGGGGACTTTTCAAACCGGACTGGCCAAGAGAGCGGCAGTGTTCACAAGGCGGTCCGGGCAGACGGATTTCGGTCCTGACTTACGAAGCAAACCGGCTGAGCGGTAACTCCGGCTGCTCCGCCGCTCCGGCGCTCTCGACTGGTGTCTTGAGCGGATCGATTGCCTCAACCAGTTGCAGGAACGCCGAGCCCGGCAACGGCGGCGAGAACACATATCCCTGAGCGGCGCGAATACCGAGTTCGCGCAGGTGGACGACCTGCTCGAAATGTTCGACGCCCTCCGCAATAACCTCCATCCGCATGTTCTGAGCGAGATCGATCAGCGTCTCGATGATGGTATTGGAGTTTCGGTCGGTGCCGATCGAGTCGACGAACATCTTGTCGATCTTGATGATGTCGACGCCAAGCTTCAGCATGTAGGACAGTCCGCTGTGACCGGTCCCGACATCGTCGATTGCAATCTGAACGCCCAATCCCTGAAGGGCGGCGACCACGCGGCGGGTCTCGGTCAGGTTGTCGAGCGGCTGGCGTTCCGTCACTTCCAGAACCACCTGGGAAAGGCGGATCGGTGAACGGCCGAAGATTGCCCTTACGTCACCCACGATCTCCTCATCCGAGAAATGGCGGGCGGTCAGGTTGAAACCGATCTTGAGGTGTTGCCGGCATCCGAACGTAGCGCCCGCTTCGGCACAAACGCGCCGCATCAATGCGCGAGTGAGGTCGATAATCAGACCGCTCGATTCGGCGAGCGGAATGAACGACGCGGGCGGCACGATGGTGCCGTCGGGTTTGCGCCAGCGCACCAGCACCTCGGCGCCGCGCAACCGCCCGGAGCGGATATCGACGATCGGTTGATAATAGGGGATGAACTCGCCCGCCTGGAGCGCGCGTTCGATCTCGGCAATCGGATTGTCACGCTCGCGCTTGGGCAAGAGAAAGCCGAACGCTGCAAGGAACCCGATCAGCACCGCTGCAATCGCAACCGTAATGACGAGGCCGACCATGCGTAGATCGAGTTGATCCGCAACGACACTCGCACGCGGCAGCGACATCGTCACGTTAAGCCCGTAACGAGGCGACGTCAGGCTGGCAACCAGGTGATCGCCGCTGCTCTTGGCTTCCGGGGGACCGCTCTCGCCGATTACCGCTCCCTGCCGCGTGGCCACGCGGGCGTAAGCACTCAGCGGTCCGCCCTGAGTCGATACCTGCGCAACGAACAACTCGAAAGGAATTAGCGCGGCGAGACCGTTTGCCGACCCGAGCCCCGGCCGCCTGATCCGCACCATGTTGCCGGGGCGCTCGCCAACCTGCAGCAATTCAAGCAGGACGTTGCTGCCCTCCGCGACCTTCTCGGAGGAGACCAGCTTGCGTTGATCGAATGGGGCGCCGAATTCGGTGCAAAGCGTCCGACCATCCGCGGCGACGATCGATATTTCCTTGACCGAGATGGTGGCGAAGGTCGCCTGGCGCATGGCTTCGAGGTTGACGGGCCGGCAGGAATCGACGCCACGCTCCGCCAGTCCGTCGAGGGTGGCCATCACGCGGATGATCCGGCTTTCGGCCAACGCAATGGTGCGCTGGACCGAAAGATCGACCTCTTCCTGGCCTTGCCGCTCGACCAGACCGTTGAGCCATAGGTTAAACGCCGCGACCGGCGAGCCAGCAAGCAGCACGCCGGCCACGATCGCCACGAGCTTTTTTCGCTTCGGCGACACCAAGACCCCACACAACGATGCCGAATCTTGAATGAGCCGCGTAAAGGCGGGCTTAAGCTTAAGCGAGGGTGAGTGCGTCGGAGCTTGTTATGTGGCAGTGCGGCCGCTGATGGTTAACGGAACGCTAACGGCGACCGATCAGGCGGCTGCCTTTTTCATGGCCGCCAGCTCTTGCGCCATCGCCGTGATTTCGTTCGATGGCTCCCCGACCGCAGGGTCCATCGCTTCAAGGAGCTTCAGGAACGATTCCGCAGGCAGCGGCGGCGCGAAGACATAACCCTGCGCGGCGCTGATTCCGTGTTCACGCAGATACGTGACCTGGTCGAAGGTTTCGACGCCTTCGGCGATGATCTCCATGCGCATGTTGCGGGCGAGATCGATCAAGGTCTCGATAATGGCTTTCGAATGCCCTTCGGTGCCGATGGCCTCGACGAAAATCTTGTCGATCTTGATGATGTCGACGCCAAGCTTGAGGATGTAGGACAAGCCGCTGTGTCCGGTGCCGAGATCGTCAATGGCGACCTTGCAGCCCAGGCCCTGGAGCGCGGCGACAACCCGGCGCGTGCTGGTCAGGTTCTCGACCTCATAACGCTCGGTCAGCTCGAGCACGATCTGCGACAACCGGATCGGCGAGCCATCGAAGATCGCACCGACGTCATTGAGGATTAGCGCATCGACGAAATGCGCGGGCGCGACGTTGAAGGCGATCGACATGTGGCGGCGCCGTCCCAGCGCTTCGCCCATGTCCTTGCGCACCCGCCGCATCAGTGAGCGGGTCAGATCGAGGATCAAGCCGCTGCTTTCCATCAGCGGAATGAAAGCGCCAGGTTCAACGATGGTGCCGTCGGGACGGCGCCAGCGCACCAACACCTCGGCACCCAGAAGCCGCCCGTTCTGGAGGTCCACAACCGGTTGATAGTAGGGCACGAACTCGTCGGCCAGCACGGCCTTGGCGATATCCGCAATAGGACTGTCGCGATGCCGCCAGGGAAAGATCAGGGCGAACGTCAAAATAACCAGCGCCACGACGCCGGTCACCACCATGCCGATCCGGCGTAGATCGTCATAATCCGCGATCACACCGTGCTTCTCCATCGAAACCGCGACGGTGAACCCGTACTTGGCCGAGCGTGCATGGGTAATCATCTTTCCGGCTTGCCCGTAGTCGGCCTCGGATGAGACGCCCGTGCTGCCGACCGGCGTGCCATCGGCCAGCATCAGGCGGGCGTAGCCCAACAGCCGGCCGCTCTGCAGCGTGGCATGCGGCAGAAGCGCGACCATCGGCATCAGCGCCGCCAGACTATGCTTGCCAGGCCCGCCGATCCTGCGGACGCTGAGAAAGCGATCGCCCAGGTCCGAGGTCCGCACAATATCGAGGATGATCTCAGGCTGCGACGTTGCTGCCGAAGCCAAGACCTCGCGGCGTCCCTGCACCGGACCCGCATCGGTGCACTGGACCTGGCCATTCGGAGCGATCAGCATCACCTCCTTGATCGCACCGGACATGAACGCCTGCTGGCGCATGGCCTCGACCTGCATTGGCCGACAATTGTCGATCCCGCGGTTACCGAGATCCTGCAACAGCGCGATCGTCTGCCCGACCTGGCGTTCCGCAGCCGCGATGATCCAATTCGCCGTGACGTATGCCTCGTCCTCGCCCTGCTTGTTGAGCCACGTATTGAAAAAAAACATCGGCACGCCGGTGGCAATAATGCCAAACACGGCGGCTACGAGCTTGAAGTTCTTATGTCCTGGGGAGAGCAATTCAGGCCTCGCACAACGACGGTTCAAAATGAAGGAGGGGCGTAAAGGCGCGCTTAACCTTCCCCGCCCGTCCGTTGAAATACGAAGCCAGCACCGCCGCACGCTTCGTATGGTTACCAAATCCTCAATAGCGCTCGTTCGCATCGGGAAATGCTACAGTGCGTTAGCCGACATAGCCGACGTCTTTTACGAAACCGGGGAACCCGATGACCGTCCGCATCGATTTCAAGCAGCTAATGCTTGCGGTCGCCGTGACCCTGAGCGGCACCTTTGCGCTGGCGGAGAACGCTCGATCGCAGGAGCGGTTGGAGCTGTTCGATGCGCACCTGCACTACAATCAGGAGCCCAATCCGTTCTATTCGCTCGACAAGGTGCTGGAGACCTTCCGCCGCAACGGCGTCACCGGCGTGCTCGCGACCAGCCGGCCGAACAAGGGCACCCATCAGTTGGTCGACGCCAAATCGCCGGGGCTCTGGGTGGTGCCGTTCATCCGGCCGTACCGTATCCGCGCCGATATCGGGACTTGGTTCAGCGATCCCTCGATCTTCGATTTGATCCAGGACGAGTACAAGCGCGGCTATTATCGCGGCATCGGCGAATTCCATCTTTCCGGCAATGCGGCTGCCGGGCCGCTGGTCAAAAAGACCGTCGATTTCGCGGTCGAGCGCGACCTTTACCTGCATTGCCATTGCGACGAGACCGCGCTGCTGCACCTGTTCGCACACAACGGGCGAGCCAGAATCGTCTGGGCCCACACCGGCTTCTCCACCCCGCCGGCACGCGTGGCCGAGCTCATGGACAAATACAAGGATCAACTCTGGGGCGAGCTATCGTATCGCTACGGCATCACCGAAGGCGGCGGCAAGCTGAGCGAGGAATGGCGCAATCTGTTCGCCCGCCACTCCGACCGCTTCCTGATCGGCTCCGACACCTGGATCAACGAGCGCTGGTTCAGCTACGACTCGCTGTTCCAGAACTATCGCGCCTGGCTGGCGCAGCTTCCGATCGATCAGGCGCGGCGTATCGCCAACGGCAACGCGCGGCGGCTGTTCGGAGCAAGGTCCTCGAATTGATCGGCTGCAACATTTCGCTTTGGCCAGCGCACGGAAAAAGCTCCGCGTGACGAAACCCATCTTGACTCGTTCTCGGGGAAGCGCGCCAATTGCCGTCAATGAAAACGACGCCCGGGAGGCGTCCTCTGGGAGGAAGGCGATGAGCGGACAGACAGGCGTGCGAAGGTTGCTTTCGGGTTGCGGCTGTTGCGCGCCCGGCTTTTCTGCAACCGGCCTTGAACTCGGCCGCCGGAGTTTCCTCACCGGCGGCATCGCGGCCGTCGCAGCAACCACGCTCGGAGCGCCTACCGTGCTGGCGCAAGCTCAACCGGCCGCGGCAAAGGTCCGGGTCGACGTGCATCATCACTTCCTACCGCCGCAGCATCGCGAGGCCCTGACCAAGCACAAGATGGGTGCGCCAAGGTGGTCGCCCGCCATGTCGATCGAGGACATGGACAAGAGCGGCATCGCGGTGTCGATGCTTTCGCAGGTCCAGCCCGGCGCCTGGTTCGGCGACGTTGCGGAATCGCGCAGGCTGTCGCGCGAGATCAACGACTACGGCGCCAAGCTGGTCCAGGATCATCCCGGCCGGTTCGGGCTGTTCGCCACCATCTCGCTGCCGGACGTCGAAGGCAGCCTGAAGGAAATCGAATACGTGTTCGACACGCTCAAGGCCGACGGCCTCGGGCTGCTGACGAGCTATGACGGCAAATATCTTGGCGATCCTTCGTTCGCGCCGATCTACAAGGAGCTCAACCGTCGCAAGGCCGTGATCTACGTCCACCCGCTCACGCCGAAATGCTGCGACGGCGCCGTCCCCGGAATCCCGCCAGGCTCGATCGAATACGCCACCGACACCACCCGCACCATTGCGCATCTGGTGTTCAGCGGCACAGCGACGAAGTATCCCGACATTCGCTGGATCTTCTCGCACAGCGGCGGCACGCTGCCGTTCCTCACCGCGCGTTTCGTCCGTCAGCAGATTGTGCAGAAGCACGCGCACCTTCCCAACGGACCGATGCCGGAATTCGCCAAATTCTATTACGAGTTGGCGCAGGGCAACACGCGGGGTCAACTCGCGGCGCTGCTCCAGATGGTGCCGACGTCGCAGCTGCTCTACGGCACCGATTTCCCGTATCGCGACGGCGCCGAGGTGAACAAGGGCATTGCCGATTGGGGCTTCAACGCCACGGAGTTGCGCTCGATCGAGCGCGAGACGGCGGCAAAGCTCCTACCGCGGATCAAGGTGTAACGCACACACCGGAAACCGCGCAGGCCCGGCCGGCTTGACGTTCTCGTGAATGCCGCCGGTCTCGGGCCACATTGACGGCAGGCGAAATAGGCTTATTGACGGCCCTGCGCGCCGCACTGGCGGCGTCGGCAGGAGTGCAGTCATGAGCTTCTTCCCCGGCCAGGACCCCGCCCCCGGCAATAAATTCCAGTGCGATGCCATCAAGCAGGTCATCGTGCCTCGTTCGGCCGATCTCGGTGACGGCTTCATCGTGCGCCGGGCGTTGCCGTCTGCACAGTCGCGCATGGTCGGGCCGTTCGTGTTCTTCGATCATTTCGGGCCGACGGAGTTCCGCTCCGGCAGCGGCCTCGACGTGCGGCCGCATCCGCATATCGGGCTTGCCACCGTGACGTATCTGCTCGATGGCGAGATCATGCACCGCGACAGCCTCGGCACCGCGGCACCGATCCTGCCAGGCGAAGTGAATTGGATGACCGCCGGACGCGGCATCGTGCATTCCGAGCGCACCGGGCCGGAACGCCGCGCCAAGGGCGACAGCCTGCACGGCCTGCAAATGTGGGTGGCGCTGCCGGCGGCGGCCGAGGAAATGGCGCCGGCCTTCGCGCATCACCCTGTCGAAGACTTCCCGCTCGTGCGTGAAAGAGGGACCACCGCGCGCATCGTCGTCGGCTCGCTCTATGGCGCGCGCTCGCCTGTTGCGACCACCTCCGACACAGTCTTCGCCGACGTCCTGCTCAGGGCCGAAAGCACACTGCCGCTCGACGCCGACCACGAGGAGCGTGCGATCTACGTGCTGACCGGCGAGATCGATATCGCAGGCGACCGGTTCGGCCCGCAGAAGCTGCTGGTGTTCCGACCGGGCGACCGGATCACGCTGACGGCCGTCACCGACGCGCATCTCGTGATCGCCGGCGGCGCGGCGATGGATGGGCCGCGTCACATATGGTGGAATTTCGTGTCGTCGCGCAAGGAGCGGATCGAGCAGGCCAAGGCGGAGTGGAAGACCGGAAAATTCGACATCGTTCCGGGCGACACCGAAGAGTTCATCCCGCTACCGGAGAAGTAGCGCTTTTGCTCTATTTTTTATCCGGCAGGTTCAGCCGGATGTGCAATTCGCGGAGCTGTTTCGGCGACACCTCGGACGGCGCGCCCATCATCAAGTCCTCGGCGCGCTGGTTCATCGGATAGAGCACCACCTCGCGCAGATTCTCCTCGCCGCACAGCAGCATGACGATGCGGTCGATGCCGGGCGCGATGCCTCCGTGCGGGGGGGCGCCGAGGGAAAGCGCGCGCAGCATGCCGCCGAACTTTTCCTCCAGTACTTCCTCGTCGTAACCGGCGATCGCGAACGCCTTCTTCATCACGTCCGGGCGATGGTTGCGGATCGCGCCCGACGACAGTTCGATGCCGTTGCAGACGATGTCGTACTGGATCGCCTTCATCCCAAGGATTTTTTCGCTGTCGCTCGGGTCGAGCTTCAGGAAATCCTCCGGCTCCATGTTCGGCATCGAGAACGGATTGTGCGAGAAGTCGATCTTCTTCTCTTCCTCGTTGAATTCGTACATCGGGAAATCGACAATCCAGCAGAAATCGAAGCGATCCTTGGCGATGAGGTTCAATTCCTCGCCAACCTTGGTGCGCGCGGTGCCGGCGAATTTCACGAAGTTCTTCGGATTGCCGGCGGCGAAAAACACCGCGTCGCCGACCTTGAGGCCAAGCTGATCGGCAATCTGCTTGGTTCGTTCCAGCCCGATGTTCTTGCCAAGCGGACCCGCGCCGCCCTCCTCGCCCTCGCGCCAGAAGATATAGCCGAGCCCCGGCTGGCCCTCGCCTTGCGCCCAGGAGTTCATGCGATCGGCGAAGGCGCGGTTGCCGCCGCCCGGCGCGGGAATGGCCCAGACTTCGTTCTTTGGATCGGCCGCCAGGATGTTGGCGAAAATCTTGAATCCCGAACCGCGGAACGCCTCGCTGACGTTCTGCATCTTGATCGGGTTGCGGACATCCGGCTTGTCGGTGCCGTATTCACGCATCGCGACCGCATACGGGATCATCGGAAACTTCGGCGTGACCGGCTTGCCGCCGCCGAATTCCTCGAACACGCCGCGCAGCACCGGCTCGACCGCATCGAACACGTCCTGCTGGGTGACGAAGCTCATCTCGATGTCGAGCTGATAGAATTCGCCCGGCGAACGGTCGGCGCGCGCATCCTCGTCGCGGAAACACGGCGCGATCTGAAAATAGCGGTCGAAGCCCGCAATCATGGTGAGCTGCTTGAATTGCTGCGGCGCCTGCGGCAGCGCGTAAAACTTTCCAGGATGGATGCGCGACGGCACCAGATAGTCGCGCGCGCCTTCCGGCGACGACGCGGTCAGGATCGGCGTCTGGAATTCGAAGAAACCGCCGTCCTTCATCCGTCGGCGGATCGAATCGATGATCGCGCCGCGCTTCATGATGTTGGCGTGCAGCCGATCGCGACGCAGATCCAGGAAGCGGTATTTCAGCCGAATTTCCTCGGGATACTCCTGGTCGCCGAACACCGGCAGCGGCAGGTCGCCCGCCGGCCCCAGTTCCTCGATCTCGGTGATGTAGACCTCGATCTGACCGGTCGGCAGGTCGGGGTTCTCGGTGCCGGACGGACGGCGGCGCACCTTGCCGTCGACCCGCACCACCCACTCCGCACGCAGCTTTTCGGCCGCCTTGAACGCCGGGCTGTCCGGATCGGCCACCACCTGGCTGAGGCCATAATGGTCGCGCAGGTCGATAAACAGGACGCCACCGTGGTCGCGGACGCGGTGAACCCAGCCGGACATCCGCACGTCCTTGCCGATGTCGCTTTCGCGAAGCGCGCCGCAAGTGTGGGAGCGGTAGCGGTGCATGCCTGAAGTCCCGACAAATCGCTGCAAATTGAGGGATGAAGCGGCGGAGAAGCACACGCAGGCCTGATTTTGTCAAGGCAAGCCTGGATGGTGGAATTGGTCCGTCCGCCTTGTATTCTGGGCGTGCCAGCGGGCCGTTGCCAGCGATCCTCATTTGATCCCAAAGTGTCTTTTCCGAACACAACGAGTCACCTGAATGCGACGATCGACCGTCCTCAGCGCCGCCCTGGCCAGCGCCCTTCTCGCAATGGCGTCGCAGGCTGCCGGCGCCAGCACGCTCGACCGCATTCGCCAGACCGGGACCTTCAAGATCGGCTACCGGGTCGACGCCAAGCCCTATTCCTATAGGACCGAGCGCGGACAGCCCGCCGGCTACATCGTCGATCTATGCCGGGAGGTTGCCGCAGCCCTCGGCCCTGCCGTCAAAGCGGAATATGTCCTGGTCCCGGCGGACCAACGTTTCGAGGCCGTCCGCGAGGGCCGCGTCGACATCCTCTGCGACCCCAGCACCGTGACAGTGCCGCGCCGCGAACTCGTCGATTTTTCGCTGCCTACATTTCTCGATGGCGCCAGCGTTCTGTCGCGCACCGGCAAGCCGATCCAGCGGTTCGAGGATTTGTCCGGCCAGCGGATCGGCGTCCTTGCAGGAACGACCACGGAGCAGACGCTCCGCGATTCGCTCGGACAATTGAGCGTCAAGGCGACCGTCCTGCCCGTGCAAGACCATCGCGCCGGCATGGACATGCTCTCGGACAACAAGGTCGACGCTTATTTCGCCGATCGCGCCATCATTGCAGCCTTGCTGTATGAAGGCGGCCGGCCGGGATTCCAGCTCAGCAAGCAATATTTCAGCTACGAGACTTATGCGCTGGCGCTGGCCCGAGACGACGGCGCGTTTCGCCTGCTGGTGGATCGAACACTGGCGCGGCTCTATCGCAGCGGGCGGATCAACGCCATCCTCGCGAAGACGTTTGGCAGCACGCCGCCCGACGACATGCTGAAGGCGATGATCCTGATCAACTCGCTACCGGACAAGTAGCGAAAGTAAACGATGCGGTCGGAAAGCAGATGGCGAAGCTGAAATCGGCCAAGAAGAAGCCGGCCGCGGCGGCGATTCCGCCCACGTCCATGACGGCCGCGGATGCGGTCGTCGCCACCATGCTCGGGCATGGCATAGACACGCTGTACGCCCTGCCCGGCGTGCAGAACGACATGCTGTTCGATGCGCTGTTCAACGCAAGCGACCGCATGCGCACGGTTCACACCCGCCATGAGCAGGGTGCGGCGTACATGGCGCTGGGTGCTGCACTCGCGACGGGCAAGCCGCAGGCTTATGCGGTCGTACCCGGGCCGGGCTTCCTCAATTCATCGGCAGCGCTGCTCACTGCCTATTCCATGAACGCACCGGTGCTGGCGCTGGTCGGGCAAATCCCGGACGACGACATCGGCCGAAACCTCGGCCACCTGCACGAGATCCGCGACCAGGCCGGCATCATTGCGCGGCTGGTCGACCACGTGGCCCGTATCCGCACGCCGCAATCGGCGCCGCGCCATGTCGCCAAGGCGATCCAGTCGATGTTCGCCGGCCGCCCCGGGCCAGCCGCGCTGGAGTGCGCGATCGATGTCTGGGGCAAGGAAGGCTTGGTTTCGCCGCAGGCCCCCCTATCCCCGCCGAAGTCCAGCATCGACGCCACCGCGATCCGCAAGGCCGCCAAGCGCCTGGGCGCGGCGAAGAACCCGATGATCGTGTGCGGCGGTGGCGCGCAGGACGCTTCCGAGGAAGTCACCGCGCTCTCGGCCATGTTGCAGGCGCCGGTGCTGGGCTATCGCCGCGGCCGTGGCGTGCTGGATAGCCGGAACCCGATGAGCGTCACGCTGCCGCTGGCCCACGAGCTCTGGAAGGACGTCGACGTCGTGCTCGCGGTCGGAACGCGGCTCCTGATCCAGCATCGGCAGTGGGGCATGGACAAGGATATCGTCGTGATCCACGTCGATGCCGATCCGCAGGAACCCGGACGCCTACGCAAACCCGCGGTCGCCCTGATCGGCGACGCGAGACCGGTGCTTCAGAGCCTCATTGCGGAACTGCCAGCGCACAACTCCAAACGACCGCCGCGGACGACGGAAATGGCCGAACGGCAAGCGGCCTGGCGCAAGCGTCTCGAAAAGATCGCACCGCAGATCGCCTTCCTGGATGCGATCCGCGCCGAACTGCCCGAAGACGGCATTCTGGTCGACGAGGTGACCCAGCTTGGGTTCGCGGCGCGTCTGGCCTTTCCGGTCTACAAGCCGCGAACGTTTCTTTCCCCGGGCTATCAGGACAATCTCGGCTGGGGCTACGCCACCGCGCTCGGCGCCCAGGATGCGCGCCGCGACGTGCCGGTGCTCTCGATCTCGGGCGACGGCGGCTTTCTCTATACCGCCAATGAACTGGCCACCGCGATCCGCCACCGCATTCC
This sequence comes from Rhodoplanes serenus, assembly GCA_945897515.1. Lineage (GTDB taxonomy): Bacteria > Pseudomonadota > Alphaproteobacteria > Rhizobiales > Xanthobacteraceae > Z2-YC6860. The sequence continues at coordinate 31,647 of CAMDFO010000009.1, read as the reverse complement.
GTTGACATGCGTGGTTTTCAGCGACGGCGCTTTCGGCAACGTCCGCCGCATCCAGCAGGAGAAATACGGCAACCATCTGATCGCGAGCGACCTTGCCAACCCGGATTTCGTGCGGTTCGCAGAAAGCTTCGGCGCAGCGGCCGAACGCGCGCGCACGCCCGGCGAGTTGCGGGCCGCGCTCAACCGCGCATTCAAGCGCCGCGACGGCCCTAGCCTGATCGAGGTTCCGATCGGCCCCCTGCCCTCACCCTGGGAATTCATTTTTTTGCCGCGGGTTCGGGGCAATTAATGCCTGCAGCCTTGACGGCAAGCCGTCGCAACGTCGTTATGTAACCATATGCATCCGATCACCACCACGAGCGAACTTGCTGCGGTCTGCGAGCGATTGGCGCACCATCCGTTCGTGACGGTCGATACCGAATTCCTCCGCGAGACCACCTATTATCCGCTGCTATGCGTCGCGCAGATGGCCAGCTCGGACGAGGCCGTGGTGGTCGATGCGCTCGCGCCCGGCATCGACCTTGCGCCGTTTTTCCAACTGATGGACGACAAACGCGTGATGAAGGTGTTTCACGCCGCGCGGCAGGACATCGAAATCTGCTGGCACCGCGCGCACTGCATTCCGCATCCGCTGTTCGACACCCAGGTCGCCGCCATGGTTCTCGGCCACGGCGATTCGATCTCCTACGACCAGCTCGTGCAACGCATCACCGGCGATACGCTCGACAAATCGAATCGCTTCACCGATTGGAGCCGCCGGCCATTATCGAGCGCGCAACTCACCTACGCAGTGTCCGATGTCACCCATTTGCGCGACGTCTATCTGGCGCTGGTGGCGGACCTCGGCCGGCGCGGCCGCGCCGACTGGATGGATGACGAGATGGAGGTGCTGACCTCCCCTGAAACCTACCGAGCCGAACCCGATAACGTATGGCTGCGGCTGAAGACCCGCGTTCGCAAACCCAAGGAACTCGCGATCCTGATCGAGGTGGCGGCCTGGCGCGAGCGCGAAGCGCAAACTCGCGACGTGCCGCGCTCGCGGGTGCTCAAGGACGACACGATAGGCGATATCGCTGTCCAGGCGCCGACCACGGCCGAGCGCCTCGCCGGCCTGCGCTCGCTGCCGAAAGGTTTCGAACGATCGAAATGGGGCGAAGCGATCCTCGATGCTGTCCGGCGCGGTCTCGAACGCGACCCGAAGACCCTGCCCCGGATGGAACGTCACAAGGCCGCCGTCAACGGCGCGGCCACCGTCGAGCTTCTCAAGGTCCTGCTGCGCATGACATCGGAGCGTCACGGCGTCGCAGCCAAGGTCATTGCGACCGTCGAAGACCTGGATCGCATTGCCGCCGACGACGAGGCGGATGTCGCAGCCTTAAAAGGGTGGCGGCGCGAGCTTTTCGGTGAGAAAGCGCTCGCCCTCAAGCACGGGCAACTGGCGCTATCGATTCAGAAGGGCCGCGTCGTGACGAAGGAAGCGGACGCCTAGGACGCCAGATTTAGAAGCGTTCGGTATGCTTGGCGTAATACATGTCATGCACCGACCGATAATTTCCACGGCCGCGATTGATGATGATGACGCGCTTGCGTTCGCCCGACTGGCTCGCGGAAGGAACGTCGTAGTCACGCTCGATCCAACGTTCGACGATCCGCGGCCGCTCGCCGCGCTTGCCACGCCGCCGCTCGCTTCTTGTGTTCTGTTCGTCGCTGCTCGCGACTTCGCGGTCGCCGCTGGCAACGTCCTCGGTATCGTCGATCGGAACCGGCTGCTCTTTTTTAGCCTTTCGGCTGTTGCGTTTCGGCTTTTCGGGCGCAACCTGCGCACGCTCGTTATCGGCAGCGAACGCCGGCTGCAGGACCGGCATCGCCGATGTCGATAGCGCCGGCTCAACAGGAAGCTTTCCGACTGACTGAACTGGGTTGATCATAGCCGCTTCAGCTTTGGGCGATTCCACCTTGGGCGCTTCGACCTTTGCGGCGACAACCGGTTCGGGCTTGGCAGCCGGCGTCGCCGGCGCAGCCACCATGGCCGGGGGAGGCGGCAGTTGCTGTTGGGCCGCCGCGTTCCGCTCGAAACGATTGGTCACCGCCGCGGGTGGCGCTTCGACCACGCCAATCACCGGATCGGCGAGTTTGTCGGTTGAAATGACGCGCACGCCACGCTTGCCGGGTTGACCGGTCTCGTTGGCAAGACACGGCCGGGCGATGTAGGGCCACGTCTGTTCCTGGCAATCCGCAGCCGCGGTGGTGCCGATCTCCTTGCTCGCGGCCACCTGCTCGACCGGCTTTGCCGGAGATGATTCGATTGGCGCAGCCTTCGCCGGAGCGGTTTTGGCAGGCGCAGCGGGTTCGACCTTGGCTGCCATCTGAGGCGCGGAACCCGAGGTCTCGATTGCTTTCGCAACGTTGGCAGGAGCCTTCGCCGGCGATCCGCTCAGCGCCGACATAATCACGCCACCGCAGAGCAGGCCACCCAGGGCGGCAACGCCGGCAACGGCGAGCGGATTGTTCCGCAGTTTTGTCGCGAAACTCTCGCTCGGCAATACGAAACGATCGGGCATAGCTGCCTCCTGCTCAGAGCCACTGCCCCGTGATTGATCATCGGAGAGGGAACGTCTCAGCGCACGCGGAGGTTCCTCGATCGCTTTTTCAAGCTCCGATGTCGATTAAATTTGAACGGACGTTCAGGTGACGACCACCGGTTCCCGACCGATGAGTCGCGCAAGCTGCTTCAATCGCGACACCACGCGCTCGCCGGCGAGAGCCGCGCTTTCGCGTTCGAGGCGCAGCACCAGCCGATGCCGCTCGACCTTGAGCGGTGCGCGAGGCAGCACGCCCGGCTGCGAGGCGGAGACGAGATAGGCCACCCGCATCGCGGCGCCGAGCACACGCGCGTGGTCGAGCATGCGCGTGGAAGCAAGTTCGCGAATGCGCGGCGACAACTCCTCGTCATGCGTGACCCCGACGTGGCGGAAGAACACCGCAAGCGCCAGGAAGGCACGCCCTGGATGATCGATGCCGAGAATGCCGGCGTGCGCGATGACGTTGAGAGATTGCTCGCCACGATAATCCGGATGCGCGCGCCAGCCGATGTCCGCCACCAGACAGGCCGCATGCCGGAGCCGGCGTTCCAGGGCGGTCTCGTCGATCCCGGATGACTTCATGAACCGATCGGTCCAGCCGATCAGTTCCTCGCCATGCTGCGGCGAGCGCGAACGCAGCACGTTCAAGTCCTGTGCGGCAGCGATCAACGCATCTTTCTTGCGCTCCCCGTCGCCGAGCAACGAATACAGCAAGCCCTCGCGCACTCCGAGCGCCGAGAATACAACGTCGGTGGGGTTGGCCTTGCGGATGATGTTTTCAAGCACCAGCGCGGCATAGGGCAGCAGCGGTCGCCGGGCGGACGCCACCACTTCGATCTGCGACAACGTATCGGGGTGAACGCGGCGCACCAGCCGGCAAAACTCCAGCGCCTCCCTGGCAGGGATCACATAGCCATGCATCACGTGCAGCGGATAACCGGTCTGCGCCATATGCAGCCGCGCCAATGAGCGCCACGTGCCGCCTACGGCATAGAACACACGTCCCTTGCCCGACCTCAGTTGCGGCAACTGCACGAGCGAACTCTTGACGATCTTCTCGGCTTTCTTGATCGCCTTTCCCGAACGATCCTGAAGCGCGAGCCCGCCGAGCGGCAGCGTCGTGCCGCGCTGGATGCGAGTGCCGTGGACATCGACCAGTTCCAGCGAACCGCCGCCGAGATCGCCGACAATGCCATCGGGGCGGTAAATGCCGGAAACCACGCCGAGCGCGGTGAGCTTGGCCTCGCGTTTGCCGGAAATCACGTCGATGCGAGAGCGGCAGATGCGTTGCGCCTTGGCGATGAAGTCCTTGCCGTTCTTGGCATCGCGGCAGGCCGCTGTCGCCAGCACCCACAATCGCTTGACCCGCATCGTGTCGCAGAGCGCACGGAATCGCTTGAGCGCCTCCAGCGCGTGCGCCACCGCGTCGGGCGGCATGAGGCCTTTCGATTGCACTTCGCGGCCGAGCCCTGCCAGCACTTTCTCATTGAACAGCGGCGTCGGGCTGCGCGTCAGACCCTCGTAGACAACGAGGCGGATCGAATTCGAGCCGATGTCGATCACCGCGATCGGCGGCCCGTGATCGAGCCGGCCCTGAGCGGACAGCGCCGCTGGCTTTCGCCGTTTAACCACGCTCGGGCCGCCTGGTGAGACTGCGTGGCGACGATTCCTTGAGCGATTTTCCCCGGCCTGAGAGACTGGGATTGGTCATGAAATACTTGTGCGCGTTGAACGACTCTTCGCCTTCGCCGGGTTTGATCCGCACCGATGTGCCGTCCGGCAACAGCCGCCAGCTCTGCTCGTTGTCCTTGAAATTGGCGGCCATGATCTGATTGAGCACCTGCTCGTGCACCGTCGGATTGAGGATGGGACAGAGCGCTTCGACCCGACGATCGAGATTGCGCGGCATGATGTCGGCGGACGAGATGTAAACCGAAGCCTTGGGATGCGGCAGGCCGTGACCGGCGCCGAAGCAATAGATGCGGCTGTGTTCGAGGAAACGACCGACGATCGACTTCACCCGGATGTTGTCCGACAGGCCTGGCACGCCCGGCCGCAGGCAGCAGATACCGCGCACCACCAGGTCGATCTGAACGCCCGCACTTGACGCCCGATAAAGCATGTCGATGATCTCGGGATCGACGATCGAATTGTCCTTCATCCAGATCGCCGCCGGCTTCCCGGCTTTGGCATGAGCGATCTCCTGCTCGATGTGATCGCAGATGCGCTTGCGCAGGCTGACGGGCGAAACCGCCATTTTTTCCAGCTCGGCCGGCTCCGCATAACCCGTAATGTAATTGAAGATGCGGCCGACATCGCGCGCCACCACGGAATCCGCGGTGAAGAACGACAGGTCGGTGTAAATTCGCGCGGTGACCGGGTGATAGTTGCCGGTGCCGACGTGGACATAAGTCGCGAGCGCCCCGCCCTCGCGACGCACGACCATCGAGAGCTTGGCATGGGTCTTCAGTTCGATGAACCCGTAAACCACCTGCACGCCTGCGCGCTCCAAATCGCGCGCCCAGCGGATGTTGGCTTCCTCGTCGAACCGAGCCTTGAGCTCGACCAGCGCGGTGACCGATTTGCCGGCCTCGGCGGCTTCGATCAATTGTTTCACGATCGGCGACTCCGCCGAGGTGCGGTAGAGCGTCTGTTTGATGGCGACGACTTCCGGATCGCGCGCAGCCTGCTGGAGGAACTGCACCACCACGTCGAACGACTCGTAGGGGTGATGGACGATCAGGTCCTTCTGGCGGATAGCGGCAAAACAGTCGCCGCCGTGGTCGCGGATGCGCTCGGGAAAACGCGGATTGTACGGCACGAATTTCAGGTCCGGGCGATCGAAGCTGACCAGCTGCGAAAGCTCGTTGAGCGCCAGCACGCCCTCGACCAGGAACACTTCGTCGTCGGCGACGCCAAGCGCCCGCTGCACGAAACGTTTCAGCTCGGCGGGCGTCGTTGCATCCAGCTCCAGTCGGATCACCGAGCCGCGACGCCTGCGCTTGAGCACGGTCTCGAACGACCGCACCAGGTCCTCGGCCTCTTCCTCGATCTCGATCTCGGAATCGCGGATCATCCGGAAGCCGCCTTGGCCTTTGACGGTGTAGCCGGGAAACAGCCTCCCGATGAACAGACCCGTGGCCTGTTCGAGGGTGATTGCCCGCGTCGTGCCGCCATCGGCGGCCGGCGGCAGGCAGATGAACCGCTCGACTTTGTTGGGAACACGGATCAAGGCATTCATCGCTCGGCCGTCCCCGACGCGGGCCAGTTGAAGCGCGATGGTGAAGCCGAGATTGGGAATGAACGGGAACGGATGCGCCGGGTCGATCGCAAGAGGCGTGAGAACCAGAAAGATGTGGCGGAGGAAGTAATCTTCCAGCCAGGCCCGTTCGGTTTTCTTCACGTCGGAGCCGTCCACCAGGACGATTCCCTTGTCGGCCAGCGCGGTGCGCAACTGTCGCCATTGGCCCTGCTGGTCGCTGGCAAGCACCGCGACCATTTCGGTGATGCGCGATAGCTGCTCGACCGGCGTCAGCCCGTCCGGGCTTTTGGAGGTGATGCCGGCGCGCACCTGGCCCTTGAGGCCCGCGACCCGAACCATGAAGAATTCGTCGAGGTTGTTGGCCGAGATCGACAGAAAGCACAGCCGCTCCAGAAGCGGATGCCCCTCGTTGGCCGACTCCTCCAGGACTCGGCGGTTGAAGTGCAACCAGGACAACTCACGATTGATAAAACGCTCAGGACTCTCCGACAGGCTGGGCTCTGTGGACGGACGCGCGGCTACTTCCCGCGCCGGGGCGGTGCTAGTTTCTTCTGTCAAAACATTAGCTTGGCTGCGATCAGCCATGGGAACCGGAATATGAAAACGAGGAGCGCATTGATGGCCGCCTTTCATGACGGCTCGATGACATGACGCGCCGTCCGGGGGACAACGTCAAGGCTGGCGAAATAGCTCCCCGGCAAGTGCGCGGGTCACCGGGCGCTTGGACCGCAGGGCTTCTCGGTCAAGAGCATCGACCGCGGCGCGTGCAGCAGCGAAAGAGCGCTCGATGCGTGTGGCCAAGTAAGCAATCAGACTCTCCTCGACCGTGAGTTGGCGGTCGGCGAACAGCTTGACGATCACGGCGCGTAACAGGGCGTCGTCCGGTCCAGCAAGCTGGACCACCGGCAACGCCCGAAGGCGCGATGCGAGATCGGGGATAGCTGTTATCCAGCCGGCGGGGGGCGTGCGTGCGGTCGCCAAAACGAAAGCACCTTCTTCGCGCACCAAATTGACGAGATGGAACAGGGTCCGTTCGTCGAAACGCGCCTCCGCAAAATCCTCCACCACCAGTGCTCCGGTGACCAGCGCACCAGGAAGATTGGCGCCTTCAAGCGCACGCGCCGACGCGAACCGGGCGCCTGCCGCCTGCGCCCAGATCGCCGCGAGATGGCTTTTGCCGGAGCCTTCCGGTCCCACGAGCAGCATCATGCGGTTCGGCCAGTCCGGCCACCGCTCGATCAGGGCGAGCGCCGCGTCGTTGGACGGCCCCGCGAGGAAATCCTCGCGCGCAAAGCTTTCGGCATGACCGAGCGCAAACGCGAGTTGCCGAGGTTGCTGCATGACGGTCGAACTGATGCCGGCGCGGGACATGGTCAGCGCGGCTCTTCGCCGGTGTAGAGCCGGCTTTCGAGATAGCGGCGGAGCGTGAAGCGCACCAGCACGCCGATTGCAGCCGCCATCGGCACGGCCAGCAGCAAGCCCACGAACCCGAACAGATAGCCGAACGCGAACAGCGCAAACATCAGCCACAGCGGGTGCAGACCGGCGCTGTCGCCCACCAGCTTCGGCATCAGGATATTGCCTTCGATGAACTGACCGAACACGAAAATTCCGAGGATGACGCCGACCCAGATCCAGTCGGGCCAGAACTGCGCCAGCGCCACTCCGACCGAAAGCACGAGACCGGTAATCGAGCCGACATAGGGGATGAAGCCGATGAGCCCGGACACAAGCCCGATCAGCAGACCGAAGTTGAGACCCGCGAGCGAAAGCGCCAGCGCGTAGAACAGCCCGAGAATGAGACACACCATCGTCTGACCGCGCACGAAACCCGCGATGGCGACGTCGGCTTCCCGCGCCAGCCTGCGGACGGTGTCGCGCTGATGCAGCGGCACCAGCCGGTCCCCTGCAGCGATGATCCGCGGCCAGTCAGCGATGAAATAGAACGCCACAACGGGTGTGATGACCAGGAGCGACAAGATCGAGATCACCGCCTGCCCACCCGACCACAGCGATCCGAGGAACTTGGTCGCAACACCGGCGCCTTGCGTCATGATTTCTCCGACCGTTTTGTCGGAGCCGACAAAACTTTCGCCCACCAGCCTGTTGAGCCATGGCCGGCTCGGGTCGGTTACGAACGTCTGCAAGCCACTGATGTAGCGCGGGAGATTCTCGATGAAGGCTGCAAGCTGCGCGCCGATGACCGGTGCAATCACCAGGATAAGCAGCACGAACACCATCACGACCAGGGTGACGACGGCGAGCGCCGCGATCCACCGCGGCATACCATGGCGTTCAAGGCGATCCGCCAGCGGATTGAGCACATAAGCCAGTGCCATACCGGCTACGAACGGCAGCAGGACCCCGCCGAGCAGCCACAGCGCCAAAGCCAAAATGGCAAAGAAGGCGACCCAGAACTTGACCTGCCACTCGAACGTCATCGGAACGCCCCGTATCGCCGGATCCGGGCGGGACGCCTCGATCTCAGGCTTCGGTCGAATTCATGTGGCGTACCCATTCGGCGACATAGAGGGCGACGGAGAGCAAGGTCAAGACGGCGACCAGGACCATCACCAGTGTCAACACCGGCTCGGCGCTGAAGCCATAGCCATGGGACGCCAGTACCAGACACGCGAACAGGATCTGAGCCGCAGTGTTCGCCTTGGAGACCACGTGGGGCTTGATGGAGACCGGCCGGTCGATCAGCCATGACAGCATGATGGCGCCCACGATCATGATGTCGCGAGACACCACCAGGATGACGATCCAGAGCGGAATCACGCCTGTCACGCCGAGCGTCACGTAGATCGAGACGATCAGGACCTTGTCGGCAAGCGGATCGAGATAGGCGCCCAGTTCGGTTTTCATGCCGAACCGCTTGGCCAGGAACCCGTCCACGGCGTCGCTGACCGCCGCGACCAGGAACAGCAGGAACGCCAGGTTCATCCGGCCCGCAGCGATGGACCACACGACAACCGGCACGAGCAGGATACGCGCCAGCGTAATAAGGTTCGGAATACTCAACTTCAGGCCCCAGCCGGCGCGCGCCTCTGCCCCCAGCGGGTCCGGCGCGTTCGCTTATTCCGGCAGAGTATAACGGGGATCAAGCCATTGCACACGCTTCGATTCCGACGTAACGACGGGGCATGACGAAAAGCCGCCTCACCTATGCGGATTCCGGCGTCGATATCGACGCCGGCAACCGGATGGTGGACCTCATCAAGCCGCTGGTGAAAGCCACCGCACGCGCCGGCGCGGACGCCGAGATCGGCGGTTTCGGCGGCCTGTTCGACCTGAAGCGCGCGGGTTTCACCGACCCGGTGCTGGTCGCCGCCACCGACGGCGTCGGCACCAAGGTCAAGATCGCAATCGAGACCGGCAGACACGGAACCATCGGCATCGATCTGGTCGCCATGTCGGTCAACGATCTGGTGGTCCAGGGCGCCGAGCCGTTGTTCTTCCTAGACTACTTCGCCTGCGGCAAGCTCGAGCCCGAGGTCGGAGCGGCGGTGGTCGCGGGCGTCGCGCAAGGCTGCCGGCAGGCCGGCTGCGCGCTGATCGGCGGCGAGACTGCGGAAATGCCCGGCCTCTATCAGGCCGGCGACTACGACCTCGCGGGCTTTGCGGTTGGCGCTGCCGAACGCGGCACGATCCTGCCTACCAAGGATATCCGCGCGGGCGACGTGCTGCTCGGCATTGCGTCCTCCGGCGTGCATTCCAACGGCTTCTCGCTGTTGCGCAAGGTGGTCGAGATGTCCGGCGTGCCCTGGAACGCGCGCGCCCCCTTCGACAACAGTCGCACGCTCGGCGAGGCCGCGCTCATCCCGACCCGGATCTACGTCAAGTCATGCCTCGCGGCGATCCGCGAAACCAAGGCGGTGAAGGCGCTCGCCCACCTCACCGGCGGCGGATTTCCCGATAACATTCCACGCGTGCTGCCCGACGGGCTCGGGGCGCGTGTTGACCTCGCCCGCGTTCCGGTGCTGCCGATCTTCAAATGGCTGGCGCAGACCGGCAACATCGCCGAGACCGAGATGCTGCGGACCTTCAACTGCGGGATCGGCATGATCGTCGTTGTCGATCCGGCTTCGGCCGATGCGGTCTCTGCCGTGCTGACGCGCCAAGGCGAAACGGTGGTGCGGCTTGGCGAACTCGTGGATGCTGCGGAAGGCGCCCCGCGCGTGATCTATTCAGGCCGCCTCGACATCTAGGGCTCAAGCCTCCCAAGGTTCGCCATGGCTCGCAAGCGCGTCGCCGTCCTGATCTCCGGCCGCGGCTCCAACATGGTGGCGCTGATCGAGGCCGCGAAAGACCAAAGCTATCCGGCCGAGATTGCATTGGTTCTTTCGAACGATCCGACAGCTCAGGGACTCTCGCACGCGCGTTCAGCCGGCATCGCCACCGCCGTGGTCGATCACCGGACCTTCGGCAAGGACCGCGAGGCCTTCGAGCGCGCGATGCAGGCTGAGATCGTGGCACGTCGGATCGACATCGTCTGTCTCGCGGGCTTTATGCGGCTGCTGACGCCCTGGTTCATTGCACAGTGGGAGGGGCGGCTCCTGAACATCCACCCGGCACTTCTGCCGGCGTTCAAAGGGCTCGATACCCACGCACGGGCGCTCGCTGCCGGCGCCAAGCAGCATGGCGCGACGGTTCATTTCGTGGTGCCAGAGATGGATTCGGGCCCGATCATTACGCAGGGCGCCGTTGCAATCGCCGCCGGCGACACCGAGCAAACGCTCGCCGCGCGCGTGCTGACGGTCGAGCACGAAATCTATCCGTTGGCGCTCAAGCTGGTCGCCGAGGATCGCGTGCGCATCGTCGATGGCATCTGCTGGATCGACGGCATGGCAATGCCGCAAGGCGTGCCCGCATCAAGCCGAAGCTGAAGCCATCGCCGGCCTGATCCAGACCTTGTTGTCGTGGAATGCCGCGCCGCCATAGGGCGCGATGGCGTCGGCGCCGGTGATCGTGTTGATGCCGCGGCCGTCGGGATAGGCGTCGTTCGGCCAGATCGATTCCGCAATCAGCACGCCTTTGCGCACGCCGTCGAACAGCTTGGCATGCAGATACACTTGCCCGCGCGTGTTGCCGAGGAGCACTGCGTCTCCATCGGCGATGGCAAGCCGCGCCGCATCGTCGGGATGGATCATCACGGTCGGGCGGCCGCCTTGGACCTTTCGCGAGCTGGCTGTCTCGTTGAAGGTCGAATTGAGGAAGCCGCGTGACGGCGAGGTCGCCAGCCGGAACGGGTGCGCGTCGTCGGCTTCCTCGATGATGGGCCAGTGATCCGGCAGCTTCGGCATCGCTTCAACCGGACCGGCGGGATAGGCGCTGCGGAACGGCACTCTCGGCCAGTCCGGCTTGAAGCGGAACTTGCCGTCCGGATATGCGAAGCCTTTCACGTAATGGGCGGTGTCGAAGTCCGGCTGGCAGTCGATCCATTTTTCGCGCTCGAGCCGCTCCAGCGTGCCCCAGCCTGATTTCTGCAGCGTCCAATCGATCAGCTCGCGCGCCGTCATCTCGAACCCCGGATGCTGCGCGCCGACACGTTCGGCCAGTCCGCAAATCACCTCGTGGTTCGATCGGCATTCGCCCAACGGCTCGATCGCCTTGCCGCCCAGCAGAATGTATTGGTGACCACCGCCCTGGTAGACGTCGTCGTGCTCCAGGAACATGGTCGCGGGCAGCACGACATCGGCCATCCGCGCGGTCTCTGTCATGAACTGCTCGTGCACGCAGGTGAACAGGTCCTCGCGCGCGAAGCCGCGCTTGACCAATTCCTGATCCGGGCACACCGAGACCGGATTGGTGTTCTGAATGAGCAAGGCCGTGACCGGCGGGCCGCCTGCGAGCGATTTCTCGTCGCCGCACAGAATGGCGCCGATACGCGACTGGTCGAGCATGCGCACCGTGCCGTCGCGCACGTCGCTGCCTTCGATCATCGACTTGTTCCAGTGATAGATGTCGGCGTTGTTGTGGAAGGCCCCGCCGCCTTCGTGCAGCCACGCGCCGGTGACCGCCGGGATGCAACTGGCGGCGTGCATGTTGACCGGGCCATTGCGCGAGCGCGCGAAGCCGTAGCCGAGCCGGAAATAGGCGCGTTTGGTCGAGCCGACCAGCCGGGCGAACTCCTCGATCGTTTCCACCGGACATCCGGTAATGACGGACGCCCAATCCGGTCCGCGGGTACGCACATGCGCTTCCAGCTCGCGCGGCGCGTCGGTGTACCTGTCGAGATAGTCCCAGTCCGCCTTGCCGTCGCGGAACAGGCAATGCATCACCGCGCAGGCCAGCGCGCCGTCGGTACCGGGCTTCACCAGCACCGCGAGATCGGCCTGCTCCATCGTGCCATTCTGATAGACATCGACCGCGACCACCTTGGCGCCGCGTTCTTTCCGGGCGCGCACCGCGTGGGTCATCACGTTGACCTGGGTGTTCACCGGATTGGTGCCCCAGATCACCACCAGATCGGATTTCGCCATCTCGCGCGGGTCGGGCCCGGCGATCTTGCCGGTGCCGGCGGCGAAGCCGGTGTAGGACGCGTTGACGCAGATGGTGGAATGGAAGCCGGAGTATTTCTTGGCGTGGCGCAGCCGGTGGATGCCGTCGCGCATCACCAGCCCCATGGTGCCGGCGTAGTAATAGGGCCACACGGCTTCTGCGCCGTGCTGCGCTTCCGCGGCCAGGAATTTCTCGGCGACCAGGTCGAGCGCGGCATCCCAGGAGACCGGCTCGAACGAACCCGAGCCCTTGGCGCCCTTGCGGATCAGCGGCCGAGTCAGGCGGTCGGGATGGTGAACGCGTTCGGCGTAACGCGCGACCTTGGCGCAGATCACGCCCGCCGTGTAATCGTTGTCGGAAGCCCCGCGCACCCGCCCGATGGTGTGCGAATCCAGCACCTCGACCTCAAGCGCGCAGGTCGAAGGACAGTCGTGCGGACAAGCGGAGACCGCGACCCGGATCACAGGCTTAGTCGTAGGCTTGGGCTGGGGGCGAATGAGTTGATTCATCGCCCCCAGCTTAACACGGACCCTAGTGCTGGTCCCGCGCCGGCCGCGGAGCCGCAGCCGTGTGTGGAAAATCGTCCGGGCCGGGCGAATCCACGATCAGCGGCGCATCGGTCATGCCCTTGTGCTTGGCACGGCGGATGGCCCAGCCGAGCGCAACCACGAAGACCGCTCCGACGGCCGCAGCCCAGAGATGGATCTTGTCCACGAACTCCTGGCCCAGATAGCTGATTACGGCGGCGTCCTTGACGATGATCTCGCCTGCGACCCAACCGAGCAAGGCGGCGCCGGCCCAGACCAGGAGAGGATATTTCTCCATCACCTTCATCAGCAGCGCGCTCCCGGCAATGATCAGCGGAACGCTGGTCGCAAGACCGAACACGATCAATGTCGTCTTGATCAGCAGCGCGTTGGCCATATCGACCCGCATCGCCGCGGTCTCGGCCGCAGCCGCGATCGCGATCACGTTGTCGAGGCTCATCACGATGTCGGCCACGGTGACGAGCCAGACCGCACGCATCAGCGTGTCGCCGGCCTTGACGCTGTCTGCGCCGTGCTCCTCGCTCGGCACAATCAGCTTGATCGCGATCCAGAGCAGCAGTACGCCGCCGACCAGCTTGAGGAACGGAACACCCATGATCTGGGCGATGATGACGGTGAAAAAGATGCGGAGCAGCACGGCAGCGCCGGCGCCCAGCAGGATACCCCAGAACCGCTGCTTCGGTGGCAGCGAGCGGCAAGCCAGCGCGATGACGACGGCGTTATCGCCAGAAAGAAGGATATTGATCCAAATGATCTGACCGACGGCGATCCAGAACGCCGGCGCCATCAAGTCCGCCCAAAAGTGACTCACCTGAGGTTCCTTCCCTTGTTGCCCTAGCGTCCGCTCCGACCGGCAGACGACGACGCTGGCGTATGGCTACGCGCTGCCCAGTGTACAAATGCAGCGCGCACCTTCACTAGCAAACAGACGTGGCGGAGCGCCACATTTCAGGATCACTGTTATCCGACGATTTCGTTGCCGGCGAAGAACTGGGCGATTTCCTGCGCCGCCGTGTCCGCCGCGTCGGACCCATGAACTGAGTTCTCCCCAATCGATTTCGCATGCACCTTCCGGATCGTACCCGCGGCCGCCTTCGACGGATCGGTGGCGCCCATGATGTCGCGGTACTTGGCGATCGCGTTGTCGCCTTCAAGCACCTGCACCACCACCGGACCGGAGGTCATGAACGACACCAGTTCGCCGAAGAACGGCCGTGCGCGGTGCACGCCGTAGAACGTCTCGGCCTGCTCCTTGGTGATGCGCACGCGTTTCTGCGCAATGATGCGAAGACCGGCCTGCTCGATCATGGCGTTGACGGCGCCCGTGAGGTTGCGTGCGGTGGCATCGGGCTTGAGAATCGAAAAGGTGCGCTCGACCGCCATCGTGTTGGGTCCTTTGTTTGGTTTGCTAAAGCCCGAAACGGGTTGCCGCAGCTTATACCGACCGGCCCGGAAGCCGGCAAGGATTTGCCTTCCTTGAGCCGCCATGACCCGAAAATCGGCCGACTGAACAAGGGTTCAGCAGCGTTTATCGCGTCGGCGGATTGAACCTCCCGGCAGAGCACCGCGACTGATGGGACATGAGATGTGCGAGGCACATCCGGCCCCAAGGAGAACCACCATGATCCGCAAGCTCGCCCTTACGCTGGCTGCCATTGCTGCACTCGGCACCGCGTCGCTCGTCACCACCACCACCGAAGCATCGGCTGGCTGGAAGCACAAGCATCACCATCATCATCACGGTCATGGCCACGGCCATTGGCGCGGCGGCGGCTACGGCTTCTACGGCGGCCCGGTCTTTGCCGCCGGATACGGATACGGCTGTTACGTTCGGCGTGTCGTCGAAACGCCGTGGGGCCCGCGGGTTCGCCGAGTGAACGTCTGCTACTGATCGACCGATCCGAAAATCCCCGGCCCCGCGCGAGCGGGACCGGGGCTTCGCGAGAGGAAAACCGTCAGACCAGGGCGATCAATCGCGCCGGCCCGCCGGTTGCGTCCTTCACCTTCGCGATACCCACGACCAATGTGGCGCCCGCCGCCGGCACCTTGTCGAGGTTGGCGACGTTCTCCAGGCCCCAGCGGCCGGACGGCAGCCACATCGTGTGAACCCTGAAATCCTTCGACGGTCCGTTGTCGAGCGACAGCGTGTCGGACGCGATGCCCGTAACCTTGCGCTCCTTCATCAACCACTCGGCGGCCTCCGGCGAGAAGCCGGGAAAATGGAACACGCCGCCAGCGCTGCCGGTGAATTTCGCCGCGTCGCCGACATACTGTCCCCAGCCGGACAGCATCGCCACGCAGCAATTGTCCGGCAGCTTGCGATTCTTCTTCTCCCAGTCGAGCAGGTCCTGGCGTGACAGCAGGTAATCGGCATTCTGGGCCGCGCGGCCGCGCACATCGACCACCGCGAGCGGGACGACCAAAGTCTCGGCCGCGATCTTCTCGACCGTGGCCCCGTTCTCCGAGAAATGGATCGGCGCGTCGAGATGGGTGCCGGCGTGCTCGATGACGCGCCACCAGTTGAGATTGAAGCCGTCTTTCTTGAAGTCGAATTGTTTCTGCAGCTCGATGCCCGGCACGCCGAAGAACGTCGGGAATTCCGGCGACATGGTGTGGGTCAGATCGACCACCGACCTGAAACGCCGCGGCGCGGCCGCAGGCGCCGCTTCGGCCGAAGTCACTGCAGTGGCGGCAAAGCCCGCAGCGGCCGCGCCCTTGAAGAAACCGCGGCGAGTGAGTGCGTGCCGCACCGCCTCCTGGCATCCGGGAACGCACAGGATGAACCTCCCCTTGCCCGGCCGACGATCGCGGGACTAGCCGCACAGCATCGCCGCGCCGATCATTGCGTGCAAGTGCGGGAACACCGAAAACGATTGCTTCATCCACATTCCTCGGTCAAAAAGCCCGCCGCATGCTCATCATCGACGATCTGTCCGTCCGCATCGCCGGCCGCCTGCTGCTCGATCGCACCTCCGCGCGCATCACGGAGGGCGCCCGCATCGGGCTCGTGGGCCGCAACGGCAGCGGCAAGAGCACCCTGTTCAACGTCATCACCGGTGACGCCCCGCACGAACAGGGCGACATCGAAATTCCGTCGCGCTGGCGTGTCGGGCGGCTGGCGCAGGAGGCGCCCAATGGCCCTGAGAGCCTGGTCGAGGTGGTTCTCAAGGCTGACGTCGAGCGCAACCGCCTGCTGGAGCAGGCCGAGATCGAGCAGGACCCGCATCAGATCGCCGAGATCCAGATCCGGCTCGCCGATATGGGCGCCTATGCCGCACCGGCGCGCGCCGCCGCGATCCTCTCGGGCCTGGGCTTTTCCGGGGAAGACCAGCAGCGGCCCTGCTCGGAATTCTCCGGCGGCTGGCGCATGCGCGTGGCGCTTGCGGCGGTGCTGTTCTCCGAGCCCGACCTGCTCCTGCTCGACGAGCCGACCAACTACCTCGATCTCGAAGGCACGCTCTGGCTGCAGGATCATCTGGCGAAATATCCGCGCACCATGATCATCATCAGCCATGATCGCGACCTGCTCGACACCTCGGTCAATTTCATCCTGTCGCTGGAGAACCAGAAGCTGACGCTCTATCGCGGCGGCTATTCGGATTTCGAGCGGCTGCGCAACGAGCGGCTGATGCTCGACCAGAAGATGGTCAAGAAGCAGGAAGCGCAGCGCAAGCACCTGCAATCCTTCATCGACCGCTTCAAGGCCAAGGCGACAAAGGCGCGGCAGGCGCAGTCGCGCGTCAAGATGCTGGAAAAAATGGGGCCGGTTTCCGCCATCGTCACCAGCGAAGTGCTGCCGATCAAGATTCCCGAGCCCGATAAGCTCTTGTCGCCGCCGATCATCGTGCTCGACGACGTCACCGTCGGCTACGAACGCGACCGTCCGGTGTTGCGGAAGCTGTCGCTGCGGATCGACGACGACGATCGCATCGCGCTGCTCGGCTCCAACGGCAACGGCAAGTCCACGCTGGTGAAATTGATCGCCGGCCGGCTCGCGGCGTTTCAGGGCACCGTGACGCGAGCCTCGAAACTCAAGATCGCCTATTTCGCGCAGCACCAGCTCGAAGAGCTCGATCCTTTCGACAGCGTGTACGACCACGTCCGCGAACTGATGCCGGACGCCCCGGAATCGAAGGTGCGCGCGGTCGCGGGTTCGCTGGGATTTTCCGGCCAGGCCGCGGACACCAAGGTGGACAAGCTGTCAGGCGGCGAAAAAGCACGGCTGACGCTTGGGCTCGCGACCTGGGGCGGGCCTCACCTGCTCATCCTCGACGAGCCGACCAACCATCTCGACATCGACAGCCGTGCCGCCTTGATCGAAGCGATCAACGACTATTCCGGCGCGACCATCCTGGTGTCGCATGACCGCCACCTGCTCGATGCCTGCGCCGACCGGCTCTGGCTGGTGGCGAATGGCACCGTGAGTTCGTTCGAGGGCGACCTCGACGATTATCGCCGCGCCGTGCTGTCCGATCGAAGCGAAGAAGGCGCCGAACGCGCGGCCCGCAAGCGAACCGCAAAGCCGCCACGCGTGAGCGTCGAGAGCAAGCGCGCCGATCCCAAGCCGCTGCGCCAGCAGGTCGCGCGTGCGGAGGCCGAAATCGCGCGGCTGACCAAGGAGCTTGAAAAGCTCGACACGGCGCTGGCCGACGCCGGCCTGTTCGTGCGTGATCCCGGCAAGGGTGCGGCGCTGGCCAAGACCCGATCCGATGTCGCGATCGCGCTGGCGAAAGCCGAAGAAGAATGGCTGGCGGCCGGCGCCGCGCTTGAGACCGCGACGGCCTGAAGACTTCCCGTCGTTACGACGACGTGCGCTTGGGCCGGGGCGCCTGCCGCACGGGCCGGGGCGCTGGCGGCGGTTCGGGCGCGCGCTCCATCAGCGTCAGCCGGCCCGCTGTGAAGTGGTAGATGCCGGGCCGCCCGCCGCGGATATAGGTGAGCACCGCGGTGCGGTCGGCGCGCTCGTTGGCGCCGATATCGATCTTCTCCGGGGCGCCGGCCCGCTTGACCACGTCGCATTCCGTCATTTCCAACGCGATGCCGCTCGGGACCATCGGCACGGCCTGCGCCGCGGGGTCGCCAGGATCGAGAGCCGTCCCGGCGCAGCGGCCTTGCGCATCGACGAGGTCCTCGGCCGTGACGGGACGGGCCACGGTTTCGCGCAGCGCAGCAGTGGTCGCCGGGCGGAAAGCGGACATATCGAACCCACGGTACGTGTCCAGGTCCGGCATGGCACAGCCGCCGAGGACAGCCGCAACAAAGACCATGGTGACAACACGCTGCATTCGCTCGATCCCGCTCCGGCGCATCCTGGTTTCGACTCAACCGCGACTTTGCGTCACCATCGCGGCGGCCGCAACGCGACACTGCGCCCGTCGTTAACGCGTCTGGTTTCGGTTTTCAAACAGCCGGCGTTAGCCAACGCTCCGCCGCCCGTATTGTTTGTCAGGCGCCGGGTTCGCCTGCATTCCCCTTTCCCTCCCAGAAGGGAGGCGGAGCGCCGAAAAGCGCATCCTATAATTTTAACAGCGCCTCCCGGCGCTCCACCGCGGCATTTAACAGTCCCGGGCCAAGCTTCTTGAACCCGGCATTCGCGCTGGGCCAATGCAGTCAGCACCTGACAGAGCAACCCTAGTATCGCCCGGTTGATGCCCGGAACCGCCCGAGTGCAGGGTTACGAGCCCCGCCCGCAGGCCGCCGCATCCTGTCCCGCTGACCGACGTCTCATGACAACGCCCTTCCATTGGACAGAACGGCAGCAGTATACGGCCGTCCCAACGAGCGGGGATAAGTGCGGATTGCTCAGGATTCGTGTGGGTTTCCGTCCCCCGCACCCTTTCGGATGCAGAAGGGCATCAGGCCTTCTTGACCCACCGCCCCTGCTCGTCAGGCTGCCAATAGGTGCAGGCAAACCCTTGCGCCTTGGCCTCGCTCCAACGCGTGCGCGCCGCTGCAACGGCGTCGTCATCCTCGCCGTCGAACATCAGCACGATGCGCTCATACGCCGACGCATCGGCGGGCACCGGCGCGCCGTCGAGCAGGAAGCGAACGGTCGCGCCGTTCGGATTGTGGTCCCCGGTGGTCAGCAGCACCGGCTGCAACGCGGCCACCTCCGCCTCGCGCGCGGTGCCGTGCGGCAGGAAACCGTCATCGCGATAGGTCCACAGATGCGCGTCGAGCGCGTCGATGCGCTCGTCGGTCGCCGCCTGCACCACGACGCGCCAGCCACGCTCCAGGGATTTTTCCAGGAGCGACGGCAGCACGCGTTCGAGCGGCTGACGTTGCAGGTGGTAGAACAGAACTTCGGTCATGGTTCGCCTTGCGAGGGACGGCGGGCTGCGTGCCGGATGTGAAGGATCGAAATCACGTCTCGGTCCACGCGATAATAAATCTTGTAGTCGTAGCGAACCAGTGTGAGTTGGCGTACACTGACAGTGTCCGTGACCGGAGCAATTTCGGGAAAATCGACAAGCCGCGAGACGCGCCGTTCAATTCTCGAAATCACCATCTTGGCGGCAACCGGAGAACGCAAAAACAGATGGTCATAGATAGCGGCAAGATCGTCGCGCGATCGAGGTGTGTAGCGAATTCTCACATGCCGTGCCGTTTGAAGAAAGCCGCCATTTCTTCGTCGCTCACGAACTCTCCCCGGCGGGCCTGATCGAGCCCTTCCTGGATCGCCGCGGTCGTTTCTTCATCCAGTTCGATCGGTTCATCCCGTTTTGAAATCAGGGCGAGCAACATCTCTGCAGCTTCGTCCTGCTCGTCTTCCGACAATGTGCGAGCCTGAGCTACGGCCTGGTCGAGAAGTTTCGACATGGCGATATCCTAACATATCCGCGGCGAAGCGTCGCTACTTCTCGTAATGCTCCGCCACCAACTGCTCCAGCAGCCGCACGCCCCAGCCCGAGCCCCAGCTCTTGTTGATCTCATTCTGCGGCGAATTCATCGCGGTGCCGGCGATGTCGAGATGCGCCCACGGCGTCTTGTCGACGAAGCGTTGCAGCAACTGCGCCGCGGTGATCGAGCCGCCGTAGCGGCCGCCGGTGTTCTTCATGTCGGCGAACTTGGAATCGATCATCTTGTCGTATTCCGGTCCGAGCGGCATGCGCCACACCCGCTCGCCAGTGGTCTGGCCGGCCTTGGTGAGGCGCTCGGAAAGCTTGTCGTTGTTAGAAAACAGCCCGGCGTATTCGACGCCGAGCGCCACCATGATCGCGCCGGTGAGCGTGGCAAGATTGATCATGAACTCCGGCTTGTAGCGGGTGTTCACCAGATGCAGCACATCGGCCAGCACCAGACGGCCCTCGGCGTCGGTGTTGATGATCTCGATGGTCTGGCCGTTCATGGTGGTGACGATGTCGCCGGGCCGCTGCGCCTTGCCGTCGGGCATGTTTTCGACGATGCCGATGGCGCCCACGACGTTGGCCCGCGCTTTGCGCGCGGCGAGCGCGTGCATCAGCCCGACCACGCAGGCCGCGCCGGCCATGTCGCCCTTCATATCTTCCATGCCGGCGGCCGGCTTGATCGAGATGCCGCCGGTGTCGAACACCACGCCCTTGCCGATGAAGGCGACCGGCGCGGCGCCCTTCTTGCCGCCGTTCCAGCGCATGATGACGGTGCGGCTCTCGCGCTCCGAGCCCTGGCCGACGCCAAGCAGCGCGTTCATGCCGAGCTTCTTCATCGCCTTGACGTCGAGCACCTCGACCTCGACGCCGAGCTTCTTCAATTCGAGCGCTCGGCGGGCGAACTCCTCGGGGTAGAGCACGTTGGCCGGTTCGTTGACCAGGTCGCGCGCGATCACGACGCCCTCGGCCAGACCCTGGCGCTGGGTCCACGCCTTCTGCGCCGCCGGGACATTGGCGACCGCGAACGTGACGCTCAGCGCCACCGGTTTGTCTTCGCCTTCCTTCCGCTTGGTCTTGTAGCGGTCGAACGTGTAGCCACGCAGCCGAACTCCGAGCGCGATCTCGGCCGTGTGCTCGGGCTTCATCGCGCCGGAGGCGAGTTCGGCCAGGATCGTGGCCTCGGTGGCGGACGACGGCACCTTGCCCTTGGCCGAGCCGCCAAGCTTGGCGAAGTCCTGGGTCTTGAGCTTGCCGGCCTTGCCGGCGCCGATCACGAACAGCCGGGAAACCGAAAGTCCGGTCGGCGCCGCGATGTCGAGCGTGCTGCCGATCTTGCCGGTAAACCGCTCGGCCGCGGCCGCCCGTTGCACCAGGTCGCCGGCCGGCGACAGGAGCTTGCGGGTTGCAGGACCGAATTTGAGCCCCTCCTCGGCAAACAGGATCAGAACGCCCTTCGGCGGGGCAGAAAATGCAGCGAATCCGAGCTTCGGGGCGGCATCGGCCATGGCGATCCTCATGCGGGAAAATGCGACGATTGCGCCCATATGGCGCGGCCTGAGCACTCCTGCCAAGCCTGGGACGCGATTAACCCCTCGTTTACCACCGGGTCGGCGTCCCGGAAGGGTCCGTGGCGACGGCCTGCGCGCCAGCCGTTCCAGAGCCCCGCGGCGCCCCCCGGCGCCGCCCTGCATTAACTTTTTGTTGTGCATGTTCAACAGCTTTGCCTTGCCCCAGCCACTTTGTGCAACGATCAAGGCATACTGCAGGGGGGATCGGCTCGCTTATCGTAAACGCCACGTTCGGACGGGGATCCGGACGCCGGCGGGCGGCCCGTCCAAGAGTGGGGACTGCGCAGGCGGATGGGGTCTATCGGCGGGTATATTTTTCGCACCACCTTCGGGGCGTTCCTCGTGGTGCTGATCAGCCTGACTGCCGTCATCTGGGTGACGCAGGCGCTGCGCGATCTCGATATCGTCACCAACCAGGGCCAAACCATCCTGGTGTTCATCGGTATCACCAGCCTGATCATCCCCCTGCTCATCCTGGTGATCGCGCCGATTGCGCTGGTGATCGCGGTCGCCCATACGCTCAACAAGCTCGGCACCGATTCCGAGATCATCGTGATGAACGCGGCCGGCATGCCGCCCATCCATCTGATCCGGCCGTTCATCGCGGTGGCCGCGGTGGTGTCGATCCTGGTCGCCTCGATCAGCGTCTACATCGCGCCCGAAGGGCTGCGGATGCTGCGCCGCTGGGTGACCGAGGTGCGCGCCGACCTGGTCACCAACATCGTGCAGCCCGGCCGCTTCATCCCGATCGAATCCGGACTGACGTTCCATATCCGCGAGCGGCGGCCGAATGGCCTGCTCGCCGGGCTGATGCTCGACGACCGGCGCAATCCGCGCGAGCGCATCACCATCGTCGCCGAGCAGGGCGAGATCATCAAGAACGAGCGCGGCAGCTTCCTGGTGCTCGAGAACGGCAGCATCCAGCGCCAGGACGCCAAGGAGCGCGACCCGCATATCGTGCTGTTCGACAAGAACGGCTTCGACCTGTCGCAGTTCGCAGGCGGACAGCAGACCATCAACTACTCGGTGCGCGAGCGCTACCTGTGGGAGTTGATCTCGCCCGATCCGAACGACCCCGCCTACAAGGCGCAGCCGGGCCAGTTCCGCGCCGAGTTCCATGACCGCGTGATGGCTCCGATCTACCCGTTTGCGTTCATGGTGATTGCGTTTGCTTATCTTGGCGCGCCGCGCACCACGCGGCAGAGCCGCGCCTGGTCGATCCTCGCGGTGATCGGCGGCGTTGCGGGTCTGCGCCTGATCGGCTTCGCCAGCACGGTGTTCGGCGTGCAGACGCCGGCGTTCCTGGCTTTGCAATACGTGGCGGCGTTCGCGGTCATCGGCCTGGGCGGCTTTGCGATCGCGCGCGGGCTGATCATCGAGCCGCCGGCGTTCCTGCTGCGGGCCGGCGACATGATCGCCGACTATTTCGCGCGCCGCATCGGCTCCACCGCGGGGGCGAAGCCATGACGCCGATCGCGGGCACGCTGTCGCGCTATTTCGGCTGGCGCTTTCTGAGCGCGGTCGGCGCCGTGTTCGCCGGCGTGTTCGCGCTGATCGCGCTGATCGATTACATCGAGCTGCTGCGGCGTCACGCCGACGTGCCGGACCTTTCGGCCTGGATGGTGGCGAAGACCTCGCTCTACCGGGTGCCGCAGGTCACCGAACGCATCATGCCGTTCTGCGTGCTGATCGGCGCGATGTCCTGCTACCTCGGGCTGTCGCGCCGGCTCGAACTGGTGATCGCGCGCTCCGCCGGCATGTCGGCCTGGCAATTCGTCGCGCCCGCGCTGCTGGTCGCGATCATTTTCGGCGCCTTCGCCACCGCAGTCTACAATCCGGTGGCCGCGGTCCTGCATGAACAGTCCAAGCGCATGGAAACGGAACTGTCCGGCACGCGCGCGGGCGGCCAGTCCGCGGGCGGCAGCTTCTGGGGACGCCAGCGCAGCGCGGACGGGCAATCGATCCTCAACGCAACCACCAGCTACGAGCAGGGTGTGCGGCTGGGAACCGTGACGGCCTTTCTGTTCAACACCGCCGGGAGTTTCGTGGAACGGGTCGAGGCCAAGGCCGCCGTGCTGGAACCCGGCCATTGGCGACTGACCGATGCCCGGGTGTATCCGATCGGCGCACCGCCGGCGGACCGGGAATCCTATCTGCTGAGCACAAATCTGACCCCCGAACAGGTGCGGGAAAGCTTCTCCACCCCTGAAACCGTGCCGTTCTGGCAGCTTCCGCTCTACATCCGGATGGCCGAACACGCCGGCCTGACGGCAGCCGGATACCGGCTGCAGTATCAGAAGCTGCTGTCGCGGCCGTTCATGCTGGCCGCCATGGTGCTGCTGGCGGCGGCCTTCAGCTTAAGGTTCTTCCGCTTCGGCGGGGTGCAAAAGATGGTTCTGGGTGGCGTTACAGCGGGCTTTTTGCTTTATGTCATGTCGAAAGTAACTGACGATCTGAGCAAAGCCGAGCTGCTCCACCCTGTGGCCGCGGCCTGGCTACCTGTGCTTGTGGGTGGGATGACGGGATTTCTGGCGTTGCTTTACCAGGAGGACGGTTGATGGCGCGTTTTGCCAGCACTCGTCCCTTCATGAGTCGACGGGTGCGGATCGGAAGCTTCATCCCGGTGATGGTGGCGGCGTTCGCGTTCGGCTGCTGGCTCGACGCTGCGCCGGCATTCGCCCAGAGCAACAACCTGCTGCGGTTCCCCGACCGGCCGGTGCGCGCCCAGCCCAGCGCCGCGCAGCGCAATCAAGCCGGCAACGCGCCGATGCTGCTGCAGGCGCGCGAGGTCCAGTACGATTACACCAACAAGCGCATTTCGGCGGTCGGCAACGTCCAGGCGTACCACGGCGGCGCGACGCTCGAAGCCAACAAGCTGACGTACGACGAGACCACCAAGCGGGTGACCGCCGAAGGCAACGTCCGTCTGACCGAGCCGGACGGCAAGATCACCTACGGCGAGATCATGAACCTGAGCGACGACTTCCGCGACGGCTTCGTCGACTCGCTGCGGCTGGATGCACCCGAGCAGACCCGCATGGCGGCGGCGCGCGCCGACCGGTCCGGCGGCAATTTCACCGTGTTCCATAGCGGCGTCTACACCGCCTGCGAACCTTGCAAGGACGACCCGAAGAAGCCGCCGCTGTGGCAGGTGACGGCGGCGCGGATCATCCACGACGAAGGCGAGAAGATGGTGTACTTCGAGAACGCCAGTCTCGAATTCTTCGGCAAGCCGATCGCCTACTTCCCCTACATGTCGGCGCCCGATCCGACGGTGAAACGCAAGACCGGCATGCTGCTGCCGATCGTCTCCTCCAGCGGAAAATACGGTCTGGGTGTCGAGGTGCCGTACTACTGGGCGCTGGCGCCGGACTACGATTTCACCTTCTCGCCGCTGGTCACCACCAAGCAGGGTCCGGTGCTGCAAGGCGAATACCGGCAGCGGCTGGTCAACGGCGCCTTCACGGTGCGCGCCGCCGGCGTCTATCAGCTCGACCGCAACGTGTTCCGACGCGACGACGGCACCCTCACCCCGGGCTTCCGCGACTGGCGCGGCAGCCTGGAGACTTCGGGCCAGTTCGCGCTCAACAACAAATGGTGGTGGGGCTTCGACGGCGTGATGCCGTCGGACAAGACGTTCTTCCAGGACTATCCGCTCTCGGGGCACCGCAACTATGTCGATCCGTTCCGCACCGGACTGACCGAGGGCGTCTCGCAGGTCTATATCTCCGGCAAGGGCGACCGCAGCTACTTCGACACCCGCGCCATCCACTACTACGGGTTCTCCGAGGCCGACGTGCAGCGCCAGATTCCGGTCGTGCATCCGGTCGTCGACTACAATTACACCTTCGGCAATCCCGTGCTCGGCGGCGAGCTGGGCTACAGCATCAACCTGACCAGCCTGAGCCGGGCGCAAGCCGCGCTCGATCCGATCACCTCGACCGCGGTCAATCTCGGATTGTGCGGACCCGCCAGCGCCGACCCGACGGTCAAGATCCAGACCAACTGCCTGTTGCGCGGCGTACCGGGCACCTACACGCGCGCCTCTGCGCAAACCCAGTGGAAGCGCAGCATCACCGACCCCTACGGCCAGATTTTCACGCCGTTCGTGACGCTGCGTGGCGACGCCGCCGCGTTCTCGGTGAAATCGGACATCGGCGTCTCCAACTACCTGCAGCCCGGCGATCATACCGAGCTGCGCGCGATGCCGACCGCCGGCGTCGAGTACCGCTATCCGTTCATCAACGTGCAGACCTGGGGCACGACCACGATCGAGCCGATCGCCCAGGTCATCGTGCGCCCGAACGAGCCGCGCATCGGCAAGCTGCCGAACGAGGACGCCCAGAGCCTGATCTTCGACGACGGCAACCTGTTCCGCGTCGACAAATTCTCGGGCTGGGATCGCATGGAGGGCGGCGGGCGAACCAACGTCGGCGTCCAGGCCACGACGCAGTTCAATCGCGGCGGCTTCGTCAACGCGATGTTCGGCCAATCGTATCACATGTTCGGCGTCAACTCGTTTGCGCAGGGCGACGTCGCCAACACCGGCTTGGGCAGTGGCCTCGACAAAACCCGCTCGGATTACGTGGCGCGGCTGGCCTATCAGCCCGACAAGACCTACACGTTCACGACGCGCTACCGTTTCGACGAGCAGAACTTCGCCGTACGCCGCTTCGAGCTGGAGGGCCGGGCCAACTACGATCGCTGGTCGGTCGCGGTGCTCTACGGCAGCTATGACGCCCAGCCGCAACTCGGCTTCCTGACACGGCGCGAGGGCATCCTCGGCCAGACCTCGATCAAGCTGAACACGAACTGGGTGGCGACAATCGCGGCACGTTACGACATCGACGCCAGCAAGTTCGATCAGACGCAGTTCGGCATCGGATACATCGACGACTGCCTGATCCTCGGCTTGAACTACATCACCAGCTATACTTACAGCGGCAACGCTGCGGTCGATCACCGGCTGATGCTGCAGTTGAGCCTGCGGACGCTGGGCGGCACCTCGATTGGACAGTCTGTCGGCGGTCTGCCGGGCGGGCTATAGAACAGCGACCCCAGGCAACCGGCACGGCCGACATCCCGAGTTTCCGACGGCCAAAACTTGAGGCCGAAATTTAGGGCTAGAACTTGAGGGGCGACGTGAGAGCAATGGACGTTGCGATGCGAAAACAACCTAACTTACTCCGCAAATCCGCTTGCCTGCGGATGGGCCGCCACCTGTTCGCCGCGGCCACGCTGATGCTCGCCGCGTTGGCCGGAATGACGGGCGAAGCCGGGGCGCAGGTCGTTACCCTCGTGAACGGCGATCCCATCACCAACTTCGACATCGAGCAGCGCACCCGGCTGATCCAGATTTCGGCCCACAAGAACGCGTCGCGCCAGGAGGTGCTCGACGAACTGATCGACGAGAAGCTGAAAATTCAATTGCTCCGGCGCTTTGCCATCGAGAGCATCGATGCCGACGTCGAAAATGCCCTGACCAACATGGCGCGGCGAGCGCGCCTGACCTCCCAGCAATTTCTCGATCAGCTCGCGAGAGCCAATGTCCTGCCGGGCACGCTCAAGTCCCGCATCAAGGCCGACATCGTCTGGTCGCAGATCATCCGCGGCAAATATCAAAGCAGCTTCCAGTTCTCCGACCGCGACATCATGGCGAAGCTGGAATCGCGCGCCGACGCCACCAAGATTTCGGGAACCGACTACACGCTGCGGCCGATCCTGTTCATCGTGCCGAGCGGATCGCCCCCTGCCATGGTCGCGGCACGGGCGAAGGAGGCCGAGGCGTTGCGGGCAAGGTTCTCTGGCTGCCAGGAGGGCATCCTGCTGGCGCGCACGCTGCGCGACGTCGCCGTGCGCGCGCCGGTGACGCGCAGCACCGCCGACCTGCCGCCGCAATTGCGCGACGTTCTGGAAAAGACCGAGATCGGCAAGCTGAGCACGCCTGAGGTCACCGCACAGGGCGTCGAAATCTACGCGCTGTGCGGCAAGAAGCCCTCCACCGCCGAAAACGCGCCGGGCCGGCGCGAGGTCCGCGAAGAAATGGCGTCGGCCCAGTTCCAGGCGCACTCCAAGCGATATCTCAAGGAACTGCGCAGCCAAGCCATGATCGAGCACCGGTAGGTCCGATGTCGCGATCCCCGGTCAGGCCGCTGGCGCTCACCATGGGCGAACCCGCGGGCATCGGGCCGGACATCACGCTGGCCACGTGGCTGCGCCGGGCCGAACTCGATCTGCCAGCGTTCTACGTTCTCGCCGATCCGCAATCGCTCGAACGCCGGGCCAGGATGCTCAAGCTCGACGTGCCGATCGAAGTGGTCGAGCCGGCGGGCGCGGCCGCAGCCTTCGTGCACGCGCTGCCGGTGGTGACGCTCGGCCTTGCGGCCACCGCAGAACCGGGCCGGCCGGACGGCACCAGCGCGCCGGCTGCGATCGCCTCGATCCGCCGCGCGGTCGAGGACGTGCTCGCGGGCCGCGCCGCCGCGGTCGTCACCAATCCGGTCGCCAAGAGCGTGCTCTATCAGTCGGGCTTCGAGGACCCCGGGCACACGGAATATCTCGCGCGGCTGTCGTTCGAGATGACCGGCAATCCGGCGTGGCCGGTGATGATGCTGTGGTCGCCCGAGGTCGCGGTGGTGCCGGTGACCATCCATATGGCGTTCAAGGACGTCACCGAACGGCTCACGCGGGATCTGATTTTCGAGACCGGCCGCGTCGTGGCGCACGACCTGACCGAGCGATTCGGCATCGCGCGGCCGCGGCTTGCGGTCGCCGGATTGAATCCGCATGCCGGGGAGGACGGCACCATGGGCAGCGAGGATGCAAGCGTGGTGCGTCCGGCGGTCGAGCGGCTGATCGCCGACGGAATCGACGCCCGCGGTCCGCTGCCGGCGGACACCATGTTCCACGAGGCCGCACGAAAAACCTACGACGCGGCGCTCTGCATGTATCACGACCAGGCGCTGATCCCGATCAAGACGCTGGCGTTCGATCATGCGGTCAACGTCACGCTCGGCCTGCCGTTCGTGCGCACCTCGCCCGACCACGGCACCGCGTTCGACATCGCGGGCAGCGGCAAGGCCAGCCCGTCGAGCCTGATCGCCGCGCTCTTGCTGGCACGGCGGCTTGCGGCGATGGACCAAAAAAAGCAACGGACGCCCGCCGCGGCGCTGCCGTGACGAACGCGATGAGCGGGACGATCGACGACCTGCCGCCGCTGCGCGACGTGATCCGCCGGTACGGCCTCGGCGCCAAGAAATCGCTCGGCCAGAACTTCCTGCTCGACCTCAACCTGACCGGACGGATCGCTCGCGCCGCTGGCCCGCTCGATGGCGTCACGGTGATAGAGATCGGGCCCGGACCCGGCGGGCTGACGCGTGCGCTCCTGGCACAGGGCGCGCGCAAGGTGGTGGCGATCGAGCGCGACGACCGCGCCGTCGCGGCGCTCGAGGAGGTCGCACAGGTTGCGCCCGGACGGCTCACTATCGTCGCCGGCGACGCCATGACGTTCGACGCGACAGCTCATCTCGACAGCGGTCCGGCGCGCGTGGTCGCCAACCTGCCCTACAACATCGCGTCCGTGCTGCTGGTGAACTGGCTTTCGACCGAGCCATGGCCGCCGTGGTTCGACCGCCTGGTGCTGATGTTCCAGCGCGAAGTGGCCGAGCGTCTCGTGGCCCCGCCGGGCGGCAAGCAATACGGCCGGCTCTCGGTGCTGACCGGCTGGCGGGCACAGGCAAAAATCCTGTTCGACATTCATCCGTCGGCGTTCGTGCCGCCGCCCAAGGTGACGTCGTCGATGGTGGAATTGATCCCGCGCGCGGCTCCCCTGCCCTGCGACCGCCGCACGCTGGAGCGCGTGACCGAGGCGGCGTTCGGCCAACGCCGCAAGATGCTGCGCCAGAGCCTCAAGTCGCTGGGCGCCGATCCGCTGGCATTGTTGGCCGCAGCCGGCATCGAGCCGACCGCACGAGCTGAGGAAATCCCGGTTGCGGGCTTCGTCGCGCTCGCGAATGCGTTTCAATCGACTAAACTCACCGCATGACACAGCTTCGCCGCCAGTCGCTCACTGCCTACGAAACTCCATTGTGCGAGACCATCGTCGATTGCCCCGCGCCGCAGGGCAGCGAGGTGCTGGTCCGGATCGACCGTTGCGGCGTGTGTCATTCCGACCTGCACATGCAGGACGGCTATTTCACGCTCGGCGACGGCAAGCAGCTCGACGTGCGCGCGGGACGCACGCTGCCCTTCACGCTCGGCCACGAGATCGCCGGTACGATTGAAGCCGTCGGCGCAGACGCCGCGGGCGTAAAACCAGGCGACAAGGTCGCGGTATATCCGTGGATCGGTTGCGGAACATGCGCGGCCTGCCAGTCCGGCGAAGAGAACCTGTGCTCGACCAACCGCCATCTCGGCGTCTCGGCCGATGGCGGCTTCGCCTCGCACGTGCTGGTGCCGCATCCGCGCTATCTCATCGACTACGCACCGCTGTCGCCGTCGTTCGCGGGCGCGCTGATGTGCTCCGGCCTCACCGCCTATTCGGCGCTCAAGCGGCTGCACGACCGCGCCGCACGCGGCCCCGCGCTGCTGGTCGGGCTCGGCGGTGTCGGCATGATGGGCCTTTCGATCGCGCGCGCGTTGTTTGCGCATGCGCCGATCGTGGCCGACATCGACGCCGGCAAGCGCGAGGCGGCGCTCAAGGCGGGCGCCGGGGCCGCGTTCGATCCGGCTGACAAGGAGGCACGCCGGGCGATCCTCAAGGCGACCGGCGGCGTCCATGCCGCGGTCGACTTCGTCGGCTCCGACAAGTCGCTCGCGTTCGCCAGCGGCGTGCTGGCCAAGGGCGGCAAGGTGGTGATCACCGGACTGCTCGGCGGCAACTTCGCCACGCCGGCGGCAATGTTCGTGCTCAAGGCAATGGCGATCGAGGGCACGCTGACCGGCACGCTCGACGAGGCCAGGGAGGTCGTGGCGCTGGCGCAAGCCGGCCGGATCGCGCCGCTGCCGATCGCGGAGCGGCCCATGGCGCAGGCGCAATCGGCGCTGGAGGATTTGCGCGCCGGACGCGTGGTCGGGCGAGTCGTGCTTACGGGATGACGGTCCGTTAGGGGCGCGTCAGAGTCTTGACTGCAGACCGCGCACGAACGACGTGAGGCCGGTCTGGCGCTCGCGTTTGAGGCGCTCGGCGGCGAGGATCGCGCGCACGTCGAGAAACGCCCGCTCGACATCCCGATTGATCACGACGTAGTCGTACTCGGCCCAATGGCTCATCTCGCCCGACGCCTTGGCCATGCGGGCGCGAATGACCGCGGGATCGTCCTGGGCACGGCTGCGCAAGCGCCGTTCGAGCTCGGGGATCGTCGGCGGCAGCACGAACACGCTGACCAGATCCTGCGGCATCTTTTCGCGCAATTGCTGGGTGCCCTGCCAGTCGATGTCGAACAGCACGTCGCGGCCCTGCTTCAACGCCTTCTCTACCGGGCGGCGCGGCGTGCCGTAGCGGTTGCCGAACACGTCGGCCGATTCCAGCAGATCGCCGTCACGCGCCATCTGCTCGAAACGCTTGGCGTCGATGAAATGATAATGGCGGCCGTTGACTTCGCCCCGGCGCTTCGGCCGTGTCGTGACCGAGATCGACAATTCGATGCCGCGTTCTTCCCCAAGCAGCAGCCGCGACAGCGTGGTCTTGCCGGCGCCTGACGGTGACGACAGCACCAGCATCAGGCCGCGCCGCGCGACGGTCTTCGGCTTTGCCTTGGATGTGGTCCCGGATTTGGTTTTCGTCGCCCGCGCCATCGTCACTCCAGGTTCTGCACCTGTTCGCGGAACTGCTCGACCACAGCCTTCAGGTCCAGGCCGATGTTGGTCAGCTCGACATCGTTGGCCTTGGAGCACAACGTGTTGGATTCACGGTTCAGCTCCTGCGACAGGAAGTCGAGCCGCCGGCCAACCGGCCCGCCGCCGGTCATCAGCTTGCGGGCCTGCGCGACATGCGCCGCCAGCCGGTCGAGCTCCTCGCGGATGTCGGCCTTGGTCGCCATCAGGATCGCCTCCTGGTGCAACCGGTCGGGATCGAGCCGCTGCGTGGACGCGTCCATCAAGGTCGCGATCTGCTCGGCGAGCCGGGCGCGGATCGCTTCGGCTTTGCGCCCGGGGGCGGCTTCGGCCCGCGCGGAGAGCGCCGCGATCTCCTCCAGCCGCGCCGAGAGCACGCGTCCCAGCGCCTCGCCCTCGGTCTGCCGCATCCGGCCGAGGTCGGCCAATGCCGCATCGAATCCTTTGACGATCGCAACCTCGGCCGCCTGGCGCTCCTCGGGCTTCTCCTCGGCTTCGGTC
>CAMDFO010000008.1 GCA_945897515.1 Rhodoplanes serenus | reverse complement strand
CGCTGAAGACCGAGCGGACAGCGCGCAAAATGTATCGAACGAGGGACGAGGCCAGAGCTGACGTGTTCGACTACATTGAGCGCTTCTACAATCCCAAGCGCCGACACTCTACGATCGGTTATATGAGCCCGATGGAGTTCGAACGGCAGGCGGGATTAGCTTAGGCGGGTGTCAACGAAACCGGGTGCAGGCCAACGAGGTGGTTGACGCAGGCGAGGTCGTCGAGTCCGAAAAGGGTTTGGTTTCCCCCGATCTTGATCCAGCGCTGTTGCAGCTAGCTAAGTCATTTCCCGAGGCGGCTTTGATACAAGCATTCAAGGAGCTTGAGGCGCTAATATTGCAGATTAGAGATCGAATTCCGGATGCTCGACCACATAGAAGTTTGCATGAAGTTTTGAAAGCATTGGAAAAGAGAGGACTCATCTCATCGAGCGCAGTCGCCTTATTTCAAAGACTTAGAGAAGCGCGTAATGCGGCAGCTCACGGAAAGGGCGATGACGAAGTATCGCCCGGCGAGGCTGTGGATTTGATAAAGCAAATTAAGCTTTTGCAGGAAGTGTTGAGACCGACGCTCGATCAATTGCCGCCAAAAGCTGTGACGACATGAGCACAGCAAACGCAGGGTGAGCTGAGCGTAGCCGAGCCCACGCGTCTTACGATACGAAAGCCCGCGTGGGCTCGACGATGGCTGACATCTCCCTCCGACCTCATGCTGAGGAGCGCCCCTGAGGGCGTCTCGAAGCATAGGGGCAACGACGGTGATTGCTGCCATCCTTCGAGACGCCGTGCTTCGCACGGCTCCTCAGGATGAGGGCGGAGAGAGGTTGTGCATTTTTTTGGATGGATGGCCGGGTCAAGCCCGGCCATGACAGCGGCGTGAGTGGCGGGCGAGGCTCAATCAACCTCAACCCCACCCCTTCAACTCCCGCCTTACCAAATGCGCGAGCAGTTTCATCCCCGCCTCGCTGTCATTGAGACACGGGATCAGCGCAAAGTTCTCCCCACCGCTCGCCCGGAAAATATCCGCGTTCTCCACCGCGATCTCCTCCAGCGTCTCCAGGCAGTCCGCGGCAAAACCCGGCGTCACCACCGCCATGCTCTTGACGCCGCGCTGCGCCAGCGCCTCCACGGTCTTGTCGGTGTAGGGCGTCAGCCATTCGGCGCGGCCGAAGCGTGACTGGAAGGTGAGCATCAGCTTGCTGTCGTCGAGCCGGAGCCGCTCGCGCAACAGCCGCACCGTTTCCATGCAGTGCGTCGGATACGGATCGCCGTCGTCGACGTAGGATTTCGGGATGCCGTGGAACGACGCCAGGATGATCTCCGGCGTGAATGAGAGACTCGCCAGCGCGGCCTCGATCGAGGACGCCAGCGCCTCGATATAGACCGGGTCGTCGTAGTACGGCGGCACGACGCGCAACGTGGGCTGGTCGCGCAGCCGCATCATCGTGGCGAAGGCTGAGTCGCACACCGTCGCGGTGGTCGCGGCGGCGTATTGCGGATAGAGCGGCAGCAGCAGGACGCGCTCGCAGCCGGCCTTCACCAGCGCCTCGAGCCGCGAGTCGAGCGACGGGTTGCCGTAGCGCATGCCCCAGTCGACCATGATGGTCGGGTCGATCACGTCGGTCGCCGGGCGCAGCTTGGCGGCTTGGGCGCGGGTGATGGTTTTCAGCGGCGACTCGTTGTTCTCGCGATTCCAGATTTTCTCGTAGTCGCGGCCCTTGGCGCGCGGCCGTCGCGTCAGGATGATGGCGTTGAGCACGAACTTCCAGATCAGCCCCTGGTTTTCGATCACCCGGCTGTCGCTGAGAAACTCCCGCAGATAGCGGCGCACCGAAGCGGCGTCGGTCGCGTCGGGCGTGCCGAGGTTGACGATCAGCACGCCGATCCGGCCGGGCGCTTCGGTGCGCGCGCCGGCAGACAGCATGCCCGGCGCTTCGGGCCTGTTCATCGCGGCGCTTTTCGGTTTTCATGACGCATGGCCGGAGCATAGCTGGGCGCTATGCCTGCGTGCTAGGGTTTGATCCTTCACGATGAAGTGCCTGTCTTGAATCTCCTGACGGTCTTCGCCACAACAACAGCCCTCATCCTGAGGAGGCGGCGAAGCCGCCGTCTCGAAGGATGGCTGCGAGTGCCCATGTGGCCCATGCTTCGAGACGCATCGCTTCGCGATGCTCCTCAGCATGAGGTCGGTTGATGAGAAAGCCTGCAATGACCGTCGTTCGCCGCCTCCTCGCCGCCCTGTGCCTCCTGGTCGTCGCACTCGGCGTCCCGGCGCTGGCGCAGACCGCGACGATCACCTTCGTCCTGACCAACGACATCTACCTGATGGGCGACCAGGTCGCGTCCGACGGCAAGCGGCGCGGCGGCTTTGCGCGGCTCGCGGCCGTGGTCAAGGCCGAGCGCGCGAAAGGCGGCCACGTGGTGTTCGCGCATGGCGGCGATACGCTGTCGCCGTCGCTGATGTCGGGCATCGACCGCGGCGCGCACATCGTCGCGCTCACCAACATGTTCCCGCCGGACATTTTCGCGCCCGGCAATCACGAGTTCGATTTCGGCAAGGCCGTGTTCCTGCAGCGCATGGCGGAGGCGAAATTCCCGGTCTATGCCGCCAACCTGCGCGGCCCCGACGGCAAGCCACTACCCGGCATCAAGGATCGCGCCATCGTCACGTTCGACGGCGTTCGCATCGGGCTGACCGGCGCGACCTATGAGGACTCGGCGCGCATGTCGAGCCCGGAGGACCTGAAGTTTCAGCCGACCGTCGCGACGATGAAGCAGCAGGCCGACGCGCTGCGCGGCGAAGGCGCGGACTTCGTCGTGGCCGTGGTCCACGCCGAGCGTAAGCAGACCACCGACATCGCGGCGACCCATGTGGTCGATCTGGTGCTGTCCGGCCACAACCACGACCTGTTCATCAACTACGACGGCCGAAGCGCGATCGTGGAATCGTCCTACGACGGCCATTACGTGACGATGATCGACGTCACCATCGAGGTGAAGCAGCAGGACGGCCGCCGACAGGTGGCATGGTGGCCGCAGTTCCGCATCGTCGACACCGCGACCGTGACGCCGGACCCGGAGGTCGCGGCTGCGGTGGCCGCATACGAGGCCGAATTGTCCCGCGAGATGGACGTGGCGATCGCCACCACCAGCGTCGAGCTGGACAGCCGCAACGCCACGGTGCGCACGCGCGAGGCCGCGATCGGAAACCTGATCGCCGACGCGATGCGCGACAAGGCCAAGGCCGACGCCGCCGTCACCAACGGCGGCGGCATCCGCGCCGGCAGGGTCTATGCGGTGGGCAGCTCGATCACGCGCCGGGATGTGCTGGCCGAGCTGCCGTTCGGCAACCGCGTGGTGACGATCGACATTCCGGGGCGCGATCTGCGTGCGGCGCTGGAGGGCGGGCTCGCGCAACTGCCGAACGCCAGCGGCCGGTTTCCGCAGGTGTCGGGGCTGACACTGGAATACGACGGCAAGCGCGCGGCCGGCCGCCGCATCGTGTCGATCAGGATCGGCGGCAAGCCGCTCGATCCCAAGAAGACCTATCGGGTCGCGACCAACGATTTCCTGGCGCGCGGCAGCGACGGCTATTCGAGCTTCGGCAAGGTCAAGCCGCTGCTCGATGCGGACGACTCGCCGCTGTTGGCAAACGAGGTCATGGTCTATCTGCGCAGGCTCGGCACCGTGACCACCGGCGTCCAGGGCCGCATCGTCGCAAAATAAAAACGCCGCCGCGTCCGGGAACGCGGCGGCCTCGATTTCAAATCCGACGATCAGCGCCCGGCGCGAAGCTCGAGCCCGGAGACGCCCGCGGCGATGCTCAGCCCGGTCTGGGCCTGCACGCTGACCGGCTGCAGCGCGATCGTGTTGTTGGAGCCGCCGAGCAGCGCATTGGCGCCGATGCCGACGCCGATCGCGGCGTTGGCCGACACGCCGGCGTAGTTGCCCCGAAGGTCGCCCGGACCGATCTGCTGGGTCGGCGCCAGCACCGCCCACGCCACCACCGTGGTCTGGTTGATGCCGATGTCGAGGCCGACGCGCCGGATCGTGGCGTTGTAGGGCTCGGGAACCGAGCCGCCCGATGGCCGGAACACGCAGCCCAGCTCGGTGACCGAGCCGATGATGAAGCTGGTCGAGCTGCCCCGGCATTCCAGCACGCCGATCTCGACGCGCGATTGCTGCGCCAGGCTCGCAGAGGCCGAAACCGCAAGCGCCGCCAGCGCAATGCCGATGGAATAACGATTCATGGAAATCCCTCCCTGAGATGCGCGGAACTTACAGGAGGAACGCGTCTGCGGAAAGACCGTCCTAGCGCCGCCGGCCGATCACCAGGCCGACCACCACCGCCGCAGCGAGCGTCGCCAAGACGGCTTCGCGCGGGCCGGTGCGGACGATTTCCACGGCGGAATCCACGGTCGCGCGCGGGACAAAAGTCTTGTCGGCGAGAGT
This sequence comes from Rhodoplanes serenus, assembly GCA_945897515.1. Taxonomy (GTDB): domain Bacteria; phylum Pseudomonadota; class Alphaproteobacteria; order Rhizobiales; family Xanthobacteraceae; genus Z2-YC6860. The sequence continues at coordinate 92,413 of CAMDFO010000008.1, read as the reverse complement.
CCCGGCAAGACTGTCGTACATCGACACATGAGACGGCGACGCAGCACTGGCATGCGCCGCCGACGCGCTTGAACGCGGCGTCTCGCTCGCTGCGCTGGCTGCCGCGCGGTCGACGCGCGGCGCGCGTTTGGGCGCGGCCTTTCCGCCGCGGGACGCCGCGATGGTGAACAAAAGGATCGCCAGGATTCCCGTGCTGAGCGCCACCACGCCGAGAGCCACGAACGGCCCGTGATCTTTCGCCACCCAGAGATAGAACGCGATGAGGATCGCGATCAGAGTCAAAAGCGACAGAATAAGACCGCCGAACGCGAGCCCGATGGTCAGGCCCACGTCGGCGATCTTGTGTTTGATGTCATCGGCGGCGCGGTCCTTGAAATCCTCCGCTTGCGCGCGAAGGCGCACGATCTGGCGTTGCAGATCGAAACCGACCAGCCGCATGACGGTGTCGAACATCAGGCGCGGCTCCGCGACATCATGCCGATGACCACGCCGACCAGAACCGAGGCACCGATGGTGCCGAGCGGATTGCGCCGCGCCATGCTCTCCATTTCGGAGGCGAAGGTCTTGGCCTGGGCCGCGGCGGAACTCGCCATTTCGCCGGCCTTGGCCGCCACGTCGTTCGCGACATCGCCGACCTGGGAGGCTACGTCGCTGGCGACGCCGCCAACCTGGGACGCCACCGCCGAACCGACGTTGCGGGCGGTCTTGTAGGCCTCGTTGCCGCTTTCAGACATGAGCTTCGACAGCGTCTGCTGGATCGAGGCCATGTCCTCGCGCAGCTTGGTCATGTCCTGCGACAGACTATCGCCGGCCGCATAAGCGGAATCGGCGATGCCGGACTTGCCGCGATCGAGCGCGTCACCGACCTTGTCCTTCACCGCTTCGACGCGACTTTGCACGCTCGGGCTGCCCTTGCCGGCGGTGCTGGCCTGGAAATTGTTGCCGGTGGATGATCGCGAGATGTCGCTCATGGCGTCCTCATATTTTGAGAAGTGTTCGGTGCGCCAACGAGCCTGACGCGGCAAAGTTCCGGCCGCGCAAAATTATGCGCGCGACGCGAGAGCGCCGCCGCCATCGGCTGCTGTTGTGTCGTTGACTGGACAGACGCCTTCGGCTGTCTTTGCGCCGGAAGGCGTCGCCGCCTTTATTTCAAATTGCCGCAGAACCGCTGGATGCGCCGGCAGGCCTCTTCGAGGTCCTCGGTCTTGGTGGCGTAGGAAATACGGAACGCCGGGCCCAAGCCGAACGCCGTGCCCTGCACCACCGCGACGCCTTCGGCGTCCAGAAGCTCGGTCACGAAGTCCTCGTCGCTCGCGAGCGTCTTGCCGGTCGGCGTGGTCTTGCCGATCGCGCCCTCGCACGACGGATAGACGTAGAACGCGCCTTCCGGCTTCGGACACTTCAAGCCGTTGGCCTGGTTGAGCATCGATACGCAGAGGTCGCGGCGCTCTTTGAAAATCGTGTTGTGCCTGGCGATGAAGTCCTGCGGACCGTTCAGCGCCTCGACCGCGGCCCATTGCGAAACCGCCGCCGGGTTGGTGGTCGATTGCGACTGGATCATCGCCATCGCCTTGATCAGCGGCTCCGGCCCGCCGGCGTAGCCGATGCGCCAGCCGGTCATGCAATAGGCCTTCGAGGTGCCGTTGATCGTGAGCGTGCGGTCGTAGAGCGACGGCTCGACCTGGGCCGGCGTGAAGAACTCGAAATCGTCATAGACGAGATGCTCGTACATGTCGTCGGTCATGACATGCACATGCGGGTGCCTGACCAGCACGTCGGTCAGCGCCTTCAGTTCCGCGCGCGAGTAGGCGGCGCCGGTCGGGTTCGACGGCGAGTTCAACAGGAACCACTTGGTCTTCGGCGTGATCGCGCGTTCGAGCTGCGCGGCGGTCACCTTGAAGCCCGACGCCATCGTCGCCACCACCGGCACCGGCGTGCCGCCCGCGAGCAGCACCATGTCGGGATAGCTGACCCAATACGGCGCCGGGATGATCACCTCGTCGCCCGGATTCAGCGTCACCATGAAGGCGTTGTAGAGCACCTGCTTGCCGCCGGCGCCGATCGTGATCTGCGACGTCTTGTACTGGAGGCCGTTCTCGCGCTTGAACTTGGCGGCGACCGCCTCCTTCAACTCCTGGAGACCGTCCACCTGCGTGTATTTCGACGCGCGGCCGCTCTCGATCGCCTTGATCGCAGCCTGCTTGATGTTGTCCGGCGTGTCGAAATCCGGCTCGCCGGCTCCAAGCCCGATCACGTTGCGGCCGGCCGCCTTGAGCGCGCGCGCTTTATCCGTCACCGCAATGGTGGGAGACGGCTTGATGCGCTTCATGCTGTCGGCGAGGAAGGCCATGGGATTCTCCGTGCCCAAAAGGGCGCCAAATGTCCTAATGTGCGCTGCAGCAGACGGCAAGCCGGAAACGCTGATAAAGTCGATCAAACCGGTTGATGGATGGGAAGAAACGGCAAGGAACGGACATGGATTTGGGACTGAAGGGGAAGGCCGCCCTGGTAACCGGAGCAAGCCGCGGCATCGGCCAGGGCATCGCCGTGGCGCTGGCCGAGGAAGGCTGCGATCTCCTGCTCACGGGCCGGGACGGCAAGGCGCTCGACGAGGTGGCCGCCGCGGTCCGCGGCAAGGGCCGCAAGGCCGTGGTCGCGGCGCTCGATCTGGTCGCGAACGGCGTCGCGCAAACGCTGGCGGATACCGCCAGGCGCGAATTCGGCCGTCTCGACATCCTGGTCAACAACGCCGGCGCGACCAAGCGCGGCGATTTCCTGGAATTGACCGACGCCGACTGGGCGGACGGGTTCGGCTTGAAATTCTTCGCTCATGTGAAGCTTGCCCGCGCCACCTGGCCGATGTTGCGGGAAAGCAAAGGCTCGCTCGTCACCATCGCCGGGATCGGCGGCAAGGAAGCGGAAGCCGAATTCTGCATCGGCAGTTCGGTCAACGCCGCCTGCGTCGCCTTCAGCAAGGCGCTGGCCGATCGCGGCAAAGCCGACGGCGTGCAGGTCAATTCCGTCAATCCCGGCCGGGTCGAGACCGAGCGGCTGTGGCGGCGGTTCCGGGCGCTGATGGAGAGCAGCGGCCGCGACGAAGCCTCGGTGCGCGAGGAATTCCGCCAGGAGTTCAACATCAGCCGGTTCGGGACGGTCGACGATCTCGGTGGGCTGATCGCGTTCCTGGTCTCGCCGCGCGGCCGATGGCTGCACGGCGCGACCATCGACATGGACGGCGGCGAGCTGCGGGCGTCGTGATGCCCAATACGGACCCCTTTGCACCAAGCACGAACGTCCTGCTGGAGCCCGGGCGCATCGGATCGGTGGAAATCCGCAATCGCATCGTGATGCCGCCGATGACGACGCGGACGGCGGACGCGGAGGGTTTCGTCACCGAGGACTCGATCGCCTACTACATGGCGCGGGTGCGCGGCGGAGTGGGCCTCATCACCGTCGAGATGGCATCGCCGACCCGGGCGGGCCGCCACCGCCGCCACGAGATGGGCATCTACGACGACCGCTTCCTGCCGGGACTGACGCGTCTGGTCGCCGCGATCCACGGCGGCGGCGCCAAGTGCTCGATCCAGCTCGGCCACGGCGGCGGGCATACGCGCCGCGACATCTGCGGCGAGGAGCCGGTGGCGCCGTCGGCGATCCCGCATCCGGTGTTCGAGACCACGTTTGAAACAATCATTCCAAAAGCGATGACGCACGACGACATCGCCGAGACCACGGCCGCCTACGCCGCCGCGGCAGCGCGTGCCGAGAAGGCCGGCTTCGACGTGGTCGAAATCCACGCTGCGCACGGCTATCTGATCTCGCAGTTCGTCACGCCATTCGAGAATCGCCGCACCGACGAATACGGCGGCTCGCTGGAGAACCGCGCGCGCTTCGGGCTCGGTGTGCTGCGCGCCATCAAGGCCGCTGTAAAAATCCCGGTGATCTATCGCGTCTCGGTCGACGACTTCTTTCCCGAGGGCTCGCCCTACGAGGAGGGCCGCCGGATCGCGCTGTGGGCCGCCGAGGCCGGCGCCGACGCGCTGCACATCGCTGCCGGGCATTACCGCTCGCTGCCGTCGGCCGCCCGCATGATTCCACCGATGGCCTATCCCGACGCCACGTTTCTGGAATACGCCGCCGACATCAAGGCCGACGTCGGCGTGCCGGTGATTGCCGTCGGCCGGCTCGGCGATCCGATCGTCGCGACGGAAGCGGTGTCGAGCGGCAAGGCGGACTTCGTGTCGCTCGGCCGCACGCTGATCGCCGATCCACAATGGGTCGAGAAGCTGCGCCGCGGCCAGCCGATCCGCCGCTGCCTGGCGTGCAACACCTGCGTCAACGAGATGCGCGGCGGCGCGCGCATCGGCTGCGTGGTCAACGGCGCGGCCGGCCGCGAGACGACATTCGCGATCCCGATGCCGCCGCTGGGCGAACGCATCGCCGTGATCGGAGCCGGACCCGCCGGCCTGACTTACGCCTCGCTGGTTGCGCTGGTCAACGACGTGACGGTGTTCGAAAAGCACGCCCAGCCCGGCGGCTCGTTCCGCTACGCCGGCAAGGCGCCGATGTTCCAGGAGGTCGAGGCCAACCAGGAAAGCTTCGACCGCTACACTGCGGACCTGTTCGATAGCTGCGCGCAGCACGGCGTGACATTCCGCTTCAACAGCGACGTGCTCAACATGCCCGGTGTGCTCGAACCGTTCGATCGGATCGTGATCGCGAGCGGCGCGGACTATCGCTTCGGTCTCGGCCCGATCGCGACGACGCTGCTCGACTGGGGCGTCGGCCGCTGGCCGGTGGTATCGCGGATGCTATCGTCGCAGAAGCTGCGTGACTGGTTCTATTACCGGGCGCGCCAAGGAAATGCAGAACGCTTCCGGCGGCTGGCCAAGCCCGCGCAGACCGTAGTCGCCATCGGCGATGCGGTACGCGCCGGCAAAAGCAAGGATGCCATCAGCAGCGCGTTCGACGCCGCGCTGCTCGGGCCGCGCGGCTAATACCAGCGCCCGCGGCCGTACCAGCCGCCGCCACCCAGCAGAATGATCAGCAGAATGATGATGAGAAGCGTGGTGCTGTCCATGTTCCGTCCTTAGGTCCTACGGACTAGAGAACGCGGCACCGGCCCTGCCGTTCCCTGGCATGTTTCGCAAAGCCATCCAACCGCTGCGTCGCCTATTCGAACGGGACCACGACCTCCCAGCCGCAGCCCTGGCACACGAACTGCGTGAACACCTCGGCGGGGTCGAGCCTGTCGGTCAGGACCGGCCGCATGGGCCGGTCGCAGTACACGCAACGCGGGAGCGTTTTTGTCGACATCCTGTCCGGTGCATCGGTGTTGAGCATGGCAACCGCGTAACGCCCAAGACTGAGCACCGTTCCGGTGTTGCCTGAGGCAACCTTCCGGTCACTATGCCGCGTCCACGACTTCACAATGAGCGTTCGCTACCGAATATAGGTTCGAATTAGCGTTCGCTATCGGGCATACGGCCACCTATATTGTGACATCACTGGCACGACCCTTTGGGCGTCAGTGGCTGAGAGACGCGACCGCGCTCCCGCCTTCAAGGCAGGAGACCGTCATGTCCCGATCTCCCAATCGCATTCTCGATTCGCTGCCGGACGACGTTTTTTCGGCGCTCGAGCCGCATCTGAAGCTTGTCGAGTACAAGCTTGGAGACGTGCTGGCCGAACCGGGCGGTGAGGTGCATCGCGTCTACTTTCCTCATTCCGGCGTCGTGTCCCTGGTCGTCGAGTTGAGTGTCGGCGAGATGATCGAAACCGCCATGGTCGGCCGCCAGGGCGTGCTGAGCGCGGCCTCGGCGCTCGGCGGCAAGGTCTCGCTGAACAAGGGCATCGTCCAACTGGCGGGCACAGCATCCGCAATCGACGTCGACCGGCTGCGGAATGTTGCAGATACCTACAAGTCTTTCCGCTCGCTTCTCTTCCGGCACGAGCAGGTTCTGTTCGCCGAAGCGCAGCAATCGGCGGCGTGCAATGCCCGTCACCTGGTCGAAGCCAGGATGTGCCGCTGGCTGCTGCGGATGCGCGATCTCGCGGACAGCGACGATCTGACGATCACCCAGGACTTTCTGGCCCAGATGATCGGGGTGCGACGGTCGAGCGTTTCGCTGGTTGCCGGCACGTTGCAGCTCGCCGGCCATATCCGTTACCGGCGCGGCAACATCCGGATCGTGGATGCCGCGGGCCTCCATCAGACCGCGTGCGAATGCTACGGCACCGTCAAGGGCCACTACGACCGGCTTTCGGATTGAATTTTGGACCCGCGAATGCTGAACCGGACACTCCTAGTTTTTGGAGTCTCCCGGCGCCTCGTCGGTCGCCAATGCCTGCATGCGAACTCCCGGCACGCCCCGCCCTGGCTGAGGGATCGTTGGGGGGTTGGCCAGAGCGGGGACTTCGCCAGAGTGAGAATTTTAGAACGATTCAAGCCGCGCGTCGGTTCGGTACCGGACGCATCCGGAACCCCTCCCGGCGTGTGCTTTCCGAGGCAATTTCAACTGCCGTCATTCCGGGACGGCGCGCAGCGCCGGACCCGGAATCCAGAGCAACGGGACACATGATGGCTCTGGAATGACAACGAGAGTTTTTTCCGCAGCCTGCGCCCCGCTACTGGAATATCTCATTGAATTTCAATTTCAGCTCGCGGCCTTTGGTCTCGATCTGGGCGAGATCGATCGGGAGAAATTTCACGTCCCGCAGCGCCGGCATGTCCTTCGGCGGCACGACGTCGACGCGCGACGCGTGGATCGCATTTTCCGCGATGATCGTCTGCGCCAGCGGCGCGATCATCCATTCCGCGAACAGCTTGGCGGCGTTGGGATGGCGCGCGTTCTTGATGATGGCGGTCGGCGAGACGATGATGAACGAGCCTTCGGTCGGATAGATCATCGACTGGTTCGGCACCGGACTACCGTTGTTGAAGCTGCGCGGGTCCGAGCCTTCGGCGCCGATCAGGCGTTCGCCCTGCTGCATGGTCTTGTAGATCTGCTGATGGCCCTGAACGATCATGGTGTCGTTCTTGCGCAGGTCCCGGTAGAAATTCCATCCGAGCTTCTGCGACAGGGTGCCGACGACGATGAGCTGGATCGCCGTGAACGACGGATCCGCCATCACCATCTTGCCCTTGAACCTGGCATCGGTCAGGTCGGACCAGGTCTTTGGCCGCTCAGCGTCCGCAACCCGGTCGGTACGCACCGGCATTCCAATCAGATGGACACGATGCGCGACCCAGTGGCCGTGCGGCTCCTTGCCGCCGTCGATCACCTTGTCGAATCCCTCCGGCAGGAACGGCACGAAGATGCCCTGCCTGGTCATGCCGTTGGCAGCGCCGGCGTCGGACATGGTTATGACGTCGGCGCCGGGCTGTCCGGCCTGATACTCCTGAAGGAAGCGGCGGATCACCGCCTCGCCGCCCGAACGCAGAAGCTGAACCTTGATGCCGGTGTCGGCCTCGAAGCGGTCCACCAGCTTCTGCACCAGCGGGAACGGCGTCGAGGTGTACCAGTTGAGGTTGCCTTCCTTGACCGCCGCGGCCCGGTCGACCTTGTCCGGCGTGAAGGCCTGCGCCTGGGCCGGCTGCGGCACGGCCCAAAGACCAAGGCTCGCCGCAGCAAGGCTCAATGCAGCCGCCAGCAGCCTGCCACAGATCATACCCCCTCCCGATCCGAGCCGGTTTTCCCGGCTTCGGCGGCCATCGTCCGTCCCGCCGACCGCAAAGGCAACGGGCTTTTGTGTCGCGCGCAACCCTCCCCGGCGGCAGAAACGCCGCAAGGGCGTCCGCCGGGCCGGCCGCTTAACGTCTTCTCAGTCATTTCCCGTTAACTTTCACGGTGACAGCAACCAGCACAGGCAACCGTCGCCATGAGGCGCGAGCAGACCAACCAGATTCGTTTCGTGATGGAAGAGCTGCTGCCGCCGATCGTCCGCGATACGGCGCTGTTCAAGTACATGGCCACGCTGGCCTGGGGCAGCCACATCACGACGCTCGCCGAATTCCGCAAGGCGGCGCCGTTCGTCACCGCCGAGGACTACACCGAGCTTTATCGCGCGCACCCGCGCGTTCACGAGGACACCGACAATTCCCGCGCCTGCATCGAGCGGATCGCCGCCGACGCCATCGGACCGACGCTGTGCGACGTCGGTTGCGGCACCGGCGCGCTGCTGCGCCGCGTTCGCGAGCAGTCCTCCGAAACCTTTACCCGCATGGTTGGCGTCGACATGATCGGCCCCGACAAGCCGATCGGCAGCGGCATCGAATTCGTCAGCGGCTGGGTCGAGAACCTGCCATTCGAAGACAAGTCGTTCGACACCGTGGTCTGCACGCACGTGCTGGAGCACATCCTCGATCTGCGCGGCGCCATCGCCGAGCTGCGGCGGATCGTGCGGCGGCGGCTGATCGTGGTGGTGCCGCGCGAGCGGGAAGGCATCTACACCTTCAATCCGCACCTGAACTTCTTCCCGTACAGCCACAGCTTCCTGCGCGCCATGATCCCGGTCGCGCCAAACCATGTCTGCTGCGATATCGGCCGCGACATCTACTACATGGAAGACGTGCAGGAGATTCCGGTGCAGGAGACTCGGGCATGCGCAGCTTCCTGACCCATCTGCAGACCGGGGACTGGATCACCCGCGAGCGCGTGCGGCTGTGGGCGCTGGCCGTCCTGGTGGCTTCGATCGGCGGCATCGCGTTCCTGTTCGTCACCTCTGATGGATTGAACGACTACCAGGGCCGTCCGCTCGGCACCGACTTCTCCAACATCTATGCCGGCGGCACTTACGTGCTCGACGGCACGCCCGGCCTCGCGTTCGACCCGCCGCTGCAGCACAAGCGCGAGCAGGCGATCTTCGGCGAAGCGACGCCGTTCTACGGCTGGTGCTATCCGCCGTTCCTGCTGTTTGTGTCGGCGCTGCTGGCGCTGATGCCGTACACCACGGCGCTCGCGGTGTGGCAAGGCACCACGCTATTGCTTTATCTCGGCATGATCTGGGCGATCCTGCGCTCGATGTCGTCGAACGCCAGCGGCGCACCCAATCTCACCCGCGACTGGATGTGGCTGCTGCTCGCCGTCGCCTCGCCCGCGGTGTTCGTCAACCTCGGCCATGGCCACAATGGATTTCTCACCGCGACGCTGATGGGCCTGGCGCTGCTGGTGCTCGACCGCCGGCCGATCCTTGCCGGCATCCTGTTCGGGCTTCTGTCCTACAAACCGCAGTTCGGCATCATGATCCCGCTGGTGCTGATGGCCAGCATGCGCTGGCGCGCGTTCGCATCCGCCACCGCGACCGTGCTGGCGCTGGCGGTGGTGACGACGCTGGCGTTCGGGCCGGACATCTGGCGCGCATTCATCGACTCGATGCCGTGGACCCGCGAGGTCGTGCTCGAACAGGGCGGCACCGGCTGGTACAAGCTGCAGACCGTGTTCTCCTGGGCTCGCATGTGGGGCGGCAGCGTCCCCCTCGCCTATGCGATCCAGGGTGCGGCCACCGTCACGCTCGGCGGCGCGCTGGTCTGGCTGTGGCGCAGCGCGGCGTCCTATCCGCTCAAGGCGGCGGCTCTGACCGTCGCGTCGATCCTCGCCACGCCCTACAACCTCGACTACGACCTTGTCGCGCTGGCTCCCGCCATCGCCTTCCTCGCCGCCGACGGATTTTCTCGCGGCTTCGCGCCTTGGGAAAAAACCGCGCTGGCGTTCGTGTGGTTCGTACCGCTGATCGCCCGAACCTTCGCCGAGCAAACCCTGATCCCGCTCGGCGTGCCCGCCATGCTGCTGGTGTTCGCGCTGGTGCTGCGGCGGGCCGCGGACGATCTCGGCACATTCTCGCGATGGCAATCCGCGGCACAGCCGATAAAATAGCTTTCGGTTAAAGGAACGGGACGTGCTCTCTCCCCGTCATGCGCGGGCTTGACCCGCCTGCGGGACGTAGCGATCTTTGGAGAGATTTTCGGTGACAAGCCTTCGGCGGGCGAAGGCCCGCGCATCCATCTTCGCTCGAAATGATGGATTGCCGGGTCAAGCCCGGAAATGACAACAGGGAACGCGGACAAAACGCGACCGCATTCAATGATCTCTCGTCGAGCTACGATCGCAACCTTCGCCGGGCTGATGGTTTCGCATATCGCGCGCGCCCAGGGCTTTCCGGGCCGCACCGTCACCATCGTCGTGCCCTACCCTGCCGGCGGTCCGGTGGATGCGGTAGCGCGCCTGCTTGTGCCGGGCATGACCGGCGATCTCGGCCAGACGGTCGTGGTCGACAACCGCGGCGGCGGCTCAGGCGCGATCGGCTCGATGGCGGTGATGCGGGCGGAACCCGACGGCCACACGCTCGTGCTCGGCACCAACCAGACCCACGCCACCAACCAGAGCCTGATCAAAAGCGCGACCTACGACGCGGCGAAGGATTTCACGCCGGTCGCCGGCATCGCCGACATCCCGCATGTTCTGGTGGTGCGGCGCGAGCTTCCCGCCGACAACATCAACGCGCTGGTGGCGCTGGCCAAGAGCAAGCCGGGCGACCTGACCTATGGCTCGACCGGCAACGGCTCGGCCTCGCACCTGGCGGCGGAGCTGTTCAAGACCCGGGCGGGCGTCGACCTGCTGCACGTGCCGTTCCGCGGCGCCGCGCCGATGACGACGGAGCTGCTCGCCGGCCGCGTCGACGTGAGCTTCGCAACATTGCCGAGCGTGGTGAGCTACATCGACGCTGGCGTGCTTCGCGCGCTTGCGGTTGCGAGCCCCCGCCGTGCCGCGCGATTGCCGAATGTCCCGACGCTGGCAGAGGCCGGCATCGCCGGCGTCGAAGCCGATGCCTGGTTTGCGCTGTTCGCACCGGCGAAAACGCCCGCGCCTGCAATCGACCGGCTGCATCGCGCGGTCGCAGTGGCGCTCGGCAGCGCAGCGGTCCGCGAAGCCATCGCCAAGCAAGGCATGACGCTCAACGTGCGTGCCCCCGCCGCCGTCGCCGCCTGGCTGCCCGGCGAGGTGCAGAAATGGGCGGGCGTAATCAAGACCGCCGGGGTTGTGGTCGAATAATCGCGCCCCGTCGATCGGTGCGGGCTAGCCCGCCATCCGGATCGACTCAGCCACGTAGGATCGGACGCAATCGCGCCCAGCGGCCTTGGCTTCGTAAAGAGCCGCGTCGGCGCGTTCGACCAATTCCTGGGACTCGATCTTCCCGCCGGGAATTGCGTGCGCGAGCCCGATGCTGACAGAGATTGTCCCGGCCGGCCCGTCGGTGTCAGCGGTAGAAGCCGCGGCTATCGATGATCGGATTGTCTGTGCCAGCCGGTCAGCGCCGGCTTGTGTGGTCTCCGGGAGGAGCAAGACGAACTCCTCCCCGCCGTACCGCGCCGCGACGCCGCCTGGGCAAAGATTGATCCGATCCTTGAGAATTGCCGCAATGATTTGCAGGCAACGGTCCCCTTCGACGTGGCCGTGCCGATCGTTGTAGGCCTTGAACCAGTCGACATCGATCATCAGGACGGCGAGGTCGAGATGCCGTTGCGCGGAGTCGCGCCAGCATTCCCGCAGCTTGGTATCGAAGCTCCGTCGGTTCTCAAGGCCGGTCAAGGCGTCCGTGCGGGCAAGGCGATTAAGATGCCTGTTGGCCTTTTGCAGCTCGGTCTCGCGTGCATCCAGCTTGCGCGCCATGCGATCGAGCGCAGCGTCCAACGTGACGAATTCGGTAGGAAGGTTTCGATGGACGGGATCGCCGTCGAATTTTCCATGCCCCGCCCGCAACGCCTTCGCAACGAAGAGGCGGATTGGCTTCAAGACAAACAGCTCGCCGCCCCAATTCACGCCGGCGAGGATCAGAAGGATGACGATGGCGAGCGCCAAGTACAGATTGTTGATCTGCTTGTTAATGCCGCGCAACAACTCGTCTTCGCCGACGCCAAGCGCCACCCATGCATTCGCTTCATGCAGGCGCACGAAACCGAAGATCGACGGTGTGCCGTTCAGCCCCCGGTTCCGGGTTGCGCCGAAATCGCGGCTGATAATGTCCTGCACCACGGGCAGATTCACATAGTCCTGCCCCATCGGGTTCCCGAGCGCGGGATAGCGCGCAACGATGTTGCCCACCTTGTCGACAATGAATCCCGTCGCCTGATTCTTCAGTGACAGCGATTCCATGAGACGATTGAGCCAGTTCAAATCGATGCTGGCGATCAAAATTGCCTCTATGCTGCCATCGGCCGCAAGTTTTGGCGACGCCAAGGCGATATGAGGCCGCCCGCTGATCTTGCCAATGAAATAGCCGCTGACGACAGAGGTCCGCAGACGCAGCGAATCCCGGAAATAATCGCGGTCGGAAATATTGAGTCCGACGCCAGCATCTTGGCTTGAACAGATGACTTGGCCTGATGGCGAGGCCACGGAAAACAGACTGAGGCCTGGTGCGCTTTGCACCACTTCTCGCGCGTACTCGTTGCAGGCGGGGCCCGCCTTGCGCGTGATATCGGAAAGCGCCACGGTTTTGAGAATCGCGCGGGCCGACGTCAGGACGTCATCCTGCGCATCGGCGCCCTGCCGGGCGAGATCGAGCATCCGAAATTCGGCAAGCCGGATGCTGTCCTGGCGCGAAATTTCGAGCGTGTAGATGCGCTCTGCAATCAACGGGGCGATAGCCACGGCAGCAAGCAAAAGGAGCCTCACCCGAAGGCTGAAAAACATCGCCTTCCAGCGTCCCCGGCGGAGCCCCATGAGTTATGCCCGATCTTTGGCTTTTTCTGCTTCCCCGGCAGAGTCATAGGGCGCACGCCTTACGTTTCAGGAAAGAAGGACTGTAAATTTCGACTTAACAATTGCAGACGCATCGGCGAGCGCGGCCGGAGCGCGACATGGCCTTCTCGTTGCGACCCGCCGTCCGGCCGGACCTGTCTTGGCTGTTCCGGGTGACAAGCCTTTCGGGCTATAAAGCGAGCACAAGCGCTCGTCTTCCTTGGTTCCAGTTAGGGAGCATCCGCCATGAAGCTCACCGCCGAGCAACTCAAGGCCTTCGACGATCAGGGCTACGTCTTCCTGCCCGACTGCTTCGCGGACGAAGAGGTCGCGCTGATGCGCTCGGAAGGCGAGGACATCCTCAAGGCCGACCGCCAGGAGGTCTGGCGCGAGAAGACCGGCGCGCCGCGCACCGCCTTCGCCGCGCACACCTTCAACGAGCTGTTCCGGCTTCTTGTCTCACACCCCCGATTGGTCGGACCGCTGAAGCAGTATTTCGGCGAGGACGTCTACGTCCACCAGTTCAAGCTCAACGCCAAGGCGGCGTTCGAGGGCGACGTCTGGCAGTGGCACCAGGACTACGGCACCTGGGCGCGCGACGACGGCATGCCCGAGGCGCGCGCGATGAACATCGCGGTGTTCCTCGACGAGGTGATGCCGATCAACGGCCCGCTGCTGCTGATCCCCGGCAGCCACAAGCAGGGCGTGTTCGCCGCCGGCCACGACAAGCTCACCACCTCCTATCCGCTCTGGACGCTCGACAAGGACACCGTGACGCGGCTGTGCAGCGAAGCGGAGACAGCTTACGGCCACGGCATCGTCGCGCCGACCGGCAAGCCCGGCTCGGTGCTGATGTTCCACGGCAACCTGGTGCACGCCTCGCCGCCCAACATCACGCCCTATCCGCGCAAGATCGTCTATGTGACGTTCTGCGCGTGCTCCAATCACATCACCAAGTTCACCCGCGCCGAATGGATCGCGCACCGCGATTTCACACCGATCCAGGCGGTCCCGGACGACGCACTGGTGCGTTACGCGCGCGAGCGGCGTGTGGCGGCGGAATGATCTTCCGCAGACGCGCTCCGTAGGAGAGAGATTGCGCCGCGGTGTCGTGCTGCAGCGCACGCGTTTCTCTTTTTCATGCGATCGTCATCGCCCCGCCTTGCAATCGCCGCGCTTTGCCTTTGAATGCCCGAGGAGGTCGGGTCGAACACCACCGCGAATTTTGGACCGCTGAGTTCTGGCCACGAGGAATTGGGGGAACGCGCATGTACAAGCTCTATTCGATGCGCCGCTCGGGCAACTGCTACAAGGTGCGGCTTGCGCTGGCGCAGCTCGGCATTCCTCACGAGCAGATCGAGGTCGACATTCTTCGGGGCGAAAGCCGCACCCCGGAATTCCTGGCGATGAATCCGAGCGGCCATGTGCCGCTGCTCGAAGTGGCGCCCGGAAAATACCTGCCGGAATCCAACGCGATCCTTTGGTACCTGGCGGAAGGCACGCCGCTGCTCTCCAACGACCCGATCGAGCGCGCGTCCGCGCTGCAATGGATGTTCTTCGAGCAGCACGCGCTCGAACCCAACCTCGGCGCCGCCTGGTTCTGGATGGTGCTGATCAAGGGCGGCCGCGATCTCCAGCAGCACGCCCTCGAGGATTGGATGGAAGAAGGCTACCGCTCGCTCGGCGTGATGGAGAAGCACCTCTCGCGCCAGAACTTCCTGGCGGACGGCCGTTATTCGATCGCCGACATCGCGCTCTACGCCTACACCCACATTGCGCACGAGTGCGACTTCGATCTGGCGCGCTTCCCGGCGGTGCGCGACTGGCTGGCGCGCGTCGCCGCCCAGCCGCACCATATCGCGATGGACTGGCACCCGGCTGCGGTCGCGGCGGAGTAAAAGGCCGGGCCGCCTACTGCGCGGGCTTGATATTGGCTTCCTTGATCACCTTCGCCCACTTGGCGGTGTCGGACTTGATGACGTCTCCCATCGCCGCCGGACCGTCCGTCGTGGTGTCGAAGCCGAGCGCCGCGAGCTTTTCCTTCACATCGGGCATGCCGACGATCGCCACGGCCTGCTGATGCGCCTTGGCGACGATCGGTGCGGGGGTGCCGGCCGGCGCCATCAGGCCGAACCAGGAAATCGCCTCGAAACCCGGCAATCCCGACTCCGCGACCGTCGGCAGCGCAGGGATGACCGACGACCGCTTCAATGAGGTCACGGCGATCCCTCGCAGACGACCGTCCTGCACGAGCGGCAGGATCGCGCCCATGTTCTGCAATGTCATGGATACGCGGCCGCCGATCACGTCGGTGAACACCGCGCCGCGATACGGCACATGGGTGATTTCGACACCGGCCAGGCTCTTGAGCAGTTCGCCCGCGATATGCTGCGGGGTGCCGACGCCGGGCGACGCATAGGACAACGTGCCGGGTTGCGCCTTGGCGAGCGCAATCATTTCGGGGAAGCTTTTGGCGGGGAGATCGTTGTTGACCGCGAGGATGCTCGGGACGATCAGCAGGCGCACCACCGGAGCGAGGTCGCGCGCCACGTCATAGGTCGGATTGGGCTGGAGCGTCGGGTTGATCGTGAGCGCGCCGTTGGCGCCCCAGTAGAACGTGGCGCCGTCCGGCGCCGATTTCGCCACCCGGTCGCCGCCGACGCTGCCGCCCGCACCCGGCACGTTCTCGACCATGACCGGCACGCCCCACGCCTCGGCGAATTTCTGCGCGAACAGCCGCGCCGTGATGTCGGTCGCGCTGCCCGCGGTGAAGCCGACGATGAAGCGCACCGGCTTGTCGGGGTACTGCTGGGCGGCGGCAGGCAAAGCGATCAACATGGCCGCAAGCGCCAAGGTCCACACCCGCATCGCCTTCATGTCAGCCTCCCTGCCGTTCTGTTCGTGTCCTCCCTGATCCGAACGGGAGGTGGTTATTGCGCCGGCTTGATCCCGGCGTCCTTGATCACCTTGCCCCAGGCAGCGGTCTCGGTCTTGATCAGGCCAGCGAACTCCCCCGGCGTATTGCCGACGAGCTGAAGGCCGAGATTCTGCAGCTTCGCCCGCACGTCGGGCATCGCCAGCACCTTCGACGTTTCCCGGTAGAGCCTATCGAGAATCGGCTGCGGCGTTCCGGCCGGCGCCATCAGTCCGAACCAGGCGGTCGCATCGAAGCCGGCGAATCCCAACTCCTCCATCGTCGGCAGCTCCGGAATCTGCGGCGAGCGCTGGCGCGACGTGATGGCGAACGCACGCAGCTTGCCTTCGCGCACCAGCGGCAGGACGTTGGAGATGTTGCCGAAAAAGATATTGAGCCGCCCGCCCAGCAGGTCCGGGATCACAGCCGGCGTGCCGCGGTAGGGCACCTGCTGCATCTTCACGCCGGCCATCTTCATGAACAACTCGCCGCCGAGATGTTGCGAGGTGCCGACGCCGGCGTGCCCTGCGATCAGCAAGTCGGGATTCGCCTTGGCGAGCGCGATCAGCTCCGGCAGGGTCTTGGCCGGGAAGTCCGAGCGGACCACCACCAGGTTCGGCACGATGAAGACCTGGGTGACGTAGGCGAAGTCCTTCACCGCATCGTAGGGCAGCTTGTCGAACAGATTGGGATTGATGACCAGCGAGGCATTGCCTCCCATCAGCAAGGTGTAGCCGTCGGGCGCCGCCTTGGCCGCGCGCTCGACCGCAAGATTGCCGCCCGCGCCGGTGACATTGTCCACCACCACGCCCTTGGCCCAGGTTTCGTTGAATTTGTCACCGATCAGGCGCGATGTGACGTCGGGCGCTACTCCGGCGAGGAAACCGACGATGATCCGGATCGGCTTGTCCGGATAGTTCGCTTGCGCCGAAACCCCGCTCGCCGCCGCGAGCCACACCGACAGCGCCGCCACGATTGCGTATATCGCCCTCATCACCACCCCCCAAGGCCGCGGATGTCCCGCTTGCCTTCAGCTTAGCAGGCATTAACCGATTGTTAACCGTCGCCACGGTTTCGCCGCGGTTCCTCAACCCGAGCGCCGCAGTCCCGCCGGACCGGCGCCGCCGTCGCGCGCGATGGTGAAAGCAAGGTGATTCGTTTGACCGGACAAAAGCGATGACCAAGGAAATGATCGAACGGCTGCGCGCGCGTCACGCCTTCGCGGACATCGCGCTGCTGATCATCACTGTCGCCCTCGTGGTGTCGCTCGTGATCGCCGCCACGGTGGTGTCGATCGGGATGGCGCGCGCCGACACGCTCGGCACGATCGCCGGCAGCAACGGCGAGCGGTTCGCATTGGCCATCGTTCTGGCATTCGTCGTGGTCGGCCTGGTCGGCCTGACCGCCGTGGTGGCCCGCGACGGCGCACGGCCGCAGCGGCGCAGGTAAGTCGTTCGCGTAGGAACAAGCGTCCAGCGTTGCGTATGCGTTCAAACCGCGTCGGTAGCGTCCCGTCGCATACAAACGTCCCCAACGCTCTTGGGCGCCACGCTGCCCCGCGCCGGCGTCCAAGAGCGGTTGGTGGAAGCTATTCCACCTTGACGCCGGCCGCCTTCACGATCGGATACCACTTCTCGACCTCGGCCTTGTGAAACGCCGCGAACGCCGCAGGCGTGGACTGCTGCGGCGGCGGCAGGTCCATGCCGAGCGCCGCGATGCGCTTGCGCACCTCGGCATCGGCCATCGCCGCGTTGGCCGCGGCATTGACCTTGGCGATGACATCCGGCGGCGTGCCCTTCGGCGCCCAGAACCCGTGCCACGTGCTGTAGAGCAGGCCGGACACCCCCGCCTCCTCCGCTGTCGGCACGTCGGGCGCCGCAAACCATCGCGCCTTGGTCATCACTGCGAACGCCTTGATGTTGCCGATGCGGTACTGCGCCAACGAATTGGCAGCAAGGTCGCACGACAGGTCGATCTGCCCTGCCACCAGGTCATTGAGCGCCGGCGCGCCGCCGCGGTACGGCACGAACTGAAAGCTGGTGCCTGTCGCCTTCTGGAATCCCATGCCGCAGAACCGCGCCATGCTGGCGGTCCCGACCGAGGTGGCCGAGGCCTTGTCCGGATTGGCCTTGAGCCAGTCGACCAGTTCCTTGAGCGAGTTCGGCGTCAGCGTTTTGCGCCCCACCAGCCAATAGGGAACGTTCGGCAACAGCGCGACCGGCGCCAGATCGGCAAGCATGTCGAACGGAAGCGGATAAATGGCGCCGGAGATCACATACTGGCCGAGCGTGCCCATGCCGAGGGTGTAGCCGTCGGGCGCCGAGCGCACCACGCGGGCGATCGACAGGGTGCCGCCGGCGCCACCCATGTTCTCGACGATGATCGGCTGGCCGAGCGTATTCTTCATGTGGTCGGCCATCACCCGCGCCAGCGCATCGACCGCGCCGCCCGCCGGCAGCGCCACCACCACGGTGATCGGACGCGACGGATAGGGTTGCGCCTGTGCGGTGGAAGCGCCCGCGAGGATGCCGAGCAAGACCGAGACCATCAGCTTTTTCATATTGAGCCCCGCGCTGGCAGATATCCGCATCATTGCGCCTTGATGCCGGCCGCCTTGACGATCGGCGTCCACTTCGCAATCTCGGCCTTGTGGTAGGCGGCGAGCGCCTCTGGTGTCTGCAACTCCCGCGGCGGGATTTCGTGTCCGACGTCGCCCAGCCGCTGGCGCACCATTGGATCGGCGAGCGCTTCCATCGCGGCTGCGCTGAGCTTGTCGATCACGCTCCTGGGGGTGCCCTTCGGCGCCCACATCGCATGCCAGAACGGAAACTCAAGACCCCGCACGCCCACCTCGTCGAACGTCGGCACATCGGGAGCCTTGAACCAGCGCTGCGCGGCGAGGACGGCATAGGGCTTGATCAGCCCCGAGGAGGTGAGCGCCAGCGTCTGGCCGGCTTCCAGGCAAGCGAGGTCGATGGTGCCGCCCGCCACATCCTGCATCGCGAGTGCGCCACCGCGATAAGGAACGTACTGCACGCTGCTGCCGATCATGCCGGTAAGATAGAGCATGCACAGGTGAGAGCCCGTGCCCGCGCCGACGGTGCCGGCCGTGGCCTTGCCGGGGTTCGCCTTCAGCCAAGCGATCAACTCCTTGGCGTCCTTGGCGGGGAAATCCTTCCGGCCCATCACCCAGATCGCGCCGCTCGACAACCTGACGACCGGCTCGAAATCGGTGAGGTAATCGAACGGCGGCGCGTAGAGCAGCGGCGTGCCGACATGCGACGACCATTGGCCGACCATGATCGTGTAGCCGTCCGGCGAAGCACGATGCAGCCGCGTCACCGCCGTGGTGCCGCCGGCGCCTGTCACGTTCTCTACAACGACCGGCTGGCCGAGCGAAACCCTCATGCGGTCGGCGACGGCGCGGCCGACGATGTCGGTGCTGCCGCCCGCCGCGACCGGAACGATCATCGTGATCGGCCGCGACGGATAGGTCTGCGCCTGGACAATGCCGACGCCGATCGCGGTGAAAACCAAAACGGCGGCCAGCTTTTTCATGCCCGCGCTCCGAAAAAATTACTGGGCCTTGATGCCCGACGCCTTGATGATCGGCCACCACCGATCGATCTCCGCCTTCTGAAATGCCGCCAGCGCCTCGGGAGTCTGCTGCGCGCGCGGCCAGATGGTCTGGCCGGCATCCCTGAACCGCTGCTGCACCATCGGATCGGCCAGCGCCGTGACAACCGCGGCGTTCAGCTTGGCGATGATATCTTTCGGTGTGCCTTTCGGCACCCACATGCCGTGCCAGTATGAACCGTACAGCCCCGGCACGCCGGCCTCGTCCACGGTGGGAACTTCGGGCGCACCCCACCACCGCTCCTTGGACTGCGTGGCCAGCGCCTTGAGCTGGCCGTTGCGAACGGCGCCGATGTAAGTCGAAGCTTGCCCAAAATTGATGTCGATCTGGCCGCTGATCAAATCCGCAAGCAACGGACCGCCGCCGCGATATGGCACCGACTGGAAGTCGGTGCCGGTCATCTGCTTGAACTGGAAGGCGGAGATGTCGCTCGGACCGCCGATGCCGACCGCGCCCGAGGTGCCTTTGTTGGGATTGGCTTTCAGCCAGGCAATCAGCTCTTTCAGGCTGTTCGCCGGAAACGCGGTGCGGGTGACGACAATTTGCGGCGTGTCCGCGATCAGCGCGAGCGGCTCGAAATCCGTCACCACGTCGTAGGGCAGATTCAGAACGGCGCCGTTGAGCACGTGGGTCTGCATGTGGCTGAAGCAGAGCGTATATCCGTCGGGAGCCGCCCGCGCGACCCGGCCCGCGCCGAGGCTGCCGCCGGCGCCGCCGACATTCTCGATGAGGATCGGCTGGCCGAGCGCCACCTGCATCGGCTCGAGCAGGATGCGCGCCATCGCGCCGGTCGATCCGCCCGCCGGGAACGGCACGATGATGGTGATCGGACGCGACGGAAAGGTTTGCGCCTGGGCGCCGGTGAAGCCGGCGAGCACGGCGAGCACAGCGGCAATGATTGTCCTCATGGTCCACCCTGCTCCACGTAGAGGCGTCACTGCGCCTTGATGTTCGCCGCCTTGATGATCGGCCACCAGCGCTCGATCTCGGCCTTCTGCTGGGCCGCGAGCGCCGCAGGATTCTGCTTGTCGCGCGGCCAGATCTCCTGGCCGATGTCGGTGAAGCGCTTCTGCAACGCCGGATCGGCGAGCGCCTCCGAAACTGCGGCGTTGAGCTTGGCGACGATGTCCTTCGGCGTCCCCTTGGCCACCCACAGCCCGTGCCAGAAGGTCGAGGTCAGGTCGGGCCCGCCGGCCTCGACGATCGTCGGCACCTCGGGCGCGGCCCACCAGCGCTTGGGCGTGAGCACGGCGTAGGGCTTGAGCGTGCCGGCACGCACCGGCCCGAGATAGTTCGCGGCCTGTCCGAACGTGAAGTCGATCTGGCCCGCGATCAGATCCTGGATCAGCGGCGCGCCGCCGCGATAGGGGACGAGCTGGAACGACGTGCCGGTGTGATTCTGGAACGCGATGGCTGCGATGTCGGTCGGCCCGCCGACGCCGACGGCGCCGGAGGTGCCCTTGCCCGGATTGGCCTTCATCCAGGCAATCATTTCCTTCAAATCCTTGGCCGGGAACGCGGCCTTGGCCACCAGCCACTGCGGCGTGTCGGCGATCAGCGTCACCGGCTCGAAATCGGTCACCAGGTCGTAGCTGAGATTCTGCGTCGCGCCGTTGATGACGTGGGTCTGAACGTGGCCGAGCGCCAGCATGTAGCCGTCCGGGGCAGAACGTGCGACACGCTGCGTCCCCAGCGCCCCACCCGCGCCGCTGACGTTCTCGATCACCACCGGCTGGCCCAGCGCGGGCCGCAAACGCTCCGCCAGCACACGCGCCAGCACGTCCGACGGACCGCCCGCGGGATATGGCACGATCAACGTGACCGGCCGCGACGGATAAGTCTGGGCGTGTGCGGCCGCGGCGAAAAACACCGAAAGGGCTGCAAGCACACGAGCGATGACTTTCATGCTTTCTCTCCCTGTTCGGACCTCATCCTGAGGAGCGGCCCGAAGGACCGCGTCTCGAAGGATGGCAGCAGATACCGCCGCTTCCCCATCCTTCGAGACGCGCGCTGCGCGCGATCCTCTGGATGAGGTCGGAAAATTCAATCCGGCTTGATGCCGGACGACTTGATGATCGGCCACCACTTCTCGATCTCGGCCTTCTGGAACGCGGCCAACCCTTCAGGCTTCTGCTGCTCGGGGGTCGCCACGTCCAGGCCAAGCTCGGTGAAGCGCGCCTTGACCGCCGGATCGGCGAGCGCCTGCGACATCGCGCCGTTGAGCTTGGCGACGACGTCACGCGGCATGTTCTTCGGTCCGAAGAAGCCGAACCAGCCGGACATGTAGAGGCCGGGCACGCCGGTCTCGTCCGAAGTCGGGATGTCCGGCATCGACGCGGAGCGTTGCGGCGACAGGTTGGCGATTGCTTTGATCGTGCCGCCCCGGACTTGCGGCAGCGCCACCGCGCCTTGCACCACCAGCAGGTCGACCTGTCCCGAGATCAGATCGGTCATCGCCGGACCCGCGCCGCGATACGGAATGTAGGTCACCTTCGTGCCGGTGGCCTTTTCCATCAGGATGCCGGTGACGTGCGCCGCGGCATTCTGGTTGACGAACTTGGCCTCTCCGGGATTGGCCTTCATCCAGGTGACCAGTTCGTTGAGCCGGTTCGCCGGCAGGTTCTTCTTGGCGACCATGAGCTGCGGATTGACCGAGATCAGCCCGATCGGCGTGAAGTCGGTCTGCAGGTCGTAGTTCAGATTGTAGATGATGCTGCCGACGTGGGTGTCCCACTGGCCGATGTCGATGGTGTAGCCGTCGGGCGCGGCCCGTGCGACGCGGCCGACCGCGATGCTGCCGCCGGCGCCGCCGACGTTCTCGATGATGACCGGCTGGCCGAGGATCGGCCGCATCTTTTCAGCCAGGATGCGCGCGGCCGTGTCGGTCGAGCCGCCGGGCGGGAACGGCACGATCAGCGTGATCGAGCGTGACGGATAGGTCTGCGCGCCGGCCGCAACGACGCCAGCAAGCAGTACGCCTGCGATGCCAAGAACGAGTTTCTTCACGTGCCGCTCCCCTTGATGGAATAATCGTTGCGCGTCGTCACTGAACCTTGATGCCCGCCGCCTTGATGACCGGCCACCACTTCTCGATCTCGGCCTTCTGGAATTTGCCCAGCGCGTCCGGCGTCGACATTTCGGCCGAGTAAAGCTCCTGCCCGGCGTCGAGCAGCCGCTTGCGGGTCGCCGGATCGGCAAGCGCCTTCACCGTCGCCTCGTTGAGCTTGGCGATGACGTCCTTCGGCGTGCCCTTGGGCACCCAGAACGCATGCCAGAAATAGAACCTGAATCCCGGCAGTCCCGCCTCGTCGGTGGTCGGCACATCCGGCACGACGGGAGACCGCTTGTCCGCCGTCATCGCGAAGGCCTTGAGCGTGCCGCTGCGCACGTGTCCGCCCGAGGTCGCCGCGGTGTCCATCATCATGTCGATGTTGCCCGCCAACAGATCCTGCGAGGCGGGTCCGGCGCTGCGGTACGGGACCGGCGTGATCTTTCCGCCGATGGTGTTCTGGAAGAAAATGCTGGAGACGTGTCCCGGGCTGCCGATGCCGGCGTTGCCGACCGTCACCTTGCCGGGATTGTCTTTGATATAGGCAATCAGCTCACGCAGATTGTTCGCCGGCAGGTTCTTCCTGCCGATGATCATGGACGGCTGCGTCGCGATCAGCCCGACCGGCTCCAGATCCTTGAGCAGATCGATCGGCAGATCGTACACCGCGCCGCTGGCGACGTTGGTGCCCCACTGGCCGATCTGCACGATGTGGCCGTCCGGCGCCGAGCGCGCGACGCGGATCACGCCGGTCGAGCCACCGGCTCCAGGCGAGTTCTCGACGATGACCTGGCCGAGATGCGGCCGCATGCCCTCAGCCATGATGCGGCCGATCGTATCGGTCGATCCGCCGGGCGCGAGCGGCACCAGGATCGTGACCGGGCGGCTCGGAAAACTTTGTGCACCGGCGTTGCCCATGGCGGCCAGCGTCGCGGCCAGCGCGATGGCTGATAGCAGCGTCTTCATTATCGATCACTCCCCTTGTTCGGCGCCGGCTTTGAGCGCCGGCGTCCGTCTTCCGGCGCTGCCGGCGGTTATTTCTGCTTGACCGCTTCCTTGATGATCGGCCACCACTTCTCGACTTCGGTCTTGTGATAGGCGGCGAGCGCCTCCGGCGACTGTTCGGCGCGCGTCGGAATCACCATGCCGAGATCGGCGATGCGCTTCTTCACCGTCGGATCGTCGAACACCTTCACCACCGCGGCGTTGAGCTTGTCGATCGCCTCTTTCGGCGTGCCCTTGGGCGCCCATAGCCCGTGCCAGAACGGCAGCGACATGTCGGGAACGCCCACTTCCCTCATGGTCGGCACTTCGGGAAGCGGCGCCCAGCGCTCGTCCGCGAGCGCGACGAACGCCTTCATCTTGCCGGCGCGCACATGCGCGAGCGTCTGCGATGCCTCGGCGCAGAACAGGTCGATCTGGTTGCCGATCAGGTCGGCCATCACCGGCGCGCCGCCACGGTAGGGCACGAAGGTGCCGGTGGTGCCGGTCTTGTCGTGGAAATACACCGAGCAGACGTGCGCGCCGCTGCCGGAGCCCACGTTGGCGATCGACGCCTTGCCCGGATTGGCCTTCATCCAGGCGATCAGCTCCTGGATGTTCTTGGCCGGCAGATCGTTCTTACCGACGATGAGCAGCGTTGAAACCGGCAGCTTCGCCACCGGCGCGAGATCGTTGAGGATATGCCAGGTCACCGGATAGACCGCGCCGGCGCCGACATGGCTGGTCCAGTTTCCGAGGCTGAGCGTATAGCCGTCCGGCGCCGAACTGATGGCGCGGCCGATGCCGATGCTGGCGCCTGCGCCCGCGACGTTTTCGACGATCACCGGCTGGCCGAGCGATCCCTTGGCATATTCCGCAACGATACGGGCCAGGGTGTCGGTCGGCCCACCCGCTGGGAACGGCACGATGATGGTGATGGGACGCGACGGATAGCTTTGGGACGATGCAACCCCGGCGCTCAGCAGAGCGGCGGCGAATGCGGCAAAGAATGACAGCGCTCTCATGAAGTCCCCCTGGTCTGGTTTCCGCATGCCCCTTGGCAGCATGACACGGGCGGCGCTGGCACGAAAGATCGGCGATCCGCCGCACCGGCCGCAGCTTCCTCGACGTGTCCGGCTCACTCCGCCTTGATGTTCGCGGCCTTGACCACCGGCACCCATTTCTCGAGCTCGGCTCGATGGAACGCCGCGAATGCGGCCGGTGTCTGCTGGTCCGCCGACGGGATCTGCTGGCCCATCCCGGAGAGCCGCTGCATGACCGCCGGGTCTTTCAGCGTTTCGACCACTGCGGCGTTGAGCTTGGCGATCACGTCGCTCGGCGTGCCCTTGGGCGCCCAAAGGCCGTGCCAGAACGGCATCACCAGGCCCGTGATACCGGACTCGTCGGCGGTCGGAACCTCGGGAGCGGCGCTCCACCGCGTCTTTTCGAGCACCGCCAGCGCCTTGATCTTGCCGGCCCGGTACGCCGACAGCGTGTTCGAAGCCTCCAGCATCGAGAGATCGATCTGCCCTCCCATGACGTCCGTCAGCGCCGGCCCGCCGCCGCGGTAGGGCACGACCTGGAGCTTGGTGCCGGATTGATTCTGGAACTGCACCGCGAACACGTGGGACGGGCTGCCGGTGCCGATCGTTCCGAGCGTCCCCTTGGTCGGGTTGGCCTTGAGCCAGGCGACCAACTCCTTGAGATTGTTGGCCGGCAGATCGGCGCGGGCGATGAGCCACTGCGGCGCAATGGTCAGGAGCGCGATCGGCTCGAAGTCGCGCAGCAGATCGTAGGGCACGTTGTAGACCGCGCCGCTCAAAACAAACGAGGTCAGTTGTCCGATGGCGATAACGTGGCCGTCGGGCGTCGAGCGCATCAGGCGAGTCACACCCATACTGCCGCCCGCGCCCGCAACATTCTCGACGATGACCGG
Source organism: Rhodoplanes serenus (assembly GCA_945897515.1). Lineage (GTDB taxonomy): Bacteria > Pseudomonadota > Alphaproteobacteria > Rhizobiales > Xanthobacteraceae > Z2-YC6860. The sequence goes on along the minus strand of CAMDFO010000008.1, from coordinate 67,156 downwards.
CTGCCCGAGCGACGTCCGCATCCGCTCGCCCGCGATGCGCGCCAGCGAGTCGGTCGGCCCGCCCGCCGGAAACGGCACGATCAGAGTGATGGGGCGCGACGGATAGGATTGCGCCGATGCGGCGGCAAGGCCTGCGATCAAGGCAACGATCGTCAGAAGCGATCTTTTCATTTCCAACATTCCCTTCATTCGGATGCCGTCACTGCGTCCTGATGTTGGCGGCCTTGATGATCGGCCACCACTTGTCGGCCTCGGACTTCTGGAACGCGAGCAATGCCTCCGGCGTCTGCTGCGCGGGCACGGGCGTTTCGATGCCAAGCTCCGCAAAGCGCTTGCGCGTGTCCGGATGCGCCAGCGTCTCCAGCATCGCCGCGTTAAGCCGCGCCACGATCTCCCTCGGCGTGCCCTTCGGCGCCCACATTCCGTACCAGAGCGAGGCGTAGTAGCCCGGCAGGCCCGCCTCGTCGGTGGTTGGGATATCGCTTGCGGCTCCGCTGCGGGTCTTCGATGCGAGGGCGAACGCCTTGAGCGTGCCCGCCTTGACCTGGGCAAAGAAGTTCGAGGCCGGCTCGATCTGAAGGTCGATCTGGCCGGCCACCAAGTCCTGCAGTGCCGGCCCGTTGCCGCGATACGGGATGTGCTGCGCCTGGGCGCCGATCTCCTTGAGAAATGCAAGGCCGGCAAGATGGCCGGTGCCACCGACGGCGGGAATGCCGATCGATGCCTTGCCGGGATTGGCCTTGAGCCAAGCGACCAGCTCCTTGAGGTCCTTGGCCGGCAAATCCTTCTTGCCGACGATCAGCAGCGGCTCGCTGCCGATCAGCAGAATCGGCGCGAGATCGTTGATCAGGTCGAACTGCAGCGGCTGGAGCCCGCCGAGCAGCATGTTGGTGGTCGAGGTGCCGATCTCGATGGTGTAGCCGTCCGCCGGCGCGCGCACCACGCGGCCCACGCCGATACTGCCGCCCGCCCCGGTGACATTCTCGACGACCAGGGTCTGGCCGAGAATCTGTCGCATCCGCTCGCCGAGAAAGCGCGCCAGCACGTCGGTCGCGCCACCCGCCGAAAACGGCACGACGACCGTGATTGATTTCGTCGGGTAGGTCTGCGCCGCGGCGCCGGAGAGATTCAAAAGCGCCGCGCCGGCGATGCCCAGAAGCCATTTCCTCATCGGCATATCCTCATTCCGCCTTGATGTTGTTCGCCCGGATCACCGGCGTCCACCGCGCGATGTCGGCCATTTGCCGCGCCAGCAGTCCCTCTGGGTTCTGCTGATCGCGCGGCGGGATTTCCATGCCCAGATCGGTCAGCCGCTTGCTCACGGCCGGATCGGCCATCGCCTCGACCACCGCGGCGTTGAGCCTGGCGACGATCTCCTTGGGCGTGTTGGCGGGCGCCCAGAACCCGTACCACAGCGACATGTGCAGGCCGGGCGCGCCGGCCTCGTCGACCGTCGGGATCTCGGGCACCGAAGCGTTGCGCGTCGGCGACGCGATCGCCAGCGCCTTGATTGATCCGGCGCGCAGATGCTGGAACGAGTTCTGCACCTGATCGACCATGAGATCGATCTGTCCGGCAATCATGTCGATCATCGCCGGCGCGGCGCCGCGATAGGGGATGTAGTTCATCCGTCCGCCGGCGGCGTTCTGCAGCAGGATCGCGAGCAGATGCGGCCCGGTGCCGACGCCGGGATGACCCATGTTGATCTTGCCCGGATTGGTTTTCACGTAGGTCATGAAGTCGCGGAGATTGTCGGCCGGCAGCGCCTTCTTCCCGACGATGAGATACGGATTGATCGGCAAGAGCGAGATCGGCGCAAAGTCCTTCACCACGTCGAAGTTGATCGGATAGACCGCGGCGTTGGTGGCGTGGGTGCCGAAATGTCCGCAGATGATGGTGTAGCCGTCCGGCGCCGCGCGCGCGGCGCGGCCGGTGCCGACGGTGCCCGCCGCGCCGGTCACGTATTCGACCACCAGCGGCTGGCCGAGCGACTGGCGCATGCGCTCGCCGAGATTGCGCATGATCGCATCGGTCGGCCCGCCGGGCGGGAACGGCACGATCACCGTGATGGGGCGGTTTGGATAGCTTTGCGCCTGCGCGGCAACTGCGAAAGTGACGAACGCGAACGCGACCAGCAACCTTCTCATTTCACGCCCCCAAAACTCGACGCCCCAAATTTCACGCTACGAACGTTGCCTCACTCCGCCTTGATGATCGGCCATTATTTTTCCGCGTTCGCACTTGCGAAGGTGGCGCATGTCGCAAACGCAGCGGCGACCAGCGAAATTCTCATTGTTATTTCCTCCCCGGTGCCGTTACAGACTAGGCAGTTCGGCGCTCGCGCGCCAGACCGCTTATCTTGTCGCAAGACGCCCAGACCCTGCCGGGACCTTGGATTGACCACGCAAAGCACTGAGACGCGCTCCATCGAGACGCGTCACTCATGGATCGTCGCTTCGATTGCGCTGGCATGCCTCGGCATGTCGTTCGGCGCGCCGTGGATCATCGCGGTCGGACTGAAGGCGGTCGCAGCGGACATGGGCGGCGCACGCTCGGTGCCCTCGCTGGCGGTGTCGTTGACCTGGCTCGGCGCCGCCGCCGGCGGCATCGCCATGGGACCGCTGGCCGAGCGCTTCGGCATCCGGTTCACCGTGATCCTCGGCACGATCATGATGGCGATCGGCCTGCTGATCTCGACCGGCGGCACGGCCTGGCATCTCTACATCGGCCACGGCGTGTTCATGGGCCTGCTCGGCAACGCCGGTCTCAACGCCCCGCTCTATGTCTATGTCAGCCGCTGGTTCGACAAGCGGCGCGGCTCGGCGCTGGCGCTGATCTCCAGCGGCGGCTATCTCGCCGGCGCCGTGTGGCCGACGATCTTCGAACGATCGATCGCCACCTTCGGCTGGCAGTGGACGATGACGGGCTACGCTGTCGTCTTGGTCTCGGTCGTGCTGCCGCTCGCCATCTTCTTTCTCCGCGCCCCTCCGGAAATCCCCGCGAGCACCGACGCCGCCACCGGCGCCGGCGGCAAGCCCCAGGCGCTTGGCTGGCCGCCCAACGTCACATTCGCGATTCTGGTGTTTGCGTCGTTCCTTTGCTGCGTGACCATGTCGATGCCGCAGCAGCACCTGGTGGCGCTGTGCAGCGACCTGGGGATTTCCGCGACCGTCGGCGCCGCCATGCTGTCGGTGCTGCTCGGCGCGGGCGTCATCAGCCGCCAGATCTGGGGCTTGATCGCGGACCGGCTCGGCGGCCTGATCACCGCGGTCGCAAGCTCCCTGCTGCAGGGCATCGGCATCGCGGGCTTCGTCGTCGCGCAGGCCGAGGCGAGCCTGTTTGCAGTCTCGCTGGCATTCGGGATCGGCTTCAGCGCGTTGATCCCGGCGTATGTCCTGGTGATCCGCGAATTGTTTCCGCTGCGGGAAGCGCACTGGCGGGTGCCGGCGCTGCTGCTGCTGAGCGGCAGCGGCATGGCCGTGGGCGGCTCGCTCGCGGGCTACCTCTACGACCTGTACGGGTCCTACGGACCGGCCTTCGGGGTGGGTCTTGCGACCAATGTCGCAAACCTCGCGCTGCTGAGCATGCTGGTGGTGCGGCAGCGCATGATGACGGCCCGCTAACCGCATCGATACGGAACACATCCGGACTGTTGGTTGTTATCAGTCTATTCGGGAGTGTCCATGAAACCTCTGATCGCTGCCGTCGCCACTCTGCTGCTGGCCCCATATCCCGCCATGGCGCAGAGCTACAAATCCTCCGCTGGCGATCTCACGGTGGAAACCGTGGTCGGAGGACTCGCGAACCCGTGGGCGTTCGCGTTCCTGCCCGATGGCCGCATGCTGGTGACCGAGAAGCCCGGCCGCATGCGCATCGCCACTCGCGACGGCAAGCTGTCGCCGCCGCTGGCCGGCGTACCGCGCGTGTTCGCATCCGGGCAAGGCGGCTTGCACGACGTCGTGCTCGACCGCAACTTCGCGCAGAACCAGACCATCTACTTCTGCTACGCCGATCCGGTCGAGGGCGGCGGGCAGACCGCGATGGCGCGCGCGCATCTCGCCGGCGACAAGCTGGAAGACGTGAAACGGATTTTCCAGCAGGAGGGCCCGCCCTCCTCCGGCCGGCATTTCGGCTGTCGCATCGCGCAAGCTCCCGACGGAAACCTGTTCCTGACCACCGGCGACCACGGCTCACATCCCAAGGAAGCGCAGAACCTCGCCAACCACGTCGCCAAGATCGTCCGTGTCGCGCCCGACGGCTCGGTGCCGCGCGACAACCCGTTCGTCGGACGCAACGACGCCAAGCCGGAAATCTGGTCTTACGGCCACCGCAACTCACAGGGCGCAGCGATCCATCCCGCGACCGGAAAGCTCTGGATGCACGAGCACGGCCCACAGGGCGGCGACGAGATCAATATTCCCGAAAAGGGCAAGAACTACGGCTGGCCGGTGATCGGCTACGGCGTCAACTACGGCGGCGCAAAAATCCACGAGGCCACGTCGAAGCCCGGCATGGAGCAGCCGATCAAACAATGGACTCCCGTGATCGCGCCGTCCGGGATGGCGTTCTATCAGGGCGAGCTGTTCCCGGCGTGGAAGGGCAATCTCCTCATCGGCGGGCTCGCAACGCAGGTCGTGGTGCGGCTCACGCTCGACGGCGAGACGGTGACCGGCGAGGAGCGCATCCTGCAAGGCCTGCGCGAACGCATCCGCGATGTGCGGGTGGGGCCGGACGGCGCGGTGTATGTCGCCACCGACAATTCATCGGGGCGGATTTTGCGAGTGACACCCGGCAAGTAATGACCGCCTGACTCAGCCGAAGAAAACTGGGGGCAACGCTCCCCCGTCTTTACCCGCTCAGGTTGTAGACATAAGCTGCGCCTCTCCCACGGGAGGGGCTCATGGGTGGAAAGATCGCGACTGCATTCTGTGCTGCGGCGCTGCTGAGCATTCCGGCAACGTCCTTTGCCGCAACCTGGCCGAAGACCGCCTACCGATCGTGCGGGACGCTGTGGCGTGAGATCGGAATTCCCGAACACATCAACGCCGTCAATCGAGACACCACATTCCTTTGCTACAAGCGCTTCGCGCTCCGGCACGATAACGTCACCAGGACGCCAGAGTGGGTGATCGAGCGGTTGAAGAAAAGCCAGCTCGAACGCGACCGCAAGCGCCCGTCAAAGTCTTTTGTGGTCGAGCATCTCATCCCGAAGCGAGGACGCGCATCGTCCGGCGATTACACCAAGCCGAAGGCCAATCTGGTGCGCGGACACATGGCGCCGTCCGAGGATTTCCGCAGCAGCCTCGCCGACATGAAGGCGAGCTTTGTCTACACCAACTCGGTTCCGCAGATTGGCGACAAGTTCAACGGCGCGACCTGGGGCACGCTCGAGGACGAAGTCCGAAACGCCGTCAAGAAACGTGGCGACGTCTATATCATCACCGGACCGGTCCATCGGATCGGCAGCGGCCGGGCGCACAGCATCTCTGCGGCGGACGGCGGCTGCGGCAACAAGATCGATCTCGAAGGCCCGGAGGAAGCCTTCATTTGCAAATCGCACAACGCCACGCCGCAATTCTGCCCGAAGGGCGTCGGCGTGCCGATCGGCGTGTACAAGATTGTATATGATCGCGCGCAGGCGCAGACCTTTGCGTTCTTGATGTCGAACGCCGAGCACCCAACCGGTCTAAGCGCCGATCAGGCTCGCGCCCATCTCGACAAGCACCGCGTCACGGTCGCAGCCATCGAGAGCGCCACCGGGCTGAAATTCTTCCGCACGTTGGCCGGCGAGAAGCAGGCAAAAGCCCTGCACCGGTGCGAGACCGAGACCTTCTGGGCGCCGCGGCCGTAATAAAGCCGGCAATCAACGCGGCCGGGCGAGATAGCGCTTCTCCAGCATGCAGTGGATGCCCTTCGACTGATTGACCACCTGCGTCACGCGCAGGTCCGCGGCGATGCTGCACAGCGAATAGGCGTCCTCGCGCGACAATCCTGCCCGGGCGCCGATCAGCTTGATCATGTCGCGCAGCGCGATCACCACGCAGTCGTCGAGATCGGGGTCGAACGCCATGGTGAGCACGTGGGTCGGCGTCTCGGCCATCGGCCATTCAAGACTCATGTCCTTGCGCAGATGCAGTTCGAAGGTGCCGATCAGCCCGGTCTCGATGGCATTGACGTTGACCTCGCCGTCACCCTGGGCGGCGTGGCCGTCGCCGACAGAGAACAGCGCCCCTTCGGTGTGAATCGGTAGATAGAGCGTGGCGCCTGCGACCAGTTCCTTGTTGTCCATATTGCCGCCGTTCTTCCGGGGCGGGATCGTGCTGATGACGCCCCATTGCGGCGGCGGCGCCACCGCCATGATGCCGAAGAACGGCCGGAGCGGGATTTCCAGCCCCCACGGCAGGGTGCCGATCATCCGCTTGCCGTCGAGCGGGATGTGGATGCAGCGCTTTTCCTTGAAGTCGTCCGGCAATGCGCCGGAAAGCGGCCGGAACATGTTGTAGCCCCAACCGTAGTTCAGATCGATGTTCTTGATACGAACTTCGAGCACGTCGCCGGGCTTGGCGCCGCGCACGGCGATCGGCCCGGTCAGGATGTGAGGTCCGACCTTGGGCTGCAGGGTGGCATGAATGTCGGCAAGCGCCTTGGGCAAGGCAAATGGCGAGCCGGCTGGCGGCAACTGATCGCGGCCGCCGGATACGCTGGAGATCGTGAGGGTGTCGCCCGACTCCACGGTGAAATGGGGTTTCAGCGACGCATCGAAGAAGCCCCAATGCACCGTATCGGGCGCTGCATCCAGACGATGATCTGCCATTTCCCCAACTCCCCAAATTTCTGACAGCCGAGCCTATCATCTTGCGCAAGCCGCTGGGCCAGCGAACAGCTTTGCAATAGAGTCCGGGTTCCGGTGCCCGGCACAAAATCCAAGGTTGCAAATGGCCAGCGTTTTCCAGGACGACAAGATATTCGTCGGCAAGAGCAAGAAGAGCGAACACCTCGCGCTCAAGTTCGCCAATCGTCACGGCCTGGTGACCGGCGCGACCGGCACCGGCAAGACGGTGACGCTACAGGTCCTGGCCGAGGGATTTTCCCGGGCCGGAATCCCAGTGTTCGCGGCCGACATCAAGGGCGATCTCTCCGGAATCGCCGCGGTCGGCGAAGAAAAGGACTTCCTGGTCAAACGCGCCAAGGATGTCGGCTTCAAATACCAGGTCGACGAATTCCCGGTGGTGTTCTGGGACCTGTTCGGCGAGCAGGGCCACCCGATCCGCACCACGTTGTTCGAGATGGGGCCGCTGCTGCTGTCGCGCATGCTCAACCTCAACGAGGTGCAGGAAGGCCTCATCAACATCGCTTTCAAGTTCGCCGACGACGATCCGGCCCTGACCGACCTGGAAACCAACGGTCTTGTCGACCTCAAGGACCTGCGGGAGCTGCTGGCCTATCTGTCGAAGAACGCCAAAGCCATCGGCCCGAAATACGGCAACGTCGCCGCCGCCACCGTGGGCGCCGTGCAGCGCCAACTCCTGGTGCTGGAGAACCAGGGCGGCGCGAAATTCTTCGGCGAGCCTGCATTGGCGATCAGCGACCTGATGCGCACCGACCGCGACGGCCGCGGCATCATCAACATCCTGTCCGCCGATAAGCTGATGGACAATCCGCAGCTGTACGCCACGTTCCTGCTGTGGCTGCTCGCCGATCTGTTCGAGAAGCTTCCGGAGGTCGGCGACCTCGACAAGCCGAAGCTGGTGTTCTTCTTCGACGAGGCGCACCTGCTGTTCAACGACGCGCCAAAGGCGCTGCTGGAGAAGATCGAGCAAGTCGTGCGCCTGATCCGCTCCAAGGGCGTCGGCGTCTATTTCGTGACCCAGAATCCGCTCGACGTGCCGGACAAGGTTCTGGCGCAGCTCGGCAACCGCGTGCAGCACGCGCTGCGCGCCTTTACGCCGCGCGATCAGCGTGCGGTAAAGGCCGCGGCGGAAACCTTCCGCCCCAATCCCAAGCTGAACACCGCCAAGGTCATCACCGAGCTCGGCAAGGGCGAGGCACTGGTGTCGTTCCTCGAAGGCAACGGCACGCCGTCGATGGTCGAGCGCGCGCTGATCTGCCCTCCGGCCGCGCGGATCGGTCCGGCGACGCCCGAGGAACGCAAGGCGATCATCGCCAAGAGCCCGATGCGCGGCAAGTACGACCAGACCATCGACGCCGATTCAGCGTTCGAGCTGTTGCAGCAGCGGTTGCAGGAAGAAGCCGCGGCACTGGAAAGCGATGCGCCGCCTTCTCCATCGCGGCGCTCGACACGTCCGACCGGTCCGACCACCGGGCCGCAGACCGGCGGCGCCGGCCGCACCTGGGGCGATACGATCGGCGACGTGCTGGGCGGCGGCTCATCCGGCGGGCGGCGCGGACGGATGTCGACCACCGAGATCGTGACCAAGCAGGTCGCGCGTTCGGTGGCGTCCCAGGTCGGCACCCAGATCGGCAAGATGATCCTTCGTGGGATTTTCGGCAGCCTCGGCAAGAAGTAAGCCTGAGTAAGCCCAAGTAAGCCCAAGACGCAGCGCCGACGCAGGCTGTATCAGCCGATGTCGGCGAGGCGAGGGTCGGGCGTCAGCACGAGTGCGAGCCTGCCCAGCACGTCGGCGCCGACGATGTAGTGGAAGCGCTCGAAGCTCTTCATCAGATCCTGCTCGTAGAGCGCGACAGCTTCGGCGCGGCAAAGCAGGAACTTCGCCGCCGCACTGATGTCCTCGCGATCGACGATGCACAGCACCCGCATTTCGGAATACCGCGTGAGATAGTCGATCACCGCCATGATCAGCGTCGGATAGGCCGGATGCAGCATGTCGTCGAGCGCGATGATGCCGGAGGGATGCAGCACCGCATGCGCCAGTTCGAGATCGTGGCGCAGGCAATCCTGCGAATGCTCCCCATCGATGTGGATGAAGCGCGCCGGGCGGTTCGAAAGCTTGGCGCGGAACGCGTCGGTCTGCAGCTTGTGGCTGTCCTGCTTCCATGGGGTAAAGCGATCGCGCGCCACGCCGGCCGCGGCGCAATTGTCGACCAGCCGCGCCATCACGCCGTCGTCGGGCCAGCTAAAGATATCGAGGCCGAAAGCATGTTCGCCGCGCGCCAGGCCCAGCGCCATAGCAATGAAGAACCGGCCCTCGAACGTACCGAGCTCGACCATGTCGCCGGAAATGCCCTGCTCGGTCTGGCGGCGGATCACGTGCCCGCAGATCGCCGCTGCGAAACGCGACGACATTCCGCGCACACGGGAATAGCCGTCCGCCAGATAGCGGTCGATGGCGGCGTGGCCGCTGGCGATGTCGTTCATCGGAATTTGCCCGTCACGGACTCTGCATCACCACTTCTGGAAAATGAAGAACGCTCCGAGCGCGATCAGCGCGAAACCCACAGCGTGATTCCAGCCAAGCTGCTCCTTGAGATAGACCACGGAGAAGCCGGCGAACACCAGCAACGTGATGACCTCCTGAATGGTTTTGAGCTGCGCCGTCGTATAGACCGCGTTGCCCCAGCGATTTGCCGGCACCGCCAGACAATATTCAATGAAGGCGATGCCCCAGCTCGCCAGGACCACGCCGAACAGCGGCGTCTCCTTGAAGCGCAGATGGCCATACCAGGCCAACGTCATGAACAGATTGGAGACGAGCAACAGCAGGATCGGCAGGACATAGAGCGACAGCGTTGCGGGCATGATGGTTCGCCGTTAGCAGGATGTTGGGGCGGAATCTTCTGAAAGGAATCGCGGCAGGCAATGATTTTAGCACGCGGCACAGCGATGCGCGCAGTGCGGGACGGACGTTCCGGCATTAGGATGGGCCGGGCGATTCGGAGAACGCTGATGCGCCGCACGTTCCTCGCCGCTTTCGCCGTCGCGTCCATGGTGACGGTTCCGGCCCAGGCGCAGCGCCAGGCGCCGGCGGAGCAGAAACCCTATCAGGCCGTAGCGGTGACGCTTCCAGCCGTGTTCGCCGACGCGGGCTTCGAGACATTCCGCGCGGAACTCGCCGCCGTCGCCAAGGGCCGGGTCTATGCCGAGTTGGCGCGGCTGGTCGCCTCCCATGGATTTTTCTGGGACCGCGATTTCAGCGGCCGGTTCGAACGCAGGAAACCCGCGGTCGACAATCTGGCCGCTGCGTTGCGCCTGGAGCACGGCAGCGGCGCAGGCTGGCAGGCGCTCGCGACATTCGCGACCGAACCGACGGCGGAGCCGATGCCGGCGCGGCCGGGCATCGTCTGCGCCCCGGCCAAGCCGGCCTATGACGCGATCGCGTTCGACCGGCTGATGGATGCGACCCTGACCAAGGATGCCGAATGGCGCTATCCGCGCGCCGAGGCGACCCCCGTGTATGCCGGCAGCGCCTCCAGCCGGGCCGCTATCGACAGGCTCGGCCAGCACTTCGTGCGCGTGCTCGCCCCATTGGCGGTGGAAAACCGGGCCGGCACGACATGGCTGCAGGTCGCGACGCCTTTGGGCCGTCTTGGCTTTGCGGAGCCCGGCGCCCTGGTTGCGTTGACGGCCGATCGGCTCTGCTACGGCAAGGACACGGTTGGCCGCTGGCAAATTAACGGCTTTGTCGGCGGTGGCGACTGACGCCGCACCGCCGTCGCAATTGTAGCGCTAGTTTTTTGAATCGAACCTGGAGAGTCCGATGCGCCGTATTCATTTCCCCGCCGCCGCTTTCGCCACCGCGATCCTGCTCATGACCCCGAGCGCCGGCGAAGCGCAGACGCAATTGCCGCGCCCGAGCCAGCTTCCGCCGGCAGGTGGACAAGCGCAGCCTCCCCAGCGCGGACCGGCCCAGCCGTCCCGCGACCCGCAGCAGCCGGTGCTCCGCCAGCCGCGCCCGCAACAGCAACCGCAGCAACAGCCACCGCCGCAACAGCAGCAGGCGGCGACACCGAAGCCGTACACAGCGGTTGCAATCAGCGCGCCGCCGCCGGTCAGCGATCCGAGCTTCGAAGCATTCCGCAGGCAGGTCGAGGCCGCAGCCAAGAGCAAGAACCGGGCTGCGCTGGCAAAGCTCGTGGTGGCGAAGGAGTTCTTCTGGGAAGGCGAAAAGGGCGACAAGGCCGACAAGCGCAAATCCGGCATCGACAACCTCACCGCCGCGCTGTCGCTCAACGTCAAGGACGGCTCGGGCTGGGAAGCGCTCGCCGGCTTCGTCGCCGATCCGACTGCGGGTTCCATGCCGGGACGCCGGGACGTGATCTGCGGTCCGGCCGAGCCGGTGTACGATTCCAAGCAACTGGGCGCGCTTGCCCAGGCAACCGGCACCGACGAATCGGATTGGGGCTACCCGGTCCAGCCCGGCCTTGAAGTGCGAGCGACGCCGCAGCCCACCGCGCCGGTGGTCGAGAAGCTCGGCCTGCAATTCATCTGGGTCATGATCGACGACAGCCCTGCCGCCCAGCAGAGCGCCATGCTCCGGATCGTCACGCCGTCGGGGAAACTCGGCTACGTGACCGCCGATGCCATAAATCCGCTCGGCAGCGATCAACTCTGCTACGCCAAGGACGCCGCCGGCGCCTGGAAGATCGCGGGCTTTATCGGCGATCAATGAGGGCGCGCAAGGAATAATCCGGCGCCCGCCTGTGTTTATCGGTTAGCCCGTGGTCCGGCTGGCTCTGTAACAACGTTACAGCAGTCACCCGCCAACCTCGGGCAAGAAACTTCCTGAGGAGGGGGCGACCATGTTACGAGCTGCTTTCACATCCGTTTCCGCAGTGCTGCTGGCGACCGCGTTATCCGGTCCGGCACTGGCGCAACAGGCGCAGCGGCCGGCGACCGAAGCCACCAAGGTGGACGGCACCGACAATGTCTACATCTGGCGTAACGTTGGACATCAGGCGATGTTCATCGTCACCAAGGACGGCGTCATCGCCACCGATCCGGTCGCCTACGGCCGGCCGACCGGCGGCCAGCAGTACGTCGATGCGATCAAGAAGATCACTGACAAGCCGATCAAGTATCTGATCTACAGCCACGTCCACTTCGACCACATCGCCGGCGGCAAGGCGTTCAAGGACGCCGGGGCGAAAGTGATCGCACATAAGAACGCCACCGCACGGCTCAAAGTCCTCAAAGACCCGCACACCGTGATGCCCGACGAGTCGATCGGCAACAAGAAGGTCATCAAGCTCGGCGGCACCACGCTCGAGCTACACTATCTCGGTCTCAACCACTCCGACTCGACGCTGGTGATGCGGCTGCCGAAGGAGAAGATCATCTTCCTGGTCGACACCATTCCGGTCGGCTCGTTCCCGGGCCGCGGCTTCATCGACATCTATCCGCTGGAGACCGAGGACTTCATCAAGAAGCTTCTCGCGATGGAATGGGATCGCATGATCCCCGGCCATCCCGGACCGGGCGGCCGGCTCGGCACCAAGAAAGACGCGCAGGATACCCTCACGCTGATGCAGGAGGCCTCAGCCGAGATGAAGAAGTTGGGGCAAGAGGGCAAGTGCTGGGACACCGCCGAGAAGGAATTCAAGCTGGAGAAATATGCCACCCTCCCGGGCTACGCCAACGGCTTGGGCTTTGTGGCGCGGCGCTACTGCGGACTGTGGGGCCGCGGCGCCTGACGCTCAACTATCGATCACAACAAAGCGGGCCGCCCTCGGGCGGCCCGTTGCATTTTGGATGACGTCTGAATCCTACTGCGCGGCCTTCGCGGCGGCCGCGACCGAGGCCGCAGTCTGGCCGAACATGATGGCGCGCTCCTCGGCGGTGCGGATGCCGCCGTGGCCCGGGTTGACCTTCTGCACGATGTCGTAGGCGCGCACCGTCGCCGGCCGCGCCGCGATCGCGTCGAGCCAGCGTTTCAGGTTCGGGAAGTCGGCAATCTTCTGGCCCTGGCGCTCGTGCGGCACCACCCACGGATAGCTTGCCATGTCGGCGATGGAATATTCGCCCGCAAGGAACGGACGATCGGCGAGCCGCCGGTCCATCACGCCGTACAGCCGGTTCACCTCGTTGCGATAGCGGTCCATCGCATAGTGCAGCTTCTCGACCGCGTAGTTGCTGAAGTGGTTGTTCTGCCCGGACATCGGCCCAAGCCCGCCCATCTGCCAGAACAGCCATTGCATGGTGTCGGCGCGCGCCGCGCCGTCCTTCGGCAGGAATTTTCCGGTCTTCTCGGCGAGATAGACCAGCATGGCGCCGGACTCGAACACCGAGATCGGCTTGCCGCCGCCGGCGGGCGCATGATCGACCAGCGCCGGTATCCGGTTGTTGGGGGATACGGCCAGGAAGTCCGCCTTGAATTGCTCGCCTTTGTTGATGTTGATCGGGATCAGCTTGTAGGGCGTGCCCGTCTCCTCGAGGAACAGTGTAATCTTGTGGCCGTTGGGCGTGGTCCAGTAGTACAGGTCGATCATTGGCCTTGTCCTTGATGTTGACGCGATGCTGACATGAGGTTCATGGGGCTGAAATCGGCCGGGTCTTCTAGCATATCGGGAACGGGAATAAGCCCATGGACCGAACGACATCCGCACGGTCGAAATCCGGGAAAATCCAAGACATGTTGGGCCGCTGGTTTGTGGTGATCGGTCTGCTTGTCGCACTGGGCGCAGCCTCTTCCGCGTCGGCGCAATTCTTCCGCCCGCTGGAGAGCATCCCCGAGCCGACCGCGCCGGACGTCGATCCCGGCCAAAGCGCGGGAACGGCCGACGCCCTGCCCTATGAATTCCGCAAGCAGCCGGTGTTCTTTCGATCGTCGGAACCGGCGGGCACCATCGTCATCAGTACGTCCGAGCGCTTTCTCTATCTGATCCAGTCGCCGTCCCACGCGATGCGTTACGGCATCGGCGTCGGCCGCGACGGCTTCACCTGGACCGGCATCCTCAAGGTCACGCGCAAGGGCGAATGGCCGGACTGGACGCCGCCGGCGGAGATGATCGAGCGTCAGCCCTATCTGCCGCGCTGGATGGCGGGCGGCCCCGGCAATCCGATGGGCGCTCGCGCCATGTATCTCGGCGGCACCGTGTATCGCATCCACGGCACCAACGCGCCGGAGACCATCGGGCACGCGGTATCGTCCGGATGCTTCCGGCTGGTGAACGACGACATCGAGGACCTCTACGAGCGCGTCAAGGTCGGCGCCAAGGTGATCGTGCGGCATTGATGCAGAGCAACGCCATTCGTCCTCTGACCTGTGCGCGCTGCGGCGCCGCGTTCGAATGCGGCAGCGGCGGACGCGCCGGCGGATGCTGGTGCGTGGACGAGCCGTACCGGTTGCCGATGCCTGTGTCGGCCGAGGCGGATTGTCTGTGCCTTTCATGCCTGCGAGCGCACGCCGCGCGGTCCCAACAGGAGGACAGCCGATGCGGCAACCGGTCCTGATCCTCGCAGCGCTGGCGTGGCTTGTCGCATCGCCGGACCCGGGCGCCGCCGAAGCGTCACTGCTGGGCCAATGGGAAATCGTCGACGCCGCGCCCGCGCCCTGGGTGGCGGAAGACCAGCGCGCAGCAGCCGCGGCGCGCGGCAAGCGCCTCTTGAAGACGCTCATCGTCTTCAAGGCCAAGGAGGTCACGTCAAAGGTCAAGGGACTGGGCTGCCGGCGCGCCGAATATCAGGCCAGCGAATATCCGCTCGATGCGCTGTTCCGGGGCGCCCTGCCCGAGCCGAACCAGGAGCGCGTTGCGCTCAACATGGGATTCAAGAGAGGAGGCGACGTCCCAAGCGTCGATCTGCGCTGCACGACCGGCCAGTTCACCTATCATTTCCGCGACCCCAAGACGCTGCTGTACGCCTTCGACAACGTGATCTATACGCTCCAGCGGCATTGAGCGGCTCGCCACCATCTGGTCACGAACGCCCGCTAAATGCGATTATCCCCGTGAAGACGGATTCGCCGCTGGCCGCGCCTTGGCGTCCGTGACGTTTTGGAAATTTGAATGCTGCGTTTCTTCGAAAAAATCATCAGTCCGACGCACGTGCCCGAGCAGCCGGTGCCCCCGGAGAGCCTGCTCGGCTTCTACTGGCACTTCGCGCGCCAGGCCAAGGGCCTGTTCATCGCGCTGTTCGTGATCGAGCTGTTCGTCGCGCTGCTCGACACCGCGGTGCCGTGGTTCATCGGCAAGGTCGTCACGCTGGTCACCACGATTCCGCCCGACCGTTTCCTCGAAGAGACCTGGCCCTGGCTGGTCGGCATGGCGCTGATCATCCTGGTCGCGCGTCCCGGCATCATCCTGGCGCGCTACCTCATCACCAACCAGGCGATCGCGGGTCCGTTCAGCAACCTGATCCGCTGGCAGAGCCACTGGCACGTCGTGCGCCAGAGCTGGGCGTTCTTCCAGAACGACTTCGCCGGCCGCATCTCCAATCGCGTGATGCAGACCGGACCGGCGGTGCGCGAGAGCCTGGTCTCCTCGGTCACCGCGATCTGGTACATCGTCGTCTACGGCATCACCGCTCTCATCATGATGGGAGCCGCCGATCTTTGGCTCACCCTTCCGGTCCTGGTCTGGTTCGCCGGATACATCGGACTGCTGATCTATTTCGTGCCGCGCATGCGCGACCGCTCCAAGGTCACTTCGGAGGCGCGCTCGGCGCTGATGGGCCGGATCGTCGACAGCTACACCAACATCCTGACCGTGAAGCTGTTTGCCCGGCCGCGTGACGAAGACGAATACGTGCGCGATTCGATCGACTATCACACCGGCCGCTTCCAGGCCGGGCAGCGCCTGATCACGGCGTTTGGGACCATCCTGGCGGTGCTCAACGCGGTGCTCGTTGCGGGCGCGGGCGCACTTGCGCTGGTGCTGTGGCGCTACGGCAAGGTCGAGGTCGGCGCCATCGCCATGGTGCTGCCGCTGACCTTCCAGCTTACCAATATGTCGCGCTGGATCGCGTTCGCCGTCACCGACATCTTCGAAGAGATCGGCGTGGTGCAGGAGGGCATGCTGACGATTGCGCAGCCGCTGCGTCTGGTCGACCAGACCGGTGCGCAGCCGCTCGACGTGCGCGCCGGCGCCATCGCATTCGAGGATGTGCAGTTTCATTACGGCCGGGACACATCGCCTCGCGAAGACGGGCTGCGCCCATATGCCGTGCTCGACGGCTTCACGCTCAACGTGCGGCCGGGCGAGAAGGTCGGGCTGGTCGGGCGCTCCGGCGCCGGCAAGTCCACCGTGGTCAACCTGCTGCTGCGCTTCTTCGATCTGGAAAGCGGCCGCATCCTGATCGACGGCCAGGACATCTCGCGCATGACGCAGGAATCGCTGCGCATGCAGATTTCCATGGTTACGCAGGACACCTCGCTGCTGCATCGCTCGATCCGCGACAACATCCGCTACGGCACCCCGGGCGCGAGCGACGAGGCGGTGATCGCAGCGGCGCGGCTCGCGCACGCCGATGAATTCGTCCTCGAACTGGAGGATTGGCGCGGCCGGCGCGGCTACGACGCCCATGTCGGCGAGCGCGGCGTCAAGCTGTCCGGCGGCCAGCGCCAGCGCATCGCGATCGCCCGGGTGATCCTTAAGAATGCGCCGATCCTGGTGCTGGACGAGGCGACCTCGGCGCTCGACAGCGAGGTCGAGGCCGCGATCCAGTCCAGCCTGGGCGCGCTGATGGAAGGCAAGACCGTGATCGCCATCGCGCACCGGCTCTCGACCATCGCGCGCATGGATCGGCTGGTGGTGCTCGACCGCGGCCGCATCGCCGAGCAAGGCACCCACAACGAGCTGCTGGCCCACGGCGGTCATTACGCCGCGCTGTGGAAGCGCCAGTCCGGAGGCTTCATCGACGTAGAGCCGGACGTGCAGGCGGCGGAGTAGGAGCTTCCACTCTCCCAGCCGGTCGTTGCGACATCGTGCGCGGCTGGCGGCACCTGCCAAAACATGCTTGGCTTTGCGGCCAACAAGAGCACAAGGCAGGGAGGGATTGCCATGAGCCGACCCATCGGAATCGCGCTGACCGCCGCCGCGGCGCTCGTCATCGGGATCGCAGCCACGCCAGTCCTCGCCCAGGACTACCCGACCGGCCCGGTGCGCGTCATCAGCGGCTTCCCGGCGGGCACCACTGCGGACATTTCAGCGCGCGTGGTCGGCGCCAAGATGAGCCAGATCCTCGGCCAGCAGATCGTGGTGGAGAACCGTCCGGGCGCGGCGTCGAGTCTCGCGGCCACCGCGGTCGCGCGCGCGCCAAAGGACGGCTACACGCTCTACATCGCCTCCGCCGCCAACATGATCAACGCGGCGATGAGCTCCAATCTGAATTTCGACATCATGAAAGACTTCACGCCGGTCACACTGCTGACCTCGACGCCGACCGTGCTGGTCGTGCATCCCTCGCTCGGCGTCAAGAACGTCAAGGAGCTGATCGCCCTCGCCATGTCCAAGCCCGACGCGATCTCGTTCGGCTCATCCGGAGTATCGAGCTCCACGCATCTCGCGCTCGAGCTGTTCAACCTGCTGGCCAAGGTGAAGATCACGCACATTCCCTACACCGGGAGTCCGGCGGTGGTGACCGATCTGCTGGGCGGCCGCATCCACGGCTATTTCTCGCCGGCCTCGACCGTTATGGGCCACGTGCGCGCCGGCACCCTTGTCGCGCTCGCCGTCACCGACGCCAGGCGCAGCACCATCCTCCCCGACCTGCCCACCATGATCGAAGCCGGCGTCCCGGATTTCGAATCCGTGCTGTGGTTCGGGCTGGCCGCGCCGGCAGGCACGCCGCAACCGATCATCGACAAGCTCTCCCGCGCCGCCAACGAGGCGCTTAAAGCCGAGGACGTCGCAAAGTCCCTGCAGGGGCAGACCGTGACGACGGTCGGCGGCACGCCGGACGCCTTCCGGCGCCACATGGAAAACGAGCATAAGCGCTGGAACACGGTGGTCACAGGCGCCGGCTTGCGGAAGTGACCGCCTGAAGCGGATTCGGCCATGAGCGACGCACGATGAAGGGCGGCTGGCCGCCATTGTTCGAATTGCACGGACCATCGAGGCGTCGATCCGCGACGGCAAGCTGGCCAGATCGGATTTCGGCTGGTCCGTCCCCGGCGCGCTGAAGCCGCTGCTCGACAAATATTCCGGCGTGCCGAACCGCTGCGCGCCGACGCGTTCCGCCAGCCGCTAAAGCGCAGCCAGCATCCGGTCGATCCGCTCGGCCGCGAGCTTCGCCGCCGCGGCATCGAAGGTCGGCCGCACCGGATTGAAGAACGAGTGGCCGGCCTCGGGATAAAGAAACACCTCGATCGTCGGGCGGCCCTGCACGCCTTTCGTCACCGCCTCGACCTCCTCGCGCGGGACGTGCTGGTCCTGCATTCCGTAGTGGATCTGTAGCGGACACCGGATCGTCCCGGCTTCGCCAAGATGGCTCGAAATTCCCAAGCCGTAGAGCGACGCCGCGGCATCGATGTCGGTCCGTGCCGCCGCCAGGAACGCAATCCGGCCGCCGCCGCAGAAGCCGATGCCGGCCACCTTGCCGGTGCAGAACGGCTGGCGGCGCAGCCACGTCACCGCGGTCTGCACGTCCGCGCTCACCGCGTCGAGGTCGAGTGCCTTGAGCCGCGCCCAGGCAAGCTCGCGGTCCGGCCCCTCGTATTCCAGCCCCCGTGTGACCTCCGAACGCCAGAACAGGTTCGGCACCAGCGCGGCGAAGCCGCGGCTGGCATAGCCGTCGGCGACCGCGCGCATCGGTCCGTTGAGCCCGAACATTTCCGACAGGACGACGATGCCCGGCGCAGCCGTTCCGGACGGCGGTCGGGCCAAATAACCGTCGAAATCGCGCTTCGCGTCGGTCGCGAGCGTCACCATCGCGTTCATCGGTCCGATTTTAGCGCATTCCGAGAAATTGTCCGATCCCGATTAACCCGCCGTTGACCGCATTCGCATACCGCTGGCCCCCCACCTCGTTTTGTAGGGGCCTCTTAATCATGCGGGGTGTTACATGCCGACAATCGAGGATCGCCATGAACAATCTTCGCTTTGCATTGCTCTCCGCCGCCGTATTCACCGGAGCGTTCGCCGGCATTTTCTGGGGGTCGAAAGGCTTCCCGGTGATGGCCCAGCGCGCCGCGCCGCAACATTCGGCTGTCGCCGCCCAAGGGCTCACGCTGGAAGAGGCCGTTCAGCAAACGGCCGCTGCACCGGTGGCCACCGAAATCGTCGCCACCGCGACGACCAGGCACGATACCGACCCTGGCCGCAATCAGATGCGCTCCACCGCGATCCAGGCCGCCATGGCTTATGCCGGCGCGCCGTGCGACATCGCAACCCGGACCGCATTCCTGGTCGCGGCGTCGACCTACGGCACCGCGATGAACGGCGCCGCCGACGGCTTCACGTCGTTTGCAGCGCCCCCCGACACCGAAATCCGCAAGGCGGTGCAGGCCGCGTTCGATACCGGCGGCATCAGCAAGGATGAATTCCCCTACCCGGCCCGATCCTGGATCGTGGGCATGACCCGGCCGCTCAGCCAGTCGCCGGCTCCGTGCGCAACCGAACGGCGCGCCGACAACATGCGGTAGACGCACGCTGGGCGCTTCGCCGCCCAGCAGCCCTATGCGCCCAGTCCCTACGCGCCCAAGTGCTGCTTGAAGAAATCCACGCTCAACGTCAGCGCCCGGTCGGCTTCCGGCTTGGAATAGGTTTTGCCGCCATGCCGCGCAAAAGCATGATCGGCGCCGGGATACTTGTGGATCGTCACCAGCGGATTGGGTGACAGCCGCCGCTCCAGCATGTCGTTGACCTCGGCCTGCACCCAGCGGTCTTTCATCGCCATGTGCAGCATGAACGGCCGGTGCAGGTTCTTCGCTTCGACGATGCGGTGCTCGATGTAGGTGCCGTAATAGGCCACCGCGCAGTCTATGTCGGTGCGGCAGCACATCAGGTAGCAGAGCTTGCCGCCGAGGCAGTAGCCGACCGCGCCGACCTTGCCGTTGCAGCCCGGCAGCTTCTCGAGGAAATGCCAGGTGTCCTCCATGTCTCGCACGCCGAGGTCGTAGTCGAACTCGTAGTACAGATCGAACGCCTTCTGCACGTGATCGGGATTTTTGTCGGACAGTTCGACACCCGGCTCCTGCCGCCAGAACAGGTCCGGCACCAGGCAGATGAATCCGGCCTCCGCGAACTCCTGGGCGTGCGCCCGCATGGTGTCGTTGACGCCCCAGATTTCCATGATCGCGATGACCGCCCCGGCCGGCGTCTTGTCCGGATAGGCGACGTGCGCGCCCATGACGCCGTCGCGGAGTTGGATGTTGATGTTCTCGGTTCGCATCATGCTCACAACCTCAACAGTTTCTTTGCATTGCCCGCGAAGATCGCATCCTTCTCGGCTTTCGGTATCTCCAGCGCATTCACCGCCGCGATCGTATTTCGCGTCAGCGCCCGCCCCTGCTCGGAATCGAACGGCGCATCGGTCGCGAACAGGCAATGATCGGTGCCGAAGAACGCATGCCCGCAGCGCGTCGGCCCGACCTCGCCCAAGGCGGTGTCGCCGTACAGCATCTTGAAATAGTCCAGCGGCTGCTTCTTCAAGCCCGCGCGCTCGGCCGCCGGGCTCTTGTCCAGCGTGCCGAAGAAAATCTGGCTGTAGGTCAGCTTAATCTTGCCCTCGAAATACGGGATCATGCCGCCCATGTGATGGCTGATGATCTTCAGGTTCGGCAACGCGTCGAAAATCCCCGAGAAGATCAGCCGCGTCATGCAGGCCGTGGTCTCGTAAGGCCAGCCGAACATGAACCAGATTTCGTCCTGGGATTCCTTTTCGCTCGCGTAATCGGCAAACTGCTGGGTGCGCATCGGATGCACCCACACCGGCAGATCGTGGGCCGCCATCCGCTCGAAGATCGGCCGGAACTCCGGCGCGCTCAAAGGTTTTCCGGCGACGTTGGTGAACACCTGGATGCCGCGGGCGCCCAGATCCTTCACCGACCGGTCGATCTCGGCGAGCGAAGCCTCGACGTTGTTCATCGGCAGCGTCGCGATGAACGCCGGAAACCGGTCCGGATGATTGCGGCACATCTCCGCCAGCGCGTCGTTGGAAATCCGCGCCAACTCGGGCGACTTGTCCGGCGGCGCGATCAGCTCCAGCGGAGGCTGCGCGAGCGAAAGCACCTGCTGCAGATCGCCGAACTCGTCGAGCAGGCGCAGCCGCGCGTCCACGTCCATCAGCGTCTTGAGCCGCGGCAGCGCGGTCAGCACCGGATGGCCGGGGATGTACGCGGGCAAACGGTCGAAATAGACCTTCGGCGAAAAGTGATTGAAGACGTCGATCATCATGAGACGGCAAACCCCTGGACGTGGGCAAGAAAGCAAATAATCTGCGGCAACGCTAGGCTGGCGGCCTCGTAACGACATGGAGATCGTGATGCTCGATACCAACGCCGTGACGCTCCATCGCTCGGGCTCCGGCACGCCGCTGGTGCTGCTGCACTGTCTCGGCGTCGATCATCGCTTCTGGGATTTCCTCGGGCCGCTGGCGGACAAACTCACCCTCGTCCGCTACGACCTGCCCGGCCATGGTGCGACGCCGGTGCCGCCCATCGCCTACGGCATCGAGCAACTCTCGGCGCAGCTTGCCGAGCTGTTCCGCCGCGAGCGCATCGGCCGCGCCCACGTCGCCGGCATCTCGCTCGGCGGGCTGATCGCGCAGCATTTCGCCGCGCATCATCCCGATCTCGTCGACCGCCTGGTTTTGATGGACACCACGCCGCGCTACAGCGACGAATTGCGCGCCATGTGGGCGATACGCGCCGCCACCGCACGCACCGAGGGCGTCGCCGCGCTGGTGCCGGGCCTGCTGAAAATCTGGTTCTCGGATGCGTGCCTGGCGCAGGACCCGCCGGGCGTGCGCTATGTGCGCGAGCGGCTGGCGACCTCGTCGGGCGAAGGCTATGCGCTGGCCTGCGAGGCGCTGGCCGCAGCCGATTTGCGCGGCGATGCCGCAAACATCAAGGCGCCCACGCTGGTGATCTGCGGCGACGACGATATCCCGAGCTTCCTCGAAGCCGCGCGCTGGCTCGCCGCCAACGTCAAGGGCGCCAGGCTGGAGTGGCTCCCGGGCGCGAAGCATGCCTCGGTGATCGAGCAGCCGGACCGGACGGTCACACTGTTGCGCGACTTCCTGCGCTGAGTGCGCTTCACCCACCCAGCTTGATGTTGGCGTCGCGCACCACCTTGCCCCACTTCTCGGTCTCGGCCGCGACGAAGGTGCGGAACTCCTCCGGCGTGTTCTGGCGATGATCGATGTTGAGCGTCTTGAGCCGCGCCTGGATGTCGGGCTGGCGTAGCACTTCGTTGAGACCGGCGTTGAGCTTGCGAATGATGTCCGGCGAGGTCTTGGCCGGAACGAACACGCCATTCCACTCGTAGCCTTCGAAGCCAGGGATGGTGTCCTGCGCCGCCGGCAGATCGGGCAGCGTGCCGAGCCGGCCCTTGCCGGTGTGGACGATCGCCTTGACGGTGCCGGCGCTGATCAGGCCGACCGAAGCCGAGCCGTTGGAGAAGTAATATTTGATCTGCCCGCCAACGATGTCGTTAAGCGCCGGGCCGCCGCCACGATAGGGCACGTGATTGATCGGCACCTTGCCCATGTGCTTGAGCATTTCGAGGCACAGGTGCTGGAGCGTGCCGTTGCCCGAGGATGCGAAGTCGAGCCCGCCCGGCGCCTTCTTCGCCGCCTCGATGACGTCAGCCAACGTCTTGTCCGGGACGTTCTTGTTGACCACCAGGATGTTCGGCACCAGCGAAGCCAGGAACACCGGCTGGAAATCCCGCGCATAGCTGAACGACAGGTTGTTGTAGAGCGCGGGATTGACCGAGAACGCGGTCGCATCGTGCAGGATGGTGTAGCCGTCGGGATCGGCCTTGGCGACCGCGGTTTCGCCAATCGTGCCGCCTGCGCCGCCGCGGTTGTCGATGATGAACTGCTGGCCCCACAGCTCGCCGAGCTTCGTGAACAGGAGCCGCGCCGTGGTGTCGGCGCCCCCCGCCGGCGGATAGGGCACGATCACCCGCACCGGCCGGTTCGGCCAGGCGGCCTGCGCGAAAGCTCCGGTTCCGAGCATAGGAGCAGCCAGCGCCGCCGCCGCGCCCTTCACAATGGCCCGCCGATTGAGCTCGATCCTGCGCACCTGATCCTCCCTCGAACGCTTGTTATGAGATCGCGGCCAATCTATCCGATCGGGCCTTCCACGCAAATCAGAGGCAAAAGAACGGCTTCCCACCGCCACTCCATCTGCTATCAGAACGACCCTTCTCCCCTCCGCGCTCTCTCGACGGCGCGGCAACAAGCTCAACACAGCGTGAACCCGGACCGCCGGCCACGCGCTGCGTACCGATCAGGATCGATGGAATGGAACAGCGCAAGATACTCATCGCCGGCGCGGGTATCGGAGGCCTGGTCGCGGCATCGTGCCTGATGAAGGCCGGGCACCGCGTGGAAATCTACGAGCAGGCGCCGCAGCTCAGCGAAATCGGCGCCGGTATCCAGGTCAGCGCCAACGCCATGCATGTGCTTCGGGACCTGGGCCTTGGCCCGGCCCTGGAAACCGTCGGCGTGCGGCCTGGCGCCTACGTGTTCCGGCTGCACGACACCGGCGAGGTGATCCAGCGGTTCTCGCTGTCCGAGGAGCACGAGCGGCTGCACGGCGCGCCCTACATGCAACTGCATCGCGCCGACCTGCACGACATGCTGGTCGCCAAGGCGCAGGAGTTCGACGCGAACGTGGTGCGGCTTGGCCGCCAGGTCGTGGGTTTCGCCGAGCATGGCGACGGCGTCGAGTTGAATCTCGCCGACGGCACCTCGGCGCGCGGCGACATGCTGATCGGCGCGGACGGCTTGAAGTCGGTCATCCGCCGCCAGATCGCCGGCGACGCGCTTGCGACCTACACCGGCGACGCCGCATGGCGTGTCGTCGTTCCCTCCGAGCGGCTGCCCCGCGATCTGCTTGAACGGGTGATGTCGGTGTTCATGGGCCCCGGCGGTCACGTAGTCTGCTACTACCTGCGCGCGGGCGCGCTGCTCAATTTCGTGGGGCTGGTCGAGACCGACGAGGTTTCGGACGAATCCTGGACCGTGAAGCTGCCGTGGCACACCCTGAAGGAACACTTCCGCGGCTGGCATCCGGTCATCCAAACCATCATCGACGCCGCCGACCGCGACCAGTGCTACCGCTGGTCGCTGCATGACCGGCCGCCGATCCCGAACTGGAGCACCGCCCGCGCCACGCTGCTCGGCGACGCCGCACACGCCACGCTGCCCTATCTGGCCCAGGGCGCGGTCATGTCGATTGAAGATGGCGCGGTGCTGACCCGGGCGCTCGCCATGTCGGCCACCATCCCCGAAGCCCTCCAGCTCTATCAGCGCAATCGCATCGAGCGCACGGCACGGATCCAGCGCCAGTCCAGCGCGAACCGGAAGCTGTTCCACCTGCACTCGGAGACGGAAATCCGCGCAGCCTTCGCCAGCCGCAACGAGGGCGAGGACCGCAACCGCTGGCTCTATTCGTACAATCCGCTGACCGTGCCGCTGCGGTAGGACGACACGACGCGCCGGTCTGGCAGCAAGCCGCTCAGGATGCCGGCGATACCGTCACCGTCTTGCGTTCGCGCTTGGTCATGGTCTGACCCATCGCGGTGGTGGTCATGGTGCTGCTTTCGTTCAACAAACGGGTCATACCGCCTTCCACCTCGATCTGGGTTTCGGTTTCCAGCGAAAACGACATCGACTTCATCGCTTCGACAAGCCGCGGCGGGATCGGCTTGTCGGTGGCGACGCCCATCTGCTTGATCAGGCTGAGCCCGAATTGCTTGACCGCCTCCGGATCGGCGTCGCGCGTGAGAACGAACCGGACCTTGCCGCTCGACACATCGGTCTGTGCGATACGCAGGGTGTTGACGGAGGTCAGCGCACCGCCGCCCGTCGGATTGGGAACGCCCTCGGTCCAGCGCCGCACCTCGCCCGGCTGCAGCCCGGTGTTCTGCCCAAGCGCCAGCTCCGGCAGTTCCGCCATATAGACGTTCGCGGCGTCGGGATTTCCCAGCATCAACATGGCGGTCATGATCTGCTTGATCATCGCCTGAAGCTTCTGCTCCGCATCGAGCCCCGCGACGCTGCGCTCGACCACCACGCGCATTGCGGCCTGCACCTCGGCGAGGTTCTCGACACGCAGCGGCTTGCCTCCGGAGTCGATCACACCGCGCACAACAACGTCCTGCATGGCTCTGAAGGCGTGCGTCATGATTTGTGACGCGGCCGAGGCGCCGTCGACCTGGATATCGCGGTGGACATAGGTGACGCGGAAGCCCTCCGGGGTCTTCTCCTCGATCGTCATCTCGGACCGGGTCCGGGTTTGCATGGTCTGGCTTCCATTCGGCCGCGTGTCTTCCGAATGGGATTCGACCTGCACGACCCAGCGGCTACCGACCGCAGGATCGAACGATTGCTCGGTCCATGACTGGGCCAGGGACGGCGAGACGCTGGCCAAAGCCAGCAGGCCCACGATCAAAATTCGTTTCATGATCAAAACCCTCGGTTCAGGCGGTGCGGCGGCGACATACTTGCCCAGTCGTTGCGTTGACGGTCTGTTAACCGTGCCGATCGCGGGCCCTCGCGGACCCGCATCCATGTTTGGTCGCCCGGACCGCGACGCAGGTTCAACGGTCCCGCCGGCATCCAGCTAGGCGACCGGGCGCCAGGTTGCTACGTGTTGGGGAGGCAACGGTCCATTCGGCTAGCGAGGGGAAAACCATGACCAACGGCGACGCCAAGCTGCGACGGACCGTCCATTTTCGCTTCACGCTGGCGACGGGTCACGAGCAGATGCTCTCGATGATCAAGATGGCCGCGCCATTCCATCAATTGTTCGGTGATGCGCAGGTGCGCCTGCTGCAGAACGTGGACGATCCAACCCGCTTCATCCAGGTCGTCGAATACGACGCGCCGGCGGCGATGGAGCAGAACCGGCAGCAGATCGCCAGCGATCCGCGGGTGCAGGTCTATCTGCAGGGCTGGCGCGCCATGTTTCCCGGCGCGATCGAGGTCGACGTCTACCAGGAGACATGAGGCCGGGGTCTCGGCGCTCAAAGCGCGGGCGACACCGTCACCTGTTTGCGCTCGTGTTTGGTGTAGGCGTGCCCCACGGCGTTCACCGTGGTCGTGGTCTGCTCCCGCAACGCGCGCGTGATGCCGTCCTCGACGTTGATTTCCAGGCGGTTGTCGATCGAGAATTGCATCGCCTTCATCACCTCGAAAACCTCGGGTGGCATCGGCTTGTCCACCGCCACACCCATCTGGCGCACGATGTTGAGCGCAAGGCCGCGGACCGCCTCAGGATCGAGGCTGCGGGTGCGCACCAGACGGACCTTGCCGGTCTGCGCGTCAGCGTTGTCGATGCGAAGCGTGGTGTTCGACTTGATCGGCAAGCCGCCGAGCGGGCTCGGCGCTTCCTCGGTTTCGCGGCGCTCCTCGCCCGGTTTCAGCCCGGTGCTCTGGCCCAGGGAGAGTTGCGGCAGTTCCTCCAGATAGGCCAGGGCCGCCTGCTTGCCATCGACGATCAGCATGCCGGTCATGAGCCGTTGCAGCACGTCGGCAAGCTGGGGCTTATCCTTGAAGGCGCCGACCGTGCGCTCGATCACGGTCCGCATCACCGCCTGCACCTCGCCGATGTTGTCGACCTCGACCGGCTTTCCCGTTTTGTCGGTGGTGGCGCGCACGACGATGTCCTTCATGCCCGCGAAGGCCGGCCCGAGGAGCGCGACCGCCGGCGCCGTACCCTCCACATTGAGCTCGCGGTTGACGTAGGAAATGCGAAAGCCGGTCGGAAGCTTCTCGTCGACCGTGAATTCGGACTTCGAGCGGACCTGGATGGTGCGCGCGCCGTCCTGACGCTTCTCCTCGGAATCGGATTCGACCTGAACGATCCAGCGGCTGCCGATGGGCGGATCGTAGGGCCGTTCCGTCCAAATCTCCTGGCCAGCCGAAGTCTGGCCTGTGGACGTCTGCGCGAAGGCCGACGCGATCCCGATCAGCGCGAAGAGACCGGCGGTCAGGACGCGCTTCATGTCGCTATCTCCGGCCTGGACGACGAATCCCGCTTGCCAGAATATAACCCAATGCGTCGGAACCATGGTGGCCCCGTTCGCGCTGGGGACGGCGGAAACGCCGACGCGCGCCAGGCGGGGGCCTGACGCGCGCCGGTGCCGATGCCGGGCCATAACACACGGACCGCATCGTCGGGGGAGCCTTACATCCCGGGCAGGATGGCGATGTCGCGGACCTGGCCTTTGACGCCGTCGATCTTGATCGCCGGGCCGGCCTTGCCGGTGGCGAGGTCGACGCTGTGCAGGCCGTCGGCCGCCATCAGCCACGCCTCGTTCTTGGTGCCGTCCGACCAGATGTCGAATGCAACCACGTCCACCTTCACGCCAAGCATGCCGATGGTGTTGAGGATGCCGTCGTTCGGCGGGGCCTGCTTCACCAGCGCGCCGGTCGTGGAGTCGATGTCGTAGAGCGCGGTTTCCTTGGTGCCCTTCACCGAGTTGGAGTAGGCGCCGGCGACGACCTTCGGGGTCTTGCCCTTGGCGGCGTCGCCATCGGCGAATTTCAGCGAGCCGTCCTTGGTGACCTTGCCGTCGTCGACGTTGACGCGGAGGCTGGTGCCGTCGCTGCCAATCACCCGCAGGCGGTCTGCCGCCGGGTTGAAGTCCACCGTGGCCCAGGTGCCGGCCGGCAGCATGGTTTCGAGCTTCGACTTCATCGTCGCCTTCCCCGTCGCGGTGTCGACCGTGTAGAGGTTTCCGTCGGCGGTCAGCGCATACAGCATGCCGTCGGCCGGACGCACGTCGATGCCGGCGATCTTCCCGCTGGCGCCCGTAATGTTCCAGCTCTTCACCACCTTCTTGGCGGAGGTGTCGACGATGGCGATGGTGTTGTCGCCGACCAGGGCTGCAACCTGCGCGGCCTGCGCGGCTGCGGCGGTGAGCAGAAGCGCCGCGGAAGCGGCGAGAATGGAACGCAATGTCATGACAGTCTCCCTAATGAGTTCGCGTCGCCCGTTTGCGATCACAGGCGGGATACCGGGGGAGGACGCGGTCTGGATGCGGCCGCCACGGTCAAGAAAATGTGAGAACGGGGTGCATCCAAATGCGATGCAGCCCGGTATAGGGGACAGATCGGCCCGCTTCGGGATTTTCCCCGAGCTGGGCGGCAACCGCGGTTCCCGATGACAACGGCCTCGACCAAAGACGGCGCCATCGAAGCGCAACTCGCCGCAGCGCTCGCCCGCTGCGCCTCCGGCGACCGATCCGCGCTGCGCGTCGTCTACGACATCGAGGCCGGACGCATGGTGGGCGTGGCGCGGCGCATGCTGCGGCGCCAGGACCTGGCCGAGGAAGCGGTGCAGGACACCTTCATGCGGGTGTGGCGGGCGGCGCGCTCGTTCGATCCGCAGAAGGGCGCGGCGCGAACCTGGCTCTACGCCATCCTTCGCAATTGCGCGCTCAGCATCCTGCGCGACGAAGGCCGCTTCGTCTCGGACGACGACAAGCTCGAAGCGGCGGCGCCGATGACCGAGAGCGCGCTATCGCAGCTTCCGGAATCCAGCGCGCTGCGGCGCTGCCTGGAGCAACTCGAAGGGCAGCGCCGTTCCGTGGTGATCCTGGCCTATGTGCATGGGCTCAGCCACGGCGAGCTGGCCGGCCGGCTCGGCGTGCCGCTCGGCACGGTCAAAAGCTGGGTGCGACGGAGTCTGATCTCGTTGCAGGAGTGCATGGGATGACGCCGACCCACGACGAACGCCCGTTGGCCGCCGAATATGTGCTCGGCCTGCTTGAAGGTGACGAGAAGGTGGAAGCCGAACGAAGGCTCGCCTCCGATGCCGCGTTCGCGCGCGAGGTCGAGCGCTGGCGCGCGCGCTTTGCCGAATTCGACGACACATCGCAGCCGCTGCCGGCGGGCGATGCGCTGTGGCGCCGCATCGAGGCGGTGGTGACGGGGCCTTTGCCGCCGCGTGCAGAGCGCACCAACGTCCCGGCACGTGTCTTGGCGCGCTGGTGGAACAGCATTCCCGCGCTGCGCACCGCGGCGCTCGGCGCTTCGGTCGCCGTGCTGGGACTCGCCATCGGCCTGGGCGTCGCAATCCGCGAGGCGCGCCAGCAACCCAAGCTGGTGGCGGTGCTCCTGGATGGAGATCGCGCGGGCGCCGTTGTGCACGCCTTCGCCGACGGCCGCGTCGTGCTGCTTCCGCTAACCGAGATCAACGTGCCGCAGGGCCGCGCGCTGGAAGTGTGGACGCTGCCGAGCCGCGAGCGCGGTCCGGTGTCGATCGGCCTGATGGACCGCGCGCGCACCCTGTCGCTGCAGCTCAAGGATTTGCCGGCGCCCGGTCCCAACCAGTTGTTCGAGATCACGCTCGAACCCGCCACCGGATCGCCGACCGGCCGGCCGACCGGCCCGATCCTGTTCAAGGGCAACACCGCGGTGGCACTGTGACCGCAATGTTGTAGCCTGCACGCGGATCGCAACCGCACCAACAGGACAGCACATGGTCGTCGAAATCGCACAGATCGAAATCAAGCCCGGACTGGAGGCCGAATTCGAGGCCGGTGTCGCCAAGGCCGCGCCGCTGTTCAAGCGCGCCAAGGGCTGCACCGCGATGAACCTGCAGCGCTCGCTCGAGAAGCCCGGCCGCTACCGGCTGTTCGTGACCTGGGACACGGTGGAGGACCACACCGTCGATTTCCGCGGCTCGGCCGATTTCCAGGAATGGCGCAAGCTGGTCGCGCATTGCTTCGCCCAGCCGGCCGAGGTCGAGCACGTGCGCGAGGCGGTCAAGGGGTTTTAGGGCTTCAAGCCGACTCCATCGCCCCACACTGGCCGCAATCGGGTAAAATCCTCGCAGCGGATCGACACCGACTGGAGGGAACGCCATGACTTCGACACCTCTCATGCTGAGCGCGGCTGCGTTCATCGTCGTGTCGGCCGTATCGGCTGCCGCGGCGCCGGCCTATGTCGCCTCGACCGTGAACCTGCGGTCCGGACCGGGCACCGGCTACGAGATCGTCACCAAGATCCCCGGCTCGGCTCTGGTCGACGCCAACAATTGCATCAACGGATGGTGCGAGGTCATCTGGCAAGGCAAGACCGGCTTCGCGATCGCAACCGCGCTCGACACCAGCGGCCGGGTGCCGGGCCGCGCCGCCGCAGTTCGCCGCGCGCCAGTTTCAGCGCCCGGGGCCTATCTGGACGATGAGGTCGGCGTCGCCGACCCGCCGGTCTATGTCGGCGGTCCGGTCTACTACGGCTATTACCCCTACCGTTACCGGCCCTACGGTTATTACGGCTATCGCGGCCACTGGGGTTATCGCGGTTATCGCCGGCGCTGGTAGCGTTCACGCGGCAGCTTCAACCAAAATCAATCGCTTTTAGAACCACCCGGCGTCGCGCGCCGCGCCCCACAGCAGGCGCAGGCCGATCGCCGTAAGGACCAGTTGGAACACCAGGCGGAAGCGCCGCTCCGAGGTGTGGTGCAGCGCCATCTCGCCGAGCCAGTTGCCGACCGCGCCTGCCGCGATCATCGCTGCCATCAAGGGAATGAAGCTCGCAATCGCAAAGCCGATGAACGTGAAAGCCACCATCTTGGCGATGTGCACGATCACCATCAACGCGCCCGTCGTCGCCACCATGGCGTATCGGTTTGGCGCGGCGCTTGCGACGAACGGGCCGAGCAGGCTGCCGGTCGCGCTGACGAAGACGCCGAGAAAGGTGGCGCCGAAGCCAAGGAACGCGAAGCGTCCGCGTTCGGCGCCGATGCGTCCGAGCTGCGGCATCCAGGTCACCGTCAGGATGAAGGCGCCGAGCATGAACTGCAGCCACGACGTCGGCAGGGAAACGAATATCTTGGCGCCCGCCGCGGCTCCGACTGCCGCCCCGATCGTGAACGGCAGCACGATGGAGCGCATGACGTGGCGCCACATGATGATCGAGCGGGTGATGCCGGAGCCGAGCATCACCACCGTGTGAATCGGGATCAGCACGGCCGGCGGCATCGCCATCGCCATGATTCCGAGCAGCACCACGCCGCCGGCCGCCGCCGTGTAGGTGCCGATGAAGGCCGCAGCGAACGCCGCCGCGGTCAGACCGGCGAACATGAGCGGGCCCATGTCCGGAGTTCCCAGAAAATCCATGCGCATCTCGGGGCGAGATCAGGGGACCGCGAATGCCGATGGGAGCGGCGTGCGGCGGGCGACGTGGAAGCCATAGTCCAGAACGCCGGCCGGTGCCAGCGATGCGTCCATGCTGCGGGCGCATACGAGGTGCCCGATGCGTTGCCGGGAAAAAGTTTGCGGCGGCTGACGAAACGTCAAGCCGCCGCGCAACCGATCGAATGATTGTGGCCTAGGGCTTTATCGCTTGGCCGAGAGCCGCACCCAGCCCGGCTCATCGGCGCCGTCGCCCCAGCGATGCGGACGATAGAAGACGTGCAGCCCATGCTTGGCCATCACCTTCATCTCGCGAACCCAGTTCGGGCGGACGTAAGTCGCGTGATAGTGCGTCGACTTGGCGACCTCGGGGAGCCAGAGCTGCGCGTCCAGTGTCTGCTTGGCGATGCGTTGCGCGCGCGCCCAGGCGCCGCGTTCGCGGATCGACTCCGGCTGTCCGTCGCAAGCGAAGGTGAACTGGCAGGACAGCAGCCGGTGCGCGTTCTGGTAGACCACCGAGCACACGTCCTTCGGATAATAAGGCGAGAACACGCGGTTCATCACCACCTGCGCGACGGCGACCTGGCCGCGCACCGGTTCGTTGCGCGCCTCGAAATACACCGCCTGCGCCAGGCACTTTTCGTGCTTGACGCGGTCCGCGCCTTCCAGCCCGAGCTGCTGCGCGGGAGTGAGCGGCGGCCGCGGCAACGGCAGCGGGACATCGGCGCCCTGCGGCAACACGACCCGCACCTCGGCAAACGCCGGCGCTTCGATCGGCGCCGCTGCTTCGACCGGCTTGGCGGCTTCGATAGGCCGGGCGGCCTCGACCGGCTTCGTCACTTCGAACGGCGTCAACGCCTGTGCCGGCGCAGACGCCTCGACCGGCCGGAAGATTTCTGCCGGCGCGGGCACCTCGAACGACTTCGCCGCTTCAGCCGGCTTCGGCATTTCGAACGGACTGTCCGTCTCGGACGGATTGCCGGCATCGAGCGGCGCGCTCAGCAGCGCAACGTCGATCGCGGGCTTGGCGCTCGCGGTGATGTAAGGCGACGACGGCGGCACGAATGACAGCACGCCCTCGGCGGGCGGCGCGAAGCTGGCCATCATCGTGCGCTGCCGCGCAACCGGCTGAGTCGACGGAACGACCTTCTCGGCCGGCGCCGGAATCGGGGTGCGTTTCACACTTTCGTTCGCCAGCACCGGAGCACGCTCGACGACCTGAGCAGCATCGGATCGCCAGGATGCGAATGTCGCGGCGATCGCGTTGGGGCCCAGCATGTTCGCCGCGCTCAGCGCGCCGACGCCGCTGACAACGCATACGGTGCCAACGACCGAACGGATGATTTTCCGGCTGAGCGAATGAACAGCTTCGTCAAGAACGGCTTTGTTGTTGTGCACGAGAGGCCCCCTCAAATGCCGATGAATGCTCGGTTCTTAAGGGGCACTCTTTAGCTGCAATCGGCGCGTCGTCGGCAACTTGCTCAAGTTAAGGTAAAACGCGAAACGTAAATTTAACCATGCACCACCGGCGTTCGCGGGGCATGCGCGGTCCTGAAAGCGCGCCGAAACGCCACGGACACGCCGCCGTTCCGAGGCTGTCCCGGCGATGTCAAGGCGCTGTAACGCCGCTTCTCAGGGCTCCCAGAACGAATAAGATTAACGCTCCGGCGCCGCTCCGATCGCCTTCATGATTAAGGATGGAGAGTTGCCATGCCCATGCTCCGACCCTTTGCTACGCTCGCCGCGGCGGCCGT
Organism: Rhodoplanes serenus; assembly: GCA_945897515.1. Taxonomy (GTDB): domain Bacteria; phylum Pseudomonadota; class Alphaproteobacteria; order Rhizobiales; family Xanthobacteraceae; genus Z2-YC6860. The sequence goes on along the minus strand of CAMDFO010000008.1, from coordinate 34,232 downwards.
TCTCGCCGTCCCGCTCATGTTCGCCAGCGCGCAGGCGCAGACCGCCATCACCATCGGCAAGATCACCGGCGGCATCGGCCTGCATATCCCGTCCTACATCGCGATGGACAAGGGCTTCTTCAAAGACGAAGGCCTCGACGCGCGCTTCATGGTGCTGGGCGGCACCGCGATGGTTCGCGCCGGCCTCACCAACAATCTGAACTTCGTCCCGATCCCGTCCGGCGGCGCGCAGGCGGTGCTCAAGGGCGGCGCCAAGATCCGCTACGTGGTCAACCAGTCGCTGAAACCCCAATACGTGATCGTGGCGCGTCCGGAGCTCAACAAGCCCGAAGACCTCAAAGGCAAGACCATCGGTTTCGCCCGCCCCGGCGCCGCCGACTACGACGAGGGCGTGACCGTGCTGGCGCGCTTCTTCAAGATGCAGGTCGGCCGCGACTACAAGGTGCTCTCGCTGCCGGGCGATCCCGAGCGTATCGCCGCGCTGCTCAACAACGACATCCATGCCGCGATGGTGTCATCGCCGCAGTCGGTGCGCGCCGTGCAGGGCGGGATGAAGATCGTGCTGCGCACCGGCGATCACCTGCCGCGGGTCGGCGGATCGTTCTGGGTGCCGGAGGAGTATTTCGAGAAGAACCAGGACGCGATCCGGAAATTCATTCGCGCCCTCGCCAAGGGCGTGATCTATTTCCGCGACAACAAGGCGGGCTCGCTCGCCACCATCAAGGAACACCTCGGCATCCAGACCGACGAGCAGGCCGGCCTGATCTGGGACGAGCTGCACAATTCGTTCGGGGTCGAAATGCCGAAGGACCTGTTCCGCGAAGTGTTCGAGTCGCGCCGGCTCGATCTGGTCGCCGCCAAGGAATGGCCCGCCGACCGGCCGCTGCCCGATCCGGAGCAGTTCCTGTCGCGCGACCTGTTGGAATCGACGCTGCGGGACATGAACTACGTCCCGACCAAGATCAACAACCCTTCGAACTGACGACAACAAAGGCGGTCCAAAACCGCCCAATGGGAGGACAACATGAGAATCCGATCCGCGCTCAGGTTGCTGGCGATCGTCCTGGCGTTCCCGCTTGTACTCGGCGCCGCACAGGCCCAGCAGGCCAAGATCACCATCGGCAAGGTGCTGAGCGGAAACGGTTTTCACATTCCGAGCTACGTCGCGATGGACCGGGGCTTCTACAAGGAGGAAGGCCTCGACGCGAGCTTCATCTCGCTCACCGGCCGGGCGCTGGTCACCGCAGCGCTCGCCGGCAGCGTCGATCTGATCCCTATCCCGTCGGGCGGCGCGCAAGCCGCGTTCAGCGGCGCCGAGATCCGCTACGTGGTCGGAGAGTCGCTGAAGTCGCAATGGCTGATCGCCGCCCGCCCGGACATCGCCAAGCCGGAGGATCTCAAGGGCAAGACCGTGGGCTACGGCCGGGTCGGCGCCGCCGATTACGACGAGGGCGCGGCCGTCATGGCCCGAGCCTTCAAGATGAACGTCGGCAAGGACTACAAGGTGATCTCGTTCCAGGGCGAGACCGAGCGGATCGCCGCGTTGATCAATGGCGACATCCAGGCGGCGCTGATCTCGGTGCCGCACGCGCCCAAGGCGCTCAACGCCGGTATGAAGATCCTGGTGCGCACCGGCGATTACATCCAGCGCGCCGGCGGTACGTTCTGGACCCGCAAGGCGTTTGCCGATCAGAATCCGGAGACCATGAAGAAGTTCATCCGCGCCATCGCCAAGGGCGTGATGTACTACCGCGACAACCGGGAAGGCTCGATTCCGATCCTGCGCAACCATCTCGGCATCGACAATGACAAGGACGCCGGCATCGTCTGGGATCAGACCCACAACACCTTTGGCGCCGAACTGCCCACGGAGCAATTCCGTGAAATCTTCGAATCGCGCCGCACCGACATGATCGCGGCGAAACAGTGGGCGGCGGACAAGCCGCTGCCCGACCCGGAACAGTTCCTGCTGCGCTCCTTGCTCGATTCGACGCTCAAGGAAATGAAATACGTCCCAACCAAGCTGGACGCCAAGTAAAACGAGCTCTGAAACCCGGCGCAGAAGAGGTGGTTGCCATGCGGATGCTCCGTTCCCTGCTGATGTCCGCGGCGGCGGGCGCGCTCGCCGTTGCGTTCATGGTCGGGGCAGCTCATGCCCAGAAGATCACCATCGGCAAGGTTCTGAGCGGCAGCGGCTTCCACATTCCAAGCTACGTCGCGATGGACAAGGGCTTCTTCAAGGAGGAAGGCCTCGACGCCAGCTTCGTGTCGCTGGCCGGCCGCGCGCTGGTGACCGCCGGCCTCGCGGGCAGCGTTGACTTCATCCCGATCCCGTCCGGCGGCGCGCAGGCGGCGCTGAGCGGCGCCGAAATCCGCTACGTCGTCGGCCAGTCGCTGAAGTCGCAATGGCTGATCGCGGCACGCCCCGACATCGGCAAGCCGGAAGACCTGCGGGGCAAGACCATCGGCTATGGCCGCGTCGGCTCGGCCGACTACGACGAGGGCGCAGCCGTCATGCTCCGCGCCTTCAAGATGGCCGTCGGCAAGGACTACAAGGTGATCTCGTTCCAGGGCGAGACCGAACGGATCGCGGCGCTGATCAACGGCGATATCGTGGCCGCGCTGATCTCGGTGCCGCACGCGCCGAAGGCGCTCAACGCCGGCATGAAGATTCTGTTGCGCACCGGCGACCACATCCAGCGCGCCGGCGGCACGTATTGGACCTGCAAGGTCAATGCCGACGCCAATCCCGAAGTCATGAAGAAGTTCACCCGCGCCATCGCTAAAGGCGTGATGTATTACCGCGACAATCGCGAGGGCTCGCTCCCGGTGCTTCGCAATCATCTCGGCGTGCAAAGCGACCAGGACGCCGGCATCGTCTGGGACCAGACCCACAACACCTTTGGCGCCGAGCTTCCCAAGGAGCAGTTCCGCGAAATCTTCGAGTCGCGCCGGGTCGACATGATCGCGGGCAAGCAATGGACCACGGACAAGCCGCTGCCGGACCCGGAGCAGTTCCTGCTGCGTGACATGCTCGACGCGACGCTGAAGGAAATGAAGTACGTCCCAACCAAGCTGGATGCGACGACGAATTAGAACAGCGGGACGCGAGTTGAGAGACCGTACTTCAACTCACTCGTTGCCGGCGTGCTGCGGCCGCCACCGGCTGAGGCGGTTCTCCAGAATCTGGACCAGCGCCGTCATCGCAAGCGACAGCGCGGCGAACACGATCAACCCGGCGAACACCACCGCCACCTGATAGCGGCCCGCCGCCTGCACCATCATCACCCCCAGGCCCGATTCCGACCCGAAGAATTCCGCCACCACGACGCCCAGCACGGCGCGGCCGATCGCCAGCCGCAGCCCGGCAATGATGTAGGGCATCGCGTTCGGCACCACCACCAGCCGCGCAACGTCCCATTCGCTGGCGCCGAACGAGCGCACCACGTTGACCAGCACCCGGTCGGTGTTGCGCACGCCCTCGTAGGTGTTGATCAGAATCGGGAACAGCGCGCCGATGAAGACGATCACCACCTTCGACCCCAGGCCGAGCCCGAACCACAGCATGAGCAGCGGAAGAAACACCAGCCGCGGTGTCGCGTTGAACGCGGTGATGAACGGGTCGAACATCGCATTGAGCGTGCGCGACCGCCCGATCAGAACACCGAGCGGCAGGCCGACTGCGATCGCCAGCACCAAGCCGAGCGAAAAGCCCGACGCGCTCACGCCCAGCGGCTTCCAGATCGTCCCGGTGGCGAACATCGTCCACAGCGTGCCGCCGATCTGACTGGGGGTGGTGAAGAACAGCTTGGTGCCGGCCGAGATCGTGATCAGGTGCGGCACGATCTCCCACACCAGCAGCAGCACGACGATGCTGCCGGCCCCATAGAGCGTCGACTCGAAGCGCTGCCAGCCGGTCCTGCCCGGTGTCACGAGATCGTCGTCCGCCGCGATGTCCGCTTTGAGGGCGTGGGATTCGCTCATCGGCCTATTGTCCGATCCGCCACGGGAACGCCGCGCGCTCCGCCCACCGGATGCCCTCCGTGAGCACGACCGCAATGATCATGATGGCGAGGATACAGGCGAACATCTTGTCGAGCGCAAACAGATCGCCGAACCGGGCGATCGCGTAGCCGATGCCTTCGGAAGCGGCGAAGAACTCGCCGACCAGGATCCCGATCAGCCCGCGGCCGACGGCGATGCGCGCGCCGGCCACGATGTAGGGCAGAACGCCGGGCACGATCACCTTGAGGTACAGGTCCTTCTCGGTCCCGCCCATGGATCGCACGACGTTGATCAGCAGACGATCGATCGCGCGCACGCCCGCGGCGGTGTTGAAGATGAACGGGAACACCGACAGCAGGAAGATGATAATCGCCTTGCCCGAAACGCCGACCCCGAAGAACACGATCACCAGCGGCGCCAGCGCGACCAGCGGGCTGGCATAGAACACTGTCATCAGCGGATCGAGCGCATAGCCCACCCGCACCCGCCAGCCCATCACGACGCCGACCGACACCCCCACCACGACGGCCGCGGTGAAGCCGTAAAGGAACGGCACCCCGCTGACGGCGAGATCGTGCAGCAGATCGCCGCTGAACAGCATTTCCACGAAGCTGTCCAGGATCAGGTTCGGCTTGCTGATGAACAGCGGGTTGAACGGCACGAACAGGAACGTCGCCTGCCAGGCAATGAAGAAAATCGCAACGGAAAAGCCGCCGAGCAGCACCTTGCGGTGGCGTGTCGCAAAGCTGATATGCGGTGCGGCGTCGTCCGTCATCGGCTGGTAATCTCGTCCTTGAGCTCGTTCCAGATTTCAAGCTTGAGATCGTTGAACTCGCGCGTCACCCGCATTTCGTAATCGCGCGGGCGCGGCAGGTCGATCGCAAAGATCTTCTTGGCCTGGCCCGGACGCTTGGTCATCACCATGACGCGGTCGGACAGATAGATCGCCTCGTCGATCTGGTGAGTGACGAACAGCACGGTCTTCTTCGCCTCCTGCCAGATACGCAACAGCTCGACCTGCATCAGGTCGCGAGTCTGAGCATCGAGCGCGGCGAACGGCTCGTCCATCAGCAGCACATCGGGATCGGTTGCGAGCGCGCGGGCCAGCCCGACGCGCTGCTTCATGCCGCCGGACAATTCGTGCGGATAATGCGTCTCGAACCCGACGAGCCCCACCATCTCGATCAGGCGTTGCGAGACTTCGCGCCGGGTCTCGGTTGCGACGCCCTTCAACTCAAGCCCGAGCTCGACGTTGCTCTGCACGGTGCGCCACGGCAGCAGCCCGAACTCCTGAAACACCATCGCGCGGTCGGTGCCCGGACCTTCGATCCGTTTGCCGCCGAGCATGATGTCGCCGGAGTCGGGCTTGGCCAGACCGAGCAGGACATTGAGGAACGTGCTCTTGCCGCAGCCCGAGGGTCCGACGATGGAGAGGAACTCGCCCTCGTTGACGTCGATGTCGAAATTCTGAAGCGCGCGCACCGGCCGGCGGTTCGGCGGCCGGAAGGTGAGATTGACGTTCCGACCCTGGATATACGCTGACATGCGCCCGCAACGCTCCCGCCCTTTCCGGTCCTCGGGGCTTTTGCCCTCTCGCCGGATTGTCCCGACATGATGGAGCAAATCCCGGCATCCGCAAGCGCTGTCTCGCCGCATCCTGTCTGGGTCGTAGCGTCTCAGCGCTGCTCCACGTTGCCGCTTCGGGTCGGCACGCCGAACTCGCGCCGGCAGACGTCCGCGAGCACGGCGACGCCTTGGCGGATTTCGTCGTGGCTGGGACTTGCGAAGCAAAGCCGCATCCGGCTCTGGCTGTGGGGCTTGTTCACCGACCATTCCGGACCCGGATTGATCGCGACGCCGGCCGCCAGCGCGGACTGGTAGAGCTTCATGGTGTCGACGTTGTCCGGCAACTTGACCCACAGGAAGATGCCGCCTTTGGGGTCCTCGAATTCGGCCGCGGTGCCGAACTGCTCGTTGAGCGACTCCATCAGCGTGTCGAGCTTGGCCCGCAACCCGCGGCGCAGCTTCGGGACGTGCTCGTCGAAATGCGGCGTGCAGTATTCCGACAGCACCATCTGCTCCAACGCGCCGGAGCCGGCGTCGGTCTTCATCGCGAGGATGCGCGACATCACGTTCCAGCCGGCGACGATGTAGCCGACCCGCAGCGCCGGCGCGATCGACTTCGAAAACGAGCCGATGTGCACGACACCGCCGGTCGTGCTCATGGCGTAGAGCGCAGGCGGGCGCTCACCGGTCCAGATCAGATCAGCGTAGCAGTCGTCCTCGAAGATCGGCACACCGTGCGCCTCCGAAAGCCGTAGCAACTCAACGCGGCGCGCTTCCGGCAGGATGGTGCCGGTCGGGTTCTGCACGGTCGGGATGGTGTAGATGAACTTCGGACGGATGCCGCGCCGCTTGAGGTCGTCGAGCGCAGCCGAAAGCGCATCCATACGCATCCCATCGCTATCGAGCGGAATGCCGACTGTTTTGACGCCCGCCCGGATGAACCGGTTGATTGTGCCCTGATAGCAATCCTGCTCGATCACCACGGTGTCGCCGCGCGACAGGAACACCGCGTTGACCAGATCGAGCGCCTGCAGCGAACCCGACGTGATCAGGATGTCGTCGGCGCTGCAAGCAATGCCGGCGTCGCGCTTGAGCTTGATCGCAAGAAAATCGCGCAAGGCGCGATAGCCCTGCGGGCCGCTGTTCAGCCCATAGGTCGCAAGCGTCCGGCCCTCGCGCCGCATCACGGAATTGGCCGCGTCGATCAAGCCGTCGATCGGAATCTCGTCGCCATCGTTGTTGCCGCCGGTGAAATTGTATTTCGGGGACCCAGCCCACCGGGCCGCCGGGGCTGGCAGATTGTCGGCCCACACCGGCGCGAAGTCGAACGCTGCGGAACTCATGCCACCTCATTCCAATGCTGTCTGACGCTCATCCGATCGAGCGGATCATCCACGATATGGCGAGCTTCGACAATCGCCGCGATGCGCGGCTCGTCCCGCCGTCATTCCGGGGCGCCGCGCAGCGGCGAGCCCGGAATCCAGAACCACGTTTCTGTCTCTGCTCTGGATTCCGGGCCCGTCGCTTTGCGACGACCCGGAATGACGCGGAGAGAGTTGCTACAACCCCGCCAGTGGGTAGCGCGAGAAGTCGCGGCCTTCCTTCACCACGAATTCCAGCAGGAACGGCGCACCGGTCTCCGTCACCTTCACCGCATCCTTGATCGCGCCGACGATGTGATCCGGTTTCTCGACCCGCATCGCCGCCACATTCAATCCCTCGGCGACTTTGGTGTAGTTGCCGCTCACCGTCATCGAACCATACTTCGCATCCGAAACCTTCAACACATCGCGTTCCGCACCCATCACGCCGTTGTTGAACACGATCGTCAAGATCGCGATTTTGTTGCGCGCTCCGGTTTCGATATCCATTCCGGTCATGCCGAACGACGCATCGCCCATGATATTGATGCAGAGCTTCTTCGGCTCCGCGAGCTTGGCGCCCATGGTGATGCCAAGCCCGTAGCCCAGTTGCGTGGACTTGCCCCAGCCCATGTAGGAACCGGCCGCCGTGGTCTCCCAGAACGGCAGGAGTTGTTCGCGCGGACTGCCGGAATCGTGGGTGATGATGACATTGTCGCGGTCGAGCGTGCGCGTCATGTCGCGGATCACGCGGTACTGGTTGAGCGGCGTCTCCTCGGAATCGAAAAACTTCGCCCACTCCCCGAGCCAGGCCTTCTTGCCTGCCGCGATCTCCTCCTTGAGCGAATTGAGCGCGTTGTCGCCGCCCTTGCCTTTCTGCCGGCCGACCTCCGCGATCAGCGCATCGAGCACCAGCGACGCATCGCCGACCAGGGCGTGGTCGACAGAGTATTCCTTGTTGATATCGCTCGCGTCGTTGGTGGAATGGACGATAATCTTGCCGGAGGGCACCGCGGGACCGAACGGCGTGCGAGTCAGGCTGGAGCCGATCGCGAACACCAGATCGGCCTTCGCCATGAACTCGGTGTACATCCTGGAGCGCGAGCGCGTCGAAGCGCCGAGCGAGAGCGGATGGGCGTCGGGGATCGCACTCTTGCCCGGATTGGTGGTGACCACCGCGGCCGGCACCATCTCGGCCAGCGCCGCCAGCCGATCGCCGGCCTCGGCATAGTGCACGCCCTGCCCGGCCCACAGCAGCGGGCTCTTGGCCGCCAGCAGCATCCGCACCGCTTCCTTCACCGCATCCGGATCGGGCGCGACGCGCTGCACCGGCACCGGCCTGTAGTCGAGTTCGCCCTTGAATTCCGCCTCGAACACCTCGTCGGGGATTTCCACCAGCACCGGCCCGGCCTTGCCGGTGCGCATCGCCTGGTAGGCGCGGCGCATCAGGTCGGGCAATTCCTGCACGTTGTGCGCCAGCGCCGACCATTTCGTGACCGGCCGGTACACATCGGCGGCGCGGAACACCGGCCGCACGTATTGTCGCGCCAGCGGGAGCCCGCCCGACACCATCAGCAGCGGCACGTTCTCGGAATAGGCCTGCGCCACGCCGGGAAACGCATTCTCGATGCCGGGGCCGGCCTGCGCCGCGAATACGCCGTTCCGCTTGCCGCGCTTGATGCGCGAATAGCCGTCGGCGAGGCCGACGCCGACGCGCTCCTGCCGGCACAGGATCGGCCGGATGTCGATTGCCGCACAGGCTTCGATCAGCGGGTTGCGCGGATAGCAGGAGAGAAAGTCGGTCCCCTCACGTTTGAGAATTTCAGCAACGACACCGGCGCCGTTCATGGATCGCGTCCTCCGGGACCGCCGGCAATCGGCTTCGTCCGGTCCGAAGTGTAGAGCGGCGGCAAGGCATGCTGGAAGCCCTCCGGAGGAGGTCGCGCCATGCTATCGTTTGCGAACCGAGAAGCAAAACCGGAGGCGGCGATGAAGAGGATTCTTGTCGGTGCGCTGATTGCAGGACTTGGGCTGTTTGCAGGACTTGGGCTGTTTGCCGCGCCGCCGGCGGCGCAAGCACAGACTCAAATCTTTCCCGGCGCCGACTGGTCGCGCAAGACGCCGGCCGAGGCTGGCATCAACTCGCAACTGCTGAAGGAGGCGATCGACTTTGCCATTGCCAGCGAGGTGAAAAACCCGCGCGACCTCAAGCTCAATCACTATCAGACCTTCGGCCGCCGTGAGCCGTTCGGCGAGGCAATCGGCCCGATCAAGGACCGTGGCGACCAGACCGGCGTGATCGTGCACAAGGGCGCCATCGTCGCCGAGTGGGGCGAGCCGCAACGCATCGACATGACGCACAGCGTGACCAAGAGCTTCCTGTCGAGCCTGATCGGCGTGGCGGTCGACAGCGGCATGATCCGCAGTATCGACGACACCGCGCGCAGCTACGTCGCGCCGATCCAGGTCTACAATCCGCTTTACGCAGGCAGCAACCGCGCCGACCGGATGCGCGAGCCGGACCTGATCGATCTGTTCGACACGCCGCACAATCGCACCATCACCTGGAACCACCTGCTGCGGCAGACCAGCGACTGGGAGGGCACGCTGTGGGGCAAGCCCGACTGGGCCGACCGGCCGAGCGAGAAGCCGGACGAATGGCTGACGCGGCCGCGGAACAAGCCGGGCACCTCCTACAAGTACAACGACACCCGCGTGAACGTGCTGGCGCTCGCGGCGCTCAACATCTGGCGGCGCGCGCTGCCACAGGTGCTGAAGGAAAAGATCATGGACCCGATCGGCACCTCCAACACCTGGCGCTGGTTCGGCTACGACAACGCCTGGGTGGTGATCGATGGCGTGCCGGTGCAATCGAGCACTGGCGGCGGCCATTTCGGCGGCGGCCTGTTCATCAACGCCTACGACATGGCGCGCTTCGGCATGCTCACGCTGCACAAGGGCAAGTGGCAGGGCCGGCAATTGCTGTCCGAGAAGTGGATCGGCACGGCGCTGACGCCGACCGGGCTTACGTCGCCGTATGGATTCATTAACTACACGCCCAATGCCGACCGCAAGGCGCTGCCGAGCGCGCCGGCGAGCGCGTTCACGCACACCGGAAACGGGCTCAACATGATCTACGTCGACCCCGAGAACGATCTGGTTGCGGTGGTTCGATGGATCGACAACAAGGCGGCGGACGGCTTCGTCAAGCGGCTGCTCGCGGCGGTGACCGACAAGAGCGCAGTGGCGGAGAAGAAGTAACGGCGCGCTCAGTCTTCGTGTCCCGGACAAGCGAGCGCGTAGCGCGAGCGCCGATCCGGGACCCCGGTTCGCTCAAAAAAGCTGGGTCTCGCTTCGCTCACCCGGGACACGAAACGGGCGAGTTTACTTCAACAACTCCGCCAGTTCCGGCACCACCCACAGCGGCTTCTCGCCGCGATGCACGCGCTGCACGTTGTCGAACGCATTGCGGAAGCGCGCGACGTGGTTGTCCCAGGTCGGGCCCGCGAAGTGCGAGGTCAGCAGCACGTTGTCGAGCTTGAACAGCGGATTGTCGGGCGGCGGCGGCTCCTGGTCGAACACGTCGAGGCCCGCGCCGAAAATCTTGTGATCGGCGAGCGTGCGCGTGAGAGCGGCCTCGTCGATCACCGGGCCGCGGCTGGTGTTGACGATGATCGAATCGGGCTTCATCAGCGCCAATTCCTTCTCGCCGACCAGATGATGCGTCGAGTCGTTGAGCGGCACGTGCAGCGATACGATGTCGGACGTCCGCAGCAGTTCGTTGAACAGCCGAAACCGCACGCCGAGCGCATCCTCCTCGTGCTCCGGCAGCCGCGCGATGTCGTAATACTGCACCCGCATGCCGAACGCCTTGCCGAGCCGCGCCACCTTCTTGCCGATGATGCCGAGCCCGATGATACCGAGCGTCTTGTCGTACACCTCGTACATCCGCGGCGCCGGACCGTTGCCGCGCCAGCGCCCGCCCGCGACGTTGCCGTGCTGCCAGATTACCCGGCGATACACCGCCAGCATCAGCATCAGCGCATGCTCGGACACCGAGATCGCATTGGCGCCGCCGTTGTTGGAGACCGGCACCTTGGCGCGGCGCGCCGCCTCCAGATCGACGTCGTCGTAGCCCGCACTTAACAGTTGCACGAGCTTGAGCTTGGGCGCGGCACGATAGAACGCGTCCGGCATCTTTACGTGCGGATAGCACACCATGTATTCGGCCGAACCGATCGCGGCCTCGACCTCCTGGCTCTTCACCACCACGGTATCGAAACCGGACGGCGCCATCTCCCGGGCGATCTGATCGATCTCGGCAAATGACGGCGGCACGACGACAATTCGCGGACCCATGAAAGCTCCTCTGTCACGTCTTGATACTAGGATGGACACGGTCTGTCGCACCATCGTCACGCATGGCTCGCATCCGTGCCCACCGCTGGTCATCGCAAGACCGCCGGTCTAGGTTGCGTTTCAAAATGCGGAGGAGTGCGGGGTTGAGCAGCTTCGATTTTATTGTTGTCGGCGCCGGCTCCGCGGGCTGCACCCTCGCCTATCGCCTTTCCGAAGATCCCGCCGTCAAGGTGCTGGTGCTCGAAGCCGGCGGCTGGGACTACGACCCCTGGATTCACATCCCACTCGGCTGGGGCCGCATTCTGCAAAAGCGGCTGCACGACTGGATGTATTTCGCAGAGCCGTCCGCAACCATGGACGGCCGCCGCATCGAATGCGCACGCGGCAAGGTGGTCGGCGGATCGTCGGCGATCAACGCGATGGCCTACTACCACGGCCACCGCAGCGACTACGACCGCTGGGCCGCAAACCGCCTGCCCGGCTGGGACTACAAGCACGTGCTGCCGTATTTTCGCCGCGCCGAAAGCTGGGAAGGCGGCGCCGACACCTATCGGGGCGGCGACGGCCCGCTGACCACTCGCTACACCACCTTCAAGGACCCGTTGTGCGAGGCCTTCATGGCCGCCGGCAAGAGCGCGGGCCATCCGTTCACCGAGGATTACAATGGCGCCAAGCAGGAAGGCTTCGCGCCGATCCAGATGACGCTGCGCAACGGCCGGCGTTGCAGCACCGCGACCGCCTATCTCAAGCCGGCGATGAAGCGGAAGAATCTCACGGTCGAACTCAACGCACTCGTTACAAGGATCGCGATGGACGGCCCGCGCGCGACCGGCATCGAATACGTCCAGAATGGCCAGACCCATGTGGCGTGCGCCGATCGCGAGGTGATCCTCGCCGGCGGCGCGATCAACTCGCCGCAGCTTCTCATGCTGTCGGGCATCGGCCATCCCGATGAGTTGAAGACGCACGGCATCGCCACGCGCATTCCGCTCAAGGGCGTCGGCAAGAACCTGCTCGATCACACATCGGCAGCCATCACCTTCCGGCGCAAGCAACCCGGTCCGTTCCAGAAGAACATGCGGCTCGACCGTGTCGCGCTGGCGCTCGTACAATCGTACTTTTTAGGAAAAGGCTTCGCCTCCGATCTGCCGTTCGGCGTCACCGCATTCCTCAAAACCCGGCCGCAGGAACCGGTGCCGGACATGCAGATGCTATTCTGGATGGGCGCGACCAACGCAGCCTCGCCTTATCTGCCGCCGTTCAAGACGGCGTTCGCCGACAGCTTCTCGTGCCGGGTCATGCCGATGCGCCCGGTCAGCCGCGGCAGCGTGGAATTGGCGTCAGCCGATCCGGCGCAACACATCCGCATTCACCAGAATTTCCTCGGCACCGAAGAAGAATGGCGCGTCATGCGCGACGGCATCCGGATGATCCGCGAGGTCGTGCGCCAGCCCGCGCTCGCGCCGTTTTTCGGCGGCGAGATCGCACCGGGCGCCGACAAGACCTCCGACGCCGAAATCGAGAAGCACGTGCGTGCGACGATGGGGACCGTGCACCATCCGGTCGGCACCTGCATGATGGGTCCGGCGTCGGACGACATGGCGGTGGTCGATGGGGAGTTGCGGGTGATCGGTGCGCAGAACCTGCGGGTGGTCGACGCTTCGGTCATGCCCGACCTGATCGGCGGCGCGACCAATGCGCCGGTCATCATGATCGCCGAGAAGGCGTCGGATTCGATCCTCGGGCGGCCGCCGCTGCCGCCTGCGAACGTGTAGCATTCATTTTGGGAGGACTACCATGACCCGACATTTCCTGAGCGCGCTCGCCGCGCTGGCCTGCACCGCCGGAGCTGCGCAAGCCCAGAGCTGGCCGTCCAAGCCGGTTCGCGTGGTCGTGCCGATCACCGCCGGCAGCGGTATCGACATCGTGGCTCGTGCCACTGCACAGCATCTGGCCAGGGAACTGGGTCAGCCGTTCGTCGTCGAGAACCGGCCCGGCGCCGGCACCACGATCGGGATCGCCTCGGTCGCAAGCGCGCCGCCCGACGGCTATACCTTGCTGTTCGCCTCGACCGCGCTCACCACCACGCCGACGACGGTCGCCACCATCCCCTACGACGTGGCGCGCGACCTCGTGCCGATTGCGCCGCTCACCAATACGCCGCTGGTGATGGCGACCCACCTCGGCAAGTTCAAGTCGCTGGCGGATCTGGTCACGCAGGCCAAGGACGGCAAGCTTGCGGTGAACTACGCCATCAACGGCTACGGCTCGGCCTCGCATTTCACCACCGAGCGGTTCCGTCTCGCCGCCGGCGCGTTCCCGGCCCAGCCAATCACGTTCCGCGGCACCCCCGAGGCGATCACCGAGGTCCTGGCCGACCGGCTCACGTTCTATTTCACCCCGATGACCACGGTGCAGTCGCTGGTGACGGAGAAGAAGATCGACGCGCTTGCGGTGACCAGCCGCAAGCGCTCCGCCGGGCTGCCGAACGTGCCGACCACGATCGAGGCCGGTTATCCGAATTCCGATTTCGACTTCTGGGTCGGATTGTTTGCGCCGGCCAAGACCCCGCCGGAAATCGTCGCGCGCCTGCATGAAGTCACGCGCAAGATTTCGGAGTCGGCGGAGTTCCGCAAGCAGATGGCGGCGACCGGCGGCGAGCCGCTCGATCCGATGACGCAGGCTCAGTTCACGGCTTACGTGAACGCGGAGCTGAAGCGCAACGCCGAGATCGCCAAGGCTGCGGGGCTGAAGCCGCAATAAATCTGCGGTCATTCCGGACGCCGCGCAGCGGCGATCCGGAATCCAGAAGAGCATGCATCTCTATCGTTTCTGGATTCCGGGTTCGCGCCTTCTGCGCGCCCCGGAATGACGCTAGCCGTGCGCGTACCTGCTCTTCGGCCGCGCCAACCCGAAATGATCGCGCAGCGTCTCGCCTTCATAGTCGGTGCGAAACAGCCCGCGCTTCTGCAGGATCGGAATCACGCCCGCTGCGAAATCGTCGAGCCCGCCCGGAAAATACGGTGGCATGACGTTGAAGCCGTCGGCGCCGTAGCCGTTGAACCACTCTTCCATCCGGTCGGCGATCTGCTCGGGCGTGCCGCACATCACGTAGTGGCCGCGGCCGGTGGCGACCATCTGAGCGAGTTGGCGCAGCGTAAGCCCCTCTCGCCGCGCGGCGTCGGTCAGCAGCTTGGCGCGGCTCTGGATCTGCTCGGAGACCGGCAGCTCCGGCAGCGGCCCATCGAGGTCGTAGCCCGAGATATCGTGCCCCAGCCGGTCGGACAGCATCGGCAAGACCTTGCTCTGATCGGTCCAACTGTCGAGCAGCGCGAGCTTGTCGCGCGCCTCCTTCTCGGTGCCGCCAAGCACCGGCAGGAAGCCCGGCATGATGGCAAGTTCGTGCGGCTGGCGTCCGAACGCGGCAAGCCGGCCCTTGAGCTGCCGATAGAATGCCTGCGCGCTATCGAGCGTCTGGTGGGCGGTGAACACCACGTCGCCGGTGCGGGCAGCGAGCGTTTGGCCTGGCTCCGATGAGCCGGACTGCACGATGATCGGATGGCCCTGCGGCGGACGCGAGACGTTGAGCGGACCCTTGACGGAGAAATACGCGCCCTTGTGGTCGAGCACATGACGTTTCGACTGGTCGGCGTAGACGCCGCTCGCCTTATCCTTGGGGAACGCGCCGTCGTCCCACGAATCCCACAGGCCGCGGACCACGTCGATGAATTCCTCCGCGATGGCGTAGCGGTCGGCATGCGCGGGATGCTGGACCCCGAAGTTCGCGCCCGTGCTGGAGTAGGACGTGGTCACCGCATTCCAGGCGGCGCGGCCGCCACTCAGATGATCGAGCGAGGCGAAGGCGCGCGCGAGGTGAAACGGCTCGCCATAGGTGGTCGAGGCGGTGGCGGCGAGACCGATATGCTTGGTCGCGGTGGCGAAGGTCGCGAGCACCATCAGCGGCTCGAACCGGGCGATCTGCGACGGATGGCCGTCCTCGCTGCTGGTCAGCCCGTCGGCGAGAAACACCATGTCGAATTTGGCGCGCTCGGCGGCCACCGCCAGGCGCAGCAGATGCGGCAGGTTCTCACCACCCGAATCCGCGTCCGGATAGCGCCAGCCGGCCATGTGATGGCCGGCGCCCTGAAGAAACATTCCGAGATGCATTCGGCGTTTGCGTTCGGCCATCGGCGACCATCCGTATCGGTGTACGACACTTTGCATCGCCGCCGCGCCCGCAGCCAGACCCATGCGCAAACTTGCTTGGGCTGCGTTTACGCAATTCGGATATGCTGACGGCCGGACTTTTAGAGAGCGCTTTCATGCAGCCCGGCCATGCGGAGATCGTCGGCGCCGGTTTCGGCGGACTGGTCGCCGCCATCGCGCTGGCCGAGCGCGGCTGGACCGTGCGCGTGCATGAACGCCGGGATACGCTGCGCGGCGAAGGCTACGGCATCGCCATCCATAAGAACATGGCGCATATCTTTTCGTCGTTCGGGATTCTCGATGCGGTCCTGGCCGGTGGCATGAAGATCGACCGCCGCGACTCCGTGGACTCGCGCGGCCAAGTCGTGATGACCCGTAAGACCGACCGCAGCCCTTACCGGATCGATCGCCAGCACATCATCGCGCTGCTGGCGGAGCGGGCGCGGGCAGCCGGCGCCGAAATCCGCTTCAACTCGCATGTCGTATCGGCCGATCCGGCGGGTGCCATCTCGTTGTCGGATGGTCAGCGGCTACCCACCGACCTGGTGGTGGCGGCCGACGGCATCAACTCCGCGATCCGCGAGCAGCTCGGCCTGCTGAAAGATCGCATCTGGGGACGGGACTGCGGCGTGCGGATCAACATCCCGCGCCGGCCGGAGGAAATCGCGGAGGACGACCGCAGCGGCACGGTGATGATCGAAGCCTGGGCCGACCGCCGCCGCGTTCTCTACTGCCCGGTGACCAAGGGCGAGTTCTATGTCCTTCTCACCTGCACGGTGACCGACACGGCCGCAGCGACAAGCCCGATCGACCCCGAAGTCTGGGCGCGCTCGTTTCCGCACATGCATCCCCTGTTCGTGCGGATGCGCGACGAAGCCGACTGGCCGCAGTCGCATTGGGCGCATTTCCAGACCATCCGGCTGAAACGCTGGTCGAGCGGACGGATCGCCGTACTCGGCGACGCGGCGCACGCGATGCCGCCCTATCTCGCGCAGGGCGCGGGCCACGCCATGATGAATGCGCTCGGGCTGGCCGCCGCCGTGCATGACGCACCGGACATCGAAGCCGCGTTCATTCAATGGGAGCGCCGAGAGCGGCCGCTGACCGAGCACACCCAGCGCTGGACCCGGCTCTACGGCACCACCATGTTTCTGCCGAAGCCGCTGAAGAAAGCTTGGATCAGGATCGAGAAGCTGCCCTGGGTGGCGGCGCAGTATGTCCGGGTCGCCAATCATGTGCCCACCGGCAGCACGGCTGCTTCCCCGCCGCTGCTTTGATGCCCACCCCTGGGCAGACGCCGCAGCGCCCTATAGCCTTCATCCGACCTCTTCGCTGGAGATGACCCGATGTCCTGCGTCCGCAACCTTGTCCTTGCCTGCACCGCGCTTGCTGCTCTCGCCGCCTCCGCTCAGGCACAGGATTATCCGACGCGACCGGTGAAGATCATCGTGCCGTTTGCCGGTGGCGGGTCCGGCGATATTTTCGCCCGCATGGTCGGCCAGCACCTGTCGGAAGTCTTCAAGCAGCCGTTCGTGATCGAGAACCGGCCAGGCGCCGGCTCGATCATCGGCAGCGACGCGGTCGCGAAATCGCCGCCCGACGGCTATACGCTGCTGCTGATCTCGAGCGCCCACGCCACCAACGAGTCGCTGGTCCCGAACAAGCCGTTCGTGCTGATGCGCGATCTCGTGGCCGTAGCGCCGATCAATTATTTCGACATGGCGCTGGTCGCGCCGCCCTCGCTGCCGGCGAACAACGTCGCCGAGCTGATCGCACTCGCCAAGGCCAAGCCCGGCACGCTGAATTTCGCGTCCTCGGGTCCGGGCACGCCGTACCACATGGCCGGCGAGCTGTTCAAAGCGATGAGCAAGACCGACATCGTGCACGTGCCCTACAAGCTCGCCTCCGCGGCGCGCACCGATGTGATCGGCGGCCAGGTGCAGATGATGTTCGATGCGGTCGGCACCATGGCGGGCAACATCGCCGCCAAGCAGGTGAAGGCGCTCGGCACCACCGGCAAGACGCGCTCCGCGACGCTGCCGAATGTGCCGACGCTGACCGAAAGCGGCGTGCCCGGTTACGAAGCGATCTCCTGGCTGGGTTTCATGGCGCCCGCGGGAACGCCCGCGCCGATCGTCAACCGGCTGAATGCGGAGATCGGCCGGCTGGTCTCGCGGCCGGACATCAAGGCGAACTGGGCCAAGCAAAGCATGGAGACGAGCGTGATGAGCCCGGCGGAATACGACAAATTCCTGCGCTCCGAGATCGACAAGTGGGCCGAGGTCGTGAAGGTCTCCGGCGCGAAGATCAACTGACGGCGCGTTCGGCGCCATGAGCAAGCCCGAGTTGATCGTCGACGCCAAGAATCGCCTCGGCGAAAGCGCGATGTGGCATCCGCGCGAGCAGCGGCTCTACTGGATCGATGCCCGTGCGCCGGCGCTCTACCGGCTCGAAGCGGACAACAGCGTAACCACCATCCCGCTTCCCACGATGGCCGGCGCGGTGGTGCCGCGCAAGTCGGGAGGGATCGCGATCGCCTTGCAGCACGGCTTTCACGCACTCGACACTGCGACCCGGCAACTCAGCTTCATCGCCGATCCCGAGCCGGAGCTGCCGGACAACCGCATCAACGACGGAAGCTGCGACCGCATGGGCCGATTCTGGGCCGGCACCCAGCATGTGACGATCCGCGAACCGCGCGGTTCGCTGTACCGGCTCGATCCCGACCACAGCGTCAGGAAAATGCTTGAAGGCATCACCGTGACCAACATGGTCCGGTTCAGCCCGGACGACCGCACGCTGTATTACGCCGACACCTACAGCGACGTGATGTACGCGCTCGATTTCTCGCTCGCCGACGGCACGATCTCCAACCGGCGCGTGTTCGTCGACACCAAAAGCCATCCCGGCCACCCCGACGGGTCCGCGGTCGATTCCCACGGCTGCCTGTGGAACGCCGAATACGGCGGCTCGCGCGTCGTGCGCTACACGCCGCAGGGCAAGGTCGACCGCATCGTCGAGTTTCCGGTGTTGCAGCCGACCTCGTGCTGCTTCGGCGGCTCGAATCTCGACACGCTCTACGTCACCAGCGCGACCCAGCGCATGGACACGGCGGTGCTGGCGCAGCAGCCGCTCGCCGGCGGATTGTTTGCCGTGCATGTCGGCGTGAAGGGCCTGCCCGAGGCGGAGTACGGGGCTAGCTGCCGCTGAACGCCGCCGCCAAATCCCTCGCGCCCGGCTGCTGCGCGGCCCGGTCCATGTGGGACTCGATCGCAGCGATCAGCCCCGCAACCGTCACCGACCGCCGCGCGATCGGGTTGCGCTCATAGCCCGACTGCTGGAAGAAATTCGCGGTCGGCACACGATCCCGCCAGGCCTTCGGCATCAACACCATGTCGATTCCGTTGCCATCACCGGTAAGATTCAACAGCTCCAGCTCGGCGCCGGTCAGCGGCGCGGCATAGCCCTTCGTGCGCGCGAACAGCACGGAATTCAGCAGCTTCTGGGTCTGCAACATTGGACCAAGATCGATATCGAGAATCGCGGCATGGATTCCCATGCCGCCCGGCGTGGTCTTGGCGAGCTTATCATGCGCGCTCCAGACCCTCGGCACCGAGCGGCTGTAGGCGATCATGCGCCCGAGCGCCGCGATCTTGCGCTCCATCGCCTGCTTGGGCTCGCCGATCAGGCGCGCTGCTTTGTCCCTCAGCACGGCGACAAACCGCTCGCCGAATTCGGCCAGCAACCCGACGGTGTTGGTGCTGAGCAACTGGTTGTAGCCGATCGCCGACGAGACCGCGCGCGATCCGGGTCGCGGATGCGTCAATCCGGATTGCACGTCGTAGGTGCCGTTGCCGCCGGTCTCGAACGCGTAAATGCGCACCACCTGTTCGCGCGTCAGCCCGGCTTGCACCGCCGCCCGCGCATAGGCGCGCTTGAACGCGAGTTCGCTCTCCGGCCGCTGCGGCACGAAGCGAAACTGTTCTGCCGCATGCCTGAGAAAATCTGCGACCACCGGCTCCGGAGGCCGCTCGGGCGGCGCCGGATCGCGTTCCGGCGTCAGCTCCGGCGGCCGCGGCGGGCCGGTATACGCCGGCGGCTGCGTCAGCACGTAGTCGTCGGGCTGGATCTCCTGGCTGTTGCGGCGCTTGGCATTGCGCAGCCGCCGCTTGTCCACGACCGACTGCCAGTATGCGGAGGCCTGCTCTTCGTAAGCCTGCCGCGCCTGGACGTATTGCTCGGCCCGGCTTTGCGCCCAGGACGGATCGGCCGCCAGCAGCCCGGCGGCAAGCAGCCATCCTGATGCGCGAATAAAAACGGGCCGCATGTCTGCCCTCCGGCGCCGGCGAGAGAATCAGCAAGCGCGTGCAGGTCTGGCCTTTTAGCGGCGGGACGAAACAACGCAAATGCCGCGGGCGGCGGAGCGCCGGCGTCAGCCTTTCGGACCTTCGCCGGGAATCGTGCCTGCCGGGAGGCCGTAGCAAAAATCCGCGACCTCGCCCGGCCGCGTCCACCACACCCGCTCTTTCTTGGCGTGCTCGACGCAATGCTTGAGCGCCTTCCTCAAGGGCGGCAGCCGGAACGGCTGCCCGACCACGAACGGATGCAGCGACACCGTCATCACCAGCGGCTGTGCGGCGCATTGCTCGACCATCTCGTCGAACTGATCGACGATCATGTCAGCGAACTCGCGCGCGGTGTTCTCGCGGTGGATGATCGAGGCTGAGTCGTTCAGTTCGGCCGGATAGGGCACCGACAGGATCGGCCCCGAGCGCGTGCGCAGCCAGAACGGCTGATCGTCGGCCGGCCAGTCCATGATATACTTGTAGCCGGCCTCCTTGCAGAGATCGGGCGTGACCACGCTCTCGGCAGCAGCAGGCCCCATCCAGCCCTTCGGCGGTTTGCCCTCGCGCTTGGCGATCTCGGCCGTCACGTCGTCGATCAGCCGCTTCTCGTCAAGCTCCCAGAGATCGGCCTGGCGCTCGGCGTTGGTGCGCCCGTGGCCGACGACCTCGTCGCCCCTGGCGCGAATCTTGTCGGTGATCTGCGGGTGATACTCGTAGAGCAGCGAGTTGATGTTGTGCGCCGCCGGCAACTTGAGTTCCTCGAACATGTCGAACAGCCGCCAGATGCCGACACGGTTGCCGTAGTCGCGCCAGGAGTAGTTGCGTTGCTGCTGCGGCTCGCCCTTCTTCGCCGGGTCCCAGCCCGTCCCCTTGCGATAGGCATAGACCTCGATGTTGGTGGTGGTGCAGAACGCCAGCCGCTTGCCACCGGGCCAGGAGTAGTCCTTGCGCTCGCCGATCGGCGAATAGTCATAGCGGTTCTGCTTGGGGATCGTGAACATGACGTGCTCCGGACGGCGGGGCCGTCATTACGAAGCGAACCGATGGGGGATGCAAGGGGCACCGGACGCGCTGCCGGTCAGCGCTCAATTCCCGTGGCGCGTGCGCGGGCGATGCCGAGCGCAATGATGCGGTTGAGCAGATCGGGATACGCGATGCCGTCATGCGCCGCCGCCTGGGCGAACTCCTCGATCTTGGCGATCTCGGGATTGGGATTGGCCTCGATAAAATACGGCACGCCCTCAGCGGTCAGGCGGAAATCGATGCGGGCATATCCGTCGAGCTCCAGCGTACGGCAGACGCGCTTGACGATGCTGTTGATACGCGCCCGCAATGGCGGCGAAAGATCCTTGGCCGGGCCTTGGTCGACGCCGTGACGCTGCTGGTATTCGAGATTGTGCTTCACATTCTCCGTCGCGATCGTCCGGGCGCCCATAGCGGACGAGCCGAATTCCAGCTCCCAGATCGGCAGGACGCGGCGGCGCTCGTTGCCGAACACTCCGACGTAGATTTCGCGGCCCTCGATGTATTGTTCCGCGATCGCCGCCGTCTTGACCCGCTCGTGAATGAAGGTGACACGCTCCTCCAGCTTTTCGTCGGTCTCGACAATCGAGGCCTGCGAAATTCCCAGAGAAGCGTCCTCGCTCAGGCTCTTGACGATCAGCGGAAGCTTCAGGCGCGGCGGGCGGCGGACCTTGCGCTGCATCGGAAACACCGCGAACGCCGGCACCGGAATGCGGTGATAGTGCACCAGCTTCTTCGACAGGTCCTTGCCGCGGGCCAGGATCAGCCCGCGCGGGTTGCAGCCAGTATAGGGAATCCGCAGAAGCTCGAGATAGCTCGCGACAGCGTGGTCGTAGATCGCCTCGCCGTGAATCTCCTCCAGCAGATTGAAAACGATATCCGGCTTCCAGCGATCGATCTCGTCGCGGATCGGCTTAAGCTCGTCCGCCACACCGAGCGGCAGGACATCGTGTCCGCTGGCGCGCAACGTGCTGATGACGTCGTACTCGGTCTTCCAGACGTTGATTTCTTCGTTGGTGCGGCCCTTCAGGGAATCCGGAGGCATCAGCTCCGGATGCAGCAGCACCAGGACACGGTGGCGTTTCATAGCGCGAACGATTGGCGCCGCGCTGACCCGTAAAGCGCGTGCACGGTTTTGGCCGTCAGCAACACGGTGAAGTCCGCCTTCAGTTTCCGCTCGGATCCGACTGCCCGCAACTTCAACTCTTGGCAACGATCGATCATGTTCTCGATGATCGAATCGAGCGTCAATTGATACTCCCCCGTCCATTTCGACACCAGCGGCCTGAGCTGGGCGCGATGACGCCGGATGAACACGGACGCCGGCTGCGACCGGCCGTATCTCGGCAGGTTCGAGAATATCCGCAGCAGGTCCCGGTCGTAGGTCTTCGGGGGAGCCATGGCGTAGTAATCGGTTTTCTTTTTGTAATGCTCGGCGAGCGTCCGCTTGTTGGTGCGCAGCGGGTCGACCTCGAACCGGCGCGTGAGGATCGGTCTTTCCTCGGCGATCTCAGCCATCAGCTCGTCGACATATTCAAGCTTCTTCAGCGCGGGCCAGCCGGCGTATCGCTTGCGCCACCCAGAGCGCGGCGTCAGCCAGACCGCGAAGGTTTCGGCGAAATCCTCGTCCGGATGACTCTGGGCGTACCAGAGCCGCAGATGCTGCACGAAGTGTTTGCTCGCCGGGTTGGGGCGATAGGTGGTCGGATACCGGGTCGACGATGCCCCGAACAATTCCTGCCAGCGGCGGCGGCGATGCAGCGCGTAGGAATGCTGCACCACATGCCCGGCCTCGTGCCTGAGAATGCGCATGCACTCCCACGCCGCCCCGCCTTCCACTTCGAAAATCTTCTTCTTTTCGAGCCGCCGCAGCCGCGGGTGGGCCAGATAGAACGGGATCGCGATCCCGGGCGTATCGTTCGGGCTGAACCATTCGTCGGCAATCCAGTAATGCGGGCGGACCCGGATGCCGCGCTGATCGAGCTCTGCGTTGAGCTCGCGGATGCGCGCCTGGAGCCAGCGGTTTTTCAGGTCGACCTTGAGGTCCTTGAGGCGCAGCGCCAGGAGCTGGTCTTCCGGCAGCGAGGCCCAGGCATGCCGGCGGGCGGCGGGGCGCGCCGGCTTGCGCTTGCGCTTACGCTTGGACGGCATGGCGGGCTGGATGTCCGGAGGGGCTCATGCCGGAATGATCCCATGTCGGGGAATGGGCGACAACCATGAACGCATGCCGCCCAGGTGTGTCCCCCCAACGCCCGAATGCACTTTCGGTTCGCCCAGGCCAGGCCTCGACGCCCCGGCGGTCAACTCTTGAGGCGATAACCGGTGCGGAAGATCCACCACACCGCCGCAAGGCACGCCACCAGGAACAGCGCCGTGACCGCGAGGCTGACGCCGACGTGGACGTCCGCCACCTCGTAGAAGCTCCAGCGGAAGCCCGAGACCAGATAGACGACCGGGTTGAACAGGCTGACGGTCTGCCAGAACGGCGGCAGCACGTTGATCGAATAGAAGCTGCCGCCGAGGAACGTCAAAGGCGTGATGATCAGCATCGGAATGAACTGGAGTTTCTCGAAGCCGTCTGCCCAGATGCTGAAGGTGAATGCCGTCAGCACCAGGAACGCCAGCATCCAGAATGGATGCGCGATCTTGAGCGGCACGAACAGCCACGACGTAGCGAGGATGATCAGTCCCAGGATAATAGACTTGGTGGCGGCGGCGCCGACGTAGCCCAGTGCAATCTCCAAGGCCGAGACCGGTGCCGACAACAGCTCGTAGATCGTACCGGTGAATTTCGGGAAATAGATTCCGAACGACGCGTTGGCGGTGCTCTGCGTCAGCAGCATCAGCATGATCAGGCCCGGCACGATGAACGCCCCGTATGCGATGCCTCCGATCTCGGTGATGTTTGCGCCCATCGCGGCGCCGAACACCACGAAATAAAGCGAGGTCGAGATCACCGGAGATACGATGCTCTGCCATAGCGTGCGGCCGGTGCGCGCCATCTCGAACACATAAATCGCCCGGACTGCGTAAAAGTTCATCGTCATGGGGTCACCAGGTCTGGGGTCACCAGGTCCGACTTCACCAGATCGACGAAGATGTCTTCGAGCGAGCTTTGGATGGTGTGCAGGTCGTTGAAGCGGATGCCGCCGCGGCTGAGATCGGCCAGCAGGTCGGTGATGCCGGTTCGCTCGCTCTGCGTGTCGTAGCTGTAGGTCAGTTCGCGCCCGTCCTCCGACAGGCTCAGGCGATAGTTCGAAAGCGCCGGCGGAATGGCCTCGAGCTTGTCCTGCAGGTGCAGCACGAGCTGTTTCTTGCCGAGCTTGCGCATCAGCGCGGCCTTGTCCTCGACCAGAACCAGCTCGCCCTTGTCGATGACGCCGACCCGGTCGGCCATCTCCTCGGCCTCTTCGAGGTAGTGGGTGGTCAGGATCACTGTGACGCCCGAGGCCCGTAGCTCGCGCACCACCTGCCACATGCCCTTGCGCAGCACGACGTCGACGCCAGCCGTGGGCTCATCGAGGAACAGCACGTCCGGCTCGTGCGACAGCGCCTTGGCGATCAGCACGCGTCGCTTCATCCCGCCCGACAGCGTGATGATCTTGGAATCCTTCTTGTCCCACAGCGAAAGATCCCTGAGCACCTTTTCGATATGCGCGGGATTTTTCGGCTTGCCGAACAGTCCGCGGCTGAAGTTCACCGTCGCCCACACTGATTCGAAGGCGTCGGTGTGAAGCTCCTGCGGCACCAGGCCGATGATCGAGCGCGCGCCGCGGTAGTCCGTGATGATGTCGTGGCCGTCGACCGTGACCGAGCCCGCGGTCAGGTTGACGATCCCGCAGATGATGTTGATTAGCGTCGTCTTGCCCGCGCCGTTCGGCCCGAGCAGAGCAAAAATCTCGCCACGGCGGATCTCAAGGTCGATGCCCTTGAGCGCGTGAAAACCGGTGGCATAGGTCTTGGACAGACCGTTGATGGAAATGATCGGCTGCACGGGGATGACATCTGTGGCTGGAACGTTCGCCCCAGGATTTATGACTCAATCGTCCCCGGCGCCAGCCCTCATTTGCGCTTGCGAGCCTTGCGCGAGCCACGAAACCACCGCCAGCCCGCCATGAAAAGATCGCTCACCAGGAAGATCGCGGCTACGAAGAAATAGAAGATCGGAACCGCCAGCAGCACGTTCCCGGTCGCGTTGTTGGGGAGTATGTTCAAAACATCGAACTCGATCCCCGCCAGGATCAGCGCGATGACCGCCGCATACGCCGCGTGCGAGCGCCACGACGGCTTGAAGAGCTTTCCCCGCGCATAGATCCGGCTGAAGAACATGCGCCGGCTTTCTAATGCGTCGTTTTCGGCGGTGCGTCTTTGTCCTCGGCACCGGGTTTCGCCGCCCTGGCCGCTTCGACCGCCTGCGACACGCGCTGGAAATCGACGGCAAGCTCAGCCTGCCGCTCGCTCAATTCCAGGTAGCGCACGGTCAGCTTGCCCTTCGGGCCCCAATCGGTGTCGGAACGCTGCTCCGGCGGCACGCGCTCCATCTCGGCGATCAGTTGATCGATCTCGGCCTGGGCCTCGTTGTTCTCGCGCTCCAATTCGTCGAGCAGCGCGAGCAGCGCCTTCATATCCGCCATGTTCTCAATCTCCTTGCGCCGGCGCGATCTTGGCCTGCACGCGCTTGTCGAAACGCTCGACATTGACCACGACGCGATGGTGCGCGCCATCGCCGATCAATTCTCTTTCGTCGCGCGCCTCGACCCAGAAGTGAAGGGTGCGGCCCTCGACCGCCGTCAGCCGCGCCGTGACGTTCACCTGCATTCCAACCGGTGTCGCCGCAATGTGCCGCACGTCGAGCTTGATGCCGAGGCTCTGATGCCCGGCCGGCAACAGGTGCTCGGAGGCATCCAGCGCGGCAGCCTCCATCAGGTTGATCATCACCGGAGTCGCGAGCACGCGCACCTTGCCGCTGCCGATACTCGGTGCGGTGTGCTCTTCGGCCACGACCAGCGCCGCACGCCCTTCCAGACCCGCCTTCAGCTTTGCGAGATCAAGCACATTCAGCCTTTCGGGTTAGGCAGCAGCCGGCGCGGAGCGCTCGGTCGGAACGACATCGAAGCTGCGCAACCGGCCGAGCCGAAGCACGTCGATGCGCACGCTCCGGCCGATCCGGTTGCGGTCGAGCAGCCGAATCATATCATCGACGCCGGTCACCGGCTCGCCGTCGAGCGCCACCACGAGGTCGTGCGACAGCAACCCCGCCGCGCTCGCCGGCCCGCTCTGGTCGACCGCCGTCAGCATCGCGCCCAAGCGGTTGTCGATGCCTGCCGCGATCGCATGACGCCGCGGCACCGGCGCGGTCTGCGCCGCGACCCCGATGTAACCCCTGCGCACCCGGCCGTGCATGATGATCTCGCTCAGCACGTGATTGGCGGTGTTGCTGGCGACCGCGAAGCAGATGCCTTGCGCGCCCACGATCACCGCGGTGTTGATGCCGATCACCTCACCGCGCGACGACACCAACGGCCCGCCGGAGTTTCCGGGATTGAGCGCCGCGTCGGTCTGGATCACATCCTCGATCATTCGCCCCGAAGTCGCGCGCAGCGAACGCCCGAGCGCGGAGATGACGCCGGCCGTCACCGTCGATTCGAAGCCGAGCGGATTGCCGATCGCGATCGCCATCTGGCCGCGCCGAAGCTGCTTGGAATCGCCGAGCGGCGCGAACGCCAGGCTGCGCGCGGCGTCGGCCCGCAGCAGCGCGAGATCGGTATCGGGATCGATGCCGAGCAGGCGCGCCTCGGTGGTGCGGCCTTCGGTGTCCGACAGCCGGATTTCGCGGGTGCAGCCCACCACATGAGCATTGGTCAGGACCAGCCCGTCGGGCGAGATCACCACGCCCGAGCCGGTGCCGCCGCGGCCGGCCTTGCCGTTGCGCTCGCGGGTATCGACCCGCACCACGGCCGGAC
Source organism: Rhodoplanes serenus (assembly GCA_945897515.1). Taxonomy (GTDB): domain Bacteria; phylum Pseudomonadota; class Alphaproteobacteria; order Rhizobiales; family Xanthobacteraceae; genus Z2-YC6860. Next base: position 7,403 of record CAMDFO010000008.1, on the reverse strand, counting down.
CGACCGCCTCGACCACCGCCGTGACGGCATCGGAATAGGCGTCGAAATAAACCCGCTCGCTGTCCGCGAACGGCGCGGCCGGCGTAGGGTCAGCGGCGTCGGGATCGAGCAGATAGGCAAGTGAGGTGTCGAGCATACAGTCCCCGCAAATGCAGGCAGTGGGGACGGTTATTTAGGTGTGCGAGGCCGAAATGGATAGTGCGTCCGTCTCAGATCAAATTGAGGCTCCGAACGAGCATGTAGAGGGCCACCGCAAAGATCAGCACCGCGAACACAGTCGTCAGCGCCCCCTTGCGGTCGGCCAGCGACCGTGCGGAGCGCGCGCCCAGCAGACCTCCAACCAGCCCTCCGGTCACGAACAGCCCCGCCAGCGGCCAGTCCACCAGCCCCGACCACGCATAGTTGCCCGCTGTGGTAAGCCCAAAAGCGGTAACCGACAGCAGCGATGAGCCGATTGCATTCAGCATCTGCATTCCGGTCGCCAGCGTAAGCGCCGGCACGATGAGAAAGCCGCCGCCAATTCCGAAGAATCCCGACACCGCACCGGCGGCCAGACCCAGGCCGAGCAAATAGGGCAGGTTCTCGCGCGAAAGCCGAACACCGGTATCGCCCGTGCGTGCGCGGTCGCGAAGCATCAGGGCCCCGACGACCATCATCAGGCTGGCGAATAGTGCCAGCAACTTCTGCCCGTCCATCATCTTGCCGAGGGTCGAGCCCAGGAACGCGCCGGCAACGCCGGCCACCGCAAACACCGTGGCGCAACGCCACTTCACGTTTCCGGCGTGGGCGTGCACCGTCAGATTGGCCATGGCGTTGAGGGCAACCGCAACCGCGCTGGTGCCGATCGCAACATGCGGGTCCTGCACGCCGACCACATAGATCAGCAGTGGCACGGCCAGGATGGAGCCGCCGCCGCCGACAAGCCCAAGCGCAAAGCCCACGAACGAGCCCGACGCGACGGCAAGAACAGTTTGGGTCAACGACAGGACCATTGTGCGTGCCCTCCCCTCGCCTGAGGCAGATGCGTTAGGCGGCCTTGGCCGGCCTTGCCGAGCCGTAGGCCGATCTATTCCACGGCGCGCGCATGAGGAGACGCGCCATTCCGCAGAACCCGGTCACGCCGGCCATTGTCAGCCCTGCGCCCACGAAAGCTGGCACCGCGAAGAACCACGGCGAAGCAAGCAGACCTAGCATCGTGCCGATCAGCGCCAGGCTGCCGGCACCTATCTGCACCTGCCGCTGCAATTCGATTGGCTGACGACGATCCGTCACCACCGGCAGTCCCGCTCGCTTCCAGGCGTCCAGCCCGCCCTCGACGATGAAGGCCTCGCAGGCACCACTCACCTTTTGCGCGAGCTGGAGTGCGTGGCCCGTCGTGCGGGCACCACTCCTGCAATGAAAGATGACCGGCTTGCCGCCATGCAATGCGAGATCGGCCTCGTCCAGCTTGGAGAGCGGCAGGTGGAGCGCTCCGGCGATATTCTCGCGGGCGTATTCGTCAGCCTCGCGAATGTCGACCAAGATCGCTCCTCGATCGAGGAACCGCCGAGCTTCGGCCGGACTTATCTTTGGGAGAGACATGACGACTCCTTCAATTCAACGTTTGCCGGGCCGGCAGTAGAGCTTGTGCAGGGTGGCCAAGAGGTCCTCGATCCGCGAGTCGGCGATGCGATACCAGAGCGTCTGGCTTTCGCGACGAAACGTCACCAACCCCTCCTCCCGCATCTTGGCCAAGTGCTGCGAGAGCGCGGACTGCGACAGCCCCACGGCCTCGGCGAGCGAGTTCACGTTGGCCTCACCCCACTCGACGAGCTTGCAGAGAATCATCAGCCGCCGCTCGTTGGCGAGCGCGCGCAGGATGTCCGCCACCTGCGCCGCAGCTTTCTCGATGCCCTGAGGATTGAAGGTCTTGGACGGCACGGTCACGGCCTTTATTTCGGATATTGCTTAATTAGATATCTCTAATATATATGTCAAGATGCAAACGCGTTCGTTCTTTCAGAAGGTTCAAGTCATGGCGCAAAAACCCATCATCCGGGCGTTCTTCGACGAGCCCACCAACACGGTCAGCTATCTGGTGGCGGACCCTGCGACCGGGAAGGCCGCCGTCATCGATCCGGTGCTGGATTACGATCACAACGGCGGAACGGTCGATACGCGCTCCGTCAAGACGATGCTGAAGGCGGCCGACGAGGCCGGCTATGCCATCGTGTGGGCGCTGGAGACCCATGCCCACGCCGATCACCTGTCCGGCGCGCCTTACGTCAAGGCAAAGACCGGAGCCAGGATCGGCATCGGCGAACACATCAAGGATGTTCAACGCATCTTCCGCCCGATCTTCAACGCCACCGATCTGGCGACCGACGGGAGCGATTTCGACCATCTGTTCAAGGACGGCGAACGCTTCCGGATCGGCGAACTGGATGCCGAGGTACTGTACACGCCCGGCCACACACCGGCGGATATTTCCTACAAAATCGCGGACGCGGTGTTCGTCGGCGACACGCTGTTCATGCCGGACTACGGCACCGCACGTGCCGATTTTCCCGGCGGCGACGCGCATCAACTCTATCGCTCGATCAAGCGGCTGCAGGCGCTACCGCCCGAGACGCGGCTGTTCATGTGTCACGACTACAAGGCGCCCGGGCGCGATCGATATGCCTGGGAGACCACGGTCAAGGAGGAGCGCGAAAAGAACGTGCACGTCCGCGAAGGCGTGACCAAGGACGAATTCGTCGCCATGCGAACCAAACGCGACGAGACGCTTGCCGCGCCGCGGCTGCTTCTGCCTTCGATCCAGGTCAACATCCGGGCCGGGAAATTCCCGCCCAAGGAAGCCAACGGGGTGCGCTACCTGATGATTCCGGTGAAACTGAAAGGCGGTGCCGACGTCGGCCTATGATCGCGGCATCCCGCCCAAAGTTGCGGCAACAGGACTGACTTACCTCCGCTCCGGCTTGTCTGTGACAGCGCGCCGAACGATGATGGCCGATGCCGGCAAGGAGGGCACTATGTTTCTAGGACTCTCGACGTTCACCTGGATTCACACGCTGCTGAGCATCGTCGCGCTGGTCTCGGGCGTCGTGGTGGTGAAGGCGCTGTTCGCCTCGCGCGTGCCCGCGCTCTGGACCGAGGTCTATTTCGCCAGCATCACGGCGACCTGCCTCACCGGATTCGGCTTCGATTTCCCGTTCGGGCCGGCTCATATCGTCGGGATCATTACGCTGGCGTTCACGGCAGCGGCACTGTTTGCCCGCTACGTGCTCCATCTCGCAGGGTCATGGCGTTGGATTTATGCGGTCAGCCTCGTGCTGACGGCATATTTCAATTTCTTCGTGCTGGTGGTGCAGCTTTTCCGCAAGGTGCCCGCGCTCCACGCATTGGCGCCGACCGAGTCGGAGCCGCCGTTCGCGGTGGCGCAGACAGTCCTGCTGCTGGTCTTCGCCTGGCTGATCTACGCCAGCACGAAGAAATTCCGTCCGTCGGGCGCGGTCGCATCGGCGGGGACGTAAGGCGGACTAACCGCTGGCCCAGACCGCCCGCGCGACTTCGGCCAGGCGCGCGAGCTTGGCCTCTTGGTCTTTTTCGCTCAGCGGATTGCCGCCGATCGAACTGGAGAAGCCGCACTGCGGGCTGATCGCGAGCTGCTCAAGCGGCGCGAACTTCGCCGCCTCGTCGACCCGCCGCTTCAGGTCCTCGGCGGATTCCAGCGCCGGCGCCTTGCTGGACATGATCCCGAGCACCACAATCTTGCCCTTCGGCAGCAGCCGCAGCGGCGCGAACGTGCCAGCGCGCTCGGTGTCGTATTCCAGGAAATAGCCGTGCACATCGATGGCGTTGAACAGCACGTCCGCCACCGGATCGTAGCCACCCTCCGCCATCCAGTGCCCCTCGCGGTTGCCGCGACATTGGTGGAACGTCACCGTGACATGCTCGGGAACAGCGGCGAGCACCTCGTTCATCCGCTTCGCATAGACCCGCAGCAGCGCGTCGGGCTCCGAGCCCCAGCGCCGGACGGTCTCGCGATGCATCGGATCGCACAGGAACGCGATGCTGGTGTCGTCGAACTGGATGTAGGTCGCGCCGGCGTCGACCAGCGCCTTCACCTCCGCCCGATAGGCCGCGACGACGTCTGCCCAGAACGCGTCGATGTCCTGGTAATGGCCTTCCAGGATGCCTTTGTCGCCGCCGCCGAACATGTGCAGGATCAGCGGCGCAGGCAGCGTGACCTTCGGCACCAGCCCGGTGTTCGCCTTCAGGAATTCGAAGGCCCTCACCGTGGCGCTCGGTCGCCACCGGATCGGTCCGCCGATCCAGAGCCGCGACGCGGCCTGCGTCGCGCCTTGCTGGTTGCGCCAGCCCATCTCGGCATTGCCCTTGCGATCCGCCGAGAAGCCGTCCCAACCCATGATGAGATCGAGCCACCAGCTCCGGCGGCGGAATTCGCCATCGGTCGCGGCTTGCAGGCCGACACGCTCCTGCATCCGGACCACGTCGAGGATGCATTCGTCCTCGATGGCGGCAAGCTCGGCGTTGCCGTGCGGACCGAGATGCCGGTCCGGCGTCTGCGGCCCGAGCAACGTTTCGCGTGCGTCCTTCAAGCGTTGCGGACGCAGGAAGCTGCCGACGACGTCGGCCCGAAAGGGAGGACCCATCATTCAAACACTCCGCTTCTCGGTGATGACGCCAATACGCCGCAGTTTCCTTATCGGCGCAACACACGCGCTCGCAGCCGCATAAGGCTTATTTGTAATCCAGCGCCGGCAGCCCCGCCGCGGCGCTCACGGCAGGCTCATACACCCAATATTCCCGGCGGACGACCTGTTTCAGGTCCCAACCCTCGAGCCGCTTCGCCAGGCCTGCCGCCTTGCGAACGGTGTCGACGTCGCCAGCCACCGCGGCTTCGCCCGCAATCCGGCGCAGCAGCGAAACCCGTTCTAACCTCGGGTCGTCCTCGGGCATTTCTTCGGCCTGGCGCAACAGCGCCGGCCATTCAGCGGCGTTCTTCACCCGCTCGCGCAAACCCTCCGATTGCAGATACTTGCCGCCGTCCGCCGCGCGCGAGGCTTCGCGTTCACCGCGCTTGAAATGCACGAAGGCGATATCCCCGTCGATGTCCGCCCGGGCGCGTTGAATCTCGGAAGCTGCGGCCTGGGAGGCGGTCGCGCGATAGCGATCGAGCTTCGTCTTAACGCTCAACAGCGATTCGACATTTTCCGCCGAACGCCACATCCAGGAGGAATACTGCAGCGTTCTCAGCCAGTCCTCGTAACCGTGCTCACCCCAGATGCTGGCCACGTGCGGGTTGTCTTCGCGCATTCCCAGCGGCCATTGCGCATCCGTGAGTTTTTCGAACATCACGGCGGCACGCTCGGCCATCGGCGGCCAAAGCTCGTTCGCGAGATAGAGCGCTCTCAGCAGCTTGCCGGGACTGTCGGCTGCGTCGAACATCTCCGCGATCATGCTGACGGCGGCGTCGCGGTTTCCGGCCTGGAAATGCGCCAACGCAATGTCCGCCATCTTGTCCGGCTGGCCGCCGCCGGCGTCGTAGGCCTTGGCAAACAGTTGGGTGGCTCCGCCTTTGTCGCCGAGCGACTGCATCATGACCGCGAGCTTGGCGAGACTGAAATGATTGTCACCGGCTGTGTCGGCCGCCCGCTTCACCGCAATCATGGCGCCGGCATCGTTGACCAGGACCCTGCCTCGCGCGATCGCCAGCAGCTCGGCCGCGACGCTTTGGTTCTCTGCGTCCGGACGGCGCGTCAGCGCTTCGGCCTGTTCGAAGTATCGCGCCATGCTGGTCTTGTCGCCGATCGCCCAGGCAGCGCGCGCCGCCACCACAAGCGCTTCGACGCCGCTCAAGCAATTGCGGTTGCAGAAGCGCGGATCGATCCGCTTCACGCTCTCCGCCAGCTCCACCATCAGCGTTTGCACCACCGCGGGCGACCGCACGTTGGGCCGCGGCCGCGGCGCGTCCCCCAGGGTTCGCGGTTGCTTCACCGGGGCGGCTGTCACACCCTCGCGGAAGGCATCGGCCAGCGCGTCGCGCTCGGTGTCCCACACGTCCTGGACACGCTGGCGATTGGGCTCGGTCTTGACCCGCGCCAACACAGGTTGACGCTCCTGCGCCAGAATTTTCATCTTCGCTTGCAATTCCGCACGCGTCTTGGCCGGCAGGCTCGCGATCAGCGCGGATGGCAGACGGCGCGGCGCCGGCTTGGCTTCCAGCTTCACAATCTGGTCGAGATCCGCGACCATCCACCGGAGATTGGATGGAACCCATTGCAGAGCGTGGGCCCAGCCGGCTTCGACCAGCGGCGCGCGGTTGATCGGTACCACGGTCATGCCGGCGTTCTTGAGACGATCCAGCATCGCCTGTTCGCTCTGGAAATTCTGCGCGCTGCACGCCTGCGCGGCGTTCTCCACCCACCGCTCGACCCGGCGGCGGACCGACGTGGGCATCGCCGCGAGCTGCTCGGGCCGCACCGCGACGAACACCACAGCGTGGACCGCAGAATATGAGAGGTTGAGAAAGCGAGCGCTCTTATCCAAGCCATACCCAAACGCATTCACCAGCGGCGCTTCGACTGCTGCCATCCGCCGCCCGCTCGCCGCCATGGTCTCCACATCGGACCTGCTGAATAAAGGTCCTTGCACGTTGCCGGTCAGATCGAGGGGGATCTTGTTGGCTTTGAATTTCTGGTAGAGCTGGGCATGCTCGGCGCCGCCGACATATTGCTCGTAGAAGTGTTTGGGCTCGGTATAGGCGCGGTCGCGGCTGAACAGTTGATAGAAGCCGCCATAGGCCACCCCCAACCATGTCAGCTTGAGAGCGTCGCGCTCCTGGTCGGAAATTTTCAGCACCTTGAACAAGTCGCTACGCAGGAACGCCTGGAAGTGCGCGGCATCCCTGAATGCATATGGCACCGATGCGATGGAAATCGCATTCCAGTCCATCGCATCGCTCAGATTGAGCTGTAAAGCGGCGTCGGCATAGTGGCCGGAGCCGCTAGCCTCGGCGACGATATTGAGGTCGCGCAGGCCGGCCGGCGCAGTGGACCGCAGCGCCTGGACACAGGCCGCCTGCGCTGCATCGGCCACGTCGTACTGGACAACCAGCTTGAACGCGGCTGCGGCGGGCGAGGCCGCGCTCGCCAGGGCAGCGCATCCCAACACGAAACCCGCCGCCATCCGCTGAATGCGCATCATCATACCCGGTCGACCGAAACGAACATGAAAACGCCCGCTCGATTTGTTAAGGGCACCTCGAATAATTGCGTCCTGGCCGTCGTTCGTCAAATCAGATTCAAGGAGCGTACGAGATTTGGCAGCGGAGGCGCATTCGATGGGTCAGTTCGGTTTCTTTGATGCGAACAATCGGCTCGAGGCTTTGTCAGCGAAGG
>CAMDFO010000007.1 GCA_945897515.1 Rhodoplanes serenus | reverse complement strand
CACGCCGTCCCGGTTCCGATACGCCGGCGGATCATCCGACCCAGCCTGATGCATAACGAAAAGGCCCCCAGTTCGGGGGCCTTCTTGCAAGCACCATTGATGTACTTTTGCTCCGGCCCGCCGATGCATCTTTGCTCCGGCGTTGACAGCCTCTCCCTAGCCTCAGAAAGATCGGGTGTAGCGGGGTGCTACCCTGATTTTCAGTGCATCAAGGGAAAGGCAAAAATCGTTGATCGCACAAGAGCTTAGGGGGTGACTATGAGGAACGGCGCAACAGGTGCGACCTCATGTCAGAGTCCGATGTTCTACCGTTGAACTATCCCCCAACGAAGCCGCTGATATCGTGCGGCTTTTGGGTGCGCGGCCCAACGCATCCGAGGCGGAGGCGGGCGGCGCAGGCCTCTATATAGGGCCATCGCAGCGGGCGGTCTATCCCGACTATTCCGCGGCCTGCTTCCACGTGGTGGCGTGGGTTTTCGGCTTGGCCTTGAGCTTGAGCTCGGTCAGTTCCTCGCGGTCGCGGGCGCTGTTGCGGTAGAGCTGGTCGTGGCCGGCGCGGTATTGCGGCGGACAGTGCAGCGCCGGGGCGCCGTACCAGGCGGCGGCCTTGAGCGTGAATGCCGGATCGGCGAGGTGCGGCCGTGCCAGCGCGACGAGGTCGGCGCGGCCGGCCGCGACGATGGTGTTGACCTGATCCGCCGTGGTGATCGCGCCGACGCACATGGTGGCGATATTGGCGTCGTTGCGGATCTGGTCGGCGAACGGCGTCTGGTACATGCGGCCGTAGACCGGCTCGGCATCGGCGGTGGTTTGGCCGGTCGAAACATCGATCAGGTCGCAGCCTTCGTCCTTGAACATCTGCGCCACCGCGACGGCGTCGTCGCCGGTCAATCCACCGTCGGTCCAATCGGTCGCCGAGATTCGCACCGACATCGGTTTGTGTTTCGGCCACGCCGCGCGCATGGCGCGGAACACTTCGAGCGGGAAGCGCATGCGGTTGCCGACCGTACCGCCGTATTCGTCGGTTCGCTTGTTGGTCAGCGGGGATATGAAGCTCGCCAGCAGGTAGCCGTGGGCGGCGTGCAGCTCGATCATGTCGAAACCGGCGCGTTCGGCGCGCTCAACCGCCTGCACGAAGTCGGCGATCACCTGGTCCATGTCGGCGCGGGTCATCTCGCGCGGCACCTGGCTGTTGGCATAATAGGGTATGGGCGATGCCGAGATGATCGGCCATGAGCCATCCCCCAAAGGCTGGTCCATGCCCTCCCACATCAGCTTGGTGGCGCCTTTGCGTCCGGCGTGACCGAGCTGGAGGCAGAACTTCGCGCCCGAATTGGCATGCACGAACCCGACGATGCGTTTCCAGGCAGCCTCCTGGTCGTCGTTGTACATCCCGGTGCAGCCGTAGGTGATGCGCGCCTCGGCCGATACATCGGTCATCTCGGTGAACAGCAGGCCGGCGCCGCCGATGGCGCGCGCGCCGTAATGCACCATGTGCCAGTCGCCGGGAATACCGTCGGTCGCCGAGTATTGGCACATCGGCGACACCACGGCGCGGTTGCCGACCGTCATGTCGCGCAGCCGGAAGGGCTGGAACATTGGCGCGACCGGCTGCGCGGTGTCGACCTCGAAACCCTGCTTCGCCACGTCCTGCGCAATCATGCGGTCGGCCTGGCGGATGAACTCCGGCGCGCGCAAGGCGAGATTATCGTAGGTGATCGCCTTGGAGCGGGTCATCAGGCCGAACGCGAAGCGCGTCGGGTCCATGTCCCAGAACCGCTTGACGTGCTCGAACCAGACCAGCGACACGTCGGCCGAATGCTGGGTCTTCTCGACCTCGTCACGGCGCTTGGTCTCGAAATGATGCAGCGCGGATTTGACGTCGCGGCCGCCGGTCGCCTGGAACGCTTTGTACAGCGCGATGGCGTCCTCCATCGCCAGCTTGGTGCCGGAGCCGATGGAGAAGTGCGCTGTCGCCTTGGCGTCGCCGATCAGCACCACGTTTTCCGCCGTCCAGCGCTCGCAGCGGATGGTCGGGAAGTTGCGCCAGAGCGAGCGGTTGGTGATCAGCTTGTGGCCCTGCAATTCGCCGGCGAACACCGCTTCCATCGCCTGCGCCGAACCCTGTTCGTCCAGCGCGCCGAGGCCGGCGCGCTGGAACGTCTCTGGGTCGGTCTCGAAAATCCAGGTCGAGCGGCCGGGCTGATACTGGTAGCAGTGCGCGATGAAGATGCCGTGTGGGGTCTCGCGGAAGAAGAAATTGAAAGCGTCAAACGGCCGAGTCGAGCCCATCCACACGAAATGGTTCGGCCGCAGCTCGACGCTCGGCTTGAACTTGTCTGCGAGCAGCTCGCGGGTGCGCGAGTTGATGCCGTCGGCCGCGACCACGAGATCGGCGCCGCGAATGGTCATTTTCGACGGGTCGACCTCGGATTGATATTTGATGTCGACGCCGAGCGCGCGCGCACGCCGGCCGAGAATTTTCAGCAGCGTGGAACGCGAACAGCCGCAGAAGCCGTTGCCGCCGACGCGGTGAACGGTGTCGCGAAAGCGAATCTCGATGTCATCCCAATAGGCGAAATGTCCGACAATGGCGCGATAGGTCTCGCGGTCGTAGGATTCGAACGCCTCCAGCGTCTGGTCGGAGAACACCACGCCGAAGCCGAACGTGTCGTCCGGCCGGTTGCGCTCGAACAGCGTGATGCGCGTCTGCGGCCACGCCTTCTTCATCAGGATGGCGAAGTAGAGCCCGGCCGGGCCGCCGCCGAGGATGTGAACCTTCATGCGCGCCTCCGCAGGCCGTCATTCCGGGGCGCGAGCGTAGCAAGCGAGCCCGGAATCCAGGGTAACGCGTGCGGCTCTGGATTCCAGGCTCGCGCCTTCGGCGCGCCCCGGAATGACCGCGGAAAATACGTCGCCATATTGCCAAAGTCCCTTGCGGTACTTGAAGCGGAGAAAGTTTAAGCTTAAAGTATCTTCCGCACAAGAGGCGGATCATGGCTTCCTTGCAAGGGCGGCACGCACTGGTCACCGGCGGCGGACGCGGCATCGGCCGCGCCATCGCCGCCGCGCTGACGGCAGCCGGCGCCACGGTCACGGTGCTGGGCCGCGGCGAAGCGGCGCTGCAGGATGCGGTCGCCAGGGGCGATGCCGCGGCTTATGGCGTCGCCGACGTCAGCAATGAGCACGCCCTCGCTGCGCAAATCGATCGCGCTGCCGATTCGCAAGGTCCGGTCGATATCCTGGTGGCGAACGCGGGCGGAGCGGTTTCTGCGCCCTTCATGGAAACCACGCCCGCGCAATTCCGCGACATGTTCGAGCTCAACGTGATGGGCGTGGTCCATGCGACGCGCGCCGTGCTTCCCGGCATGGTGGCGCGCAAGTCCGGCCGGGTCGTCGCGATTGCCTCCATCGGCGGCGTGAAGGGCTACGCCTATGTCTCGGCGTATAGCGCCGCGAAGCACGCCGTCGTCGGTCTGGTCCGTTCGCTGGCGATCGAGACGGCGAAAACCGGCGTTACGGTCAACGCCGTGTGTCCCACATTCACCGATACCGAAATCATGCGGGAGAGCGTGGCGAGGATCGTCGAAAAGACCGGGCGGACATCGGCCGAGGCCGCGGCGGCAATCCTCAAGAGCACGCCCCTGGGCCGCTTTGTCCAGCCGCGAGAGGTCGCGGCGGCGGTGCTTTACCTGTGTTCGGCGGACGCTGCGGCGGTGACCGGCAGCACGCTGATGATTGCCGGCGGAGAAATTTGATGGATCAGACCGCCCACGTTCCGCTCGATGCCGAGACCAAGGTCGCCGAGCGGCCGGACGACCACAAGACCGAGCTGCGGCTGTGGCTGCGGATGCTCACCTGCACCACGCTGATCGAGAACGAGGTTCGGCGGCGCCTGCGCGAGACATTCGATATGACGTTGCCACGCTTCGACCTGCTGGCGCAGCTCGAACGCACGCCGAGCGGCATGACATTGGGCGAGCTTTCGCAGCGCATGATGGTGTCGAACGGCAACATCACCGGGCTGGTTGAGCGGCTGGCGGGCGAGGGCCTGATCAAACGCAAGCCCGCACCGAACGACCGCCGCGTGCAGATCGTCAGCCTGACCGCCGAGGGCCGGCGGTTCTTCCGCGCCATGGCGAAGGAAAATGCCGACTGGATCGGCGAGATGTTCGCGGACCTGTCCGAAAACGATATCGAGGCGCTGATGAATCTGCTCGCCAAGACCAAGGCCGGCGCGCGCAAGGGCGTCGGCAACGGAGCCGCCAGATGAGCGCCGCCAATCCCGTCACGCTGCCGCTCTCGGACTACAAGGCCCGCCACGTCCGCTGGGTGGTGGAGGGCAAGGTCGGCACGCTCACGCTCGACCGGCCCGACAAGAAGAATCCGCTGACCTTCGAAAGCTACGCCGAGATCGTCGACCTGTTCCGCGCCGCCGGCAAGGACAAGAGCGTCAAGGCCATCGTCGTGACCGGGGCGGGTGGAAACTTCTGCTCGGGCGGCGACGTGTTCGAGATCATCGAGCCGCTGACCAAGATGAACACGGTCGACCTGCTCGACTTCACCCGGATGACCGGCGACGTGGTGAAATCCATGCGCGCCTGCCCGCAGCCGATCGTCGCGGCCATCGATGGCGTGTGTGCCGGCGCGGGCGCCATTATCGCGATGGCTTCCGACATGCGTATCGGCACCGCGGCGGCCAAGGTGGCGTTCCTGTTCAATCGCGTCGGCCTTGCCGGCTGCGACATGGGCGCGTGCGCGATCCTGCCGCGCATCATCGGCCAAGGCCGGGCGGCGGAATTGCTCTACACCGGCCGCAGCATGGGCGGCGAGGAGGCGGAGCGCTTCGGCTTCTTCAATAGGCTGTCGAAATCCGAAACCGTGCTGGCCGACGCCACCAAACTTGCACACGATCTCGCCAACGGACCGACGTTCGCCAACGCCATGACCAAGCGCATGCTGGAAATGGAATGGGCGATGTCGGTGGAACAGGCGGTGGAAGCCGAGGCCGTTGCGCAGGCGCTCTGCATGGAAACCGAGGATTTCGCCCGCGCGTTCCGTGCGTTCGCTGCCAAGCAGAAGCCGGTGTTCGAGGGCAATTGAGATGTCGCTTGAAGCCACGCTCGCGCTGCCCTTCTTCGACGACGGCCACCGCCGTTTTGCGGAGGAACTGGCGCGCTGGGCCGACGCGACGCTTCCGGCGCTGCCGCACGACGATGTCGATGCAGCCTGCCGCGCCCGGGTGAAGGCGCTGGGCGAGGCTGGATTTCTCAGGACAGTGGTGCCTGCCGCGCACGGCGGGATGCATCCGCGGCTCGATGTCCGCACGTTGTGCCTCGCGCGCGAAATCCTGGCGTTCCGCGACGGGCTTTCGGACTTCAGCTTCGCCATGCAGGGGCTGGGCACCGCCTCGATCTCGCTGTTCGGCTCCGACGATCTCAAGCAGCGCTATCTGCCGCCGGTGCGCGACGGCAAGGCGATCGCGGCGTTCGCGCTGTCGGAACCCGAAGCTGGATCGGACGTGTCTGCGCTGGCGACGATCGCCAAGGCCGACGGCGCGACGCACGTCCGGCTCGACGGCGAGAAAACCTGGATCTCCAACGGTGGAATCGCCGATCACTACGTGGTGTTCGCCCGCACCGGCGAAGCGCCGGGCGCGCGCGGACTGTCGGCGTTCGTGGTCGATGCCGCAGCACCTGGCCTGTCGGTTGCCGAACGCATCGAGGTAATAGCTCCGCATCCGCTGGCGCGGCTTCGATTCGACGGTGTCCGCGTGCCGGTCGCCGACCGGCTGGGCAAGAGCGGCGAGGGATTCAAGGTCGCGATGGCGACGCTCGATATCTTCCGTTCGACCGTGGGCGCCGCGGCCCTGGGCTTCGCGCGGCGTGCGCTGCATGAGACGGTTGTGCGCGCGACCTCACGAAAGCTGTTCGGTGCGCCGCTTGGCGATCTACAGATGACGCAGGCCGTCATTGCCGACAGCGCGACCGAGGTCGATGCCGCGGCGCTGCTGGTCTACCGCGCGGCCTGGATCAAGGATCAAGGCGCCGAGCGCGTCACCAGCGAAGCCGCGATGGCCAAGATGTATGCGACGGAAGCAGCCCAGCGGGTCATCGATCGTGCGGTCCAGCTTTTTGGCGGGCAGGGCGTCACCAAGGGCGTGAAGGTCGAGGAGCTCTACCGGGAAATCCGGGCGCTCCGGATCTACGAGGGCGCGACCGAGGTGCAGAAGATCGTGATCGCGCGCGAAGCCTTGAAGGTGCAAACCGCGAAAACAGCGGCGAAGCCGGCGCAGGCCGCGGAATAGGAGGGAGGCGATGGCGGCAAGCGGTCATATCGACACCTTCGCTCGCGACAACCTGCCGCCGGGCGGGCAATGGCCGGAATTCCGCTTCGATCTTCCGGAGCTGCGCTACCCCGAACGGCTGAACTGCGTCAGCAAATTTCTGGATCGCTGGATCGCGGCGGGCGAGGGCGCGCGGCCTTGTCTGATATCCCCCACCGAGACGCTGAGCTACGCGCAGCTCGACGAGCGCGTCAACCGCATCGCCAACGTGCTGACCCGCGATCTCGGCCTCGTGCCGGGCAACCGCGTGCTGCTGCGCGCGCCCAACAATCCGATGATGGTCGCGGCTTACCTGGCGGCGATGAAGGCAGGCGCGGTGGTGGTCGCGACCATGCCGCTGCTGCGCGCCAAGGAATTGAGCTATCCGATCGCCAAGGCAAAGATAGCGCTGGCGCTCTGCGATGCGCGGCTCGCCGACGAGATGGAGAAGGCCAAGGCGCAATCGCCCGACCTCAAGCGTATTGTCTATTGGGGCGACGGCGGCAACGACCGGCTCGAAGCGCTGATGCAGCAGCCGGGTTACGAGCGGTTTTCGGCCTGCGACACCGCGAGCGATGATGTCTGCCTGATCGGCTTCACCTCCGGCACCACCGGCGAGCCCAAGGGCACCATGCATTTCCATCGCGACATGCTGGCGATCTGCGATTCCTACGGCAAGCACGTGCTGCGCGCACAGCCTTCCGACCGGTTCATCGGTTCGCCGCCGCTGGCCTTCACGTTCGGTGTCGGCGGGCTGGTGCTGTTCCCGCTGCGTATCGGCGCGTCGACCGTGCTGCTGGAGAAGGCGGCGCCTGACGATCTGCTGGGCGCGATCGCGAAGTTTGGCGCGACGGTGTGCTTTACCGCGCCGACCGCGTATCGCGCCATGCTGGGCAAGCTTGGCGAGTATGACATCAGCTCGCTGCGCAAATGCGTGTCTGCCGGCGAGTCGCTGCCGAAGGCGACGTTCGAGGCCTGGCACAAGGCCACCGGCATCAGGATACTCGACGGCATCGGGGCGACCGAGATGCTGCACATCTTCATTGGTTCTCCGGAAGAGGACGCGCGTGCCGGCTCGACCGGCCGCGTGGTGCCGGGCTATGAGGCCAAGGTGATCGACGATGCCGGCCACGAGATGCCGCCGGGCATCGCGGGGCGGCTCGCGGTTCGAGGTCCCACCGGCTGCCGCTATCTCGCCGACACGCGCCAGTCGGTCTACGTGCAGAGCGGCTGGAACGTCACCGGCGACACCTACGTGATGGATGCTGACCGCTACTACTGGTACCAGGCGCGCTCCGACGACATGATCATTTCGTCGGGCTACAACATCGCCGGCCCCGAGGTGGAATCCGCGTTGCTCATGCACGCGGCGGTGGCGGAATGCGGCGTGGTCGGCCAGGCCGACGAGGAGCGCGGCCAGATCGTCAAGGCCTACGTCGTGCTGCGTCCGGGCTACGCCAGCGACGCAGCGATGACCAAGGAATTGCAGGACCACGTCAAGGCGGCAGTCGCGCCCTACAAGTATCCGCGGGCGATCGAATATGTCGCCGAACTGCCGAAGACCCAGACCGGAAAGCTGCAGCGTTTCGAATTGCGCAAGAAGGCGGCCGAGAGCGCGGCGCGCAAGATGGCATCTTAAGGAGATTAAAACGTGCACAAGAACCTCCAGCCGCCGGGCTGGCCGCAGCCCAAGGGCTACGCCAACGGCATCAAGGCGCGCGGCGAATTCGTGTTCGTCGGCGGCATGGTGGGCTGGGACGCCGACGAGAAATTCCCCGACGGCTTCGTGGCGCAGACGCGCCAGGCGCTCGCCAACATCGTAGCGGTGCTGGCGGAGGGCGGCGCGCGGCCGGAGCACGTCACGCGCATGACGTGGTACGTGCGCGACATGGACGAATATCTCGCCGCCCGCAAGGCGCTGGGCCCGGTCTATCGCGAGGTGATGGGCGCGAATTTCCCGGCGATGGCGCTGGTCGAGGTGCGCCGTCTGGTCGAGCCGCAGGCGCTGGTCGAGATTGAGACCACGGCCGTCATTCCGTAAGCCAGCGATACGCCAGCCATCCGGCCAAGGCGCTCGCCACGATCCAGATCGTGATGACGACGACGGTGCCCGCCGTGCTTTTCGGCTGTGTGTCCGCGAGTGCCGCCGCGGCCCGATGCTCGGCCATGATGCCGGGCGGGATCAGCCGGATCACCAGCATGATGCCGAGCGGAACGAGGATCAGATCGTCGAGATACCCGAGAACGGGAATGAAATCGGGAATCAGGTCGATGGGCGAGAGCGCATACGCCGCCACGCAAACCGCGAGTGCCTTGGCGAGCCAGGGCACCCGGGGGTCGCGCGACGCCAGATAGACGGCGTGAACGTCACGCTTGATCGAGCGGGTCCAGTCCCGTAGTCGCGCGCCAACCGCCACTCTATTCCGCTGCCAGTGGCAGCGGGCGCAGCGCGGCGAGCGCGCCGTTGAGCGCAACGCCGGTGTCGTCGGCAAGCGCGGCCTTACGGAGCCTGGCGAGCGTTGCGGCGGCGTCCGGCATTTCCATGATCTGCGGCAGCATCTGCATCAGATAGTCGTAACGCTGCTTGCCGCGCTCGTGAGTATCGCTGTAGCCCTTCACCAGAGTGCGGGTCAGCGCGACCTCGACCGCAAGCGCGTAGTTGGTCGCCGCGACGCTGAGCAGCTTGCGCCGCCAGTCTTCGAGGAATGCCTGCTCGACCGAAAACCGCAGCGAGCGCCGGCGCGTCGGCTTGAGCGCCGCCACGACGTAGAGCGTGAGGAAGCCCCGGATCGTGGAGGTCTTGAGCGTCACGCCCTTCCGGGTGAAGCGCCCGAGAAAGCGGCTGGCCCATTCGGTCTTCAGCAGCCAGCGTCCGAGTCCCGCCGGCATGGTGTCGGCGATCTCCTGGACCCGCGGATGGAAGAACTCGGCGATCTCCAGGATCTGGCCGTCGGCGACCTGCACCTCTTGCCGCACGCGGTCGAACCGGCTCGGCCGGATCTTCAGTTCGGCAACGCGGACGGTGTCCTCATAGGCCATCCCAAGCGCGAGTTCGCGCGCGGTCTCCGCCAGCAGCAGACCCGAGCCGTTGCCGTGCTTCTGCTCGGCCTCGGCCACGGGTTTAAGTCTGTCGAGATACTGCCGCGCGTAGGCAACGTCCTGGTAGTCGGCCAGCCGCTCGATGCCGACACGGACATACATCCGCGCGGGCTCCGGGAATGCGCCGGCCTCGGCGAGCAGCGGCGCCAGCGCCGCGGAGACGTGGGCGACCACGGGCGCGTCGGCTTTCGGCGGCACCGAGCCGGTTTCGGCCGCGGCAAAGCCCGCCCCGAACGCCGCGATGCTTTCCTTGACGCCGACGCCGCCACGATGGATCGCAGCCTCGAACGCCATGCGCTGCATCGGCAGCACCTTGGCGCCCGCGAGCGCGCCGAACAGCACCGCGCTGATCACGCTGCCGGTCGATTCCGCAAGCTGCGCCATGTCGCCGTGAATGAGTCGCTTGGCCGCCGCGCGGCAGCCGTCGAGCAACGCGCCGGGATCGACGCGGCCGTCGGCCATGGCGATCTTCTCGGTCATGGCATAGACGCGGTTGGTCGAGACGATGAAGGTGGTGCGGTCCGGCGTCACGATTCCCCGTTGCACGGCGCGCCCGGCCTCCATCAACTCGGAGGCGATGACGATGTCGACGTCGCCCGGCATCGGCGTCAACCCGAGAACCGGAACGCGGGTGTTGGCCTGGGCGGCGGACTTCGGAAACAGCTCGACGTAATAGTTGGTCGCCCCGGTGCGCTGGGCGACGCCCGGCACCGAGGTCATCTGCGCGACGTAGCCGCCGTGCTCGGCCAGATCGATGATCCATTCCGCGAGCACGCCGCCGCCTTCGCCGCCCATGGCGAGGATG
The DNA here is from genome assembly GCA_945897515.1 of Rhodoplanes serenus. GTDB lineage: Bacteria > Pseudomonadota > Alphaproteobacteria > Rhizobiales > Xanthobacteraceae > Z2-YC6860. Next base: position 87,077 of record CAMDFO010000007.1, on the reverse strand, counting down.
GCAATGGTGATCGGGCGGGGGGCGGGTGTTGTCGTCATGGATCAGGCCGCCGCGAGCTTGCGCTCGATGCGCCGCTGGAAGAATCCGATCACTGCGCCGCGGACGCGGTCCTTGAACCTGTCCCATCCGGTCGGGTTGGTGATCAGCGAAGCGCGGTAGAACGACGGGCACAGCACCGCGGCATGGGCGACCTCGCCGCACAGCCCGCAGCCGACGCAGGAGTTGATCACCTTGGTGATCGGCTCGCGCCGCAGCGGATCGGGATTCGGTGCGATGGTCAGCGACGGGCAGCCGGACAGGCGGATGCAGGAATGATCCCCGGTACAGGTGTCGGCATCGACGCCGAAGCGCTCGCGCACCACGCGCTCGCCGCGCTGCGCGGCCTTGCGCAGCAGCGGCCGGATGCGGCGTTGCTTGTTCAGCATGCATTCCGACTGCGCGATGATGACCTTCGGTCCCTTCGTGGCCGTGGTCAGCGCTTCGCGCAGCGTGTCACGCATCTTGGCGACGTCGTAGGTGCGAGTGATGGTCCTCACCCAGTTCACGCCGACGCCGCGCACCGCTTTCTCGATCGAGTTCTTGGTGCCTCGTGTGGCGTGCGACTGATACGAGGACGGAATGTCCTGGCCGCCGGTCGCGGCCGAATAGCCGTTGTCGACGATGATCAGGACGTTGTCGCTCTTGTTGAACACCGCGTTGCCGACGCCGCTGGTCAGGCCGTTATGCCAGAAGCCGCCGTCGCCCATCATCGAGATCGCGCGCCTGCCGCCCTCGACATTGAATGCGGACGCACCGGCCGCGCCGAGGCCGTAGCCCATGGTGGTGGCGCCGATGTTGAACGGCGGGAAGATCGAGAACAGGTGGCAGCCGATGTCGGCGCTCACGTGATGCGGGCCGATATCGCGCTCGACCAGCTTCATCGCTGCGAAGATCGGCCGCTCCGGGCAGCCGGTGCAGAATGCCGGTGGCCGGCCGTGCACCTTGCCGTCGACCGCGGCGATCGCCGTGCTCTTGCGCTCGTCGAAGTTAACGACGTTGGGGTCTGGCATCGACGTGGCGATCAGGTCTGGGCGGGTCTTCTCGATGAATTTGCGGACGCCCTCGCGCACCACGGCGCCGGTGTATTCGCCGGCCATCGGCAACACGTCCTTGCCGTGAATCCGGGTCTGGATGTCGGCGCGGCGCAGGATGGTGTTGACCGCCTGCTCGATGAAGTCGGGCTGGCCTTCTTCGACGATCAAGATCGCCTTCTTGCCGGCGCAGAACCGGGTGAACTCGCTGTCGACCAGCGGATACGTGACGTTCATCACGTACAGGGGAACCTTGGACTCGCCGAAGCTGTCGGCCAGGCCGTTGAGCATCAGCGCGCGGATCGTGGTGTTGTAGAGCCCGCCCTGCACGACGATGCCGATGTCGTTGGCCTCGCCGTCGAAGAACTCATTGAGCCCGTGATCCTCGATGAATTTCACCGCCGCCGGCCAGCGGACGTCCCATTTGTCCTTTTCGTGGACGTAGGTCATCGGCGGCATGGCAATGCGCGACAGGTCGCGGCGTGGATTGTTCAGCGCGTCGGTGAGAGTGAATTCCGGCTTCTTGTTGGCTTTGGTCTTGAACCGCCCGTAGACGTGGCAGGCGCGGATCCGCAGTTCCATCATCACCGGTGTGTTGGAGTGCTCCGAAAGCTCGAACGCGGTCTCGACCGCGCGCACGATCGACGGCAGGTTCGGCCGCGGGTCGATCAGCCACATCTGCGACTTCATCGCGAACGCGTGCACGCGCTCCTGCATGATCGAGGAGCCTTCGCCGTAGTCCTCGCCGATGATGACCAGGGCTCCGCCGGTGACACCGCCCGAGGCCAGATTGGCCAGCGCGTCGGAGGCGACGTTGGTGCCGACCGTGGACTTGAACGTGACGGCGCCGCGCAGCGGATAGTTCACCGAAGCGGCGAGGGTGGCGGCGGCGGTCGCTTCGCTGGCGCTGTTCTCGAAGTGGACGCCGAGCCCTTCGAGAATGTCGTTGGCGTCCGCCAGCACGTCCATCAGGTGCGAGATCGGCGCACCCTGGTAGCCCGCGACGTAGGACACGCCGGACTGCAGCAGCGCCTTGGTCACGGCCAGGATGCCTTCGCCGTGGAATTCCTCGCCTTCGCCGAGTTTCAGCTTCTCGACTTCTTCCTTGAACGAGCGTTCCGCCATGTAAAAAGCCTCTGCGCAGCCTCTTCAGAATGGAAATAGTAGTATATCCAACGATCTCGCCGAACGAAACCCGCGAGCGCGGTTCTACCCTAGGACGGCCGGCCTCTCCCCGTCATTCCGGGGCGCGGGCAAAGCCCGCGAGCCCAGAGTGCCGGAGGGGGTCGTTGCCTTTAGCCCTGGATTCCGGGCTCGCCGCTGCGCGGCGCCCCGGAATGACAAGGTGAGAGAGCCTTGGCTTGCGCTTGCCGCGTCCACTAACATAGGGGACACTTTAAGCCTAAACGAATTCGGACAGGGGGACCCATGAAGACCGCATTCCTTGCCGCGCTGCTGGCGCTCGGCGCCACCGCCGTCAACGCCCAGGAGGTGACGCTGCGCGCAGTGTCGTCCTTCACCGAGAAGACTCAGTTTTCCAAGAACTTCGAGCGCTTCATCGACAAGGTGAACGCCGACGGCAAAGGTGTCGTCCAGATCAACTACATCGGCGGGCCGCGCGCCATGCCGCCGTTCGAGGTCGGCAACGCCGTGCGCGGCAAGGTCGTGGACATCGCCAACGTGACCGGCGCCTTCTACACCAACCTGATGCCGGAGGCCGACGGCTTCAAGCTGATCTCCAAGCCGATGAGCGAGCAGCGCAAGAACGGCACCTGGGAGTTCATCAACCAGTTGCACAACCAGAAGCTCAATTCCTATTACCTGGCGCGGCAGTTCCACAACGTGCCGTTCCACATCTATCTCAACAAGAAGCCCGAGAAGCTCGACTTCACCGGGCTCAAAGTGCGCGTCACGCCGGTCTACAAGGACGTGGTCGAGGCGCTCGGCGGCACGGCGATTACGACGGCGCCGGGCGAGGTCTACACCGCGCTGGAGCGCGGCGTGGTCGACGGCTACGGCTGGCCGGTGCTTGGAATTTTCGATCTCGGCTGGGACAAGGTCACCAAGTTCCGGCTCGAACCGGCGTTCTACTCGGTCGAGGTCAACGTGCTGGTCAACCTCGACAGCTGGAAGGGCCTGAACGACCGCCAGCGGAAGGTGCTGAGCGACGCCGCGCTCTGGCTGGAAGCGCTCGACAGCGAGAACGCTCCGGTGATTGCGGCCGAGAAGCAGCGCCAGACCGCGGCCAACATCCAGCCGATCGACTTCGGGCCGGCGGAGGCCAAGCGCTTCCTCGACCGCGCCAACGACGTGGCGTGGCAGTCGGTGATCAAGCGCTCGCCGGAGAACGGCGCGAAGCTGCGGTCGCTGGCGGGGAATTAGCTGTCTGTCATTCCAGCGCGCCGCGAAGTGGCGAGCCCGGAATCCAGAGCAAGAGACCGCTGCCCCTGGATTCCGGGCTCGCGCCTTGCGGCGCGCCCCGGAATGACCGCTGATAAATTTCATGACCCGCCTCTCCATCATCTTCGGCAAGCTGTTCGAAGCGCTGGCGATCCTCGCCGCGCTGATGCTGCTGGCGATGGTGATCCTGGTCACCGCCGACATCCTGCTGCGCAATCTTACGCGCACCGGCTTTGCCTGGGCCAACGAGGTGTCGGAATACGGCCTCTACGGCGTGACGCTGCTGGTGGCGCCGTGGCTGCTGCGCCGCGGCCAGCACGTGCGTATCGATCTTGTTCTGGGCGCGGTGCCGGCACGTCTGGGGTGGCTGATGGAGGTGATCGGCGATCTCCTGGGATTTCTCGTTTGCGTCGTCATGGTGCGCTATGGCTTCCACATGGCCTATGACAGCTTCCGGGCCGGTTCGCTCACCATCAAGAACCTGGTGTTTCCGGAATGGTGGCTGCTGTGGCCGCTGCCGCTGTTCTTCGCGCTGCTTGCCGTCGAATTCGCCTTCCGCCTGCACCGCCTGATCGGCGGCGACCGTGCGCGGCGGATCGAAACCATTGCGACGGGCTAGCTTATGGATTGGGTCACCGCCAGCCTGATCCTGTTCGGCGGTCTCAGCCTCGCCATGGGCTTCGGGCTGCCGGTGGCGTTCGCGTTCCTGATGCTCGACATCGTGGGCGCCTTCATGTTCCTCGGTGGCGAGGCCGGACTGTCGCAGCTCGCGCGCAATTCGGTGGCTTCGGTGACGAGCTTTTCGCTCACGCCGATTCCATTTTTTGTGCTGATGGGCGAGGTGCTGTTTCACACCGGTGTCGCGGTGAAGGCGATCGATGCCATCGCCAACCTGATTCATCGCGTGCCGGGCCGGCTCGCGGTCATCACCATCGTCGCCGGCACGATCTTCTCGGCGATCTCCGGCTCGACCATCGCCACCACCGCGATGCTCGGCAGCCTGATGCTGCCCACCATGCTGGCGCGCGGCTACGAGCCGCGGATGGCGATGGGGCCGATCATGGCGATCGGCGGCGTCGACATGTTGATCCCGCCGTCGGCGCTCGCCGTGCTGCTGGGCAGCTTGGCCGGCATCTCGATCTCGGGCCTGCTGATCGGCGGCATCGTGCCGGGGCTGATCCTGAGCGTGGTGTTCATCGGCTACATCATTCTGCGGGCGCGGATGAATCCCGAGCTCGCGCCGGAGACCGAGCCGGTCGTCCTTCCGAGCGGCTTCGCGCGCTGGCGGCCGTTCGCGATCTATGTGTTCCCGCTGGTGCTGATCTTCAGCGTTGTGGTCGGCGCCATGACGGGCGGCTGGGCGACGCCGACCGAAGCGGCGGCGCTGGGAGCGGCCGCAACGATCGTTGCGTCCGCGCTCTACGGCAGCGTGACCTGGAGCAACCTGCTGACCGCACTGAAGGGCACTGTCGCGATCTCGGGGACGATCCTGTTCATCATTGTCGGCGCCACCACCTTCTCGCAGGTGCTGAGCTTCTCCGGCGCGACCAACGGCATCATCAATCTGGTCGGCGGGCAGGGGCTGCCGCCCTGGGCCGTGATCCTCGGCATGATGGCGCTCCTGATCGTGCTCGGCTTCTTCATCGACGAGGTCAGCATGATGATGATCACGCTGCCGTTCTTCATGCCGCTGGTGCAGCAGATGGGCGTCGATCCGATCTGGTTCGGCGTGCTGTTCCTGATCAACATGCAGATCGGGCTGCTCAGCCCGCCGTTCGGGCTGCTGCTGTTCGCGATGAAGGGTGTCGCGCCGCCGCACATCACCATGGGACAGATCATCCAGGCGGTGATGCCGTATCTCTACTTCGGCATCGCCGTGATGCTGCTGGTGTTCCTGTGGCCGCCGCTGGCGACCTGGCTGCCGGGGTTGATGGGCGGCTGACGCGGGCAATCAGGCGCCGCCCGGTTTTGCCGGGACAAGGGGTGCGGCATCCTGCAAACTGTCGATTGCGGCCAGCCTCCCATACACTGGCCCGATAAAAGCTAAGATAGGGCGAAATCCGGAGGGACGTTTCAATGGCAAGAATGCATTCGATGCTGCTCAAGATTGCCGGCGCGGTGCTGGCGCTGACCACTGCGGCCGCGGCGCAGGACTATCCGACCAAGCCGGTGCGGATCCTCATCCCGTTCGCGCCCGGCGGGATCAACGACGTCGCCGGACGCCTGCTCGCGACCCATCTCAGTGAGAAACTCGGCAAGCAGTTCCTCGCCGAGAACCGCCCTGGCGGCGGCGGCATCGCCGCGACCGAGGCTGTAGTCCACGCGCCCAAGGACGGCTACACGCTGCTCATCCTGTCGATCGCCAACGCCACCCATCCTTCGCTGCACGCCAAGCTGCCCTATGACCTGCTCAGGGACATCGAGCCGGTGGCGATGGTCGTCACCAGTCCGAACATGCTCGCGGTCAATCCCAGCCTGCCGGTCAAGTCGGTGAAGGAATACGTCGCGCTCGCGAAGTCCAAGCCGGGCGACCTGCAGTATGCCTCCGGTGGCATCGGCGGCTCGCTCCACCTCGGCTTCGAGCTGTTCAAGATGCAGGCGGGCATCGACGTGCTGCACGTGCCGTTCCGCGGCGCGGGACCCGGCTCGATCGACGTGATCGCCGGCAACACCACGGGGATCATGTCCACCACGTCGAGCATCTCTTCGCATGTCCGATCCGGCAAGCTCAGGGCGCTGGCGGTCAGCACACCGACACGGCTTGCGGAGTTTCCCGACGTTCCGACCTTCATCGAAGCGGGCATGCCGGAATACGTCGCCGGCAACTGGATCGGCATCGGCGTTCCGACCGGGACTCCGAAGGAGATCATCGACAAGCTGCACCGTGAAATCGCGGCGATCCAGGACCGGCCCGAAGTGCAGAAGCAGATGGTGGCGCGAGGCGCGGAGAACTTGAAGCAAAATCCGGCCGAGTTCCGCGCCCACATTGCCAACGAAATCCGGAAATGGTCGGACGTCGTCAAGAAGTCGGGGATGTCGGCACAGTGACGCTGGCGTAATTCCCAACAACGTCATGGCCGGGCTTGTCCCGGCCATCCACGTCTTGGCGGCAAGGAAGGGTGGATGCCCGGCACATAGGCGAGCGTAGCGACGCCGTCCTTCGGACGGCTATGGCCGGGCATGACGTGGATATGGTAGCGACTAAAATCCGCTCAGCGCGCGCTTGGGCATGTAGTGCAGCACGCGCTGCTCGATGAGGATCACCGCCAGATAGGCGATGCCGCCGACCACCGTCAGCATCAGGATGGTAACGAACACCATCGGCGTATTGGCCTGTCCCTCGCCGAACGCAAGCAGATAGCCGAGCCCCATGTTGCCGCCGACCAATTCGCCGACCACGACGCCGACCACGGCGAGGGTCGAGCCGATGCGGAGGCCCGCGAACAGCGGCGGCATCGAGGCCGGGAATTCGATCTTCCAGAAAATCTGCGCGCGCGTCGCCTTGAACGCGCGCGCCAGGTTGATCAGGTCGGGATCGACGGTGCGGACCGCGGTCAGCACGTTGACCATCACCGGAAAGAACACGATCAGGATCGCCACCAGAATCTTGGGATAGACCGTGAAGCCCATCCACAGGATGAACAGCGGCGCGAACGCGACCTTGGGCGCGATCTGCAAGGCCAGGATGTAGGGCGACAGCGCGAACTCCGCGGTCGGCGACATGCCGAGCATGTAGCCGAAGAACGCCCCGAGCAGGCTGCCGAGGATGAATCCCGCGATCACTTCGGCCGTGGTGATTCCGGTGTGGAACATCAGCGCGTTCACCGCCAGCATGCGCAGAAATTCGGTGTAGACCATCGACAGCGGCGGAATGATGAACGACGGGATGCCCAGGCAGCGCGGTCCCCACTCCCATGCGGCCAGGAATATGACCAGGAGTGCAAGGCTCATGGCCGTGCCGCGCCGGATCATCGCGGTGTTCGAGGCGCCGGTCATGCCACAGCTCCCGCCGCCGGCTCGGTCGGGCCGATGCCGAGACGATCCATCAAGCGCGAAACGTATTCGTTCACTCGCGCATGATGGCGGCGCGCGATCGGGTTGTCGCGTGCGGGAAGGTCGATGCGCAACTCGTCGATGATGCGGCCCGGCCGCCGGCTCATGACCAGCACGCGGTCGGACAGCGTCACCGCTTCCAGCAGATCGTGGGTGATCAGCAGCGCAGTCTTGCCCTCACGCTTGAGCGTCTGCGCCAGTTCGCGCTGCAGCACCATGCGGGTCTGCGCGTCCACCGCCGAGAACGGTTCGTCCAGCAGCAGCACCGACGGATCGACCGCGAGCGTGCGGGCCAGCGCCACGCGCTGCCGCATGCCGCCGGAAAGCTGGTGCGGGTAGTGTTTTGAGAAATCCGAAAGACCGAGGTTCTCCAGCAGGGCCTGCGCGCGCTTCCGGCGCTCGGGTAGGGGGATGCGCTGGATTTCGACGCCGAACATCACGTTCTCGGCGACCGTGCGCCACGGCAGCAGCAGGTCCTTCTGCAGCATGAACGCGACATGGGCGTTCGGCCCTTCGACGCGTTCGCCGTCGACGAAGGCCTCGCCTTCGCTCGGCGCATAGAGGCCCGAGCCGATGTTGAGCAGCGTCGATTTTCCGCAGCCGCTCGGCCCGATCAGCGACACCACCTCGCCGTCTCGCACGGCGAAGCTCACGCCGCTGACCGCCGTGAGGCTCTGGCCGGCTGCTTCCACGAACCGCATGGTGACGTTGCGGTACTCCAGCCGTATCACGTCCGACATTGCCTGGAACTCGACCGGGAGGAGCCTTCCGGAGCCACGCGCCGCATATCGCCGCAGCCGCCGGTGGAGTATAGTGGCAAACGGCGAGACCGCCGATAGTTTATCGGCCATCGGGTCCGCGACGTTTTGCCGACGGGAGACTGAAATGTCCGCAATTGAAACCAAAATTTCCCGCCGCCTGCTGGTTGCGGGTGGCGCGGCCTTCGGAGCCGGGCTGCTCACCGCGCCGGTATCGTCGCAGGCGCAGACGCTGGAGAAGGTCACGTATCTGTTTCCCGCGCCGCCGGTGCTGCCGGCGTTCGGGCCGATCCGGCTTGCGCAGGGCAAGGGCTATTTCAAAGAGGCGGGCCTCGAGGTGGACTTCGCGGTGGGCCGCGGTGGAGTCGATGTTGCCAAGCAGGTCGGCGCCGGCAACGCGCCACTCGGCGGCATCGTGGCGGACGGGCCGATCATGGTTCGTGGCAACGGCGTGCCGGTGAAGATCGTCGCGGTGTTCGGCGGCAAGGGCTTCATGCAGCTCGTGGTGCGCGAGGATAGCGGCATCACCAAGCCGGCCGATCTCAAGGGCAAGACCATCACCGTCATGTCCTATCAGGACACCACGTTCTATGCGCTGCTGGGATTGATGGCGAGCGCGGGTCTGACGCAGAACGACGTCAACGTGCAGCAGGTCGGCCCGACTGGCGTCTGGCAGTTCGTCGCCGACGGCAAGTCGGTCGGCATGGCCGGCGTGCCGGACTGGATCCCGCCGATCACGGCCACGGGCGTCAAGGTGCGGGTGATTCCGACCGAGGAGTTCTTCCCGCACATGGCGCAGGGCATCGCGGTGTCCGACGACATGATCAAGCAGAAGCCGGAGATGATCCGCAAGTTCGTCCGCGCCGCGCTGCGCGGCATGAAGGACATGATGGACGATCCGGACAAGGCGGCGGACGCGTTCGTCCAGTTCGTGCCGGAGTGGAAGGGCAAGGAAGGCGGTGTGAAGTTCGCCTTCAACATGTATGCCAAATCGGTCTATCCGGGGCAGAAGGTGCTGGGCGAGGTCGACGTCGAGCGGTTGACCAAGCTGCAGGATTTCTATCTGGAGAAGGGCTTCATCCAGAAGAAGACGCCGGTGGAAGAGCTCTACAGCAACGCTTTCATCAAGTAGCGGGCTTTCCACTTATCATGCCCCGCGCAGGCGGGGCATCCAGTTCGCCAACGATGAATTGCCAACAAACCTGGATCGCCCGCCGTCGCGGGCGATGACAGTATCGTAGGAGGAAACGTGAAACTCACTCGTCGACACACTCTGAAATTGGCCGCTGCCGCGCTCGCGGCTCCGGCGCTGTCCCGCTCCGCATCGGCGCAGGCCGCCTGGCCGACGCACACCATCCGGGCGATGGTGCCGTTCGCGGCCGGAAGCTCGCTCGACATCGTCGGCCGGCTGGTGATGGACCCGCTGTCGATCCAGCTCGGCCAGTCGATCGTGATCGAAAATCGCGGCGGCGCCGGCGGCTCGATCGGAACCGCCATGGTCGCCAAGGCCCAGCCGGACGGTTACACGCTGCTGATCCAGGCCTCGGCGCATTCGTCGGCGCCCGCGGCCTACCCCAACATCACCTACGATCCCGCGGCCGATTTCAAGGCGGTCATTCCGTTCGGGACGATTCCGAATGTCACCGTGGTGGCGCCCGCGAGCGGCATCAAGTCGCTGAAGGAACTGGTCGACAAGGCCAAGGCCGGCCGCATGACCTACGCCTCGGCGGGCGTCGGCAGCGCCACCCATTGGGCTGCCGAGCGCATCCGGATGAGCGGCGGCTTCCAGGGCACGCATATTCCGTTCCGCGGCGGACCCGAAGCGCTGACCGAGGTGATGACCGGCCGCGTCGACTTCACCAGCATGGGCATGTCGGCTGCGCTGCCGCTGATCCGGGACGGCAAGCTCGTTGCGCTCGCGGTCAGCTCGACCAAGCGCTCCAGCGCGCTGCCGGACGTGCCGACCACGGTGGAGGCGGGGCTGCCCAATTCCGACTATGTGTATTGGATGGGCCTGTTCGTGCCGGCCAAGACGCCGCCCGCAATCATCGAGAAGCTGCGCGCGGAGACCGACAAGGCGCTCAAGAGCAAGAACGTGGTCGAGAAGTTCGCGGCGCAGGGCATCGAGCCGATGGCGCTGTCGCCCGCGGAGTTCGACGCGCTGGTCAAGAAGGAGATCGCCAGCAACATCGAGCTGGTGAAGGCGGCGGGGTTGAAGTTCAACTGACGCCTCTTGGCGTCATTCCGGGGCGTGAGCGCAGCGAGCGAGCCCGGAATCCAGAGAGTCATGCACGTTCTAACCACGTCATGCCCGGCCTTGTGCCGGGCATCCACGTCTTTGTTGTCGCAAGTTAGGCGTGGATGGCCGGGTCAAGCCCGGCCATGACGTTAAAAGAGATGCGTGCCTGAAAGGGACTATTTCTTATACCCGTCCGTGCCCTGCCAGCCCGCCTTGGAGATATCGAAGATCACCCCGTCCGGGTCCTTGAACTTGCGCTCGAAGTTGCCGTGGCGCTCGTCGCCGAGATCGAAGAAGAATTTTCCGCCGGCGGCTTCGATCCGCTTCTGGGTTTCCACCAGGTCCTCGACCTGGATGCCGAAGTGGTGCGCGCCGACGAAGGTCGAGCCCTCCTTCAGATCGGAGGCGGCGGTGCCGCCCTTGCCCTTGAAGTTGAGCAGCGCCATGTTGATCACGCCGTCGCTCATGTAGACCGCCGATCCGATCTCCAGGTCCTCGCGGCCGATGCGCTTGAACTCGAACACCTGGGAATAGAACTCGGCCGCCTTGTCGAGATCGCTCACGACAACGGCGATGTGGCGCAGACGGGCCATGATGTTTCTCCTGAGATCGGCTCGCGGCCATCATAGCGTCGCGCGCCGGGTGATGCCATCATGCCGCCATGGCAAAACGGCACGCGGAAATCGTCGGAGCGGGATTCGCGGGGCTGACGGCGGCCTGCGCGCTGGCGCAGCGCGGCTGGAGCGTGCGGGTGCACGAGCGCGGCGAGGCGCTGCGCACCACCGGCGCGGGCATCTACATCTACGAGAACGGGCTGCGCGTGTTGGAATCCGTCGGGGCCTACGACGACGCCATCAAGGGCGCGCCGTTCGCGCACACCCGCGAGGTCCGCGACGACCGCAACCGGACCATCTCGGTGCACCGCTGGGGCGGCAGCCGGGTGTTCTCGATCGTCCGCCAGACCGTGATCAATGCGCTCGCCGCGGCCGCGAACCGCGCCGGCGTGGAGATCGTCACCGGCTCGGTCGGCGCCATCGTCTCGACCGACGGCGAACTGATGCTGGCGAAGGGCGAAAAGCGCAAGGCCGACCTGGTGATCGCCGCCGACGGCAGCAACTCGCGGCTGCGCGACGCGCTCGGGCTGCTGGCGACGCGAAAATATCTGGTCGACGGCTGCACCCGGCTGCTGATCGACAAGACCGCTGAGGAGCGGGCCTCGTCCGACGGCGCCACCACGGTCGAGTACTGGTCGGGCAGCCGGCGCGTGCTCTACACGCCGTGCAGCGAGACCGACGTCTATCTCGCGCTGACCATGCTCGACAGCGATGACGTCGCCAAGGCCACGCCGGTCGACAAGGACGCATGGAAGCGCTGGTTCCCGCATCTCGAAACGCTGATCGACCGCATCGGGCCGGACGGGCGCTACGACCGCTTCGACCTGATCCGTCTCAAGCGCTGGTCGGCGGGCCGGGTGGCGGTGATCGGCGACGCCGCGCACGCGCTGCCGCCGAACATTGGCCAGGGCGGCGGCTGCGCCATGATGAACGCGCTATCGCTTTCGGTTTATCTCGACCGGGAGAAGGATATTCCGGCGGCGCTGGAAACCTGGGAGCGTGCGGAACGCCCGCTGACCGAGCACACCCAGCGGATTTCATATTGGCTCGGCCTGCCGACGACCTGGCCGCCGGCGGTGCGGGCGCTGACGCTCAAGGTGGCGGGCCGGTCGAAGTGGCTGGTGAAGCAGCGCACGCGCACCGCACTGCATCGGCCGACGGGGACGTAAGCTGTTATTCGGCGGCATGAAATTGGCGCTGCCGCCACACCATCGGTGTCATGCCCCGCGAAGGCGGGGCATCCATGCGAAGGTTCAGCAGACCACGCTCTTACGTAAAGCCGCTTGCGCGGAGGCCGATCATGGATCGCCCGGTCAAGCCGGGCGATGACAGTGGAGGATTGGGCGTGAGCGAGGCCTCGGGCGCGGCACCTAAAGCGGCACCACGATCCCATCCAGCGGCGCGTCGCAATTGACCAGATCCACGCGCTTCCACGCGATGCGGATGCCGCCGTCGGCCTGCACCAGATGGTGGAACGCCGTGCCGGCGAACAGCCGCTGGACCTCGCGGCGATATTCGATCATCAGGAATTTCGAGCGCACCGTGCACGCCTTGTTTCCGGTTTCCTCGATCGTCACGTTGGCGACGATGCGGCTGGTGCGCGAGCGTGGCTCCTGCGAATAAATTCGCGGGCTCGCAAGCCGCCGCACGCGGGTCTCCAGCAGACGCCGGTCGTCGTAGATCAGCGACACCGTGTCCTGCGGGTTCGACTGGTTGGGCTCGCTCGGCACCCAGTACCAGCCGTCCGTGGTGAACAGCGCCAGCCAGTCGTCGAACTGCGCGTCGTCGAGCAGGCGCGCCTCGTGCAGCAGAAACTGCTCGCAGCGGTGCAGATCGAGCGCGTCGGCGGCCTGCACAACGGCGCGGCTGCGCGGCTCGGCCACCCGGCGGCGGGCCGGGGCTGCGATCTTGGATTTCGGCTTCTGCTTCCTGGCCATCAGGATGCAGCGCGCGCCTGCTCGCGCCGGCTGTCGTTCATGTAACCCAGCCAGGCGTCGAGCATGTTGCGGATGTAGACCTCGCTGGTCGAGTTCACGCCGCGCCGGCCGCCGTGTGCATCGGGCACATCGCTGTGATAGCCGCGGCCGACCTGCAGCCATTCGGTGCCTTCGCTGGAAAGCCCCATGTCGATGCGGTTGTAGATTTCCAGATCGTCGGTCAGCACCAGCGATCCGGTGCCGTTGACGATGTTGGCGAAGCTGATGGTGTTGCGGAACACCTGCTCGGGCGCGCCCTTGAGCCGGAAGTTGTAGGTCGTCACCACCGTGCGGTTGACCGACACCGGCTGGACCACGCGCAACTGCTGGAATTGGCTCATCAGCGACACGTTCGGATAGATGTTCGAGTTCCAGCGCCGCACTTCGAGGATGCGCTTGGTCTCCGCCTTGCCCTTCTTCTTCTCCAGCGCCGCGATGTAGTCGCGGAACACGGGGTCTTTCAGCGCCGCGACCAGCTTGGAATCGTCGTGGTAGTCGCCGAGATAGCTGTGGCCGTTCGGATAGGTCCAGATCCCGACCTGCGACTCCCAGAACGAATATGGCGCGCCGTTCTGCCGCATCTGACGAATCGCGATCTCGCCGGAGCCGTCGGAATGCACGGCGTCGGATTGCTGCTGCGCGGCGTCGATCGACGAGCGGTGCACGAACAGCGGATGCGCAGCGTCGCACAGGTTCTCGAAATAGACCTTCCAGTTGCCGTCGTAGGCATGGCGGAACACGCCGCCCGCGACCTCGATCTCGCCGTCCGGCGCGCGGTCGATCAGGTCGTCGAGCGAGGTCGTCATGTGGCCGAGCGTCTCTTCGAGAGCCGGGCCGTCCGCCGCGCCGCTTGCGAACACGAAGCCGCGATAGCTGGTCACCCGCGGCACGCGCCGCATCGCGGTCTTCGGATTGCTCGGATCGAAATCGCGCGGGTAGCCGTGGTTGAGCGGCACGGCCTTGAGCTTGCCGTCGAGATGATAGGTCCAGCCGTGATAGCAGCAGGTGAATTCCGGCGCGTTGCCCTTTTCAGTGGCCACCACCATCGCGCCGCGATGGGCGCACTGGTTGTGGATGACGCGCACCGTGCCGTCCATGTCGCGCACCAGAACCACCGGCTTGCGGCCCATGTGGGTGGCGAAATAGTCGCCGGGATTTTTGATCTGGCTTTCGTGGCCGACGTAGACCCAGGTGCTGTAGAAGATGCGCTCCATCTCCAGGTCGAAGATCGCCGGATCGGTGTAGAGCTTCCGATGCACGCGGCCCGGTTCGAAGAATTTCGAAAAATCCTGTGCCATGTGGGGAGATTAACGTAGGGACTGTGACCGGACAACGGCGGCTATCTCCCCGTCATTCCGGGTCGGCGCGCAGCACCGAGCCCGGAATCCAGAGCCACGTGCGTAATCCCTGGATTCCGGGCTCGCTCGCTGCGCTCGCGCCCCGGAATGACGAGGAGAGAGCTACCCCAACTCCGTCGCCCTTCGCAGCGTCGCGATCATCGAAACCCGCAGCATGTAGTCGTAGCTGCGCTTCGGGTCCGCCGCGGTTTGCCGCAGGCTGTCGCGGAACTCGGGGCCGGGCGATTCCAGGTTCTTCTTGTTCTGGATGGTCTGGGTCTGGATGGTCTCGTGGGTGACCAGCCGCCGCTGCAGATCGTAGCGATCGAGCTCGGCGTCGGGCGCAGCGCCGTTCCACACCTTGGCGAGCCGATCCGTCAGGTTGATGGCGTCGTGGATGCCGCCATTCATGCCCATGCCGCCGAGCGGATTGTTGATGTGGGCGGCGTCGCCGGCGAGGAAGGCGCGGCCCATGCGAAAGGTGCCGGCGACCCGCTGGTGAACCTTGTACAGCGTGGTGTGCGAAATCTCGTAGTTTGAGATGCCCGGCACCACGTCCGCCATCAGCGACTGCGCAAATTCGCGCGTCAGGATCTGCTCGTCGGTCTCGTCCTGCTTGATCAGGAACATGACGCGCCACAGGCCGGGGATCTGCAGCAGGAAGTGCCAGCGCTCCGGATCGGCGACGTAGTTCACCGCGGTGAGACCGGCGATGACGCTGTGGAAGTCGAACGGCGTGCTGACCACCAGCAGCCGGTCCGGCCAGGTGAAGCCCTCGAATGCGATGCCGAGCGAGCGCCGCACCGCGCTGCTTGCGCCGTCCGCGCCGATCAGCCAGCGCCCCGAAAGCGTTTCGGCCCGGCCGTCGTGTTCGACCGTGACGGAGACGCTCGATGCGTCCTGGGTCACCGCCCGGACCGGACTGTCGAACCGGATGTCGAAGTTGGGATCGCCGCGCAACCGGTCGAGCAGGATCGCGGTGAGCTTGGACTGCTCGCTCTGCACCCGGTAGGGATGGCCGGTGGCGTCGGCGATGATGCCGAAATCGAATTGCGCCAGCAGCCCGTCGGCCTTGGTGCGGTACTGGAACTGCGGCGCCTTCAGTCCTTGCGCGATCAGCGGCTCGGCGGCGCCGAGTGCGTCGAGCATGTCGAGCGTCGGCGGATGAAACGTCGATGCGCGCGATTCCTCGCTCAGCGTCGGTCCGGACTCGAACAGAGTGACCGGAACGCCGCTGCGCACGAGGTTCGCGGCGGCGACGAGGCCGACCGGCCCCGCGCCTGCGATGAAGACCCGATTCTGAACGGTCACAAGCTTGCCGACACCGTCCCTCTGCTACTCGATCTTGGCGATGCCGGCCTTGGCGATGATATCGCGGTACTTCACGATCTCATCGGCATGGAATTTCTTGGCCTGGTCGAGCGTCAGCGCAATCGGTACCGCGCCCGCCTTCTCGAAGCCGGCGCGCACCGCCGGGTCCTTCAGCGCGTCGCCAAGCTCCTTGTTGAGGCGCTCAAGCACCGGCTTGGGCGTTCCCGCAGGTGCGGCCAGCGCGAACCAGCCGTCGACCTTGTAGGCCGGCAGGCCGGCTTGCGTGCTGGTCGGCGTATCGGGCAGCGCGGCGAGCCGGACATCGCCGGCCACCGCAAGCGCGTTTGCGCCCTTCGCCTGGATCGGACCGGCAACGTTCGGGAACCATTGGAAGCCAAGCTGCACCGTGCCGGCGATCAGGTCCGGGCCGTATTGCGCGATGTTGCGATAGGGCACGTGCGTCATCTTCACGCCGGTGATCTGTCCGAAATACTCGCCTGCCAGATGCTGCGAGCTGCCGATGCCGACCGACCCGTAATTGAGCGCGCCCGGATTGGCCTTGGCGTAGTCGACAAGTTCCTTGAGCGACTTGATCGGCAGCTTGCTGGTGGCCGTCACCACGATGGTGAAGCTCGCGAACGGCGAGATGATGTCCAGGTCCTTGTGCGGGTCGTAGCCGAGGTTCTTGTAAAGCGCGAGGTTGGCGGCGATCGGGCCGGAGCCGGCGCCGACCAGGGTGTAGCCGTCCGGCGTCGCGCGCGCCGCCTGCATGGTGCCCGAATTGCCGCCGGCGCCGGGCTTGTTCTCCACGATGATCGGCTGCCCCATCGATCTCGACATCCTGTCGAGCATGATGCGGCTGACGACGTCGCTGGCGCTGCCGCCGGCGAACGGGATGATCACGGTAATCGGCCGCGTCGGAAAGGCCTGCGCGTCGGCAGTATCGGTGCCGATTGCCGCAAGCACGACGGCGGCGCTCAACGCGAGAGCGATCTTGATCCTGGTCATGGAGCTACACCTTTGTTCTGTTGCATTCCGATTTCGTCCAAGCGCCGCCCCCCATGCGCTTTACGCCTACTGCGGCTGGATACCCATCTTCTTGATGAGATCGATCCATTGCTTGACCTCGGCCTTCACGAACGTGCCGAGCTGCTCGGGCGTCATGACCGGAGCGGTCGCGCCTTGAGCGCGGATGCGCGTCTGCACCGTCGCGTCCTGTGCGGCGTCCGCCAGCTCCTTGTTGATCCGGTCGATGGCCGCCCGCGGCGTGCCGCGCGGCGCCATCAGGGCAAGCCAGCCCGACACGACATAGTCAGGCAGACCGGCTTCGGCGGTGGTCGGTACGTCGGGCAACGCCGGAAGCCGCGTCTTGCTGGCGACCGCGAGCGGCTTGGCGCCGTTCGATTGAATCGCCGCCGTGACGTTCGGGAACCACGAGAATCCGAGCGGCACCGTGCCGGCCATCATGTCGGGCATGTACTGCGCGATGTTGCGATAGGCCACGTGGGTCAGCTTCACGCCGGCGATCTGCTCGAAAAAGACGCCGGACATGTGCTGCGAACTGCCGACGCCGACCGAGCCGTAGTTGAGCTCGTTCGGGCGGGTCTTGGCGTAGGCGATCAGCTCAGACAGCGACGACACCGGCAGCTTGTTGCTCGCCACCGCGATGATGGGAAATGCGCCGGCCAGTTGGACCGGTACAAGGTCGTTGTCCGGATCGTAGTTGAACTCGCGGGTAAGGACCTTGTTGACGCCCAGCGCGCCGACACCGGTCGCCACCAGCGTGTAGCCGTCCGGCGTTGCCTTGGTCGCGGCCGCGGTGCCGGTGTTGCCGCCGGCGCCGGGACGATTGTCGACGATGATCGGCTGGCCCATGGATCGCGACATGCGCTCGAACAGGATTCGCGCCACCACGTCGCTTGCGCTGCCCCCGGCGAACGGCAGGATCACCGTGACGGCGCGCGTCGGGTAGGTCTGCGCGCTGGCCGTGGCCGCGCCAAGGACCGTTGCGAGCGCCAGCGTGGCGACCAGGCTGGCGGGGCCAAATCCGCATCGCGTGATTTTTGTCTTGATGGTCATTTCAGGTTCCTCTGAACTTCGCCGGGCGCTTAGCATGGAATGCTTCCACGCCCTCTCGGAAGTCGTCCGATTGCCGCAGCCGGCTGTAACAATGGCCTTCCAGCTCGATTGCGGTCGTAAGCATAGCATCCTCGGTGTCGTTGAGGAGCTTTTTGGCCGTGCGCTGGGCGAGCGGTGAGAATGTCCGCAACTCGTCGACCAGGGCGTCGGTCGCGGCCTCGAGCTTTCCGTCCGGCACGCATTCGGTGGCGATGCCCCATTCGTAGGCCTGCTTCGCCGGGATGCGGCGCGAGCGCATCACGATGTCCTTGGTGCGGGTGATGCCGACGATCTTCTGCAGCCGCGCCGAGCCGCCGGAGCCGGGAATTTGCCCCAGCCGCTGCTCGGGCAGGGCATAGAAGCCGGTCTCCGACACGATGCGGAAATCGCAGGCCAGCGAAATCTCGAAGCCGACGCCGAAAGCAAAGCCGCGGTTGGCGGCGATCACCGGCTTCCCGCAGCGCGTCGGTGCGGCGATGTTCCAGGCCAGTTTCGAGACGGTCTCCGGCGTGGCTTCCATGAAACCCTTGATATTGCCGCCGCTGGAGAAATGCTCGCCGACGGCGCGCAGCACGATGACCCGCACGCGATCGTCCAGCTCGAGCGTCTCGAACACCATGCGGAGCTGGTCGCGCTGCGGCATCGACACCACGTTGAGCGGCGGCCGGTCGAGAATGATGTCGGCGCGTTCGCGCGCCGGATCGATCTCGACGCGGAAGCCGTCGAGCGTGGCGAGGCGCGGATCGGTGAAGGCTTCGGTCATGACTTTTCCTCTTGATATTCTCCCGCAACCAGCAGGCGGCGCAGCAGCTTGCCGACCGGCGATTTCGGGATCGCTTCCACAAAAACGTAGCGCCGCGGCCGCTTGAAGTTGGCGAGGCCCGACTGGCGGCAGAACTGATCGAGCTCCCGGTCGGTGACCGGCGTCCGCCGCTTGACGAAGGCGGTGACGACCTTGCCCCAGCGCTCGTCGGGCAGGCCGACCACGGCCACCTCGGTGACGGCGTCGTGCAGCGAAAGGCAGCTTTCGATCTCGACCGGCGAGACGTTCTCGCCGCCGGTGATAATCATGTCGTCGACCCGCCCGGTCACGAACAGGTCGCCGTCATCGTCCACGTAGCCGGTGTCGCCGGTGAAGTACCAGCCCTGGCGCAGCGCCTTGGCGTCGGCGTCCGGCCGACGCCAGTAGCCCTCGAAGGATTCGTCGCCCGCCATCAAGGCCACGATCTCTCCCTCTTCGTTGGCCGGGGCGAGCTCCTTGGGCGAGCCCGCACCGAGTTTCGCCACCCGCACCATCTGGTTGATGCCGGCGCGGCCGGCCGAGCCCGGTTTCTTTGGGGCGTCCTGGTCGATGGTGAAGGTGTAGATTTCCGACGAGCCGTAATGATTGACGAACAGGTCCGGCTTAAACGCGCTCTGCAACTGCTTGAGCAGGCCGTCGGTCATCGAGGCGCCGGCGAAGCCGAGCTTGCGCACCGATCCGATGTCGGTCTCCCGGAATGCCGCGTGATGCAGCAGGTCGTGATAGAGCGTCGGCACCAGATAGAGGTTGGTGACCTTTTCGGCTGCGATCAGCTCCAGCGCACGCGCCACCTCGAACCGCGGCAGGCACACGAACGCCCCGCCGATCAGCGACATGGCGATCAGCGAGCGAACCCCCATGGTGTGATAGAGCGGCATCACGCCGAGCGTGCGCTCGCCGTTGCGGTAGAGGTTCTGCGCGACATGAGCGAGCCCGGCGGCGCGTTCGGCGCGCTGGCGGCGCGGCACGCCCTTCGGCTTGGCGGTGGTGCCTGATGTATAGAGCATCACCGACCAGGCTTCGGCGTCAACGCGCGGCGTCGCGTCCTCGGCGGCCGCCTCGACCATGGTCTGGAATGAGAGATCGTCCGGCACTTCGATGGCGATACGGGGATGCTTTTGCGCTTCCTTCGAGGCATGGACCGCGGCGGCCGAAGCCGCCTCGTAAACCAACAGCTTGGCGTCGGCGTTCTCCAGGCAGTAGTCGAGCTCCTCGGCGGTGGAGCGCCAGTTCAGCGGCGTGATAATGATGCCGGCGAATTGGCAGGCCCAATGGATGGTCGCGGCCTGCCAGTTGTTCTGCAATGCCGTGACGAGATGATCGCCCGGTTCCAGCTCCAATTCGTCGAATGCTGCGACCAGCGCGGAAATCCGCCGGTACCATTGCGCATAGGTGAAGCGCACCTCTCTGTCGACAATCGCGAGGGCGTTGGGGTCGCGCGCCACGCTGGCCAGGAAGCTGGTGCCGAGATCAAGCATCGCCTGCCGCTTCGCGCAGTTTCGCCGCGGCGTCAAGCGCGGCGGCGACGACCGGCACGTAGCCGGTGCAGCGGCACAGATGTCCGCTGAGGAAATCGCGGACCTCGGCCTCGGTCGGCGACGCGTGGCCGCGCAGATAGATGTCGAGCGACATCAGGATGCCCGGCGTGCAGAAGCCGCATTGCAGCGCGTGATGGCGGCGGAACGCGTCCTGCAGCACCGACAGACGGCCGGGCTCGGGCGCGAGACCCTCCACGGTGCGCAGCGTCATGCCGTCGGCCTGAACCGCGAGCATCAGGCAGGCGCGTGCCGGCGCGCCGTCGATCTCGACGGTGCAGGCGCCGCAGACGCCGTGCTCGCAGCCGACGTGGGTTCCGGTCTGGCCCAGCACGTGGCGCAGGAAATCGGTCAGCAGCATCCGCGGCTCGGCGTCGCCCTCGACCGGGCGGCCGTTGAGCGTGAAGCGCACGCGGTGGTGCCGGTCGGCGGTCAGACGCGGCATCGTCGCGCCTCGTCGATGGTTTTGCGGCCGAGCTGCCGCACCAGCTCGCGGCGATAGGCGGCGTTGGCGTGCAGGTCGTCGCGCGCTTCCAGGTCGAACGCGAAATCCTCGATCGCCTCGTCGAGCGCCGCGCCATCGAGCGGGCCGAAGTCGCGCGCGGTCGGAAAGTCCGCCACGCCGCCAACCGCGAGGCGCACGCCCTGCGCATCCGCCATCGCGGCGCAGGCAACGATCGCGAAATCGCCGTGCCGCCGCGCGAACTCGATGAACGCATAGCCGTCGCCGGGTCGTGTTCGCGGGAAGTGCACCGCCTCGATCAGTTCGTCGTCGTTGCGCGATGTCGACATCAGGCCGTTGAAGAATTCTTTCGCGGCCAGTTGGCGTTTTCCGGCCGCCGCCGACAACTCGATCTCGCCGCCGAGCGCGACCAGGGCCAGCGGAATCTCCGCGCTGGGATCGGCCAGCGCCGCCGAGCCGCAGACCGTCCCTCTTGCGCGCGTCTGGGCATGGCCGATGAAGGGCAGCGCGAGCGCCAGCAGCGGCTGGTGCGCGGCGAGCTCCGGCCACGCCAGCAATTGCGCTTGGCGCACCGTGGCCCCGACCCGGATGGCGTCATCCTTGATAACAATCCCGCCCAGATCGGCCACATGCATGATGTCGACCAGCACGCCCGGCCGCGCCATCCGCATCGACAGCAGCGGCACCAGTGATTGCCCGCCGGCGATCACGATGGCGTCGCCGCCCTCGGAGGCCAGCACCGCGTGCGCTTCGGCGAGCGTCTCCGCGCGCACATAGTCGAACCGCGCGGGCTTCACGACTCCTGCTCCTTGGGGTGCGTGAATTGCGCCAGCTTTCCAGGCGTCAGCGGCAAGTCGATCGCATCAAGCCCCAGCGCATCGGCGACCGCGTTGGCGATGCAGACCGGCGTGCTCATGCAATTGCCTTCGCCGACGCCCTTGGCCCCGAGCGGCGTGAACGGCGAGGGCGATTCCATGTGCAGGATGACGGGGGCGGGCACTTCCATGGTGGTCGGCAGCAGATAATCGGCGAACGTGCCCGACAGGAACGCGCCGTCCGGCGCGTAGGCGAATTCCTCGTACACCGCGGCTCCGAGCGCGTGCGCGAAACCGCCGGTGACCTGGCCTGCCACCATGCCGGGATGCAGGATGGTGCCGCAGTCGTGCATGGTGACGTACTTGTCGATCCGCAGCGCCCCGGTGACGCGATCGACCTCGACGCCGCAGAAATCGAAGATGAAACCGTGGCAGAGCGAGGAGTTGGTTTCGTCGAGGTCGCCTGGCGCTTCGAGCTGCGGCGGCGACCAGAACACGGTCTCGCGCAACGCCTGCGCGCCGTCCGGCACCACGCCCGGCGACCAGTGGCTCGCCGCGGCCAGCCGTCCGAACGCGATCGCGTTGTCCGGATTGCCCTTGGCGCCGATCTTGCCGTTGGCGAATTCGATCTCGTCGGTGGGTACATTGAGCTGCGCCGCCGCTCCACGGGCAAGCTTGCCTTTGATCTGCATGGCCGCGAGGTGCACGGCGCCGCCCACCGCCGCCGCGAACCGGCTGGAGTAGTTGCCCGACGCGATCGACCAGGCGTCGCGCGCGGTATCGAGATCGGTGACGACACGCACGTCGGAAGGCTTGAGTCCCAGCGCGTCGGCGACGATCTGCGCCGCCACGGTGCGGTGGCCTTGGCCTTGCGGCGCGGATGCGATGTGCACCGTCACCGAGCCGCTCGGATCGACCGCGATGGTCGCCGTCGCCTGCGCGCCGTTCTTGGGGCCGGCCTTGCGGCGTTCCTCCGGCGTCAGCACCGCGGTGACGTAGCCCATGTTGGAGACGCTGGGCTCGACCGCGGCGGTGAGTCCGATGCCGTAGAGCCGGCCTTCCGCGCGCGCCTGGTCGCGGCGCGCCTGGAGTTCGGCCAGCCCGCCATCCTGCACGGCGGTGTCGACCGCCTGCTGATAGTTTCCGGAATCCAAGAGTCCGCCGGTCGCGGTGCGATAGGGGAACGCGCCCGCCGGCACGAGATTGCGCCGGATCACCTCGAGCGGATCGAGGTTCAATTCCACCGCGACACGCTGCATCAGCCGTTCCAGCGCGTAATAGACTTGCGGCCCGCCGAAGCCGCGGTTGAGCCCGGTCGGCGTCTTGTTGGTCAGCACCACGCGGTTGCGCACCGCCACGTGGCGGATGGCGTAGGCGCCGGTGAGATTGCCCTGCATGCGGTAGAGCGTCGCCGGCTCCGGCGCGCGGATGTGTGCGCCGACATCCTCAACCTGATCCCAGGCCAGCGCGACGACTCGGCCGTCGCTCTCGACCGCGGCGTCAAGCGTGGTCATGCGGTTGGTGGCGGAAACCGACGCTGCCAGATGCTCCAGCCGATCCTCGACCCATTTCACCGGCTTGCCGGCGACGCGCGCCGCGAGCGCCATCAACACGATATAGGGAAACACGCCCTGCTTGACGCCGAAGCTGCCGCCGGAATCCGGCGGCGTGCGCAGCCGGAAGCGATTGCCCGGCACCTTCAGCGAGCGCGCCATCACCGGATGCATGGTGAACGGGCCCATGAAATTCGCGAGCACGTCGTAGGCATCCTCGTTGGCGTCGTATTCCGCCACCACGCCGTAGGTCTCGATCGGCGTGCAGGAGTTGCGCGGATAATGGATGCTGACGGAAATTTTTCGCGCCGCCTTGGCGAACGCCGCCTCCGGATCGCCATACCGGAACGAGCGGTCGCTCGCGACGTTCGACTTCAGCCCGTCGTGCAGAAACAATTCGGTGGAAGCCAGCGCGTCGCGCGGATCGACCAGCGCGGGGAGGGGCTCGTACTCGACTTCGATCAGCTCCAGCGCGTCCTCGGCCAGATAGCGGTCGGTGGCCACCACCACGGCGATCGGCTCGCCGACGTAGCGCACGCGGTCCACCGCGATCGGCCAGGACTGGATCGGCGCCCGCACCCCAACCGCAAGGCTGCTCGACAGCGCCGTCACCTCGGCGCCGGTCAGCACTGCCCCGACGCCCGGCGCGGTACGGGCTGCCGCCACGTCGATGGAACGGATCCGGGCATGCGCGTGCGGCGAACGCAGGATCGCCGCGTGCAAGGTGCCGGTGCGCACCGCGAGGTCGTCGATATAGCGGCCGCGGCCCGTGAGCAGGTTCGCGTCTTCCACGCGCTCGATCGATTGGCCGAGCCAGCCGCCGCCTGAAGCCGTCATGTCGTCGGTGTTCCTTCGGCGGCAACAATGCTACATCTGTGTCCGATGACCAAGCATGAGATGCCGAAAGAATCCGCCCCGCGCCACGGCGATAACGCGCCGCAACCGGTGCGCACGCTGCGCGACTGGCTCGACCATCTGGCGGTGCGCAACCGCCTGGCGGTGATCAAGCCGAATGCCGCTCTGAAATTCGAGGTCGCGGCCTATGCCAAACGCCTGGACGGCAAACGCGCGACTCTATTCCCGCGTCCGGGCGGGCATCCCATTCCGGTGGTGTCGGGGCTGGTCTCCGACCGCGGCTGGATGGCCGAGGCCATGGGCGTCGAGCCCGCCGAGGTGCTGCCGCGTTTCCTGGATGCGGCACTCAATCCGGTTCCATGGGTCGAGACGAAGGCTGCGCCGGTGCAGGAGGTGGTACACCGCGAGGTCGATCTCGCGAAGATCCTGCCGCTGCCGACCCACAACGAGCACGATTTCGGCCCCTACATTTCCGCCGGACTGATGATCGTTCGCAATCCCCGCACCGGAAAGCAGAACGTCTCGATCCACCGCTGCCAGTTGGCCGGTCCGAACCGGCTCGGCGTGCTGCTGCTGCCGCGGCATACCAATGCGTTCTTCGAGATGGCCGAGGAGAAGGGCGAGCCGCTGGACGCCGCGATCGTGATCGGCGTCGATCCGCTGACCTTGCTGGCGTCGCAGGCAATCGCGCCGATGGATTTCGACGAGCTGGAAATCGCCGGCGCGTTGCAAGGCCGGCCGCTGCCGGTGGTGAAATGCGTCACCAGCGATGTCCGGGTGCCGGCCGAGGCCGAGATCGTGGTCGAGGGCCGCTTCCTGGCGGGTGTGCGCGAGCCCGAAGGTCCGTTCGGCGAATTCCCGCAATACTACGGGCCGCGTTCCAACAACCACGTGATGGAGGTGGTTGCGGTCACCCATCGCAAGGATGCGATCTTCCACACCGTGGTCGGCGGCGGGCTGGAGCACCAGTTGCTCGGCGCGATCCCGAAAGAAGCAACCATGCTGGCGCATCTCAGGCGCACATTCCCGAACGTGCTCGACGTGCATTTCTCGCCGGGCGGCGTCATGCGCTATCACCTCTATGTGCAGATCAAGAAGCGCCAGGACGGCGAGGCCAAGAACATAATGCTCGGCGCGTTCGCCGGCTCGTTCGACGTCAAGCACGTGATCGTGGTCGACGACGATGTCGACATCCACAATCCGACCGAGGTCGAGTGGGCGGTTGCGACCCGCTTCCAGGCCGACCGCGATCTGGTCGTGGTGCCGGAGAGCCAGGGCTCCAAGCTCGATCCGTCGACGCGCAACGGCGTCGGCGCCAAGATGGGGATGGATGCCACCAAGCCGCTCAGCGCGCCGGAGATGACATTCAAGCGCATCCGCGTGCCGGGGGAAGAGGCGATCGATGTCGCGGACGTGTTGAAACGCGATGGCGCGGATTGGCGCGGCGCGCTCAAAAGCTAGCTGTCATTCCGGGGCGCTGCGAAGCAGCGAACCCGGAATCCAGACACGATAGAATTTCTGTTAGCCTGGATTCCGGGTTCGCTGCTGCGCACGCGCCCCGGAATGACGCGGAGAGACAATAATGGAAATCGATATTCCCGAAGTCGTCGCCGAGGTGAAGGCGGCCTTCGACCGTTATGAAGTCGCACTGAACACCAACGACGTGGCCGTGCTCGACGCGACCTTCCGGGTCGATCCGCGGACTATCCGCTATGGCATGGCCGAAATCCTCTACGGCCACGCCGAAATCGCGGCGTTTCGCGCGGCGCGCAATCCCGCCGGTCTGACCCGCACGATCTCCCGCACCGTCATCACCACCTACGGCCGCGACTTCGCGGTGGCCTCCACGCTGTTCCAGCGGGCCAGCATGGCCGGCAAGGTCGGCCGCCAGATGCAGACCTGGGTGCGTTTCCCGGAAGGCTGGCGGGTGGTGGCGGCGCATGTCAGCGCGATCGGCGAATAAGGCCGTATCCGCCGAAGCTTTGGTCAGCCGCCGGTCAAAATTCGGGCAGATGCGGAACCAGCCTATGCCTTAGGCTCTTTGTCCCGGTCGGGATTTGGCGCAGATTTGGCGCGAGGCTTGCAGCGCCTTGCGGAACGATCGCAGCGGCAGGGGGGCGGGGCTTTGGCGTTGATCACGGCGTTCGACGAGATGAAGGGCCTGGACGGCCAGGTCCGGCCGGCCTATGCGGCGCTGTCGCAGTGGCTCGCCGAGGTACGCCCCGAGGTGCTCGACTTCCGCCGCAAGGAGGCCGAGCTCCTGTTTCGGCGCATCGGCATCACCTTCGCGGTCTATGGCGAGGCCGAGGCGACCGAGCGGCTGATCCCGTTCGATGTCATTCCCCGGATTCTGGCCGCCAAGGAGTGGGACACGCTCCAGCGCGGCCTCGAGCAGCGCGTCAAGGCGCTGAACCTCTATCTGAAGGACATCTACGGCAAGCGCGAGGTCCTCAAAGCCGGCATCGTGCCCGAAGACCTGGTGTTCCAAAATCCGGTGTTTCGCCCGGAAATGAACGGCCAGAAGGTGCCGCACGACATTTATCTGCACATCGCAGGCATCGACGTCGTCCGCGTCGATGCCGATACGTTCTACGTGCTGGAGGACAATGCGCGCACGCCGTCCGGCGTCTCCTACATGCTGGAAAATCGCGAGATCATGCTGCGGCTGTTTCCGGAGCTGTTTTCGCGGCACCGCGTCGCGCCGGTCGAGAACTATCCCGACGAATTGCTCGCGACCTTGAAATCGGTGGCGCCCGACGTCGCGTCCGGCGACCCGACAGTCGTGCTGCTGACGCCCGGGGTCTTCAACTCGGCCTATTACGAACACTCGTTCCTGGCCGACAAGCTCGGCGTCGAACTGGTCGAGGGCGGCGATCTGTTCGTCAAGGGCGGCATCGTCTATATGCGCACGACCCAGGGACCCAAGCGCGTCGACGTGATCTACCGCCGCATCGACGACGACTTCCTCGATCCGCTGTCGTTCCGTCCGGATTCTGCGCTCGGCGTCGCCGGCCTGATGTCGGCCTATCAGGCCGGCAACGTCACGCTCGCGAACGCGGTCGGAACCGGCATCGCAGACGACAAGGCGATCTACAGCTACATGCCGGAGGTGTTGAAGTTCTATCTCGGCGAGGAACCGATCCTCAAGAACGTGCCGACCTGGCGCTGCCGCGAGCCCGATCACCTGGCTTATGTGCTCGACCATCTCGAGGAGCTTGTGGTCAAGGAGGTCCACGGCTCCGGCGGCTACGGCATGCTGATCGGCCCGACCGCGGACAAGGCGCAGATCGCGGCGTTCCGCATCAGGCTCAAGCTCAACCCGCGGAACTTTATCGCCCAGCCGACGCTCGCGCTATCGACCTGCCCGACCTGCGTCGAGGCCGGCGTGGCGCCGCGCCACGTCGACCTGCGGCCGTTCGTGCTGACCGGGCGCGATCGCATCCGCATCGTGCCGGGCGGGCTGACGCGCGTCGCGCTTAAGCAGGGTTCGCTGGTGGTCAATTCGAGCCAGGGCGGCGGCACCAAAGACACCTGGGTGCTGGACCGATAAGCCATGCTCTCCCGCACCGCCGACAACCTGTACTGGCTGGCCCGCTACGTCGAACGCGCGGAGTATTTGGCGCGCATCCTGGAGGCGACGCAGCGGCTGACCGCGATGCCGCTGGCCTACACCGGCGAGACCAACGAATGGGAATCGGCGGTGGCCACCGCGGGCTGCTCGGCGGCGTTCTTCTCGCACCACAAGGAAGCAAACGAGGAAACCGTCACCGATTTCCTGGCGTTCTCGCCGTCCAATCCGTCGTCGATCCGCAACTGCTTTGAGGTGGCGCGCCACAACGCGCGTTCGGTGCGGACCGCGCTGACCATGGAGATGTGGGAGGCGATCAACGGCACCTGGCTCGAGCTCAAGCGCTTCGGCAACAAGTCCTCGTCGCGCGAGGAGTTTCTGCGCTTCCTGCAATGGGTGCAGGGCTCGTCGCTGCGCTTCGACGGCTCAGCCTACCGCACCATGCTGCGCAACGACGCCTACTGGTTCTCGCGGCTCGGCGTCTACCTGGAGCGCGCCGACAACACCGCGCGCATCCTCGACGTCAAATACCATCTGCTGCTGCCGCCGCAGGAGCACGTCGGCGGGCCGTTGGATTATTTCCAGTGGTCGTCGATCCTGCGCTCGGTTTCGGCGCTGACTGCCTATCACTGGGTCTATCGCGACAGCCTCAAGCCCTGGCTGGTCGCCGATCTGCTGATCCTCAACGAGCAGATGCCGCGCTCGCTGGCGAGCTGCTACGAGAACCTGGTGCAGAATCTCGACCGGATCGCGGGCGCCTACGGCCGGCAGGGCCCGGCGCAGCGCCAGGCCCGCACCATCCGCACCCGGCTGCAGAACGCCCGGATGGAGGGAATTTTCCAGCAGGGCCTGCACGAGTTCATCGGCGAGTTCATCGACGACAACAACCGCCTTGGTGCGGCCGTCAATCAGCAATATCTGGCGTGACGGACAGAGCCGGGTGGACAACCCGTCCGCAATCGGGATCATGTCGGCCGGCAAACCATGCGCATCCTGATCTCGCACCAGACCGTCTACCGCTACGAGCGGCCGCCCACCGGCGTGATCCAGACGCTGCGGTTGACGCCGCGCAACCATGACGGCCAGTACGTGGTCGGCTGGCGGATCGACGTGTCGGAGAACTGCCATCTGGCCCCGCACGAGGACGCCTTCGGCAACATCACCCACGTGTTCAGCGCCGAAGGGCCGTTCGACGAGCTGCGCGTGCTGGTGGAAGGCGAGGTCGAGACCCAGGACACCGGCGGCGTGGTGCGCGGCGCGGTCGAGCGGTTTCCGCCGAGCCTGTTCCTGCGCGAGACCCCGCTCACCGAGGTCAGTCCGGCGATCGCCGATTTCGCGCGCGAGACCAAAACATCCGACGACGTGCTGTCGATCCTGCACGCGCTGCTGACGCGCCTGCACGCAGATGTCGCTTATGACGAAAGCCCGACGCTGGTGACGACCACCGCGGCCGAGTCATTCGCGCTCAAGCGCGGTGTGTGCCAGGACCTGACGCACATCTTCATCGCGGCGTCGCGCAGCCTCGGGATCCCTGCGCGTTACATCGGCGGACACTTCCGCCGCGCCGATGGCGTTGCCAACCAGGAGGCCGGTCACGCCTGGGCCGAGGCTTTCGTTCCCGATCTGGGGTGGGTTGCTTTCGATCCCGCAAACAAGATTTCCGCGACCGATTCCCATATCCGCGTGGCGGTCGGGCTCGACTATCTCGGAGCGGCTCCGGTGCGCGGCACCCGTTACGGCGGCGGCAGCGAGGCCATGGAGGTGGCGGTCACGGTCAATCAGAGCGGACAGCAGACGCAGAGCTGAGGCTACTGCTCGATCTTGATGCCGGCGTCCTTGACGACCTGCGGCCAGCGCTTCAGCTCATCCTTGATGAGAGCATCGAACTGCTGCGCCGACCCGCCGACGACCTCCGAGGCCTGCGCTCCGGTAATGGCAGAGTTCACCGCCGCGCTTTTCAGCACCTGATTGAACATGCCGTTGATGCGTGCGACCAGCGCAGGATCCATTCCGGCCGGCGCGACGATGCCGTGCCACAGGCTGACGTCGAAGCCGCGGACCGTTTGGCCCGCCGGCGGTGTGTCGGGTAGCTGCGGCATCGGCTTGGACGAGAAACCGGCGAGGGCGCGCACCTTGCCCTCCCGGACATGGCTCAGGCTGGTCGAAACCGTGACCGGCGCAATGTCGGTGTCGCCGCGGATCACCGAGGTCGTCATCTCGGCGCCCGAACGATAGACCACGTTGACCACGTCGATACCGGCCTGGGCGTTGAGATATGCCACGAACAGGTGCGTCCAGTTGCCGATTCCGGCCGAAGCGTAATTGAATTTCCCGGGCTGCTGCTTCGCAGCGGCAATGAACTCGGCCAGGTTCTTGTAGGGCAGCGTCGGCTTCATCAGCAGGACCACCGGCAGGTTGGCCACGTGGATGATCGGCGTGAAGGCGGTGTGCGGGTCGTACGGCAGCTTGGTGTTCATCGCGTGTGCCACCGCGTTGGCGCCGACCTCCGCGAGGAACAGCGTGTAGCCGTCCGGCTTTTCGCGCGCGACCGCCGCCGCAGCCAGAGTGCCGCCGCCGCCGGGCCGGTTCTCCACGATCAGCGGTTGACCGTTGGCAAGAGGCTGAAAGCCGTTCGACAGGTTGCGCGCCAGGGTGTCGGCCGCGCCACCGGCGCCGACCGGCACCACCAGCTTGACCGGGCGGTCGGGCCATTGCGCCGCCGACTGGGCGAATGCGGGACCGGCCGCAAAGGCCGCGACCGCAAGCGCGGCCCCGATGAGCGAACGGCGCGCAAGTTTGGCGAATGGCATGGCATTTCCCCCGTTATCGATCGTTGTCGTCATGTTAGCGGCTTGTGGCCGCCAGTGTAACGCGCGGCGTTCGTCGAGGCCTGCGGCTCGCAGTCACGTCACTGTCACGTCCTGCCAGAACCCCATGCGGTGGTCGACCTTCTGCATCTTGGGCTGCGGCGCTTCGTAGGACCATGCGGCGCGCGGATGCCGCGCATCCCCGATCACCACGTCGTAGAACTGAACGCCGTGCGGGCACTCCAGGTCCTTCGCCGTCTGAGGTGCCTTCTCCAGCCAATCCATCCGCACCGCCTCGCGCGGAAAGTAGTGGTAGCCGCCGGCTTCGACGATGTCGTCGCTTTGCGCGATCACCTTGTCGTCCACGGTCGCTTTCATCTTCGCACCTCACATGATCGCGAATTCTGAGTTCTTGCGATCGGTCACCAGCATCGTGCCCGGCGCGTGGGTGATGCAGAATTCCGGCTTCACCGTGGCGACCACCGATTGCGGGGTCACGCCGCACGCCCAGAACACCGGAATCTCGTCGTCGTTGATCGTCACCGCGTCGCCGTAGTCCGGCTTGGCGAGATCCTTGATCCCGATCAGCTCCGGCTTGCCGATATGCACCGGCGCGCCGTGCACCGCCGGAAACCGCGTGGTGATCTGGATGGCGCGGATCGCATCCGCCGGCTTCATCGGCCGCATCGAAACCACCAGCGGACCGTGAAACGGCCCGGCCGGCGTCGTGGGGATGCTGGTGCGGTACATCGACACGGCGCACTCCTGGGTGATGTGGCGAAGCTCGATGCCGTCCTCGGTCAGCGCATCTTCAAAAGAGAACGAACAGCCGAGCGCAAAGATCACCAGGTCGTCGCGCCAGTATTTCGTGATGTCGGTCGGCTCGTCGACCATTTCGCCGTTCTTGAACACGCGGTAGCGCACCACGTCGGTGCGGATGTCGAGGTCTTCGGCGAGCGACGGCAGCCGCCAGTCGCCTGGGGCTCCGACCGCGAGTAGCGGGCACGGTTTCGGATTGAGCTGGCAGAACCGCATGAAGTCCGAGGCGAGCGCCCCCGGCAGGATCGCGAGGTTGCCCTGCACGAAGCCCGGCGCGATGCCCGAGGTCGGACCGGTCCATTCGCCGCTGCGGATCGCCAGCCGCGCGTCGCGCCCGGTCTGGGGAACCAAGGAGGACTGGCGCTGAAAGGCGGTTACGGACATTGCATTTCCTTGGGCGTTTGCCGGCTTGCCCCCGAAAGGCGTCGGCCGGCACGATTTCTCTCATCCTATCATCCGAAGGGCTACGGAAAACCGGTTGAATTGGCGGCCCGGATCGCGTTTGCTTACAGGTAGAACAAGCATGAGCCCGATCGTTCGGGTAGGGGAGGAGCAATGAAGCATCTTCGGTGGAGTCTTGCGTTGGCGGCCGGTCTGACGCTGGCATCTGGCGCATCCGCGCAACAGGCCGCGGCGCCCGCCGCGCCGGTCAAGCTCGGTATCGTGTCGTTCCTGAGCGGCCCCGCCGCCAGCCCGTTCGGCGTTCCAGGCCGCAACGGCGCCGAAATCGTGATCGAGGCGTTCAACAGCGGCAAAGCGCCGGCGCCGTACAACACGGTGGGTCTGGGCGGCGCCAAGATCGAGATCAAATGGGTCGACGAGGCGGGTTCGACCGCCCAGGTCGTCACCGAGTTCCGAAACCTCGTGCAGCGCGACCAGGTCGACGCCGTCGTCGGCTACATCTCGTCGGGAAGCTGCCTCGCGGTGACGCCGGTCGCCGACGAATTGAAGGCCCTGACCGTCTATTTCGATTGCGGCACGCCGCGCGTCTTCGAGGAGAAGCCGCGCGAATACGTGTTCCGTCCGTCGTCGCACGCGACCAAGGACAACACCGCGGCGGCCCGCTATCTGATCGCCAAGAAGAAGGACATCACGCTGTTCTCGGGCATCAACCAGAACTACGCCTGGGGTCAGGACTCCTGGAAGGACTTCAATGCCGCCATGGGCGTGCTGGCGCCGAAGGCCAAGGCGGACAAGGTGCTGTTCCCGAAGCTGTTCCAGGGTGAGTTCGGCGCGGAAATCTCCACGCTGCTCACGTCGAAGTCGCAGGCGCTGCACTCCAGCTTCTGGGACGGCGACCAGGAGAGCTTCATCATCCAGAGCGGCGCGCGCGGCCTGCAGAAGCGCATGCCCTACGTCGGCACCACGGCCGAATCCGCGATCTGGCGTCTGCGCGACAAGATGCCCGACGGCACCATCATCGGGGCTCGCGGCGCGCATGGTCCGCTCGCGCCGGACAACGCGCTCAACACCTGGTTCAAGGGCATCTACATGGACCGGTACGGCACCCCGCCGACCTATCCGTCCTACCAGATGGCGCTGTCGCTGCTCGGCCTGAAGGTGGCCTGGGAAAAGGCGCAGGCGGCCAAGGGCGGCGGCAAGCCGACCACGGACGAGGTGGTCAAGGCCTTCAAGGGCATCGAATACGACAGCCCGAGCGGCAAGGTGAAGATGGCGCTCGGCAACGGCCACCAGGGCATCCAGGACACCGCCTACGGCACCTACCGCTTCAACAAGAGAACCAACCAGCCGGAAGTGGTGGACATCGTCCGTTATCCGGCCGAATGCGTGAATCCTCCCTCGGACAAGAGCGCCGAGGAGTGGATCAAGGCCGGCATGCCCGGCGCGAAGTGCTGATCTCTCTCGTCCCGGACGCGGTGCAGCGCGATAGCGGTGCACCGCCGATCCGGGACCCCGGTTAAGAAAAGAAAGCTGGGTCCCGGGTCTGCACCGTTGCGGTGCAGACCCAGGACACCAACCACCTCCGACCTCAGGACATTCCGTGATTACCGCATTCGCCATCTTTTCCGATGGTCTGGTCTACGCGGCCTATCTGTTCCTCGTCGCCGTGGGCCTTACGCTGATCTTCGGCGTGATGAAAATCCTCAACGTGACGCATGGCTCGTTCTACGCCTTCGGCGCGTATGGTGCGGCAACGGCGGTGGGGATCTGGTTCGATCGCGGCCTGTCGGACGCCGGCGGTTTCCTGTTCATGGTCGGCGTCGCCATGCTGATCGGGCTCGTGATCGGCCTCATCCTCGAACGCGGTATTCTCCGGCTGGTGTATGGCCGCGACGAGGTCGTGATCGTTCTGGTGACCTACGCCGCGTTCCTGATCCTGGAAGACGTGATCGTGCTGGTGTGGGGACCGCGCTCCTATCCGGCCTACCAGCCGATGGTCTCGGCCGGCAGCATCGACATCGGCGAGTTGACGCTTTCGAACTACGACATCGGCCTGGTGGTGCTGGCCGCGGCGCTCGCCGTGGCGGTCTGGTGGTCGCTGAAATACACGCGCTACGGCCGGCTGCTGACCGTGGTGATCTTCGACCGCGAGGTGGCGGCGGCGTATGGCATCAACGTCAAGGTGATCTACACCGTCACCTTCATCATCGGCGCGATGCTGGGCGCGCTCGGCGGCGCGGTGATGGCGCCGAAAATCTCGGTCACGCTCGGCATCGGCGTCGAGGTGATCGTGCTGGCCTTCGCCGTGGTCGCGATCGGCGGCATGGGTTCGATCGAAGGCGCGCTGATCGGCGCGCTGATCGTAGGCCTCGGCCGCGCCGCGGCGGTGCATCTCATGCCGGAGATCGAGCTGTTCGTGATCTATGCCGTGATGGCGCTGGTGCTGGCGTTCCGGCCCTATGGGCTGTTCACCCAGCCGGCGCCACGGAAGATATGACATGCTGACGCGCGCAAACCTGTTCGGGGCGTTGGTCTTCGTGGCGGTCGCGATCAGCGCATTGTTCCTGCCGCCGTGGCTGGTGTCGCTCGCCACCATCGCGTTCGCCAACGCGCTGGTCGTGCTCGGCCTGGTGATCCTTTGGCGGACCGGCCTGGTGCCGTTCGGGCAGGCGCTGTTCTACGCCATCGGCGCCTATGCGGTGGCGCTGATCGGCCGCTATACGCCGATTCGCGATGTGTTCGTCGTGGTGCTGGCGGGCGCAGTCGCAGCCGGCGTCGTCGCCTATGTCATCGGATTCCTGCTGGCGCGCTACCGCGAAATCTTCTTCGCGATGCTCAGCCTCGCGATGTCGATGATTCTGTACGGCATCCTGGTGAAGAGCGAGGCGCTGGGCTCGACCGACGGCTTCCATGTCGAGGCCGGCTCGTTCCTGGGCTGGCGGCCGCAGGGCGCGTTGCGCAACCTGGCGCTGTTCTGGCTGGTGCTGGGATTCTGCGCCATCGCGGCGTGGGTGGTGGGGGTGTATTTCCGCTCGGTCGCGGGCTCGATGGCGATCCCGATGCGCGACAACGAGATCCGCGTCGAGTTCCTGGGGCTGTCGGTCGACCGCCTGGTCCATCTCAAGCTGGTGATCTCCGGCGTGCTGGCCGGTATCGGCGGCGCGCTGGCGGCGCTCGCCGTGCAGCACGTCGATCCGCAGATGGCGTATTGGACCACCTCCGGCGGCTTCGTGTTCGTCACGGTGCTGGCGGGCGCAGGCTCGGTCGCGGCCGCCTTCGTCGGATCGCTGGCGTTCGAACTGGTGCGTTCGATCGCCGTGGCTCTGCTGCCCGGCGCATGGCAGCTTATTCTCGGCTCCGCGCTGCTGCTCACGATCCTGTTCCTTCCCGAGGGCCTCGGCTCGCTGTATTCGCGCCTGCGGCGCAAGCCGGCTGCGCCGAAGGAGCAGCCCGGGGGGCCATCATGAGCGGCGCCATCCTCTCGGTTCGCGATCTGGAGAAGACCTTCGGCTCGGTGGTCGCCGCGCGCGACATTTCGATCGACGTCCCGCCGCTGCAGACCGTCGGCATCATCGGCGCCAACGGCGCGGGCAAGACCACCTTCGTCAACATGATCACCGGCCATCTGCGGCCCTCGAAGGGCACCATTCATTTCGAGGATCGCGACATCACCGGGCTGCCGTCGCGCACCATCACCCGGCTCGGCATCTCGCGTTCGTTCCAGGTCGCGCAGGTGTTTCCCTCGCTCACCGTGATCGAGAACATGCGCGCCGCCGCCGCCATCGGGCGCGGCAAGGACAGCGTGATCGCGCAAGCCATGACGCCGCTGGATTCGCCGCAGGCGCGGAGCGAGGCCGACGCCGCGGTCGACCTGTTCCAGATCGCGCGCTATCGGGACGCCCGCGCCGCGACCCTGCCGCAGGGCGTGCGCAAGCTGCTCGACATCGCGATGGCGGTGGCGGGCCATCCGCGCGTGCTGCTGCTCGACGAGCCGACCAGCGGCATTTCGATCGAGGAGAAGTTCGGCCTGATGGACGTCGTGATGTCGGCGCTGAAGACCCGCAAGATCACCGTGCTGTTCGTCGAGCACGACATGGAGATCGTCGGGCGCTTTGCGGATCGGGTTCTCGCCTTCTACGACGGCACCGTGATCGCCGACGAGAAGCCGCAGACGGTGCTGGCCAACCCGAAGGTGCAGGCCTTCATCAGCGGCACCAAGCCGCTGAACGAGGACGCGCTCCATGCTTAGGATCGCCGGCCTCAACGTCTCGATCGGGCCGATCCCGATCATCCGCAACGCCTCGCTCGATCTCGACGAGGGCGAGATGTGCGGCCTGATCGGACGGAACGGCGCGGGGAAAACCACGCTGCTGCGCGCCGTGATGGGCGCGATCCCGGCGAGCGGTACGCTGACCTTGAACGATGTCGATTTGTTGGCGCTGCCGGCGCACCAGCGGGTCCAGCACGGCATCGGCTACATGCCGGAGGACCGCCGGCTGGTGCCGCAGTTCACCGTCGAGGAGAACATCCGGCTGCCGACCTGGACCACCAAGGCCGACGGCGTGGAGCAGCGGCTCGACTGGATTTTCACCATCATGCCGGAGGTCGCGAACTTCCGCGCCCGGCGCGCGATGGAACTGTCCGGCGGCCAGCAGAAGATGGTGGCGCTGGCGCGCGCGCTGATGGCGGGGCGAAAGATTTTGCTGCTCGACGAGCCGTTCGAGGGTTTGGCGCCCGCGCTGGCGCGCCGCCTGGGCGAGGTGATGGCGAACCTGAAGACCGAGGGCGTGTCGATCCTGATCGCGGAGAGCAACGAGGTCCACGTCGCGGACCTTTTGTCGCGCGCGTTCCGGATCGAGCGCGGCTCGGTGGCGGCGGCGTAGGGCGGTCGCGCGGCGCAAGCCTCCGCTGTCATCGTCCGCGAAGGCGGACGATCAAGCAGCCACGGCATTCGACAGGAAAGGGCTGGATACCCCGCCTTCGCGGGGTATGACAGCGGTGGGTGGAGCTACGCCGTCTTCCGCTTCGCCGTTCCGCTATCCTTGAACTTCGGGATCACCTCGCTCGCGAACAGCTCCAGCGACGCCAGCGCCTTTTGCTGGCCGTACCACGGCGGGTAGTGCAGCATCACCGAATCCGCGCCGACCTGGTCGCGCAGGATCTGCACCTTTTCGACCACGGTGGCGGGCGAGCCGTGCAGGATGATGTCCTTGGTCATGCTGTCGTAGTCGCCGCCGGCGCTGGCCACGGTGCCGAGATAGCCCGAGGTGTGCCCGGACGAGAAGTGGTGAAGGTTCTTCATGATGCCTTCTTCGCTCTCGCGCTTGGCCTTCGCGTCGGTCTCCGCGACATAGACCCAGCGCGCCACGTCGACGTGGCCGCGCGAGCCGTTCCTGCGCCATTTCTCCGGCGTCTCGTCGAGCGTCTTGCGGTAATGCGCGACCTGCTTGGCCAGCCCCGCGAACGGCGTCCAGCTCGACAGCATCAGCCCGAAACCGTAGCGCGCCGCGACCGCGATCGAGCGCTCGGTAGCGCCAGCCAGGAAGATCGGCGGATGCGGCTGCTGGATCGAATGCGGGAACAGCTCGTATTCGCCGTCGACCATCGCGGTGAAATGCTTGCCCTTGTGGGTGATGCGCTTGTTGTGCAGCAGATCGAGCAGCACCGGCACCGCTTCCTCCTGGATGTCGCGGCGGCCTTCGAAGTCGATGCCGAAGCCCTCGAACTCGTACTGCCGGTAGCCCGAGCCCAGCCCCAGCACGAAGCGCCCGTTGCTCAGGATGTCGAGGAACGCCGCGTTCTCGGCGACCCGCAGCGGATTGGCCAGCGGCAGCGTCACCACCGCGGTGCCGAGCTTGATCCGCTTGGTCTGCGCCGCGAGATAGGCGGCATAGACGAACACATCCGGCATGATGCCGTATTCGTTCGAGAAGTGATGCTCGGCGACCCAGGCGTAGTCGAAGCCGATCTCGTCGGCCCGCACGATCTGCGCGGTGACGCGCGCGTGTACGCCGCGGTGCGGATACGGCTCGGCCTCGGTGTTGGGGTGGGACGTGAAGAGAATACCGAATTCCATTGGCGCGATGGCTCCCTGGCGGGCTTTCGTTAGCTTGTGGGCCATATTCGCACGGTGGGCGGGCAATGGAAAGCGAGCGCATGCGCCGTCATTCCGGGGCAGGCGCTACAGCAATGCCATGAACTCCGCTACCGTCATTCCGGATTGCGCGATGATCGCCCGCAGCGTACCGCGCTTGAGGTCCCCACTATGAACCGGCACCGTCAACTTGCGCGTTGGATCGCGCGCGTGAATGAGGCGGCAATGGCTGCCCGACGTTCGCGACACCACAAAGCCCGCGCGCTCCAGCGCGCGGATCGCTTGGCGCGCTGTTACGGCTGGCAGCCGCTCATTCATGCCGCAAGTGTGACGGTGATTTCGCGGATGCGCGGCGGTCCGCCGCCGGAGATGGGCTCGCCGCGCGCGGCGCAGTCGGCAATCACAAGCCGGATTGCATCCTCTGCCATGGCCAGCGCCTCGCGCTCGTCTTTGCCATAGGTGACGATCTCCGGAAAGGCGGGGACGCGGACGATGAATCCGCCATCGTCCTCAGGCTCAAGCACCACGGCGAAGGTTCGGCTTTGATCCAAGAGGCGACTCCCTGTTGGCCTAATATAGCCCGCTCAACTTCCACAGCAATCTAAGGCGATATTCCTTTATCTGGACCGCCGAAAGAACGCGGGGTTGGAGCGTGGCCCGTTGGTGCTCGGTTCGGATTGCCTGCTACCCACGGCTCCTGTTGTTACGAGTTCTGTGATTGACTTTATTCCTTTAATAGCTTTATAGTCCTTCATCCCATCCAGCCGAGGGACGTTCTCATGAGACGATCTTTGAACGGGATGGGGTGCGGCGGCCTGCGGGCGGGGCTCGTAACCTCGCACTCGGGCGGTTCCGGGCATCAACCGGGCGATACTAGGGTCGCTCTGTCAGGTGCTGACTGCATTGGCCCGGCGCAAATGCCGGGTTCAAGAAGCTTGGCCCGGGATTGTTAAATGCCGCGGTGGAGCGCCGAAAGGCGTGCCGGCCGGCGTTATCGGCTGGCGTCCCTTCCGATGAAGGGACAGGCCCGACCGCGAGGCGGGCCACGGGTGCGGCGTTCCGCACCAGCGCCTGTCGGCGCTTCACCCCCTCGGACTTTCCGAGGGGACAACGAGACGGCGACCGGGCGCCGCACCCCACCCCGGAAGGCGGAAACCCGTGGCAAAAATTATAAGATGATATCTTTACTAGCTTATCCCAAAAGCCTAAAATGCCGCTCATGACGACGCACCGATCGCCGATTGCGAGCCAGGTCCCCGGCCGGATTTTCTTTCCCGGCCGCTCCGGTTCGCTGTCCTCGCAGATCGTGACCGATGTGCGCGACGCGCTGTTCGCCAAAAAGCTCAAGCCCGGCGATTTCCTCGGCACCGAGAACGACCTCGGCACGCGCTACGGCGTGAGCCGGATCGTGGCGCGCGATGCGCTGCGCACGCTGGAGGCGCTCGGCATCGTCGAGATCAGGATGGGCAAAGGGGGAGGCGCGCGGATCGCGCGCGGCAATCCGCGGCTGTTCGCCGAGGCGCTGGCGGTGCAGCTTGACCTCACCGGCGTCAGCGCGGCCGAGATCATGGACGCGCAGCGCGCCATCGAATGCCTGGCCGCCGAGCTTGCGGCCGAGAACGCGACCGACGAGGACGTCGCCCGGCTGCGGCAACTGATCGTGGATGCCGACCATGCGATGGACGACGGCGCGCGCTTCACCGAATTGGGCGCGGAATTCCACCTCGCGGTCGCCGAGGCCTCGCACAACCGCGTGCTGGTGGTGCAGCTTATCTCGCTGCAGCACGTGTCGTGGCCGCGGCGCAACCCGGCGCTGACGCCGCAGGTCATGCGCCGCGTCAACGACGTGCACCGGGAGTTGCTGGCGCTGATCGAGATCCGCGACGCCGCCGGCGCGCGCAAGCTGATGGACGACCACGTCAAGATGATCCGTGCGCGGCGGGTGACGGAGCATGCGAAGAAACGCAAGCTGGACGCGTCATGCTGCTGACGCGCATCCGCTCTCACTCCGTCACCCTGAGGTGCTCGGCCTCTTGGCCGAGCCTCGAAGGGCGACGGCCCGGCTGTTGCCCCATCGGGGCCGTGCATCCACCAATGTCGGGTTTACCCGACATTGGATTGTTGAGTACGCAAGTCGGCCAAGGCCGACTTGCGGAGGCTCGCAAGCGCTCGCACCTCAGGATGACGGGTCAAACGGCGGAACTCGATTCAGGAAAATCTCTCGCTAGCCACTGACTGCCAAAACGGAGGACGAACATGGCCAAGGAAGCAACAAAGGAAAAATTCATCATCGAGCCGCACTTCCGGCTCCAGGAATGGGTCGCCGAGGAGAAGGGCTACTTCAAAAACGAAGGGCTCGATTACATCTTCCGCGAGCTCGTGCAGTCGAGCGACGGCGCGTCGCAGCAGCTCGGCGACAAGATCGGCGCGATGCAGACCTTCGAGCGCGGCCGCAAGTCCGACATCTCCTGCGCCTGTCACTGGACCGTGAACGTCGCGGCCACCAAGGGCCACGGCAAGCTCTACGGCGACGTCTATCAGGTCTCGACCTGCGGCATCTTCGTGCCGGCGGATTCTCCCGTGAAGAAGCCCGAGGACCTCGCCGGCGTGCCGATCTCGGTCGGCTACCAGTCCGGCAGCCACTACGCCACCATCCAGGCGCTCGAGCAGTTCATGCCGCAGGACAAGATCAACCTGTCGTTCAAGGACGGGCTGGTGTTCGGCCGCATGGAGAAGCTGCTCAACGGCGAGGTGCCGGCCTGCACGCTGTTCTCCGGACCTTACTATTACGCCGAGCAGCTCGGCTTCCGGAAGGTGGTCGACTGCACCTTCATGATGGCGACCATGCTCACCGGCGATCCGGACATGGAGGACGTGCAGAAGTTCTTCCGCGCTCTGAGGCGGGCGCAGGCCGACATCGATCTGCGGCCGGAGCTTTACACCAAGCACTACAAGAACGAGTTCCCGAAGCGCTTCCACGACACCATGGACACGCGCCGCTGGGGCCCCGGCGAGCGCATCGTGTTCGAGCCGTATTCGCGCGAGATCTTCGAGGATTCGCGGGCTTGGATCGCCGAGCGCGGCATCATCGAAAACAACGATCTCGGCTCCCAGGCCTACGACAACGCCGTGATCCGCCTGGCGAGTTGATTGTTGCATGACACGGAACTGCGCGCCGTGGGTCTCTTTCCCGCGGCGTCAGTTTTTCTTCGACCTCATGCTGAGGAGCATCGCGAAGCGATGCGTCTCGAAGCATGGGCAAGGACGGGACTCGCCGCCATCCTTCGAGACGCCGCCTTCGGCGGCTCCTCAGGATGAGGACGGTGGAAAGCGTTCGAAGCGCGCGCTACGCCGCGCCTTCCACCTTCATGCCGATGTAGCGGTCCAGCGTCTCCTGGTCCGCCAGCAGCTCCTTCGAGCCCGAGCGGTGCACGATCCGGCCGCGCTCGATCACGACCGCCTGCTCGGTGAGCGTGAGCGCGATCTCGGCGTGCTGCTCGACCAGGATCACCGAGGTGCCTTCATCCAGGATCATGCGGCCGATCGAGCGGGTCAGCTCCTCGACGATGATCGGCGCGAGGCCCTCCAGCGGCTCGTCGAGCAGCAGCAGTTCGGGATTGGTCATCAGCGCGCGCGCGATCGCCAGCATCTGCTGCTCGCCGCCCGAAAGCTGGTTGCCCTTGTTGCGCCTGCGCTCGCCGATACGCGGAAACAGCTCGTAGATCGCGGCGATGTCCCAGCGTCCGGGACGGGCGGCGACGGTGAGGTTCTCCTCGACCGTGAGGTTGGCAAAAATCTCGCGCTCCTGCGCCACCCAGCCGATGCCGGCGCGCGCCCGTTTGTGCGGCGCCACGCGGGTGACGTCCTTGCCCATCCAGTGGATCGTGCCGCGGCTGACGGTGGTGAAGCCCATGATGGTGAGCAGCAGCGTGCTCTTGCCGACGCCGTTGCGGCCCAGCAGCGCCAGGCTGCCGCGATCGTTGAGCTCCAGCGAGATGCCGTCGAGCACCACCGCGTCGCCGTAGCCGGCACGAATATCTTTCAACGCAAGGAGCGGCTCAGCCATGATGCGCGCTCCCGAGGTAGACCTCGCGCACCCGCGGATCGGCCGAAATTTCGTCCGGCGTGCCCTCGACCAGGATGCGGCCGCCGACCATGACAATGATGCGGCTGGCAAAGCGGAACACGAAGTCCATGTCGTGCTCGATGAATAACACGGTGATGTCCTGCGACAGATTGGTGACGGCCGCGAACAGCTCGGCGCTCTCGTCGCGCGGCACGCCCGCGGCCGGCTCGTCGAGCAGCAGCACCTTGGGCCTGGTCGCAAGCGCCAGCGCGATCTCCAAGAGCCGCTGCTGGCCGTAGGCCAGCTCACGGGTCTGGCGATAGCAAACCTGCGCCAGCATCAGAGTTTTGAGAATGCCGTAGGCCTCGTCGACCTCGGCGCTGTAGGCGGTGATCGGCTTCCACCAGGTGCGCGAAACCTCCTGGCGCTCGCAAACCGCCAGCGTCACCGCCTCCAGCGGGTTGAGATGAGGAAACAGGCTGTTGATCTGGAAGGTGCGGACCAGCCCGCGCCGCACCCGTGCTTCGGGCCCGAGTGCGGTGATCTCCTCGCCGCCAAGCTGGATCTGCCCGCCGTCCGGCTTCAACATGCCGGTCATCAGGTTGATCAGCGTGGTCTTGCCCGCGCCGTTCGGCCCGATCAGCGCGTAGCGCACGCCTTGCGGCAGCTCGATCTCGATGTCGCTTGCGACCACCAGCGAACCGAAGTTCTTGTTCAGGCCGCGCGTGGAGAGGGCAGGCGTGCTCATGGCTTTTTCCGCCATGGCGTCAGATTGGCCGTCCAGCGCTGCCAGCGCTCGGATTCGACGATCTGCGCGAGCCCGCCGAGGATGCCGTTCGGCAGGAACAGCACGACCACGACCAGCAGCACGCCGATCGGGAAGTACCAGTATTGCGGGTTGATGCCGGAAAACTGGTCGCGCGCCACCAGGAAAATGATCGCGCCGATGATGCCGCCGTACAGCCGGCCGGCGCCGCCGAGAATAAGAATGACCAGTACGTCGGCCGACCGCTCGAAATTCAGCACGCCGAGCGACACCGTGTCGGTCGTCTGCGTCAGCAGCGCGCCGGCGATACCGGCGATGGCGGCGGAGATGGTGTAGATCTTCTGCAGATGCGCGCGGCTTTCCGCTCCGACGGCGCGCATGCGGACGGCGTTCTCGCGGATGCCGCGCAGCGACAGCCCGAATGGTGAGTTGATCAGCCGTCGGCATACCAGGAACAGGATGAACAGCACGATCAGCGAATACCAATAGGACGTGACGCCCCACAGGTCGAACTTGAACATGCCCAGCAGCGGCCAGGTCTTGACGCCCTGCAACCCGTCGGCGCCGCCGGTCAGCCAGCCCAGGCTGTTTGCGAGCTCCAGCAATAGGAAGCCGAAGCCGAGCGTGATCATGATCAGCGCGAGATGGCGGAAGCGTGCGATGATGAAGCTCATCAGATAGCCAAGCAGGCCGGCGGCGAAGCCGGAGATCAGCAATCCGGTGAGCGGCTCGCCCCAGCCGTGCTTGGAGAGAATGCCCGCGGTGTAAGCGCCGAAGCCGAAGAATGCGGCGTGCCCGAGCGAGACAATGCCGGCGTAACCCAGGATCAGGTCGAGCGATAACGCGAACAGCGCGGTGATCGCGACCTGGCTCGCCAGCACGAGATAATTCGGGGTCACCACGAACGGCAGCAGCAGCGACAGCCAGAACACGATCTCGATCGCGCGCCAGCGCTGCTGCGCACGGAGATACTGCTGCGGTCCCGCGAGCGCGCCGTCCGTGCTCGTCATGCACGCCTCCCGAACAGCCCGGCAGGCCGCCACATCAGGAGACTGATCATCACCAGATAGATCAGGAACGAGCCGATCTCCGGAAAATAATACTTGCCGGCCATGTCGCTGATGCCCAGCAGCGTGGCTGCGACGAACGAACCGCCGATCGAGCCCAGGCCGCCGACCGAAACCACGATCAGCACGTACACTAGATAGGCCAGCGCGAACGACGGATCGAGACCGACGATGTCGATGGCGAGCGCGCCGCCCAGTCCTGCAAGGCCGCTGCCGAGCGCAAAGGTGATGGCGAATGCGCCATCGACGTTAATGCCCAATCCGCGCGCCATGCGCTGGTTGTCCACCGCGGCGCGAACCTGCGCGCCGAAGCGGGTGTATTCCAGCGAGATCACCAGCACCGCGGTGACGACCAGCGAGAACGCGATCAGGAAGAGCCGATAAGCCCCAAGCGTGACGCCCATGACCTGATAGGAGCCGCGCAGATACGACGGCAGGTTTACCGGTTGCTGGATGGTGCCGTAGATGTAGGCCGCCGCGGCAACCGACGCGAAAACCAGACCGATCGTGAGCAGGCACTGGTCGAGATCGCTTGCGCGGTAGAGGCGGCGGAACATGGTGCGTTCGAACACCACGCTGGTGGCCGCCGCTGCGATGAATGCCATCGGCAGGGTGGCCAGGAACGGCCACCCCATGCTGTTCATCAGCGTGACGGTGACATAGCCGCCGATCATGCCGAAGCTGCAGTGTGCCAGGTTGACGAAATTCATCATCCCGAGCGTCACCGACAGCCCGACCGACAGCAGGAACAGCAGCATGCCGTAGGCGAATCCGTCGAACAGGACGCCGAGCACAGAGGTCATGATTGCAGGCGTCCCCGCCGGTCGATCACCGAAGGACCGGCGCTACTTCGGCTGCCGCGCTTTCCACGGATCTTTGACGTTCTCGATCTTGTCGATGTCGACGTTGACCAGGTGGCCGCCGACCTTCTCGACACGCCGGATATAGACGGTCTGCACCACGTCGCGCGTTTCCGGATCGATAGACATCGGACCGCGCGGGCTTTCCCACCGCATGCCCTTGGCGGCGGCGATCAGCGAGTCGGCGTCGGTCTTGCCGGCGGTCTTCTTGAGCGCTTCGTAGATCAGGTGCATGCCGTCGTAGCCGCCGACCGAGAACATGTCGGGATTGCGCTTGAACTCGGTGTTGTAGGCGGTGACGAACGCCTTGTTCTTTGCCGACTGGTGATTGTAGTCGTAGTGGAACGCG
This sequence comes from Rhodoplanes serenus, assembly GCA_945897515.1. Lineage (GTDB taxonomy): Bacteria > Pseudomonadota > Alphaproteobacteria > Rhizobiales > Xanthobacteraceae > Z2-YC6860. The sequence goes on along the minus strand of CAMDFO010000007.1, from coordinate 42,380 downwards.
GTGATCAGGCCGAGGCCGGCGTCGCCCATGCTCTTGAGCGCCTCTTCATAGGTCAACTCACCCTGGCCCATGACCTTGACCTTGCTTTTGTCGATGCCACGCTCGGCGATCGCCTTGCCGATCGCCGCCGGCTGCGGTCCGCCCGGCACCCAGATGTAGATGCCGTCCGGATTGGAGTCCTTGGCGCGCTGCACGAAGGCGGTGAAATCGAGGTTCGCCACCGGATAGCGTGCCTGGCCGATGATCTCGCCGCCGGCGTCCTTGAAGCCTTTCTGAAAAGCCGCTTCGCCGTCCCAGCCCGGGCCGAAGTCGGAGACCAGGGTATAGGCCTTGCGCACGCCGTTCTTGTAGGCCCAAGCGCCGAGCGCCTCGTTGACCTGCCACACGGTGAACGAGGTGCGCGCCATGTAGGGCGACTTGGTGGTGATGACCGAAGTTGCCGCGTTCATGTTGACCATGAAGGTCTTGGCCTGCGCCGATACGTCGGCGGCGGCAAGCGCATTGGGCGTCAGGTCGTAACCGGCGAGGACCTGCGCGCCGTCGCGCACGATGACCTCCTGCGAGAGCCGCTTGGCGACGTCCGGCGCGATGCCGCCCGAGTCCTTGCGGATGATCTCGATCTTCCTGCCGGCGACGGTGTCGCCGTTCTGCTTCATGTAGAGTTTGATGCCGTTGTCGATCTGCGCGCCGGGATCGGCGAACTGCCCGGAGAACGACATCACCACGCCGATCTTGACGTTCTGCGCGCTCGCCGGGCCCGTGCCCAGCGTGATCGCGATGGCTGCGGCCGCTCCAAGGAACACCTTCCGCATCGTACCCTCCCGTTGTCGTGATGGTCCGGCCGTGGCGTGTCGCCCGGCCGCTTCTGGCCACGACACTACGACACCGCGAGCCGGTGCACTAGAAGCTTGAGGAATGCCGGGCCGCCGGTTGCGGCCCGGCCGCGGTTTGCGGCTAGCGCGGCATCCGCGCCTTCACCGGGTCCTTGACGTTCTCGACCTTGTCGAACGGCACGTTGGTCAGTTCGCCGGAGACCTTCTCGACCTTGCGGATGTAGATGGTCTGCACCACGTCGCGGGTCTCCGGGTCGATCGACATCGGGCCGCGCGGGCTGTCCCACTTCAGGCCCTTGGCTGCGGCGATCAGCGAGTCGCCGTCGGTCTTGCCGCCGGCCTTCTTCAGCGATTCGTAGATGACGTGCATGCCGTCATAGCCGCCGATCGAGAAGAAGTCCGGATTGCGCTTGTGCATGTCGTTGTACAGCTTCACGAACTGCACGTTCTTCGCATCCTTGCTCATGTAGTCGTAGTGCCAGGCGGTGATGATGCCGAGGCTGGCGTCGCCCATGCTCTTGAGAGCCTGCTCGGCGGTGGTCTCGCCGGAGCCGAGGATTTTGGTTTTGTTCGGATCGATGCCGCGTTCGGCGAAGGCCTTGCCGAGCGCCGCCGGCTGCGCGCCGCCGGGCACGAAGATCATGATCGATTCCGGATTGAGATCCTTGGCGCGCTGGATGAACGCCGAGAAGTCCGGGTTTGCCACCGGGAAACGCACCTGGCCGATGACCTCGCCGCCCGCTTCCTTGAACGCGCGGTGGAAGCCGGCCTCAAAGTCGTGGCCGGGGCCGTAGTCCGTCACCATCGAATAGGTTTTCTTTACGCCGCCCTTGGTGGCGGCCCACTTGCCGAACGTCTCGGCGACCTGCGGCAGCGTCACCGACGAACGCACTATGTAGGGCGACTTGGTTGTGACGATCGAGGTTGCGGCGTTCATCACCACCATGAACTTCTTGGCTTCAGCCGACACGTCGCCGCCGGCGAGCGCGTTCGGCGTCAGCACGAAACCGGCGAGGATGTCGACCCGGTCGCGCACGACCAGCTCCTGCGCAAGGCGCTTGGCGACGTCCGGAGCCATCCCGCCGGAGTCTTTGACGATCAGCTCGATCTTCTTGCCGCCGACGGTGTCGCCGAACTGCTGCATGTAGGTCTTGACGCCGTTCTGCATCTGGACGCCAGCGTCGGCGAATTGGCCGGACAGCGTCATGATCACGCCGATCTTGACCGTGCCCTGTGCGCTGGCCGGGCTCGCGCCGATCGCCAGTGCAGTGGCGCCCAAGATTCCGATCAGGACTTTTCTCATTGATTCCCTCCCGCGATGCTGCGGCCGCGTCGGCCGTTTCAATCGACGGTAATCGTTGCGAAAAACAACGTCAATTTATCCCACGGCCGGCCCTGGATGGGCAGGCCGGGAGTGGGAGCCGGCCCCGGTCAGTCCAGCTTGATGTTCAGGCGCTTGATGACCGGCGCCAGGTCGTCGCCGGTCTTGCGCATGATGGCGGCCACCTCGTCGCCCGTAAGCGGGGTGGCGTCGAAGCCGATAGCGACAAAGCGCTGCTTCAGGGAGGGCTCGGCGACGATCTTGTGCAGTTCGGCGCCAAGCCGAGCCACAATCGGCTTGGGCGTCGCCGCCGGCGCGAACATCATGAAATGCACGCCGTGGGAGATCATGCCGGGCAGGCCCTGCTCGGCAGTGGTCGGAATTTCCGGCACCAGGTCCGATCGCTTGTCTGAGACAATCGCGATTCCGCGGAGCTTGCCGTCGGCGATCAGGCCCTTGGTCGTTCCGGCGAGGAAGACGCCGAAGTCGAGCCGCGCCGCGATCAGGTCGGTCATCGCGGTCCCGCCGCCGCGATAGGCGACATGGGTGACCTTCGCGCCGGTCCGCTGCGCAATCTCCTCGGTCGCCAAGTGCTGCTGCAGCCCGTAGCCGGCGGTGCTGTAGTTGAGGCCGTCGGGTTTGGACTTGCTCCATTCCACCAGGTCCTTGATGTCCTTGGCCGCCACCGAGGGCGCGGCCACGATCAGCGACGGCGTGACGCCAATGCCGCCGACCGGGACCAGGTCCTTGAACGGATCGTAGGGGAGCTTCGAGAAGCTGTGGGGGAAGGTTGCGATCACGGTGGCATTGATCAGCAGCGTGCAGCCGTCCGCCGGGGCATTGATTGCCGCGACCGTGCCGATGTTGCCGGCGGCGCCGCCGCGGTTCTCGACCACGAAGGGCTTCTTCATGGCGGCGTCCAGCCGTTCGGCAATCACCCGGGTGGCGACGTCGGTTGCGCCGCCGGCCGGGTAGGGGACGATCAGCCGCACCTGCGAACAGGGCAGCTCCTGCGCCAATGCTCCGCATGCCGTCAGGCACAGAATTGCAGTTGCTGCTATTGCTCGCATCGCATCCTCCCTCAGTGTTCTTGTTATTAGCCTATACGATTTATCGCAGATGCGGCATCACCTCGGATGCGAACATCTCCATGTTGCGCTTGGTGAGATCGTCCGGCAGCACGCCGAACTGCAGCATGGTCACCAGGTTGTTCGCCCTGGTCGCGTCGCGCAGCCGCGACAGCTCGTCGCGCACGGTCTTGGGCGAGCCGACCACCACCGTGCCGCTTTCCATCAGTTCCTCGATCGAATGGCGCTTCTGCGCGCCAAGCTGCTTGCGCAGCCGAAGGGTGTTCTTCATCGACGGCAGCGACGTATAGCCGGGCGGCAGCAGCATCTGGAAGGGCACCGCGAGGAAGTCATTGAACAGCGACTCCATTCCGGCCTTGGCCTCGGCCTTTGCGCGCTCATCGGTGTCGGCCACGTAAACGGGAGACGCCCAGCCAAGCTGGTCGCCCGAAGGCTCGTAGCCGTACTCCCTGGCCTGCTCGCGATACATGTTGAGATAACGCGCCACCAGGTCGCGGCCGCTGAACGTCACCAGGAATGGATATTTGCGCTCCGGCGCGGCAGCCCATTTGATCGTTTCCGACGATCCCATCGAGGGTATCCAGATCGGCGGATGCGGATTCTGGTACGGCCGGGGCCAGAGGTTCACATAGCGGTTGTTGTAGTGCTCGCCCTCGAAGCTGAAGGGGCCGGGCCTGGTCCAGGCCTGGACGATCAGGTCGTGCGCCTCCTGATAGCGCTCATGCGACCAGAACGGATTGATGCCGGTTGAGTGATACTCGTTGCCGATGCCGCGCACGAAACCGGTGATGATCCGGCCGCGCGACAGGTTGTCGAGCATGGCGAATTCTTCGGCGATGTTGACCGGGTTGTTCACCAGCGGCAGCGCGCGGCCGATGATGGCGATCTTGGCTTTTGTGGTGCGAGCGATCAGCGTCGCGGCGATCAGGTTCGGCGCCGGCATCAGGCCGTAGGCGGTCTGATGGTGTTCGTTGACCGCGATGACGTCGAAGCCGAGCTTCTCCGCATAGACCAACTGGTCGATGTAGGACTGGTATTCGTCGGCTCCCTTTTTCGGGTCGTACAGCGTGTTCGGTAGCACCACCCAGCCGGCGCGGTGCTTGTGGCGCTCAGCCATGTCGAGCGGGCGGTAGGGCATCAGGTGGAAGAAAGTGAACTGCATTAGCGCCTCCCCGCGAGGGCGATGATTTTCTGTGCCGTCAGTTCAGCCTTCTCGACCGCGGGCACGTGACCGCATTGCGGGACGATTTCGACCTGCGCGCCCGGAATGCGCTCGCCCCAGCGCTTGGCGTAGGCCACCGGAAACAGCTTGTCGTTTTCGCCCCACATCACCAGCGTCGGAACGCTGATGCGATGCAGCCAGCGCTCCAGCGCCGGGTTGAACCAGCGCGGGTCCCAGCCGAATTTCGTGGTGGCGTAACGATTGGTCAGCGCGATCTCGGCATCGTCGTCCGAAAGCGGCTGCGCCAGCATCCGGTCCGGGAATGACTGATCGTGGTACAAATTACGCAGGCCCTCTTCGAGGTCCCAGATGAAATTGTCGCCGGAGGGAATGCCCTTCACGCGGATGCCGGCGGGCGCGAGTAGCGACAGCGTCGCGATCCGCGAGCAGTTGCGAACGGCCGCTTCCGCCGCCGCCCAGCCGCCGAGCGACTGGCCGACGACATGCACTTTCTCGCCGCCCAGACCGTCGAGGAAATCCAGGTAGTACATCGCAAGATCGCCGATGTTGCGCATCCACGGCGGATTGTCGGAGGTGCCGTAGCCGGGATGCTCGGGGATCATCACGTCGAAATGCTTGGAGAGCTGCTCGAACACGGGCAGCCACACCGGCAGGCCGTTGGCGCCATGCAGGAACAGCAGCGGTGGACCGGACCCGCCCCGGAGCATCCGAATATTGACGTCCCGGACCTTGTGATTTGTTGGCTGGGCAGGCATGGACTTGCTCTCCTCGCACCGGTCGGCGCAATCTATAGAAACCCCGCCGCCAAGAGCAAATGGAGCCACGATGGCCGCCGTCGACACCGATCGCTTTCGCCTGCGCCGTTTCGTCGACCGGCTGGTGCAGATCGGAGAATGCGAGATTCACGACCAGCCGATCGATCTCGTCGACGTGGCCGGCGTGCTCGAAGGCAACCCGCGCGCGACCTTGTTCAAGGCTGCCGGCCCCGAGAAGGCGGAACTCATCGGCAACGTGATGGGATCGCGAAAGCGGCTCGCGCTGGCGCTCGACACCGATGAGGCCGGGCTGTTGCCGGAACTGATGAAGCGGCTCGCCAATCCGCAAAAGCCGATCAAGGTTGCAGGCAAGGATGCACCGGTCCAGGAGGTGGTGCTCAAGGGCGAGGATGCCGATCTCTGCGCGCTGCCGGTCCATCTGCAGCACGGCGAGGACGGTGCGCCCTATATCTCGGCCAGCATCGACTTCGCGCAATTCCCCGCCACCGGTCACACCAACGTCGGCTGCCGCCGCATCATGCTGCGCGGCCCGCGCACGGCCGGCGTCGACATGATCGCGCCGAGCGACCTGCGCGCGATCTATCTCGAAGCGGTGGCGAAGGGCGAGAAGCTGCCTGTTGCGTACACCGTCGGCTCGCATCCGGCGGACTTCATGGCAGCGGTCAGCATGACGCCGCCCATGGACGAGCTCGATGTGATCGGTGCGGTGCGCGGCGCGCCGGTACCGATCGTGAAATGCGTGAGCAACGATGTCTGGGTGCCGGCCGATGCCGAATACGTCATCGAGGGCTATCTCGATCCGAAGGGGCATGTCGAGCCGGAAGGCCCGTTCGGCGAATATGTCGGCTACTACGGCATCGTGAAGCGCAATCCGGTGCTGCACGTCACCGCGATCACGCACCGCAAGGATGCGCTGTTTCAGACCGTCACCATCGGCGGCAAGTCGCTGGGACGCACCGATACCGCACAGCTCACCACCATGAAGACGGAGTCCGCGGCCTGGGCTGGACTCGTCACCGCGGTGCGCGAGCCGGTCGCGGTGTTCGCCACCCCCTCCAGTGGCGGCATGTACAACGTCCGGGTTTCATTGCGTCAGCGGGTGCCTGGCGAGGCGCGCAATGCCATTGCGGCGGTTTTCGGCAGCATGGCCGAAGCCAAGCAGGTATTCGTGTTCGACGACGACATCGACGTGTTTTCCGATGAGCAATGCGACTGGGCCCTGGGCACGCGCTTTCAGGGCGATCGCGACATGATCGTGGGGAGCGGATTTCGCGTGGTGCCGCTCGACCCGTCGCTCGGTGGAGCGCGCACCGGCGCCAAGGTCGGTTTCGACTGCACCATCCCGTTCGGCAAACGCACGTCGCTGGAATGGGGCATTCCCATGCCGCCGGTGATGCCGAAGAGCAACGGCAAGAGGGCGGCGGCGGATGTGCTGGCGGAAAAACCCGCAAGCTTCCTCGAACTGATGGCGGCCGCAGGCAGCCGGGATGGCCGCGAGATCGTGCGAGAGCTGGATGCGCTCTATGCGGCTGACAAGCTGACCCGCAACGAGAGCGGGCGCTACGTGCTGAAAGGCAAGTAAGAGGTTCGGTTTACTGCGGCGTCATCCCGCCCCTTGAACAGGTTCGGCGAGCGATTGAGAATGCCGGTTCAAGAGGGTTTGACCATGAACGTGCAGGATACCAAACGGCCGGCCGGTGTGCGCGAGCGTCCGCTGGAGGAGGTCAAGGCGGAAATCCTGCGGCGCGCGGGCAAGCACAATCCGTTCGACGAGATTCGTCCCGAAGACGCTAGGCGGGTGGTGGACGCGCTCAAGAGCCTCGATCGCGATCATTGGGCGGAGGAGTGGTGCAGGATCGGTCTGGCCTACGAGGAAAACGCCGATGCGCGCGCCAAGGCGGGCGCCGGCGGCGCGGAGCTTGAAGAGCTCTATATGCTGGGCTTCGACGCCTGCCGCGTCGGCCGCTACCCGGCGCCGATTTCGCCGGGCCAGCTCGCGGCGTTCCAGCATTCGCTGCGCATCTTCCGCAAGGCGTCGAAATTTCTAGACCCGAAGCTCGAAATCATCGAGCTGCCGTTCGAAGGCAAGAAGCTGGTCGGCTACCTCCAGCTTCCCCCGGGCGTTGCGAAGCCGCCGGTGGTCATGCATTGGGGCGGCGTCGATGGCTGGAAGGAGGATCGCCTCCACGCCAGCGGTCTGATCCTCAATGAAGGGCTGGCGTCGCTGACCATCGACATGCCGGGCAGCGGCGAAAATCCAGTTGGTTATCGCGATCCTTCCGCCGAGCGCACGTACTTCGCGTGGCTGGATTATGTGCTGACGCGTTCCGAGATCGACGGCAAGCGGATCGGCGTGTGGGGCGGCAGCTTCGGCGCCTATTGGGCGGCACGGCTTGCGTTCGTTGCAGCCGACCGGATCAAGGGCGCGGTGTTTCACGGCGGCAGCGTGCATTACGGATTCCAGAAGGAATGGCTGGTGCCGGCCTTCACCACCGGCGGCGCAACCTATCTGTTCGGTGCGCAGAGCCTGCTCGATGCGCGCGGCCGCGCCATGGGAACCAAGACGCTGGAGGAATTTTTGGAGGTCGCGCCAGCGTTCTCGCTCAAGACCATGGGCCTGCTCGACAAGCCATCCGCGCCACTGCTGGGCGTCAACGGCAAGCTCGACGACCAGGCGCCGGTCGACGATATCTATCTCCTGATGGAGCACGGCAACCCGAAGTCGGCGCGGGTCTATCCGGAAGGCCACCACATGGGCCGCACGCCGGGTATTCCGTACAGCGACATCCTCAAGGGCATCGTCGGCTGGCTAAAGGGACAACTCGTCCGTTAAACGACGCTGTCCCGTTTCATTCCATCGAAATGCCGGTCGCCTTGATCGGCTCGGCATTCTTGGCGATTTCACTCTCGACGAATTGCCGGAAGTATTCGGTCGAGCGGCGCTCGGGCGCAACGACAAGCGCGCCCGACTTCAACAATTGCTCCTGCACCGACGGCGTGTTCATCGCCTCGGCTGTGGCGTCGCGCAGCCTCTGGATGACGCCAGCCGGCGTGCCCTTCGGCACGAAGAAGCCGAACCAGGTCGAGGCTTCCATGTCACCAAAGCCTTGTTCCTTCGCGGTCGCAAGCTTCGCCAGCATCGGGGCGCGATTGGGCGTGAACACCGCGATCGCCTTGACCAGATTGCTTTCGATCTGCGGCACCGCGGTTGCGGTCAGCGTGCAGATGTAGTCCACGCGACCGGCGATCAGGTCCTGCATCGCGGGTCCGCCGCCGCGATACGGCACGTGCGTAATCTTGACGCCGATCGCCGTGTTGAAGCGAACGCAGTCGAGGTGCCCGGTGGAGCCCGCGCCTGCGGACGCGAACTTGACCGTGTCCTGGTTCTTCTTCGTGTAGGCGATGAGTTCTTGCAGATTGGCGGCTGGAATGTCTGGCCGCGCGATCAGCACTGTGGGCTGATCGGCGATCAGCACCACCGGCATCAGATCGGTCCGCAGGTCGTAGAGCGGCTTTTTGTAGAGCGTCTGGTTGATGGCGTCGGCCCGGCTGCCGAGCACGAACGTGTAGCCGTCCGGCGGCGACTTGGCGACGCGCGATGAGCCCATCATGCCGCCGGCGCCGCCGACGTTTTCGATGATCACCTGCTGGCCCAACACCTCCGAAAGCCGCCTGCCGATGATGCGGCCGAGCACATCGGTGCCGCCGCCGGCCGCGAACCCCACCACCATGGTGACCGGCCGGGTCGGCCAGCTCTGGGCGGATGCCGGTCCGGTGCAATACGGAATGGCGAGCAGTGCAATCGTCAACACGCGGCGGAACAGCGGCATGGCCCTCTCCCCGACAGGATTGCGTTGGGGGAGCGTAGCAGCTTTGTGCGGAGCTGTTCAGTCTGGGGGCTGCGGCTTTTGCGCCTTAAACCCGCCAGCGCAGGATGCGGGCGAGAGTTTCTGGTGCGCCCAGGGTGCTCAAGATGAAGTCGGTATCGATCGAGACCATCAGCGCGCCGCCGATCGCGGTCGCCACACCCACATAGACCAGCGGTCCGAACACCTCGTGATCCGGATTGAGCCACGCCGACAGCAGCAATCGAAACACCAGCGACATTTGCAGGAGCGGCATCACCAGCATGATCGGCGCAACCGCGACCGCCGAAAAGAAGAAGCCCTGCGCCATGGCGACGAACACGCCCGAGCCCACGAACCAGGGCGCATTTTCGCGCTTGAGCGCCGCGACGTTGCGCCGGATCGCTGGCGAGAGCAGCGCAACCACAACCACCAAGGTGGCGGCGCCATAAGCGATCAGGCCGCCGAGGATGCCGGTTATCGGGCCAGTATCTCCAAGTGCGTGGCGCGCCATGATCGGCGAAGCGCCGTAGGCGAAAGCGGCGCCTGACGCGTAGACATAGCCGGCGATGCGGCGCGGCACGAAGGCGGCGGGCTTGCCGATGCCGGAATCCGCCGGGACTGCCGCGTCCTTGGTCGTTCCTCTGGTCGCACGCGACGGCTGCTGCTGGGTGGCAATCGAACCGATGAAGATCATCGCGCCGCCGATCATCTGCAAGGCGGTGCACGGCTCATGCAGGATCGCCACCGCAAGGGTCAGCGTGACGATGACCTGGAGTTGGATCACCGGCGCGGTGAGATTGACGCCGGAGGCCTGGCTGGCGCTGTAGTTGCAAAACCGCCCGAGGATGAAATGCAGCAGCCCGACTCCCGCCATCCAGGCGGCCGCGGTTGCGGGAAGTTGCATAAGCCGGCCGATTTCGCCCGTCAGCACCGCGACCGGCAGGAAGCACACCACACCCATCGGGATGCTGATGGCCATGCCCTGGATTGGCGAGCCGGTCACCACGCCGCGCCGGGCGGCGGCATTGTTCAGGGCGAAAGTCGCCGCCGACAGCAACGCAAAGATGACTCCGAGCACTTACGGTCCCGCCCGCGTCATGACGTCTTGGTCTTGGCCTGCTCGGCGAGAAAGCGCCGCAGCCGTTCGCGCACGGCGTCGGCCTCGCCCGGTCCCCATTTGCGCAGGCCTTCGCCAGCGCGCATACCGACCTTGCCGCGGGCGACCTTGTCCTTGAGGAACGCGGTCGGTTCGGTGCTGCGGTCGAGATCGGCCAGCAGCACGTTCTGGATGTCGAGCGTCAGGTCGAGGCCGACGAGGTCCGACTGCTCCATCGGTCCCAGCACCGCCATGCGCGCGCCAAAGCCGCTCTTCACCACCTCGTCGATGGTTTCGGCATCGCACACCCCGGCCGCGATCATCGCGATCGCTTCGCGCTTGATGGCGTGCTGCAGGCGGTTGCCGACGAAACCCGGGATGTCCTTTTTTACGTGCACGGGTTTGCGGCCGGCGTCGCGCAGCAGATCCATGCTCTTGCGGATCGTCTCGTCGCTGGTCTTCTCGTTCTGGATGACCTCGACCAGCGGCACCAGGTGCGGCGGATTCCAGAAATGCGTGCCGACCACGCGGTCGCGGTGCTTGAGCTTTTCGCCGATCCGGGTGGAGGGGATCGCCGAACTGTTGCTGGCGAGGATCGTATCGGGCGCGGTGAGAGCTTCCAGCTCGGCGAACAATTGCTGCTTGAGCGGCAGCTTCTCCGGCGCCGCCTCGAACACGAACGCCACATCCTTCATCGCCGAGGCCATCTGGTCGTGCGCCGAAATTCGGTCGAGCAGGACCGGGTCGCCATCGAGCAAATCGCGCGCGCTCTTGAGCCGCTCCGGCATCGACGCGCGCCATTCCGCCGACGGGTCGTAAACCCGAACGATATGGCCGGCGGCTGCGAGCAGATAGGCGATGCCGTGGCCCATCAGGCCCGCGCCGATGATTCCGATGTTCAACGATTTCATTTCATTGTCCGCTCAACCGTCATGCCCGACGATGACAAGCTTATATCCGTTTCGCCGTCTGAATCGCCGACCAGATCCGGTACGGCGTCGCCGGCATGTCCATGTGCTCGACCCCATAGGGCGACAACGCATCCATGATCGCATTCATTGTCACCGCAAGCGCCGGCGTGATGCCGGCCTCGCCGCCACCCTTGACGCGGAGCGGATTGCCCTTGGTCGGGTCCTCCGCGAACATGATCTCGAACGGCGGGAACATCCGAGCGCGCGGCATGCCGTAGTCCATGAAGCTGCCGGTCAGCACCTGGCCGTCTTTGTCGTAGGCCACGTCCTCCACCAGCGCCTGGCCCAACCCCTGCACGATGCCGCCATGCACCTGGCCGTGCATGATCAGCGGGTTGATGACCTGGCCGGCGTCGTCGATCGAGCCGTAGCGCACCACCTCGATCGCCCCGGTGTCGGGATCGATCTCGACCTCGCAGATCGCGCAGCCGGTCGGATAAGCCGGCATGCGGCCGGTGAATGTCGCCTTGGCGTGCAGCTTGCCCGGGGCCAGCGCCGGATTGTCGTCGATCGCCTGCGCCACGTCATAGATTGTCAGCCGCCGGTTGCTGTTCGGTGTGACGAACAGCCCATCGGAGAACTCGATACCGGCCTCCGCCACGTCGAGCAGCTTGGCCGCCACCGCCTTACCTTGCCTCACCACATCGGACGACGCCTCCACCATGAGCGTGCCGGCGAGCCGCATCGAGCGGTCGGAATGCGTGCCGCTGCCCGACGCCACCAGCGCTGTGTCGCCGCCAATGAACTTGATGTCTTCGGGCTTTACGCCGAGCTGGTCGGCCATCACCTGCGCGAACGTGGTCTCGTGGCCTTGGCCGGTCGACTGCGTACCGACGGCGAGCTCGACCTTGCCGACGCCGAGCACCGTGACCTCGACCCGCTCGTGCGGGATGCCGACCGGCGTCTCGACGTAGTTGGAGATGCCGATTCCGCGCAGCTTGCCACGCTTCTTGGCGTCGCGCCGCCGCGCCGCAAAACCGTTCCAGTCGGAAGCCTCGACCATGCGTTTCATGTTGCCGGTGAAATCGCCGCTGTCGTAGGTCAGCCCGCTCGCCGTGCGATACGGCAGCTTCCTGCGCGGGATGATGTTCTTCCGCCGCAGCGCGACGCGATCCATGCCGAGCCGCTGCGCAGCGAGATCGATCAGCCGCTCCAGCACCAGCGTGGCCTCCGGCCGGCCAGCGCCGCGGAACGGCGCGGTCGGCACGGTATTGGTCAGCATGGCCCGGCAGCGCATGTGCATCAGCGGGATGTCATAGACCGTGGTGGCGACGCGATAGGCGTTGCTCAGCGGTACGTAGGTCACCATCTGGCCGCCGGTGGTGCCGATGTGATCGACCTGATAGGCCGTGATGCGGCCGTCCTGCGTCAGCGCGATACGCGCGGTCGTCATCAGGTCGCGTCCGGCGTAGTCGGTGAGAAACGACTCCGAACGATCGTTGGTCCATTTCACCGGCCGCCCGACGCGCTTCGACGCCCACAGCACGGCGGCTTGTTCCGGATAAAGATTGTTGCGCAGGCCGAAGCCGCCGCCGACGTCGGGGCAGATCAGTCGAATTTTTTCCGGCGGCACGCCGAAGCTTTCCGCCAACACCGCGCGCGGCACATGGACGCCCTGGTTGCCGGAAATCAGTGTGTAGTCGCCAGTCGAGGCATCGTACGAGGCGACGCCGGAGCGCGGCTCCATCTGGGCATTGACGATGCGCTGATTGCGGAATGTTTCCTCGACCACGAGATCGGCCGAGGCGAAGGCTGCGTCCACCGCGGCGCGGTCGCCGAACTCCTGATCGAGCGCGACATTGTCGGCGGCGAGCGCCGGCCAGATCGGTTCGGCGCCGTCCGCCTGCATCACGTCGGTGACCGCGTGCAGCACCTCGTAATCGACCGTCACCGCTTCTGCGGCATCGCGCGCGGCCAACATCGTCTCCGCGATCACCATCGCGAGAATCTCGCCTGGATAGCGCACGCGATCGGTCACGAGCGGCAATTGCCGTTCTTGCAGCACCGGGCGTTTTTCCGGAGCGAACGCCGGAATTTTGATGTCGATCGCGCCGGCCGGATTGGGGCGCTGCATCGCGCCTTTCAGGCCGTCGGCGACGTAATCCGAGCCGGTCAGAACCGCGAGCACACCGGGCAAGGCGCGCGCCGCGGCGGTGTCGATGCGGCCGATCTTGGCATGGGCATGCAACGAGCGCACGAACGCCGCGTAGGTCTGCCCCTCGACCGAAACGTCGTCGCTGTACCGCCCGGCGCCCCGGACCAGCCGCAAATCCTCGAAACGGGGCAGGGGACGGCCGATGTAAGGACCGCCGCCGGTTCTGTCGTCCATCGTCATGACCTTCCCGCCCGCCTTGGGGCGCGACACTATCCAAGGCTGCCCATTGTTGCCAACCGCGCCAACCGGCTTTGGATGCCCCCGAGAACGCTCTATAATTCGGGCCGGGAGAACCATGCGATGAACGTGATCGACAAATCCGATGCCGGCCGCGCGTCGAGCGCCGTGGATTTCGAACGTTTCCGCTTGCGTCGCTTTGTCGAGAGCCTGCCTGCGGAAGAACTTGAGGTCCGGGACAGTCCGACCGATCTCGCCGGCATTGCGGACGTGCTGGAAGGCAACCCGAAGGCGGTGCTGTTCCGTGCCGCCGGCCCGGAGCGGCAGGAACTGGTCGGGAGCGTGATGGGCGGACGCGCACGACTCGCTCAGGCTTTCGGCATGACGCAGGCGACCTTGCTGGCCGAAATCCAGCGCCGGCTCGCAAACAAGCCGCAGGTGGTGGACGTCACGCGCGCAGAAGCGCCATGCCAGCAGGTGGTGCTGACCGGCGACGACGCCGATCTCACCCGGTTGCCGGTCCATTTGCAGCACGGCGCGGACGGCGCGCCCTATATTTCGTCTTCCATCGATTACGTGATCGATCCGAAAACCGGTTGGACCAATGTCGGCCTGCGCCGGATGATGCTGCGCGGCCGCAAGGAAGCCGGTATCGATCTGGTTTCGCCCAGCGACCTTCGCGCGATCTACGAGGCGACGGCGGGCGCCGGCAAGCGCCTGCCGGTGAGCTTCGTGGTCGGTGCGCATCCGATCGACCACATAGCGGGAGTGATGCGGCTTCCGGTCGACGAGCTTGGTCTCGTCGCCGCGCTGCGCGACGCTCCGCTGCCGGTGGTCAAGGGCGTCACCAACGACATTCGCGTGCCGGCCGACGCCGAGTACGTGCTTGAGGGCTATCTCGACGAGCGCGGTCATGTCGAGCCGGAAGGCCCGTATGGCGAGTTCCTTGGCTATTACGGCGCGCTCAAGCGCAATCCGGTGTTTCACCTGACCGCGATCACACATCGCAAGGACGCGCTGTTCCAGACTTCGACCATCGGCGGCCGAACCATGGGCCGCACCGACACCGCGCAGCTTTCGGCGCTGCGCACCGAGGTGATGATCTGGCGCACTCTGCTCGCCGCGGTGCGGGAGCCGGTCGCGGTCTTTGCCACCACCTCCAGCGGCGGCGCGTTCAACGTGCGCGTCGCGCTGCGCCAGCGCGTGCCGGGCGAGGCGCGCAACGCCATCGCGGCCTGCATGAGCGCGCTTGCCAACTGCAAGAACGTGTTCGTGGTCGATCCGGACATCGACATCTTCTCCGACGAGCAGATGGACTGGGCGATGGCGACGCGGTTCCAGCCGGAGCGCGACCTGATCGTGATGGGCGGGATGCGCACCCTGCCACTCGACCCATCGCTGGCTCCAGGCGTCCGCACCGGCTCCAAGGTCGGCTTCGACCTGACCTGGCCGTTCGGGCAGGGCGACCGGCTGGAAACCCGCGTGCCGGCGCCGCCGCGCTTCGCCGGCAAGCGCTTTCCCTCGGTCGAGGCCGCGCTCGCCGACGGGCCGAAGTTTTTCGAGGAGTTGATGGCCGCGGTCGGCAGCCGCGACGGGCGCGAGGTGGTGCGCGCCGTCGAGGCGTTGCGCGACAAGACGGCTATCGATCGCGATGGCGAAGGCCGCTACCTCATCAAGCCGAAATAGGCGCAATCAAAGCGCCAGCCACGCGCGCGGTGTCATGCCCAGGGATTGACCCGGGCATCCATCTTTTCTGCAAAGTAACTGGATCGCCGGGTCAAGCCCGGCGATCCAGCGAAGATTTTGGCGAGCGCGGAAATTTATTTCGCCGGCTTCCAGTCCTGTTTCCAGGACGGCGGCACCTCGGAGTCGATCAGCACGAAGCAAATCCGGCACGGCTTGCCTGAGGTGTTTACCCAGGCGTGGTTGGTCGCCTGCTGCACCATGATGTCGCCGGCCTTCATGTGGACCGCCGTGTCGTCCAGCAGCATGTCGATCTCGCCTTCCAGGCAGATCGCGTAATCGATCGAGCGCGTGCGGTGCGTGAAGGTGTGGCGCTGGTAGCCTTGGGTCGCCGGGTCGATGCCCATCTGCTTGAGGATTTCGTTGTGGTCGATACCGTGCGGCTCGCCGCCGCTGCCGCTCTGCGGCGCGAAGTCGACCACGCGCAGGATCGAGCCGTTGCGGGGCGGCGGCACGCCGGTCTTCTGGCTGGCCTGGTCGCGGGTGTGCGACAGATCCACAGGCGACTCGTTGGTGATCCAGAGCAGGCTCACCACGTTGCCTTCGCCGCGCTGGCCGACATAGGGCGTCGGTCCGTCATGCAGAACCACCGCCTTGCCGTCCTTGTCGTGGCCGGTGACGATGCGGCGAACTGGCTTCTTTTCCATTGCAATCCCCGTGTGGCGTTGTGGGCGGCATCCTTCGGGGCCGTGGCGCGGTTGTCAATGCGGCTGCTCCCGCCGAGCATCGGGCGGGATTTGCCGCATTTACTCTTGGCTGCGGCGCGCTACGCTCCGTGTCAAAGCATTGGAGGAACTTATGCGCGCCGCACGCACGTCTGCCGCCCTTATCCTGGGTTGTCTCGCGCTTTGGGCGTCGCCGTCGGTGGCGCAGGCGCCGTCAGCCCAGACTTCCCCAGGCCAGGCTTGGCCGCAACGGTCGGTCCGGTTCATTCTGCCGCTCGGCCCCGGCAGCGGCACCGACATCGGCGCGCGGCTGCTGTCGGATAAGCTTTCCCAACGCTGGGGCCAGCCGGTCGTGGTCGAGAACCGGCCCGGCGGAGACGGCGTCGTTGCGATCGGCGCGTTCGTCAGCGCCAAGGACGATCACATCCTGCTGTTCGCGCCGACCTCGTCGTTCACGGCGCACCCGTACATGCACGACAACCTGCCGTACAAGCCGGGCGATCTCGCGCCGATCGCGCGGGTGTCCAACACGCTGATCTCGCAATCGGTGCCGGCCGACCTGCCGGTGAATTCGATGAAGGAACTGGTCGCGTACATTCGAGCCAACCCTGGCAAGGTCAATTGGGCGGGCGTGACCGGCGCGCTCAGCTTCCTGTGGGAGGGCTTCCTCAAGACCGAAGGCCTGGATATGGCGAAGGTGCCGTATCGCAACGCGGTTGACGCGGCCAACGATCTCGCCCAGGGACGAGTGCAGTTCTACCGGGCGGCGCTCGCCATCGTTCAGCCGCAGGTCGAGGCTGGAAAGATCAAGGTGATCGCGATGAGCAACAGCACGCGCGCACCGGCGGCGCCCAATGTCCCGACAGTCGCCGAGGCCGGCTATCCGTCGCTCGAATTCGACGGCCTGGTGGGCCTGTTCGGTCCGCCAAGCATGCCGATGGCGTTGCGCGAGCGCATCGCCGCCGACGTCAAGGCCGTGATGGCTGCCGATCCGATGATCGGCGACCGGCTGGTGCGGACAGGGCAGATCGTCAATCCCGGAGGGCCGGCTGAGTTCGCGAGTTCGGTTGACGATCAGCGCGCGCGGGTCGCCGCCGCCGCCAACGCCACCGGCGTCAAGCCGAAGCAGTAGGCAGCGAAAGGCCGCGCACGGATCTTACGGCTTCGGCGGGCTGACCGCTCGCACACCGAACAGGATGCCCAACGCGATGACGCCGGTGATGACCGCGCCCTGCCAGCGCCCGGCCGCGGCGAGGCCGGCCGTGGCCGCCCATGCGATCGAGGAGAACGCTTCGGCGAAGGTTGCGATACGAGATGAGGTCTGTCGCCGCCGGAAATGCTTGCGGCGGGCCTGCGTGCGGAACCAAAGTTGGATCAGTGTCGCCGCCATGGCGGAGACCGCGACGAATATTGCGGAGACGATGCCGTCGCGCGGCGATGCGTAGGTCATCACCAGCACGAACGGCGCAAAGATCAAAGCCACGCTGCCGCAGACCGCCTCGATCTTGGCGCGGGTGACGAAGCTTGCGGGCAGCGGCGCGGTGGCGACCAGATCGGGCGCGTCTTCGCCCGAGATCGCGAGCCAGGCGAGGCCGCCGGCGAGTTGCCCAGCCGCCATCACCAGCACCGGCACCAGCAGCACCAAGTCGTCGTTGCTGCGGCCGAACGCCTTCCACAGCATCAGCGCCGGCGGCAGCAGGTATAGAAGCTGCATCAGCGTCTGCGATAGCAGCCACGGATCGCGCTTGAGCAGAATCCACTCCTTGCGCCGCAGAGTGCCCTTGGGCGACGAGCGGCGGAAGGATTGCAGCCAGCGACGCTGCCGAACTCTGCCGACGGAGGCGCCCGCGGCGGCGATGGCGTGCTCGCCAAAGCGCGCCGAGAAAATCACGACCGAGGCTGTGAGCAGCAAGAGCCCGGCGGTCAGCACGCCAAGCAGCGCGGCCATGTCGCCCAGGATCGCGCGCGCCGGCCACCATACGATGCTGTCGACGGCGGGCACCAGCGACACCACGAAATCGGTCTGCAGGAATGCGAGCTGGAACATCGTGCCGTAGGACATGATCGCGGCGACCTGCAGGCCGATTACGAACATCGCGCCGATGACCGCCGCCACGATCTGCGCAGCCATCCGGGTTTTCTGCGGCCCGATGGTGCGAAACAGCGCGACGGTGAGCGCAACCGCCATCGCCGCTGCGGTCGCGCCGATCCCCACCACCACGCCATAGGCAGCGAGCCAGCGCACTCCGCCGCGCCAGGCCAGGACGTTGATGAAGGGCGCCGCCAGCAATGCGGCCATCAGCACCGTCGAGAACGCCATGGTGGCGATGCGGACCGCGAATGCGCGCCGCGCCGCGACCGGCGACGATAGGATGAGGTCCATGTCGGAGCGCGCATAGAACGCCCGCGTCACCGACTCCATCGCCTGCGACATCATCAGCGACCACGCCAGAAGCGCGCAACAGGTGATGATGACAAAGGTGCCGCGGTCGATATCGGTTTCGAGCCCGATATCGGCAAACTTGGCCACGATCGAATGCGCCGCGAGATGCATGAAGACGGCGAATACGATCAGCGCCACCGCCACGATCTTGACGCGCCCCGGCTTGCCCGCCGTGAGCATGGCGAGCCAGTCGCGCCATGCCAGGCGGAACTCGTGGTGCGCGAACCAGGTGAGGGAGGCAGTGTGGCTCACGCCGCTTCCGCCTCGGCCTGCTCGGCGACCAGTGCGAGGAACGTATCCTCCAGGCTGGTGTCGCCCTTGCCGGCTTTGAGCCGCAACTCGCCCAGCGTGCCCTCGGCGATCAGCCTGCCGCCGGCGATGACGCCGATGCGGTCGGCCATGCGCTCCGCCACTTCGAGAATGTGGGTGGTCATGATGACGGTGCCGCCGGCTGCGACGCGTTCGCGCAACACGTTCTTGACCTGGCGGGCGGAGCCGGCGTCGAGGCCGGTCAGCGGCTCGTCGAGGATGATCAGGCTCGGGTCGTGCACCAGCGCGCCAGCGAGCGCCACCTTCTGCCGCATGCCTTTGGAAAAGCCTTCGCAGCGCTCGTCCGCGTGCGGGCCGAGCCCGAGCCAGCCGATCAGCTCCCGCGCATTGGCCTCGCCCGCGGTCGGATCAATGCCCCAAAGGCCAGCGACGAACTCCAGATACTCGAACGGCGTCAGCTTGTCGTAGATCATCGGCTCGTCGGAGACCCAGGCCATGCGCTGCTTGGCGGAAACCGGATCGGCCAGCGCGTCGATGCCGACGATCGAGATCGAGCCTGCGTCGGGGCGAAGCAGGCCCGCCACCATGCGCAGCGTCGTGGTCTTGCCGGCGCCGTTCGGCCCAAGCAGCGTGTAGAACTCGCCGGTCCGCACCGTCAGGTCGAGCCCATCCACAGCCGGGCGGTCGAACGATTTTTTCAGGCCGCGGATATCGAGGGCGGCGAACGGTCTGTGCTGGTTCATCGGCCCCGCCTACGGCTGCAATCCGGTAGAAGTCGGCGCCGAGCCTAGTTGAGAGAGGTTTCAGGGCCGTGAATCAAAAAAGCGCAAATTTGAGCCGATTTGGAACCGCCTAAGGTCCAGCCGCGGCTAGGTCGGCTCGGGTGACGAAGGCGTCGGCGAAGAACTCGCCGGACGGCAGGCCGGCGGCGACGAAATCGCGTTGGGCGGCCTGGGTCATTACAGGCACGCCGCAGACATAGGCCTGGAAGCCGGCGAGGGACGGGTGGTCGGCGAGCACCACCTGATGCACCAAGCCGTGGCGGATGCCGGGCTCGTCTTCGTCGGACAGCACCGGGATGTAGCGAAAGCGAGGATGCTGTGCCTGCCATTTGCGCGGCAGCTCGGAATAGAGCCCGGACTTCCGGCGCGCGCCCCAGTAGAGCCACATGTCGCGCCGGATGCCCTTGCGAAGCGCGTCCTCGATGATCGAGGCGATCGGCGCAAATCCGGTCGAGCCGGCGACAAACAGGATCGGCTTATCGCTGTCGCGCAAAATGAAATCGCCGAACGGAATTTCCACTTGCAGATTGTCGCCGCGCTTGAGCTCGGTAAACACGTATGACGTGAACGCGCCGCCCGGCACGTGGCGGATGTGGAGCTGCACGCCGTCGCTCTCGGCCGGTGGATTGGCCATCGAGAAGTCGCGGCGTTCGCCGTTCTTCAGCATGACGTTGAGATGCTGGCCGGCCTTGAACTTCACCCGCACGCCGGCCGGAAACCGCAGATGCAGATGCACCACGTCTTCGGCCCGTTGCGTGATGCGAAACACCCGGGCGGTCAGCGTCTTGCGCGCGAACGGATCGGTCTTGCCGATCGAGCGCGGCGCGATCACCAGATCGGAGCGCGGGCGCGCGTTGCAGTACAACACCTGGCCGGCGGCGCGGTCCGCGGCGCTCAGCGCATCGCCGCCGTAGGCGCGGACCTCGCCGCTCACGACGCAGCCCTTGCAGGTGCCGCAGACGCCCTTGCGGCAGGAGAACGGCACCTCGTAGCCGGCACGCTGCACGGCATCGAGAACGGACTCGTTAGGCTGGCAGGGGAAACGGATCGCGCTGTTTTGGACCGAGACGGAAAAGGTCATCGGGCTACAGCGGCAGCGCCATCAGCGTATCGAAGCGCGAAGAATCGCACACCACCAGCCGACGCGCAAACTTGATATCGGTGCCGTGCGCGCGATAGGTGTCGACATAAACTCCGCTGGCGAAAATGTCGGTCTGGCCGTCGTGCATGATGCGCAGCACCAGGAACGGCGTCTCGCTTTCGGCTTCGTCACCGCCGTTCTTGAGGATGCTCGGCAGGCCGAGGATGTGGCGGTAGCTCTGCTTCTCGTAGACGTTGGCCTTGCGCAGCGCCAGAACGCGGTCGGACAGCATGTTTCTGGAATCGGCATAGATGATGCCGGCCTCGAAGCCGTTGCGCTCATTCTCGGCAGTGGTCACTTTGTAAAGGCAGTCCTCGACGAAAAAGTCGGGCCAGGCCTCGAGCGCGTCGCTGTCGATGCACCGGATGTAAGCGGCTTGCACCGCCATGATGCGGTCGAGCGTGATCGCACCCATCCTCAGACGCCCACCTTAAACGCCCATATGCGTGCGGTAGCACTTCCAGAAGCCGCGGACCGAGGCCTCGGTGGCGCGTGTGCCTTCGTTCCGCGTGCTCGTGCCGCCCATCTCGACCACCGCGCGCTCGCCGCCGGCAGAGGCCACGCCGCGCTGCACGAAACCGCCGACCGCGCCGTCTTCCATCGAGACGTAGCCCGCGGGGCCGGCGAGATTGTTCTGCCGCAGCCGGGCGCGCTTCATCTCCGGTGTGTCGTCTTCGAAGCCGAACGTGGTCCAGTTCAGCGCGGTCTGGTACTGGCCCTTGGGCAGAATCTGCCGTACCGCCAGAGTATTCTGGATCTGTTGCAGCACGAAGCCCGGGAATACCGTCAGAATCTGCATGTGGCAGCCGTCGCCGAACTCGTCGATGTTGGCGAGCAGGCTGGTGTCCTTGAGCTTGAAGTCTTCGTTCTCCGAGCGCAGCCCCAGCGCCGAGTAATCGTGCTCCTGCGAGCTCTTGTCAATGAACGAGAAACTCGCGTGATTGCCGCCACTCGGATCGACCACCATGCCGCCCTTCTGCGACAGCCGGTTGATCCGGAACGTCGTGAAGAACGTGTGCAGCAGGCTGGCGTGATAGGTGTCCTTGACGTTTTCGAAATAGAGCTTCCAGTTGTTGTTCAGCGTCTGGGTGCTGCGGCCCGTCACCACCACCGGCTTGCACAGCACGCGCGCAATCTTCGCGGCTATTTCCTCGCCGAGATACTCCTCGATCGGCGGCACGTCGTCGGACAGGCTGCCGAACACCAGTCCCGAGAACAGCGCGATGCGCAGCTTGCGCGGTCCGTGATCGGAGCGGCAGAAGGTCTTCGGCATACCGCCCTTGCCGGCGACGCCATCCTCGAACGCCACGGCCTTGAGGTTGCCCTTCAGGTCGTAGTTCCATGCGTGATAGACGCAGGTGAAGTCGCGGGCGTGGCCGCCGCCATCAAGCGCGATCAGCGCGCCGCGGTGCGCACAGCGGTTCTCGAAGGCATAGATTTCGTCATCGAAGTCGCGCGCCACGATCACCGGCATCGAACCTATGAAGGTGGTGCGGTAATCGCCGGGCTTCTTCACTTCGGCTTCCAGGCAGAGGAAATTCCAGACCGGGCCTTCGTAGATGCGCTGCTGCTCCAGCGCATAGATTTCCGGGTTTTGGTAGATCCAGAAGGGGATTCGCGTCAGTTCGCCTTCCGGCCATTCCATCGGCTGAGCGGCGTTGGAGAGGCCACCGCCGCTGTTGCTGACGTTGACGTTCATGACGGACGGCCCTCCCGGATGTGCGCGTTTTGCGCGGTTCAGCCGGTCTTGCGCGCGGGGGCGGTGGCATTCCACCACGGGCAGACGTCGCCCGCGCGGTTGTAGTTGCCGTCCATCACGTTGAGCGGGATGCGGAGCCCATTCTCGGCGTTGCGCACGCGCAGGTCGCGCGCCATCTCGCGCTGCTCTTCCGTGGTCCAGTAGCGCTCGTGGCCCCACAGGCTCGGGCCCTCGGTGACCACGCGCGTGGTCCAGTTGTCGACGTCGCTGGTGCGGCCGCCCCAGCCGTATTCGAACATGAACTTCGATGGCGACCAGGAATAGAACGAGGTCACCTCGTCGTTGACATGCCGGCCGAAGGTGGTGGCGATCATCTCCGGCTTGCGCTGGGCGAGGTCGTAGGCCTGGCCGACGTCGTCGAGATAGCAGGTCTCAACCATCAGGTGATGGATGCCGGTCTTGCCCGACTCGATGAAGGCGAGGCTGTGGTGGCGCGGATTGAGATGGAAGAAGTAGGCCGAAAACGGCTTGGTGAAATAGTCGCTCAGCTTGAAGCCGAGGATGTCGACATAGAACGGAACCACGTCGTCGATCTTCTCGCAGTGGAGCACGGCATGGCCCATGCCGAGCGGGCCGGTGCGGAAGCCGGAGATGGCGCGGCCGGGCACGAACGGGTCGCTGGTGCTTTCCGAGCCGTGCACCACTTCCAACCGGTTGCCGGCTGGGTCGTTGAACACGATCAGGTCGCGAACATGGCGCTCGTCGGCCAGCGCGCGGGAGCCGCGGGCGACCCGTACGTTGTTGTTTTCGAGATGGCTCGCCAGCGCGTCGAGCGCGGCCGCGTTCTCCACCTCCCACCCATAGAAACCGGGCTCGTCCACGTCTGCGGCGTTGATCACCAGCCGTTGCTTACGGTCGTCCATGCGAAACGACAACGAGGTCTTGGTCTTATCGACAAGCTGCATCCCCAGGAACCGGCCACCGAAATCGACCCAGTCCTCGAGGTTGGTGGCGCGAATGCCGATGTAACCGAGCGTTTGCAGCTGCATCGCAGAGCTCCTGCGGGATAACGTGTGATTTGGACGGATTATATCACGCCAGCCAATCATTTAGGAACGATTCGATAGGCCGAAAGGGCATGGCCGGCGCCCCTCGTGGGCGGAGCGGGGCCAGCGCCGTCCGATCAGTCGAAGCCGTGAAACTTGGCGAACTCGTGCAGTTCCGCCCGTGGCGAGCGGAAGTCGTTGGCCTTGTGCTTGCGGTCGCCGTAACCGATCGCCATGCCGCAAAACAGCATCTCATTCGGCGGCAGTTTCAGGAATTCGCCGACCGTATCGTAAAGCCGCGCCCAGGCCTCCTGCGGGCAGGTGTCGAGCCCGTAGCCGCGCGCCAGGAACGCCAGCGCGTGGATATAGCCGCCGAGGTCGGCCCATTGGCCGGGGCCGAGCTTCCGGTCGATGGTCAGAAAGAGCGCCACCGGCGCGTTGAAGAACTCGAAGTTGCGCTTGTACTGCCCGAGCCGGCCTTCGTGGTCGTCGCGGTCGATGCCAAGCGAGCCGTAAAGCTGCACGCCATGCTCTTCGCGGCGCTCCTTGTAGGCGCCCCACATCGGTTCGGGATAGATCGGATACTCCGACTTGCTCTTGCGCGGGTCGTCCTTGGCGATGCGCTCCTGCACGATGCGTTTGAATTGCTTCAGCGGCTCGTTGGCCAGCGCATAGACGTTCCAGGACTGCAGGTTGCCGCCGGAGGCGGCGCGCTGCGCCTTCACGATCAGCTCCTTGACGATGTTCAGATCGACCGGCTTGTCGTGGAACCAGCGGCAGGAGATACGGCTGTCAACGGCCTCGAAAACGTCCATGGGTCATCCGTTTCAATGTCATTCGTCGGGTGGCGCCAGCCGCGCTGCCGGCGGCGGAAGCATGTCGGCGTTCTGGCCGGGCAGGGCTGTGGGATCGTTGTGCACGCGGTACAGTTGCGGCGCCGCGCGGTTGATGTTGAGCTGGAAAATGTCCGGCCTGTTGTAATGGCCGGCGAAGTCGTGCCGCAGCTTCATCTGGATGCCGAGATCGAGGTTGCAGTCGGCGTAGAGGATGCCTTCCTCCGCGCCCATCGACCCGGCGATGATGCGCGCCATAGGATCGACGATCAGCGACCCGCCGCAGCAATCCGGGTTGCGCAGGAATTTCTCGCCTTCGGGGCTGGTCTTGAGCATCTCAATCATGCGCTCGTCGACGGTGCCGCAGGCCGAGATCACGAATGCCTTGCTCATCTGCGCGAACGCCTGCGAGTCGATGGCCACCCGGTTGCGCAAGGGATCGCCGCTGGTCGGGAAATGGTTGGGCCAGCTCATGACGTGGATGCGGGTGCCTTCGGCGATCAGCGCGAACACCGCCAGCGGATTGGAGTTCTCGCCGCAAATCAGTCCCGACATCGGACCGAACTCGCTCTGAAACGCGCCGAACGTATCGCCGTAACCGCCCATGTGCACGAGCCGCTCGCCGACCGTAGGCATGATCTTCTGATGCTTGCGAATGAGCGTGCCGTCCGGGCCAATATAGAGTTGCGTGTTGAACATGGTCCCCATGGTGTTCGGGGTCTTCTCGCAGACGCCGATCACCACATAGGCGTTGGCGGCGCGCGCCGCCGCGCACAGCGCATCGGTCTCAGGGCCGGGAATTTCGACCGAGTTCTTGAATAGCTCGACGGCGAGCTTGTTGGCGATGGCACCGCTTGCGGCGTGGTGGTGGTACCAGACCGGGTGCGCCGGGATGAAGCCTTCCGGGAATGCGATGACGCGCGCGCCGATTTCGCCCGCTTCGGCGATCAGGCGGCAGGCCTTCTCGGTCGAGCCCTCGCGGTCGAGGAACACCGATGCGGCCTGCACCGCCGCAACCTTCACCGTGCCGTAGACGTCGCCCATGCGCGCGCTAAGCTCCCACGCTTTTGTCGCGCAGCACGATGGTGGGTGCAAGGCCGATCAGAGCGATCATGCAAATCACGATCGGGATGAACGGAGCGTAGGTCCATCCGGTCAGGTCCCACAATACGCCGCTGATAATCGGCACGATCACGGCGCAGGAATAGCTGATGGTGAACACCCCGGCGGAGACCCGGTGGACATCCTCGGGTGCGCTGATCAGCGGCGGCAGCGCCAGCACGAGCACCAGGACAGCCGCGCCGAAGCAGCCCCATATCGCGGCGCCGATAATCACCCACACGCCGCCGAGCAGCACCATCGCCAACACCGCGGCCAGGCAGATCACGCCGCAGATCAGATACGACCAGACCGTGCGCACCATCCGATCCGCCGAGGCGAGCAGGAGGAACGAGGCGGGGAGCTGGCCGAGATTGAGCGCGGTCAGCGCGGCGTTGATCAGGTCAGGCCGGCCGGTGTGCGTGAGGTAGTCGGGCAGGAAGCCGTTGAGCGCAAAATAGGTCGCGTTGACGCTGCCGAGCAGCAGCCCGATGCGCCAGATCAGTGGATTGCGGAAGTCCGGCATCCACCGCCGGCTGGCGGCGGTTGGGGCGACGGCCGTTATGCGAGGCGCGAGCGCGAAAATGATCGCCGCGATGACGAAAACCGGCACCGCCCAGAACACGAAGTCCCATTGCCAGCTTTGGCGGAGCAGCGGCAGCACCAGCGGAATGGTGAGCGCGGCCGGCAGGATCTCGCCGATCAGCAAGCCATTGGTATAGACCGCGGTGGCGAAACCGATGCGCTGCGGCACCCAGGCCCGCACCAGTTGCGGCAGCGCCGGCTGCATCACCGCGACGCCGAACGCGGTGATGATGGTGCCAATATAAAGCATTGCGATGTGCGGGCCGACGCTACGCAGCATCGAGCCCGCGGCACAGACCACCAGGCCGATCAGCAGCGCCGTCAATGCGCCAAGCCGCGCGATCATCAGCGAGCCGGCAATCGCCGCGCCGGCGAACAGCACCATCGGCAGGCCGGTGAGAATGCCGACCTGCGTTTCGGTCAGGTGCAGGTCGAGATGGATAAGCGGGACGACCGGCGGCACCGCGAGGATGGTGAGCCGCAGCGCCGCGCCGGCGAGCCACAGCAGCAGCAAGGCCACCAGCGGCCGGATCGCGGGATGGGTTTCCGTCTGCATGCGGGGCGGAGCGGCGTCAGGCCGCGCGCCGCCTCGGCACGCTCACCACGGTGATCAGGGCGGCCACGCTGCACGCCGCGAGCAGGATGAACATCAGCCGCGGCTCGCCGTGGTCCATCAACGCTCCGAACACCAGCGGCGCCAGAATGCCGGCGACGTTGAAGCCATTGGTCACGAAGCCGAACACCTTGCCGTACGAACCCGCGGGCGTGACGGCGCGCACGATCATGTCGCGTGATGGCATGATCATGCCGTTGAACAACCCGGACACCGCTACGATGGCGATCAGGAGCAGGGCGCCCGGATCGACACTGCCCATCAGCATCGCCGCCGCGGCTATCACCACCAGCGAGATCGCGGCGACCAGCGCGTGCCGCGCGGTGCGGCTCGCGACCCAGCCGCCGACCAGCACGCCGATGGCGCCAAGCGTCAGATAGACGGACAGCGCGGTGTTGGCCGTAGCTGGCGAGGTGCCGTGCAGTGCGTCCAGACCAACCACCAAAAAGCCCTGCAGGCCGAAATTGTGGAAGGCCAGGAACATGAAGAACACCAAGCTGGTCAGCACCGGCGGCGACAGCAGGACGCGCCACGAGCCGTCGCCTCCGCCGGCGGTCTTGCCTTTCGCTGCGGCCGCGCGCGCTTTATCCGGCGCGTTTGCATCCGGCGGATCGCGCTGGAACAGCAGGACGATTGCCACCACGAGGCCCAGGATGGCGGCGCCGAACAGCGCGCCGCGCCAGCCGAACTGGCTCTGCATGAATAGCAGGCTGCCGGGTGCTGCCGCGCCGCCGAGCAGGCCTGCAAAGGTGTGGATCGAATAGGCTTGGCTGGCGCGTTCGGGCGCGACGTGACGAGACATCAGCGCGTAATCCGCCGGATGGTACACGGTGTTGCCCACGCCCATCAGCGCGAACATCGCGACCAGCACCCAGTACGAGTTCACCGCCGCGGCGACGGCAAGGCCGAGAGCGCCGATCAACAGACCCGCGACCAGCACCAGCCGCGCGTTGATCTTGTCGACCAAGAATCCGGTCGGGGTCTGCAACACCAGCGAGACCGCGTTGAACACGGTCAGCGCCAGGCCCAGCTCGGTGTAGCTCACGTTGTATTCGGCACGCACGAAGGCGAACAGTGGCGGCAGCACCAGGATGTAATAGTGGCTGACGAAATGCGCCGCGCTCACGCCGGCGACCAGGCGGATGTCGTCCGCGCGGCGCGAGGCAAAGCTGAGGTCGGTGGCCTGCGTGGTCATTGATGTCTTTTCGTCCAGGTCTATCCGCGCCGTCATGCCCGGCCTTGTCCCGGCCATCCACGTCTTTTCTTGTTCTTACGATGCAAGTGAGACGTGGATGGCCGGGACAAGCCCGGCCATGACGAACTCAACGTTCAATGCACGGTCCATGCTCACTGCGGCTGCTTCGCCTTGGCGTCCTGGATTGCCTGCCAGACGCGGCCCGGCGTGGCCGGCATGTCGATGTGCCTGATGCCGTAAACCGACAGCGCGTCGACCACGGCGTTCATCAGCGAGGTCAGGCTGCCGGCGCAGCCGGCCTCGCCGCAACCCTTGACGCCGAGCGGATTGGTGGTGGCCGGAACCGGATGACTGTGCACCGCGAAGTCCGGCGCGTGGTGGGCGCGCGGCATCGCGTAGTCCATGTACGAGCCGGAGAGCAGTTGGCCCTCCTCGTCGTAGACCACGTGCTCGAGCAGCGCCTGGCCGAGCCCCTGGATGACGCCGCCGTGGGTCTGGCCGTCCACCAGCATCGGGTTGATGATGTTGCCGAAGTCGTTGACCGCGGTGTATTTCACCACCTCGATATTGCCGGTGTCGGGATCGACCTCGACCTCGGCTACGTGACAGCCGTTGGGATAGGCGGCCGGCGCGCCTTCGCTCACATGATTGACGTCGAGCGACTGCGGCGCATCGGGCGGCAGCTTCAGGGCGCCGGAGTTGACCTTGTCGGCCAGTTCCATGATCCCGACGGAACGATCGGTGCCGGCCACGGTGAAGCGGCCGCGGGCGAACTCGATATCGCCGGCTGAGGCTTCGAGCGCGTGCGAAGCGATGGTCTTGCCTTGCTCGACCACCTTGGCCGCGGCTTCGACGATCGCCTGGCCGGAATTCATCATCGAGCGCGAGCCGCCGGTGCCACCGCCGGCCGAGAGCTGGTCGCTGTCGCCCTGCAGCAGCTTGACCTTCTCGAACGGCACGCCGAGCTTCTCGCTCAGCACCTGCGCGAACGGCGAATGGTGGCCCTGGCCGTAGTCGAGAGTGCCGGTGCGAATCGTGACTCCACCGTCCTTGTCGAAGCTGATGCCGCCCATTTCCTTGTTGGCGGGGGCCGTGACTTCGAGATAGCAGCCGACGCCGATGCCGCGCAGCTTGCCGTTCTTCTTGCTCTCGCGCTTGCGCTTGTTGAAGCCCTTCCAGTCGGAGGCTTCGAGCGCCTGCTTGAGGATCGCCGGAAAATCGCCGCTGTCATAAGTGGTGCCGGCCGCGGACTTCCACGGGATCTGACTTTTGCGGATCTGGTTTTTGCGGCGCAACTCGATGCGGTCGAAGCCGGTCTCGGCCGCGGCGTAGTCGACCAGCCGCTCCATGTAGTAGTTGCCCTCGGGCCGGCCCGCGCCGCGGTACGGATTGAGGAACGTGGTGTTGGTGAACACCAGCTTGGTCGACACTTCGAGCAACGGCGTCTGATAGAGGCTGATGACGTTGCGCACGGTGTTGAGCGTCGGCGGCTGCGGCGCCATCGTGCCCATATAGCCGCCGAGATTGCCGAACCCGGTGAGCCGCAGCGCCAGGAAATGTCCCTCGGCGTCGAGCGCGAGCTCGGCAGTCTGGATGTGGTCGCGGCCGTGGTTGTCCGACATGAAGCTCGACGAGCGCTCGTCGGTCCATTTCACCGGCCGGCCGAGCTGCTTGGCCGCGTGCACGATGCAAACGTATTCCGGATAGACCGCGGCCTTCATGCCGAACGAGCCGCCGACGTTGCCGGTGATGACGTGGACCTTGTCGGGCGTGACGCCCAGCACGTCGACCAGCCCGGCGCGCATTCCCATCACGCCCTGGCATCCGGTGTAGAACGTCAGCCGTTCTTTCGCCGCGTCATAGGTCGCGATCGCGCCGCGCGGCTCCATCGAGCTGACCACGGTGCGGCTGTTGACCAGGCGCAGCTTGACCTTGTGCGCCGCGACGGCGAAAGCGGCGCTGACCTTGTCGGCATCGCCATAGTGGAAATCGAGCGCGACGTTCTTCGGCGCGTCGCTCCACAGCGCCGTCGCCCCTTCGGACTCGGTCATGTCGGTAACGACGGGCAGGGCTTCGATATCCACCGTGATGACTTCCGCCGCGTCCTTGGCCTGGGCGATGGTCTCGGCCACCACGCAGGCGACCGGGTCGCCGACGAAGCGCACCTTGTCGGTCGGCAGCGCCTGCCGTTTCACCTTGATCATCTCGGAGCCGTCCCGGCTCTTGAACGGCAGGCCCGACGTCGTCGGCTTGTAGGCGGCGATATCCGCCCCCGTGTAGACTGCGAGCACGCCCGGCATCGTTTTCGCTGCGGACGTGTCGATCGATTTGATGGTCCCATGCGCCACCGTACTGCGCACGATCACCGCATAGGCCTGGTTCGGCAGGTCAATGTCGTCGGTATAGCGGCCTTGGCCGCGCAGCAATTTCGGGTCCTCGGCGCGAAGCACCGGCTCGCCGATGCCGAAGTTGGCGGGGGTCTGAATGTTCATGAAAAGCCAATTCTGTCGGGTATGAGTGGGACAGCGATGTTGGCCTGAAATACCGGACGGGTGCCAATTCCACAAGCACAGCCATTGATTTCCGCCATGTTTCGCCCGCGGCCCTGAGTTGCGCGTCTCGCCACCGCTGCTACACTTTGCGCCGAAGTGAAGAATTGCCGCCGCGCCGTCGAGCCCAGGGCTTCGGCGTGGGGAAAGGTTTCAATGGACGACGAGGCCCGGGAAACCGGCCTCGACCCCGCGCATCCGGAGCCTCGACGGCACCGGCGGGGCCGGCGGTCGCCATATCGTCACCCGCGCCACGACGGCGCGGGTGGGCAGGATCTATCCGGCCCGACCTATGCCGCACTCGATCTTGGCACCAACAACTGCCGGCTCCTGGTGGCGCGTCCGACCCGCGACGGATTCCGCGTCATCGACGCGTTCTCGCGCATCATCCGGCTGGGCGAAGGCATCACCAGCTCCGGCCGGCTGAGCGAGGCCGCGATCCTGCGCGCGGTCGACGCGCTGCGGGTCTGCCGAAGCAAGATGCGCAACCGCGGCGTCACCCGCTTCCGGCTGATCGCGACCGAAGCCTGCCGGTCGGCGGCCAACGGGCTGGAGTTCCTGGCGATCGTGCGCGAGCAGGTCGGCATCGAGCTTGAGATCGTCGACCGTGAAACCGAGGCGCGGCTTGCTGCCACCGGCTGCACGCCGCTGGTCGATCCGGACTCCAAGGGCGTGATCCTGTTCGATATCGGCGGCGGCTCGTCCGAACTGGTGCGGCTCGCCCGCCCGATCCCGACGCCGCACGGTCCACCACATCCGGAGATCGAGGACTGGATTTCGCTGCCGCTCGGCGTCGTGACGCTGGCGGAGCGCCACGGCGGCGTCACTGTCACCCGCGAATCGTTCCAGACCATGATCGACGAGGTCGGCTCCCACGTCGCGCCGTTCGCTGTCCGGCACGAGGCGGGCATGGAGGGCATGCACATGCTCGGCACCTCCGGCACGGTGACGACCATCGCCGGCGTTTACCTCGACCTGCCGCGCTACGAACGCCGGCGCGTCGATGGGTGCTGGCTGAGCGACGAACAGATCTCGGGCGTGGTCGAGCGATTGCTGACGATGAGCTATGAACAGCGTGTCGGCAATCCCTGCATCGGCGCCGAGCGCGCCGATCTGGTGCTCGCCGGATGCGCCATTCTCGAAGCGATCCGGCAGGCGTTTCCATGCCGGCGGCTGCGCGTCGCCGACCGCGGCCTGCGCGAAGGCATGCTGGTGCAGATGATGCGCGACGACCGGGTCTGGGGCGAACCCGATATGGCGGCCAAGTGATGGCGACATCGTGAGCAAGGCGCGCAGGAGCAGCGAC
This sequence comes from Rhodoplanes serenus, assembly GCA_945897515.1. GTDB lineage: Bacteria > Pseudomonadota > Alphaproteobacteria > Rhizobiales > Xanthobacteraceae > Z2-YC6860. Next base: position 10,964 of record CAMDFO010000007.1, on the reverse strand, counting down.
AAGGCCAAGGGCGGGCGCGAACTCGCGGTGCGGGTCAAGGCCCGCGGCCGCACGCAGTCGCAGCAGAAGTGGCTCGAACGGCAACTCAATGATCCTTACGTGGCGCGCGCCAAGCGCGAGGGATTGCGCTCGCGCGCTGCGTTCAAGCTTGAGGAGATCGACGACAAGCAGAAGATTTTGAAACCCGGCGCGCGCGTGCTCGATCTTGGCGCTGCGCCCGGCGGTTGGAGCCAGGTGGCGATCAAGCGCATCGGGGCCAAGGGCCGTGTCGTTGCCATCGACCTTCTGGAGATGGACCCGATCCCCGGCGTGGAATTCGCCAGGCTCGACTTCCTCGATCCCTCTGCGCCCGACCAGCTCAAAACCATGCTTGGGGGGCCGGCCGATGTGGTGCTCTCCGACATGGCGGCGAACGCCACCGGCCACCGCCCGACCGATCATCTCAAGATCATCGCGCTGGTGGAGGCGGCGGCGGAATTTGCAGCCGTAGTGCTGGCGCCGGGCGGCGTGTTCCTGGCCAAGGTGATCCAGGGCGGCACCGAGGCAGCGCTGCTCGCCACGCTCAAGCGCGATTTCAAAATTGTGAAGCACATCAAGCCGGCCGCGAGCCGGGCGGATTCAGCGGAGCTTTACGTGCTGGCGACCGGATTTCGCGGTGGTCAACCGTCCCGTTGACGCTCAAACACCCTATGAATCGTCACATCGGGGTGCTATCCACCATCGCCAACCCATAAAGCGGGCCGCCGAGTCGGGCGAGGAACCGGTTTCCTCGCGAAAGTCCGATTATCTATCGTTCGGCGGGTCGCGTGAGCGCCCCCGCGCGCGGATCGGATTGGCGATGGCTCCGAAGATTCATTCGGCCCCCCGGGAAGCGTTCACCTTCGACGACGTGCTGCTGAAGCCCGGCCTCTCGGATTACCTGCCGTCCGAGGTCGACATCCGCACCCGCATCACCCGCGAAATCGCGCTCAACATCCCGATCGTCGCCTCGGCGATGGACACCGTGACCGAGTCCGCGATGGCGATCGCCATGGCGCAGGCCGGCGGCATTGGCGTGATCCACCGCAATTTCGAGCCGCACGAGCAGGCGGCCCAGGTCCGCCAGGTCAAGAAGTTCGAATCCGGAATGGTGGTCAACCCGCTCACCATCCACCCGGAAGCCACGCTCGCTGACGCGCTCGCGCTGATGAAGGAGAACAACATCTCCGGCGTGCCCGTCGTCGAAGGCGGCGGCAACGGCAAGGCCGGCAAGCTGGTCGGTATCCTGACCAACCGCGACGTGCGCTTCGCCACCGATTTGCGGCAGACCGTCGCCGAGCTGATGACCAAGGACCGGCTCATCACCGTGAGCGAGGGCGTCAACCAGGACGAGGCGAAGCGGCTGCTGCACCAGCACCGTATCGAGAAGCTGGTCGTGGTCGATGCCAGCTATCGCTGCGTCGGGCTGATCACCGTGAAGGACATCGAGAAGGCGGTCGCCAATCCCAACGCCTGCAAGGACGAGCAGGGCCGTCTGCGCGTCGCCGCCGCCACCACCGTCGGCGACAAGGGCTACGACCGCACCGAGCGGCTGATCGATGCCGGCGTCGACCTGGTGGTGGTGGACACCGCGCACGGCCATTCCCGGCACGTGCTGAACGCGGTCAACCGCATCAAGCGCGCCTCCAACAAGGTGCAGGTGGTGGCCGGCAACGTTGCGACCGCCGAAGGCGCGCAGGCGCTGATCGATTCCGGCGCCGACGCCATCAAGGTCGGCATCGGTCCGGGCTCGATCTGCACCACGCGCATGATCGCCGGCGTCGGCGTGCCGCAACTGACGGCCATCATGGATGCGGTCGAGGCCGCGCAGAAAAGCAAGACGCCGGTGATCGCCGACGGCGGCATCAAGTATTCCGGCGACCTCGCCAAGGCGCTGGCCGCCGGCGCCGACGTCGCGATGGTCGGCTCGCTGCTGGCCGGCACCGACGAGACGCCGGGCGAAGCGTTTCTGTTCCAGGGCCGTTCCTACAAGAGCTATCGCGGCATGGGTTCGGTCGGCGCGATGGCGCGCGGTTCGGCCGACCGCTATTTCCAGCAGGACATCAAGGACAGCCTCAAGCTCGTTCCGGAGGGCATCGAGGGCCAGGTGCCCTACAAGGGCCCGGTCGCGACGGTGCTGCACCAGCTCGCCGGCGGGCTCCGCGCTGCGATGGGCTATGTCGGCGCCAAGGATCTGGACGATCTGCACAAAAAGGCGGAGTTCGTGCGCATCTCCTCGGCCGGATTGCGCGAAAGCCACGTGCACGACGTGACGATCACGCGCGAGAGCCCGAACTATCCGAGCAGGGCGTAACACATGGATGCCGGCAAGCGGATCGTGCTTGCGGCGCGACCCGTCGGCGAGCCGAAAGAGAGCGACTTTCGCATCGAACCGATGCCGGTCGCTGCGCCAGGCGCCGGCGAGATGCTTTTGCGCACGCTGTTCCTCTCGCTCGACCCTTACATGCGCGGCCGGATGAGCGACGCTCCCTCCTATGCCAAGCCGGTCGAGATCGGACAGGTGATGGAGGGCCGAACGGTCAGCGAGGTCCTGGTCTCGAACCGCGACGGCTTCGCGGTTGGCGATGTCGTGCTCAGCCCGCACGGCTGGCAGACCCACGCCGTCTCCGACGGCAAGGGCTTGCGAAAAATCGATCCGGCGCTGGCTCCGGTCTCGACCGCGCTCGGCGTGCTCGGCATGCCGGGGATGACCGCATACACCGGCCTGCTCGATATCGGACGCCCGCAGGCGGGCGAGACCGTGGTGGTGTCTGCCGCGTCCGGCGCCGTCGGCTCGGTCGTAGGTCAGATCGCCAGGCTCAAGGGTGCGCATGCCGTCGGCATCGCGGGCGGGCCGGACAAATGCCGTTACGTCATCGACGAGCTGGGCTTCGATGCCTGCGTCGACCATCGCTCAGGCGACCTGCCGGCGCAGCTCAAGGCGGTCTGTCCAAAGGGCATCGACGTCTATTTCGAGAATGTTGGCGGCGCGGTGTTCGAGGCGGTGTTTCCGCTGCTCAACAATTTTGCGCGCATCCCGGTCTGCGGCCAGATCGCCACTTACAATGTCACCGAGATGCCGGCCGGATCGCTCCGGACCTCGGCCCTGACGCGCGCGATCCTCACCAAGCGGCTGACCTTGCGGGGGTTCATCGTTTCCGATTTCGCCGCGCGGCAAGGCGATTTTCTGCGCGACGTGTCGGCCTGGCTGGGTGAAGGCCGCATCAAGTACCGCGAGGACATGGTCGACGGCCTCGAACAGGCGCCGCGTGCGCTGATCGGCCTGCTGCGCGGAGAGAATTTCGGCAAGCTGCTGGTGCGGTTCCCGCCGGGAGGTTGACTGTGAACGCGACATCCATCCTCTGGCCGATGCTGGCCCAGATCGGGCTGACGTTCCTGCTGTATGCCTGGCTGACCATCGAACGCACGCGCGCGGTGCGAAGCGGCGAAACCGAATATGCCTGTTTCGTGCTGGGCCGCGACGAGCCGCACGACATCGCGCGCATCACCCGCAATCTCGCCAACCAGTTCGAATTGCCGGTGATCTTCTATGCGCTGGTGGCGATGCTGATCGCGCTCGGCAGGGTGACGATGGTAGACGTGATCCTGGCCTGGACGTTCGTGGTCGGCCCGTGTGATTCACACGCTGGTGCAGACCCAGACCGACAACGTGCCGCTGCGCGGGCGGGTGTTCCTGCTCAACTTCGTGGCGGTCGCGGGACTGGCGGGCCACGTGGCGCTGATCGCGCTGGCGGGTGGCCGATGAGTTCCGGCGATCCATTTGCAGATGTGCGCAACGCCACGCTGGCGCATCGCGCCAAGCATGGCTGCGGCGCCTATCCTTACGGCAACGGACCGCTGCTCGGCGTCATCGCGGGCGCGGCGAACGCCGGTCGGATTCTCGAATGCGGCACCGCGCTCGGCTACACATCGCTGAGCTTCGCGCATGGCGCGCCTAAGGCCAAGATCGACACCATCGAGCGCGACCCGGAGCACGTGCGGCTTGCGCGCGTCAACATCGCCGGTGCCGGGATGGTCAAGCGCGTCACCGTGCATGAGGGCGATTTCCTGAAAATTCTCCCGACGCTTGATCCCGGCTACGACGTGGCGTTCTTCGACGGCCACACGCCGGCGCCGGCGCTGCTCGCCGCGCTGGCAAAGTTGCTTCGCGCCGGCGGTGCGCTGATCACCGCAAATCTCAACCACGGCGGTACTGCCGATGCGGTGCGCGCCGCGCTGTTCGACGGAAAAGCATGGCGGAGCGCGTTGGTGGACCAGGACGGCGAAACTGCTGTCAGCATCAAGCTGTAGGAGAGTCGGCTACCAAACTCCTGTCCGAAACAGCGTCCCGCGGCGCAATTCTGTGGCAGGGCGCGCGGCCTCGTATAGAATGCGGCATCGATTTGGGGGTGGGCCATGGCGTTTCGTCCGTTCGCTATTTCGGCGCTTCTGCTCGGCGGAATGCTGCTGCCCGATGCCACCGCAAGCACAAGCCACGCCAGTTGCATCACCTTCCGGGATGGACGCTCGGTTTGCGACGCGCCTCGCCAGCGCATGAACTACGCGCCGCCTCCCGCGCAGCGCGGCGGCGGGGGGTATCGCTACCGCAGCGGTGGAGGAGGCGGTGGTGGTGGAAATTATGCGGCCGCGGTCGGCGCAGCAGGCGCGGCGATCGGTATTCTCGGCATGATGATCGACGCCGCGCAGCAGGCGGAGCAGTCGGAACGCAACTCAGCCGATGCCGCCACGCGCCAGCGCCATGCCCGCTGCCAAAGCAAATACCGTACGGCGTACGCCACCAATGAGCGGGCGCGCAGACTGTCGGAAAGCGGTCGCCCGGAAGAGGCCTATGAACTTTTCCAGCAGGCCAAGAACACGCTTGGCAGTTGCGGCACGCGGACCGATACCGAAAAACTTCGAGGCAATCTGGAAAGTGCTCAGTGGCAATATGCTTCGTTGGTCAATCCGAGCGCCAAATGGACCGGGGATGACACCAACGTTCCGAAGAATGGGCCACTTCCTCCGGCGGTCTTGGACTTGGCCGCAAGGAAGCTCTGCAGCTTCGCGAAGGAAGAATCGCCGGCGTGGCAAAGCTGTATCGCCAATCGGAAGGCGGAGGCGATCATGAGCGGCGATAAGGCGATCCGCGACGCGTGCCAGGCGATCGCAGATATCGAACAGCGCAATCAATGCGCATACAATCGCTACTGGGCAGGCGTCCAGGGCAAAGACCCCAACCAGTTTGGCGATCCATCCAATTGTTATTGAGACGAGCACGGCAAGCCCTGTCACCGGGGTGGTGGCGCGCGCGGTGTTGCATCCCAAGGTCCAGCGCCTGGCCGGAGCACGCTTCGCGAGGAGCTTCAGAAAAAAATCAATAACATGCCCGACAGGATTCCAGACCCTGCACAGAAACAGCGAGACGCGGAAATTGCGCGGGCCGAAGCGGTGCGCGATTCACTTCCACCAGGTCCCGATCGCGACCGTCTGACCGCCGCGATCGACGATGCCAAGGCAGGCCGGACCGGTCCGGCGGCCGACGCGCCGGTTGCCGGCGCGGATGCGAACCCTCCGCCTGCGAAGGTCGCGGAAACCAACGCCCCGCCGGACAAATCGCTCGACCAGCAGGCCTACGACGAATACATGAAAGGCCGCGATGGCAAGCTGGACGGGGGCGTCAATGTTGGCGTGCCGGAGAACGGAAGCTTCGCCAACGATTTTGGCGGCGACAAGCTGCTGGACAGTTCGATTCCGTCGAACCGGTAGCGGCTTCGCGCCATCCCGCCTGGTCAAAGTCCGTAATGAGAGAAGTCTTCCGCTACGTCGGACTTGGTGGCCTTGGCCGTGGCCATGTCGGCGGCGCCACCGAGCGCATCGCCGTTGCGCAAGCGGGTGATGCCGCGAAAATATAACACCTCGGCGTAGTTCCTCTCGATCGCGCCGCCCTCGACATAGCCGCTGTCCTTGATCGCGATATCGAGTTCGGCAATCGCTTTGTCGAATTGCTTCTGCTTCGCGTAAATATATCCGATGGCGTGGCGCGCGCTCGGATTGATCGGCCGCAACTCGAGCGAATGGTCGCAATCGGCACGTGCTTCGTCGAGCCGCCCGAGGCGCGCGCGAATCCAGCATCGTTTCTGCCACCCGATATGATCCTTCGGATCGCTCTTCACCAGTTCTTCGACATCGGGAAGTGCCAGCTCTGGCTGGCCGTTCAGATCATAGCTGGCTTGCCTGGCCAACCGGAATCTTCGCTGCGGATCGAGTTCGATGGCCTCGCTCAAATCCGCGATCGACCTCTGCTGATTTTTGCTAAGGCCATAGGACCCGCCGCGGTTGCCTAGGATCAAAGCGCGTTGCGCATTGCTCGTGCCTTGCGGCAGGAGCTTGAGAGCGGTGGTCGCGTCGGCGATCGCCTCGTCGTAACGCCTCAACACGGAATAAGCGTTGCCGCGGTTGACGTAAGCAGGAATGTACTTGGAGTCGATCTTTATTGCCGTATTGAAATCCTGGATGGCGCGTTCGTGGTCGCCTTTTTTAATAAAAAGACTTCCGCGATTGTAGTAGCCCAACACAAATTTCGCATTGATCGAAATCGCGCGATCGAGATCGGCGAAGGCGCGGTCGAAATCGCCGCGTTCGCTATAAGCATTTGACCGGTTGAGAAGGCCGGCGAGGTCGCGCGGCGCCAGCCGAAGACCTTGGTCGTAGTCCGCCATCGCCCGGTCGAGATTGCCCATATCGGCGTGGCCGCGCCCCCGATTGATATAGAACGGTCCGAGTTGCGCGCCCTTGTATTTGCCGGTCTTTATCCCGGCGTCACATCCGACAACCCTTTGCTGCGGCGTGGCATTGTTCTGGCCGTTGCACCAGTTGAGCTGTTGCTTGGTCTGCGCGGCTGCCGGCCCGATCCAGGCCGATGCAACAAAGGCAATTCCAAAGCAAACGAACCGACGCATTGGCTTATTCCCCCGGCGAATAATCGTCGAAACGGTATCAGATCGCCCGCCGAGCGGGGAAGCCGGTTTAAGTTTGGAAGCCTGTACCGCTTTCATTCGGCGGGGCCTGCGCCTACATAGGGCTCGTGGCGCGGCGCCGGCCTCGCTCAATCCGAAAGATCCCGATGTCGATCCAGATGGTTCTCGCACCGCTTTTCGTCCAGGTCGCGCTGACATTCGCGTTGATGTTCGGGATGATGGCCCTGCGCACGTCGTCGCTCCTGCGCGGCGAGACCCGGTATGCCGATATCGCCATGCGAGAGCCCAATTGGCCGACGCGCGCGACGCAGTTCGCCTACGCGTTCAGCAATCAATTCGAGCTGCCGGTCCTGTTCTATGTTCTGACGATCCTGGCGATCGCCACCCGCCACGCGGATCTGTTGTTCGTGCTGCTGGCTTGGGTTTTCGTAGCGCTGCGTATGTTGCAGGCGCTGGTCCATGTGGCCCATAACAATGTCCGCCAACGCGGCGCGCTTTACGGCGCAGGCGCGCTGGTCCTGGTGGTGATGTGGGTGATTTTCATCGTCCGCATTCTGCTCGCCCTCCCATGAGTCCAAACATTTCATGACACCCAGCGCACGATTGGCTGCCGCTATCGAGGTCCTTGGCGATATCGACGCGAAGCGACGGCCCGCCAACGACACCTTGAAGGACTGGGGGCTCAGCCACCGCTTCGCCGGCTCGGGCGACCGCGCCGCGATCGCCGGGCTGGTCTACGACGCGCTGCGCCGTCGCGCCTCATCGTCCTGGCTGATGGGCGAGAGCACGCCGCGCGCGGTTGCGCTTGGGATGCTCCAGCGCGAGCGCGGTCTCGACACCGATGCGATCGCGCGGCTGACCGAGGGCTCGCGTCATGCGCCCGCGCCGCTGACCGATGACGAGCGCGCCAGGCTCGGCGCCGCCAACATGGTCGGCGCGCCGGGCCACGTGCTGGGCGACTATCCGGAATGGCTCGATCCTTATCTGGCGCGGACCTTCGGCGAAGAGCGGGCCGAGGAGGGCGCGGCGCTGGCCTCGCGCGCGCCGCTCGACCTGCGGGTCAATACGCTCAAGGGCGACCGCGATGAGGCGCTGGCGGAACTGGCCGATCTCGCGCCGGAGCCGACCCGCTGGTCGCCGCTCGGCCTGCGGATCAAGCTCAAGGCCGATTCCAAGAGCCCGGCAGTCCATGCCGAGCCGGCCTATCTCAAGGGCCTGATCGAGATCCAGGATGAAGGCTCGCAGCTTGCGGCATTGCTGGCCCGCGCCAAGCCCGGCGATCAGGTGCTGGACCTCTGCGCCGGCGGCGGCGGCAAGAGCCTGGCGCTGGCGGCCGCCATGGAGAACAAGGGCCAGCTCTACGCCACCGACGACGACAAGCGGCGTCTGGCGCCGATTCACGACCGGCTGGCGCGGGCAGGGGTGCGCAATGCGAAGGTGCTGACGCCCCGCTCCCACGGCGACGTGCTGGCCGAGTTCGAGGGTCGTATCGACCTTGTGCTGATCGACGCGCCCTGCACCGGCATCGGCGCCTGGAGACGCAATCCCGACGCCAAATGGCGGGTCCGCCCCGGCGCGTTGGAGGTGCGGCAGAAGGAACAGATCGAGGTGCTGGACCGCGCCGCCACCCTGGCCAAGCCGGGCGGGCGGATCGCCTACATCACCTGTTCGGTGCTCAAGGAGGAGAACGACGACCAGGTGCGGGCTTTCGTCGGTCGCCACCCGCAGTTTTCCGTGGAAAAGCCGACCGCGGTCGCAAATTCGCTCGGCGAGCGCGGCTATCTTTTCCAGCGCGCGGTGCTGTTGTCGGACGAGGGGCTGCTGATGACCCCGCGCCGCACCGACACCGACGGGTTTTTCGTGAGCATCATGCGGCGATCATGAGTTCTGCGGCCAAAGCTCGACAGACCGATGCGGGGACCCTAGAACCCGCCATGGAACAGCACGACAAGATTCTGATCGTCGATTTCGGCTCCCAGGTGACGCAACTGATCGCGCGCCGGGTGCGGGAAGAGAAGGTCTATTCCGAGATCGTGCCGTACCAGAAGGCCGCCGAAGCCTTCGCCCGGATGAAGCCCAAGGCCGTGATCCTGTCCGGCGGTCCGGCCTCGGTGCTCGACAAGGACGCGCCGTTGGCTCCGAAGGAGCTGTTCAGCGCCGGCGTGCCGGTGCTCGGCATCTGCTACGGCGAGCAGGCGATGGCGCACCAGCTCGGCGGCCTGGTGGAAGGCGGTCACCATCGCGAGTTCGGCCGCGCCGAGGTGCTGGTCACCGAGGACACGCCGCTGTTCGAAGGCGTGTGGAAGAAGGGCGAACGCTATCCGGTCTGGATGAGCCACGGCGACCGCGTCACCCGGCTGCCCGAAGGCTTCCGCGTTGTCGGCACCTCGGAGAATGCGCCGATCGCGATGATCGCCGACGACAAGCGCAAGTTCTATGCGACGCAATTCCATCTCGAAGTCATGCACACGCCGCAGGGCGCGCAATTGCTGCGCAACTTCGTGCGCAACATCGCGCAGTGCCGCGGCGACTGGACGATGCGCGCCTTCAAGGACGAGGCGATCGAGAAAATCCGCAAGCAGGTCGGCAAGGGCCGGGTGATCTGTGGGCTGTCCGGCGGCGTCGACTCTTCGGTGGCGGCGTTGCTGATCCACGAGGCAATCGGCGACCAGCTCACCTGCGTGTTCGTCGACCACGGCCTGCTTCGTCTGAACGAGGGCCAGCAGGTCGTCGACCTGTTCCGCAATCACTACAATATCCCGCTGGTGCACGTGAACGCCGCGCCGCAGTTCCTCGGCGCGCTTACGGGCGTCTCCGATCCAGAGGTCAAGCGCAAGACCATCGGAAAATTGTTCATCGACGTGTTCGAGGCTGAGGCCAAGAAAATCGGCGGCGCGGATTTCCTAGCGCAGGGCACGCTCTATCCCGACGTGATCGAGAGCGTGTCGTTCACCGGCGGACCTTCGGTGACGATCAAGTCGCACCACAACGTCGGCGGTCTTCCCGCGCGCATGAACATGAAGCTGGTCGAGCCGCTGCGCGAACTGTTCAAGGACGAGGTGCGCGCGCTCGGCCGCGAGCTCGGCCTGCCGGACGTGTTCGTCGGACGGCACCCGTTCCCGGGGCCGGGACTCGCGATCCGCTGCCCCGGCGACATCACGCCGGAGAAACTCGACATCCTCCGCCTCGCCGACGCCATCTACATCGACGAAATCCGCAAGGCGGGTCTCTACGACACGATCTGGCAGGCGTTTGCGGTGATCCTGCCGGTGAAGACGGTCGGCGTCATGGGCGATGGCCGCACCTACGATTTCGTCGTAGGGCTGCGCGCCGTGACATCGACCGATGGCATGACGGCGGACTTCTATCCGTTCGACATGGGCTTCATCGGCCGGGTTGCCACACGCATCATCAATGAGGTGAAGGGCGTCAACCGCGTGGTGTATGACGTGACCAGCAAGCCGCCCGGCACGATCGAGTGGGAGTAATAACGGAATACTAAGTCATTGATATATATAGATATTTTAGTTACAAAGTTGTGACGGACTTTTGCGTCGCTATTGATTTATAAGGGTTTTTCGCAGACACATATCAAGGAAGTGACAAACTTTCGGGTATTACTCTGAAACATAAATCTCCAGTGACTATTTCAGCATCAGGAATGCAGGCAACTCATGAAATATTGGGTGGCAAAGCATTGATCTTTCGGGTCAAGGCATCGGGCGATGTCTGGCAATATCGGATGTGGATTGCTGAAGAGAAAAAGTATGTTCGCAAAACATTGCAGACGAGGGATTTAGAGACTTGGCCTGCCCCCGGGTCCGAAGACACCGAGTTAGGTGTTTTCATGGGACCGGAGGTGCGTCATGGAGCGGCGGAAGTTTACGAGAGAGTTCAAGCTTGAGGCTGTGCGCCTGATCAAGGATCGAGGCGTTTCGTATGCCCAGGCCGAGCAAGACCTGGATGTGC